>NZ_JAWLSE010000001.1:646835-1589925 GCF_033142365.1 Rhodococcus sp. IEGM 1241
GGGGGTGCTGCCGCGAACGCGCGGCTCGGGTGGGGCCCCCGCCCCCAACCCGCCCGCCCACACCCCCCCCCCCCCCCCGCCGCGGGGGCCCCGCCCCCCCCCCCCCCCCCCCCCCCCCCCCCCCCCGCGGTCATTTCTGTGACTCTTTGATTGCGTCCAGTCGCGCCTCTAGACCGTCGAGGACACGGTCGAGTGTGTAGCGATAGTGTTCTGCCCGTGTTGCTTCCGCAGCATCCGGTGGACCGGCAAATTTCCCGATCAGTGTCTCCATCGATGAACGGGGATCTGAGGGTCCGTCGTTGCTCAGGCGTTCCAGCATCGCGCTGTGATCGGGTGAACGCTGTCCGCTGGGAATGCGCCTGGCGTCGTTCATGGCAATCAGTGTGGTTGTCGAAGTGAAGGCGACGGTGTAAGCCTGAGCGGCTTCTTCCCCGAACCCGGCGGCGGTCAGTGAAGCCAATCCGGCCTCCATGAGTTCCCGGCTGCGCTGGGTGGCAACTCCGTTCATCAGCAGCCACTGTGCCGCGCCTGGACACTCGATCAAGGCCTCTCGCATCTGCAAGAGCAGATGCGTCAGCCATTGACGCCAATCTTCTTGTGCGGATGGCACGTTCACGGCCGACACCGCACTGTCGACCACCGCAGCCGAGAGTGCGTCCCGATCTCCGACGAGTCGATAGACGACGGAGAACGACGTATCGAGTTCGCTGAGCAGCTGCCGCAGCGACCAGCCCTCGACTCCGTGCTCGCGACTGAGCCCGAGCGCCACGGTCAGCACGGCGTCCGCAGTTATCCCGGTGTTGTAACTCCGGCGGCGCTGTGATTTCGCGGCGGACTTCTTGTCAGGTGATGGCGCAGTCATGGTCCGACCGAGCTTAGCGGCGTCGGATCGGGTCGCGTAGTCGACGCAACCGATTGACGGATGAACTTAGGTGAGGTTTACTTGCCAAATCCGAGCAGTGCTCCGATTTGTAGCGAACCCCCGATTATTCGAAGCTGAAGGACACCATGAAGTTGAAAACGCGACCCGGTTACCTATCGAGGCTGGGTGCTTCGCTGCTGGTCAGTGTCGTTGCCCTGACTGCGGCCGCCTGTAGCTCGAGTGAGGCGGGACCGACGACGGAACCTGCCGAGGGAACGCGTGTTGTGTCCCACGAATTCGGTGAGACGTCGGTTCCGGGCGACCTCGGGCGAATTGTTTCCCTCGACGAATACGCCGCACTCGGTCTCCTTGCCGTCGGCATCACCCCTGACGTGGTCTTCACGTCGTGGGGATCGGAGATCGGCCAGGACATCTTGGCGTCAGCGGGTACCGAGGTGGTCACGGTGCCGCCGCTCGGTGCACCCCCGATCGAGCAGGTCCTCGCCCAGGATCCTGGACTGGTCATCTTCACGTCGATGGGCGATCGGAGCTACTACGACTCCCTCGCGTCGACCGTCCCCACAGTGCCGGTCCCGGCCGTCACAACTCCGTGGCGTGAGAATCTTGCCTTCTTCGGACGCGCTTTTGATCGTCAGTCGGTTGCCGACAAGTTGACTGTCGCTTTGGAGAGCAAGATCGCTGACGTCTCTGCTCGGTCCGGTGGTGAAGCGAACACCGTGTCGGTGTTGATGAGCAGTTCTGGAATCCTTGCCACCACCACCGAGCAGGCGCCGCCGTCGTTGCTGTTGGCGGAGAGCGGCTTCGGGCGTCCGGAATCCCAGCGAGCGAATGCCGCTGGAGGACTGCCGTATGCGCCCCTGTCCGACGAGGCGATCCCGGCGCAGGATGCTCGGATCGTAGCCGTGTTCGACGAGGGCGTGTACGAGTTCGGCAAGGTTGCCGGTGTTCCCGGGTTCTCGAGTCTTTCAGCGGTGCAGGAGAACCGAGTGGCCAAGATCAACGGAGACATGTGGCTCGCCACTCATCCCTTCGCCACTTTCTGGATGATCGAGGACATGGATGCCATGGCTGCCGGCAATCTGACCGGCACCGGAACCGAAGCTGTTGCCGCGACGCGCTATCAGGAATTCACGGCGCTGACGGCATGAGTTCGAGTGCGTTGAGTCGGCGCCTGGCTCTGCGATGGGGAGCGGTGACTCTCGGCTCTGCGGCTGTGGGTTCTGCGGCTTTGGGTTCTGTGGCATTGAGTGCGTGCAGCCGTGGCTCGGCGAACGAAACCAGTTCTGAGATTTCACCGTTCGACGACGAAGTACGTGCTGCCGAACAGGCCAGATTTCGTAGCGGGCACACAGTCCAACGGAATCTGACAGCTGCACCCGCTCGGGTGAGTCTGGGCGCCAGAGGGGTGGACACATGGTCGTACGGTGCAGAAGCGGTGGGGCCGGAGATTCGAATCTCCAAGGGAGACCGGCTCAACCTTCGGTTGCAGAACGACCTTCCGGCGGAGACCTCGGTGCACTGGCACGGCATTGCGATCCGCAACGACATGGACGGTGTCCCACCGGTCACCCAGGAACGAATCCGACCAGGTACCGAGTTCACCTACGACTTCGTGGCCCCGGATCACGGAACATATTGGTACCACTCCCATTCAGGATTGCAGGCCGATCGAGGGCTATTCGGTGCACTCGTGGTCGAGGACCCGAACGACCGGACCGGAGCCGACGAGGACGTCGTCATCGTGATCGACGACTGGCTCGACGGGCTGGGAACAACCCCGGATGCAGTGCTTCGCGCATTGTCACCGGACGTGCAGGGAGGACACCACGGGCACGGCGGAGCTCCACCGGAAGTCGATGATGCAGAGATTGATTCTGCCGCAGAACTTCTCGCCAGCGGTCACGGTAATTCCGAGGCGCTCGGTGGAATGGCAACGCACATCACGTATCCACTGCACCTGATCAACGGACGGCCTGTGGAAGATCCCTTCGTCGTCAGTGCAGCGGCCGGAACACGGCTTCGATTGCGGGTGATCAATGCCGGGGCGGAGACTCCGTACCGTTTCTCGGTCGCCGGGCACGAGTTGACCGTTGTCAGTGCTGACGGGCAGGACATCGCCTACACAGCCGGAGACGAGATTCTGATCGCACCCGCGCAGCGATACGACGTATTGGTGACGGTGCAGTCCGGTTCGTGGCCTATCGCCGCGAAGGTGGAAGGGAAGCCAGGTGGCGCCGCGTGCCTGCTTCGGACACCGGATTCGGTAGCGAGCGTCGACCTGACTTCTCCTGCAGTGCTGTCAGGGTCCGGCGGTCGACTCGTTCTGGAACCGACGCTTCGACCGTCGGGCGCGTGGGAACAGAGGGTGCCGGATCGTGAGTATTCGGTCGATCTCATCCAGGCCGGGGATCGATACGTCTGGGGAATGGCGGGCGCCGATGCGGGTCGGTTGATCATGAAGCAGGGCGAGCGAATACGAATCGTCATGAACAACAACACCGATATGTGGCATCCGATGCACACCCACGGGCACACCTTCTCGGTTCCCTCGTACGGCGGGCTTCGCCGAGACACCGTGATCGTACTTCCGCGTGCACAATTGGCGATCGACTTCGACGCCGACAATCCAGGACGGTGGATGTTCCACTGTCACAACGCGTACCACTTCGAGGCCGGGATGACTGCCGACCTCCACTACGTTCGATGAGGAGAGCAGAATGTCAGTTCGCACCGGGTTGACCACATTGATCGCTGTTGCAGCGGTGTTCACGCTGACGTCGTGCGGAGGTGAATCACAGGGTTCCACCGAGCAAGCGCCGGTCGAGATCTCGGTGAAGAACCTTGCGTACTCACCGAACTCCGTCACTGTGCACACAGGACAGACGGTCACGTGGATTTTCGAGGACCAGGGAATGCCGCACGATGTCGTGTTCGCCGAGCTGGGGATCAAGAGCGATCTCCAAGGAAGCGGAACCTACAGTCAGACCTTCGACAAAGCCGGAACGTTCACCTACACGTGCACACCACATCCGAACATGACCGGCACGATCATCGTCGAAGAGTGAGTAACTCGATGACAGTGAACTCGATGACAGTGAAGGAGACTGTGGCCTTCGAAGACTCGCCTGGTCTGGTCGACCGAGACGCTTTGGGTCGCATGATCGCTCCCGTGAGAAATCGCCTGCTCCTGGGTGCGGGTTTGTCGGCGCTGTCGGTGCCGCTACGATTCCTGCCCTACGTTTCGGTGGTCGAGATCGCGCGGGTGCTCCTGACCGACTCGTCGTTGAACCTGGTCTGGCTGTGGGCCGCAATCGGTGCAGCGGGCACAATTCTCGGTTTTGTCGTCTACAACGCAGCGCTGACCGTGTGCCACACCGCCGACGCGCATTTCAAATACTCGATCCGCTCGCGTATCGCTCGGCATCTGTCCCGAGTTCCTCTGGGGTGGTTTGCAAATGGTGGCACCGGTGAAGTGAAGCAGGCGATGACCGACGACGTGAAGCGGATGCATCTTCTCGTCGCTCACCTTCCCGCCGACGTGGTACCCGCGATCCTGTCGCCGATAGTGGCCCTGATCTATCTGGTGGCGATGGACTGGAAGTTCAGCCTGATCTTGGTCGGCTACATCGGAGTGTGTCTAGCTCTTGCCGCGCCGTCGATGCGCAGAGCCTATCGAACGAACGTCGACTCGTGGAATCTTGCGATGTCGACATTGACCTCTGCGACAGTAGAACTGGGCGACGGTATCGAGGTTGTCAAGACGTACGGGAGTGGGAGTCGCGCATTCGCGCGCTACTCGAGCGCTGTCGATTCGATGGTTGCGGTGTGCGTGCGCTGGATGTCGGGGATGGGAAGGCCGGTGGTCGCGATGTCGATCCTCCTCTCACCGGCGGTACTCATCGTGGTCATCACGGCGACGGGAACTGCAATGTTGTCCGGGGGTTGGATTACCCCGGTAGCTCTTGTTGCCTTTCTGGTCGTCGGAATCGGTGTTCCGTCGTCGGTTCTGCACATGGGAACGATGGCCAACCTCTACCGCGAAGGCCAACTGGGAGCGACTCACGTCGAGAGCATCCTCGGCGAACCAGAGCTGGCCGAACCTCAGGATGCAGTGCCTGCTCGCAGCACTTTGGTCGAATTCGACAGCGTCGGCTTCGAATACACCACTGGGCAGCGCGTCCTCGAGAACATCTCCTTCGAGATGCAACCGGGCACCGTGACCGCGATCGTTGGCCCCTCCGGCTCCGGCAAGACCACTTTGGCGCGTCTACTTCCGCGGTTCTGGGACGTGACGGACGGGTCTATTCGACTGGGCGGAAGCGATTTACGAGATCAGTCCAGTCGTGAAGTCTTGAGATCGATGGCCATCGTCTTCCAAGATGTTGTGCTCCTGCGGGACAGCGTGCGCGAGAATATTCGGCTCGGTCGACCGGATGCAACGGATCTGGAAGTGGAGACAGCGGCGAGGCGGGCGCAGATTCACGACGTGATCATGCGACTGCCGGACGGGTATGACACCGAGATCGGTGGTGGTTCGGGCGGTGAGCTGTCGGGTGGGGAGAAGCAACGCCTGACGATCGCCCGCGCCATCCTTCAGAACCCGCCGATCGTCATCCTGGACGAGGCGACTTCGCAGGCCGATCCCCACAGTGAATCGGCCGTTCAACGCGCACTGGGCGAGATCAGTGCAGACGGCGGCACCCTGATGGTGATCGCTCATCGACTGCACACCGTCCGATACGCCGATCAGATACTCGTTCTCGACGCCGGACGGATCGTGGAAAAAGGTACGCACGAACAGTTGTCGGCGCTCGGCGGAACCTACGCGCGGATGTGGGCGCTCCAGAACCCCCTCGTCGAAGACATCTCTCCGCGAAAGGCGCCGCAATGATTCGAGACCTGGACGAAATCCTCGGGCGCGACAATGGGATGCGAGGTCAGATAGCAGGTTTCACGCTCGCCGGGATACTCGAGGGTGTCGTCTTTGCACTGATGATTCCGATCCTGAAAGCGGTGGTTCGCGGCGATTACGACGCCGCAGTGCCGTGGGTTGTCACGGCTGCTCTCGTGGCGGTGGCCTGTGGCGCCGTACGGTGGATCGCCGAGAATCGGGCGTACCGCATCGGAATCGAGGGTTTTGCCGGTGGAATCATGCATCGCCTCGGTGAGCACTTGGTGCAGGTTCCGCTCGGGTGGTTCAGCAAGGCAAACCGTGGAGCGTTCACTCGCCTGGTCACCGAGGGCACGGCTATCTTGATGAGCATCCCGGGAATGATCATCGCGCAACTCGTCACCGTCACGGTGACTCCAGCGACAGTGGCGATCGCTGTCTTGTTTGTGGACTGGCGACTGTCTCTCGCGATGGTCGTCTTCGTTCCACTGGGGATTCGGGCTTACCGCAACGTGCAACGGGCGGTTGTTCCCGAATACGAGGCGATCGGCAAGAGCGAATCCGAGTTGGCATCGCGCGTCGTCGAATATGCACAGGCGCAGCAAGTTCTACGTTCGGCCGGTAAGAGTGGCGAAGGCTGGACTCGGTTGGACGAAGCTCTTGTGTCCAACCGGGACGCACACCTGCAGGAAATCGGATCGGTCGACAAGTATCTGCTGCGCTTCATGATCGTCGTTCAGGTTGCCTTTCTCACCGTCCTGGTTCTGGCGGCGCTGCTGGTCACCACCGGGTCCATCGACACAGCAAGCGTGATCGTTGTTCTCGTGTTAGCCGTGAGGTTCGTGGAGCCGATGCAAATGCTCGCAGGATTCGGTGAAGGTATCTCACTGGCCCGGGTGTCGCTCGGATCTGTCCGAGAGATGATCGATGTACCGGTGCTGGCGGAGCCTGAGGTGCCGAAAGAGCCTACCTCGTATGATATTCGGTTCGATTCGGTTTCCTTCGGCTACGGCCCGGATCGCGTGATTCGTAACGTGAGCCTCGAATTCCCGGACTGCTCGGTCACTGCTCTGGTCGGTTCTTCCGGTTCCGGAAAGACAACTCTGGTTCGGCTGATCTCCAGATTCTGGGACGTCGACGAAGGTGCGGTATCCATCGGGGGAGCCGATGTTCGCGACATCGGAACGAGAGCATTGATGTCTCGGATATCGACTGTCTCACAGCAGGTTTACCTGTTCGACGGAACCATCCTGGAGAACGTTCGGTTGGCGAGACCGGATGCCACCGAGTCGGAGGTCCGTCAAGCAGTGGTGGATTCCAGGCTAGGCGAAGTGATCGACCGTTTGCCGAGCGGTGAGGAGACCAGGGTAGGTGAAGGCGGATCACTGCTGTCCGGCGGTGAACGTCAGCGGGTCTCGATTGCGCGGGCATTCCTCAAGGACACTCCGATAGTTCTTCTCGATGAAGCGACTTCCGCCCTCGACGGAGAGAACGAAGTCGCCATCACCGAGGCAATTCACCGATTGGCCCGTGGTCGAACGGTGGTGATCATCGCTCATCGCCTGTCGACTATTCAGGGAGCAGATCGCATCGTCTACCTCGAAGCCGGAGGGGTGGAGGAGGTCGGTTCCCACGAAGACCTGATCGCGCGAGGTGGAAAGTACTCGGATCTGTGGGCCGAGCGCAGTGGCGCGGAGGGATGGAGGATCGACCGAGCACTCGAGCCATGAGCAAACCGTGTGGTTTGATCGACGAATGGACGAAGCTGCTGCAGATCCAGTGAAACCGCCGCGCAAGCGCAGGTGGCCTCGTTGGGTCGCAGGCATTGCGGTGCTCGGAGCAGTTGTCTACGCGGGCTCGATCGTGTGGATCTCCGTGGCGTCGGCCGGACATACGTCAGACGCCGCCGATGCTCCCGACGCTCCGGTTGTGATCGTGCTGGGCGCGCAGATCAAGGACGGTAAGCCGATGGCTTTCCTGAAAGGGCGGCTGGACGCAGCAGTCGAACTGGTGGAAGCGGGAAAGGCTAAAGCGGTCCTGGTCTCCGGCGACGCGAACGGCGGCTCGGGTGACGAGATCGCGGCGATGACGAACTACCTGGTGGAGCAGGGAATAGATGAGCGTCGCATCGTGGGGGATCCGTACGGCCTCGACACCTATGACACCTGCTTCCGGGCCATACATACGTATGGGGTAACCAAGGCGTTGATCGTCACTCAGGGGTATCACGTGCCCCGCGCTGTTGCGTTGTGCCGAGACGTCGGCATCGACGCAGACGGTGTGAACAGCGATTGCGGGTGCGCAACTCCCACGCTGATCAAGAACGCCGCGCGGGAGTGGGTTCTTGCCAAGCCCAAGGCAGCGCTGGACATGCTCTGGAGTCGGGACGCAAAGGTGACGTCGCCGTCGGAGGACTCGGTCCAGGTGGCGCTGTCGATTCCCTGACGCGGGGTGAGTGCGCACGGTTTCTGTCGAGTGAACACACGCTCCGGAGAGTCGGAGCGTGTGTTCACTCGAGGTGAAGGGTGCTAGCTCGACAGTCAGATCAGTGCTGCGGCGGCGAATGCTCCCAGTGCGATCAATGCCGCGCCGGTGACGCTCTGCACGCGACGGTCCACGACGCACATGATCGAGAGGAATCCCGGCATCGAGCCACCACGCTTGGTGTGCACGATTGCCGCGAGGCTGGGCATGCAGCGGCCAAGGGATACGACCGTGAACAGCGCCGCCCCGAGAGCCGGTGAACCCGAAGCCATGACGCCGAGTGCCAGGAGGTAGTACGCACTCGAGCGGATGAAGATCAGAAATCCCGGACCGATGATCGCGCCGAAGATCAGCGAGACCTTCCAGGGCGCCATTGTGCGGCGCAGATGGCGCGGAAGCTGTTGGCGCCGCATCGGAGTCGGCATCCTCACCGCACCCAACTCGTGCAGCCCGTACGCAACCGCGACGACGGCCCAGACGCCCAGCGCCCAGCCGATCGGGACGTACCCGGACATCGCCGCACCGAGAGCGCCGATCAATGCCCCGGTGACGGCTCCCGTCGTGACCGAACCCAGAGCGTGCCAGCCGAGTCGGCGGACGGGGGTCGAGGATCCCTTCCGATCTACCTGCTTCGGCGCGGCAACAACTCCGGCGACGGACATTCCGCAGGTCGACCAGTTCGCAGCCAGCGACGTAACCAGTCCGGCGCCGATAACAGCTGTGGTCAAAGCTGTTGTCGCAGATGGCGTGGCCACGAGTGCGAGGCCGGCACCCGCAGCAGCGCCCGCCGCGACGAGGCTGACACGGGTCGCGGTGCCGACCGAGCCTTGAAGGGTCGGCCGGATGTCAGGGACATCGGTCTGCAGTGGGCCGTGTGAGAGAACAGTAGTCATCAGATCCTCCGAAGTGTTTGTGGTTCAGGAAAAGTGTTGAGCCGAAGTCGCAGCGAAAAGTGATGAGCCAGGTTTCACAGCACTGTGATGACGCCGATCATGTACGGGTGGACGGAGCACGAATACTCGTAGACGCCGACGCTCTCGAACGTGTGCCGGAACGTTCCGTCTCCGGTGATACCACTGTCGAACAGGCCGGGTGATTCCACATGATGCAGGAGTCCACCGTCGTCGAAGCGCCACTCGACGGTGCCGCCGTGTTCCACGGTGACGTCCATCGGGCTGAACTGAACATTGCTGATCTCGACCACCACGTCGGGGACGGGATCTTCTGTGCCGCAAGCTGGGACAAACGTCGCCGCGACAGCGAGGCCGAAGCCGGCGATCCACCTCCTCACTATTGAACGATCACGGTGCCCACCATCATCGGGTGGGGCGTGCAGTGGTAGGTGAAGGTGCCGGCGTCGTCGAACGTGTACGAGAAGGTTCCCTCGGTGAGCAACTCGCTCTTCAGCTTCCCGTCGAGATCACCGTTGCCGACCACGTCGTGGGGGAGTCCGCTGTCGTCGAACTTCCATTCGACGGTCTGTCCCTTCTCGATGGTGACCGATGCCGGTGTGTACGCCATGTTCTTCACCTCGATCACGACTGCAGGTTCGTCCGACGATGCACCGGCATCACTACTGCAGGCGGTGAGGCTCAGGGCAGCGCACGCGGCTAGGAAAGCGGGAACGAGTTTCTTCATGAGGTGTCTCTCCATTCTTCGACTTGTCAGCGGACGTAACGCAGATTTGCCGTCATGCCGGCCTCGAAGTGGTAGGCGTTGTGGCAGTGGAACATCCACTCGCCGGGATTGTCGGCGTCGAACTCGATGGCAAGCTCGGTGCCGGGTAGGACGTTGACGGTGTCGCGGCGAAGTCCGCCGTAATCCGGTACCGCAAACGTGTGGCCGTGGGTGTGCATGGGGTGCCACATCGTGGACGTGTTCTTCATCGTGATCCGGACCCGTTCGCCCTGTTTCATGACGAGCTTGCCCGCATCGGCTCCCGCCATTCCCCAGACGTACCGATCGCCGGCCTGGATCAATTCGATGTGGTAGTCGCGATCAGGCGACTTCGTCTCGAGCCGTGCGGATTCCGTGGGCCGGAGTTCGCTTTCGGTGACCAGTCGGCCGGCCAGTTTCGAGAGGTTTCCGCCCACATCCGGATTCGCCAGCGCCAACGCGTCGGTGCTGCGTAGGACGGTCGACGCATAACCATCTCGGCCCTCGACCTTCGCCACCACCGGCCATGTTCCCGACTTCACCGTCACCAGTACGTCGTAGCGTTGGGCCATTCCGACGATGATGGTGTCGGCGGGAGTTGGTTCCACGTCGTAGCCATCGGTAGCGACGATTGTCATCTCGTGACCGGCCACAGCAAACCGGTACGGAGTTTCGGCCGCTGCGTTGATGATTCGCAGTCGAAGGGTCGAACCGGGCGCTGCAGTGACGACAGCAGGATCGTTGGGTGGCCGCCCGTTGATCAAGTGCAGTGGATACGCGATGTGTTGAGTCATCCCGCCGAGTGGTTCGGAAGAACCGTGTCCACCGCTCACCAACTGTTGCGCGACGGACATGTCGGCTTCCGAGTGTTCCGCCGGAGTCGTTGCCCCACCGCCGTGTCCGCCGTGCCCGCCCGAAATTGCCGGGTTCAGGGCCATCAGGACGGAATCCGGTGTGGTACCCAATCCGTCGAGCCAGTCGTCGAGCACCAGAACGGCATCGGCGTCGGCCCCGGTGATGTCGTTCGGATCCTCGACGATCATGGCGCCGAAGAGCCCCCGATCGGCTTGTAATCCGCTGTGCGAGTGGTACCAGTACGTTCCCGGATCCGGTGCGATGAAGTTGTACTCGAAACTCGAACCGGCGCCGATGGGGGCCTGCGTGGTGGGTGCCGCGCCGTCCATGTCGTTGCGGATTCGAATTCCGTGCCAGTGCAGTGTTGTTTCGGCATCGAGGCCGTTCTGGACGCTGACGTTCACCCGGTCACCGGACTTCAGTCGAAGTTCCGGAGCCACCGCAGCGCCTCCGTACGTCCACGTGTCCACGAGGCGTCCGCCAAGATCTACCGTCGAGAATCCGGCGGCAAGGGCAAACGCAGCGGTGGTCCCGTTCCAGGCTCGCGCCGATTCTGCGGCGGCAACTTCGGGGTCGGTGGGCAGAATGTAGTCGAGATCGGTTGTGGGCGTCGGAGATGCTGCAGTGGAACTGCATCCGGCAATCGTCCCCATCGCGCCGAGCCCGAGTGCTCCGGCGCCGAGTGCTCCCAAACTCAGGAAGCGGCGCCGGCCCATCGCCACACCGGATCCGGGACGACTCATCGGAGTACTTCTGGTGTGATCAACCCGCTGACATCCCCGACGTTGCCCGAGACATCGACGGAACTGACCTGCTCGCCGGTGCTCGCGTTGTAACCCACGATCTTCTGCGGAGCGGAGCCTTCGACCTCAGGTCCGGTACCGAGCACGTAGAACGTGGCGCCGTCGACGGAAAAGGTCATGCTCTTGATGTCTGTCAAGCCGAGGTCTGCCAGCGTCAAGCTCTTCACCGGGGCGAAGGTCGTTGCATCGGACAAGTCGATCTTGACCAGTGAGCCTCCCCGAGCAGAGTCCGGATGAATAGCCGTGTCCGTGTACGCGATTGCGAGCCGGGTTGCGTCGGCGTTGATGACGTTCTCCGAGAATCGACCGGAGTCCTGCCCGGCGTTTCCGATCGGCTTGACACCTTCCTGAGGCAGTCCGTTGGAGAAGTCGAAGACGTACACATCGCCGTTCTCACTGACCAGCAAGGCTTTTTGTGCTTCCGATGCCCACGTGACCTTGCGGGTGGAGACAAAATCCTCGGGTAGGACCTTGCTTCGGGCGGTTTCCTTCGGAACACCGTCGTCACCGATCGTGACGTGCAGCAGTTCCCGGGTGTCCTCGCAGACGCTGTACAGCTCGTGATCGACCATCCACGTGAACGGACCGCAGCCGACTATCTGGAGTGCACCGGTCGCTTCCTTCTTCTCGAGGTCGACCACTCTGATTCCGTACAAACCGTCGTCCCACGTGACGAAGAACTTGCCGTCGGACGTCACGGCGTTCGAGCCGGGACGGGAATGTACGCGTGCGACGTCCGGAAGCATGACCTCGGCTGGTTCCAGCAGGTTTCCGGAGTAGGTGCTGACCGTGAAATCTGCTGCGCCGCGGGAACCTCGGGGGCGCCACACCTCGGCAGCGAGCACCGCAGGATCTTCGGCGGAATCCCCGACGAATCCGTGAATGACCGGGTCCCAGATACCCGGGCCGACGGTGATTCGGCTCTCGGCCACACCGGTTTTCGGATCGATGACGTTGACGCTCAGCTCGAGCTGGCCGAATCCACCTTCGACGCCCAGCAAGCGGTCAGCTGCGATCGGGGTGATCGAACCGACGTGCAATGGCTCGGGAATGGTATCGCCGATTTCCTGGTCGTCGTGACCGAGGGAGATCCCCTCGCCCGGAGCAGTGAACGGAACTGTCGGATAGGTGACATCGCCTGCGCTGGAGGGTTCGTCGTTGTCGGACGAACTGCAACCGGCCAGCGCGAGTACGACTGTGAGTGGGATGACGGCAACGGCGGGGCGCGCCAGTTTTCGGGTTCGCGAACTGCTCATGATCCGGCACCGACCTTGGGGCGCTCGGCCGGTCGAGTCTGGCAGTCCTCACCGATGATGGGCGCCATCGTGCAGGTGTATGCCTGAGACTCGTCGGAGACACACCAGATGATTTCCTGGTCGTAGCTTCCGGAGACCGGGTTGTACATCACGGCCTGCATGTCCGGTTCGCCGCAGAATGCGTTGGAACACGAAGGTGCACCGCAGCAGTCGTAGTAGGCGATCAGATAGGTCTTGCCGGTATCAGGGTTGGTGCAGCATCCGACCCAGAACTCTGCGCCGGGCTTGCTGCCGGGGGCGCAGGTGGTGACACCGCCGCCGTTGCATGCGGCACAGGACGTTCCGTCCATGTTGCACCAGCGCCAGTACTCGCACTCGGCCGGATCTTTACCGTCGTAGACAGGGACAAGTTGTTCGGGGCCAGGTGCCGGCGCAGGAACCTCGGGCTCTTGGGCGAAGGCACTACGTGTCACGGGAAGTGTGCTGATCAGTGCCACTCCTGACACACCCATGGTCCACTTGCCGATCCGACTGATCATGGACCGTCGCGAAACTCGTTCGGAGAGTTTGCGTCCGGTTCGACTGGTGAGCGAACCGCCCTGGCCCGCCATCCATTCGGCCTGGGCCTGAACTGTCGCCTCGTCGACTGGATATCGATTCTCCGTCATGTTGTGCTGCGGGAATTCATTGTCGTCCAACGATTTTCTCCTGATTCGTGAAGAGGATCGAACTGTGCAGGAAGATCAGGCCGCGCTGCCGGATTTCGCCTGGGCATGAAGGTGCTGGAGTGAGGGAGTGCCGGATTCGAGCGCATTGAGCAGGCTTTCCACCTGAGCCATGTGATTGCACAGGCCCTTTCCTCGGATCTTGCCGTGCTCGTCGAGAATCACACCGTACGGAGTGGTGCCCACCTGGTACGCGATACCGACGTCTCGAGCGTCGATGTAACTGAGCTCGGAACCGATCCCGCTGCCGGCCAGGAACTCGCGATGCTCTTCGGGTGTTCCGTCGGAGATGATGATCACGTCGAGATCCGATTCGGCTCGGGCCATTGCCCTTACGCCGGGAAGAAGGCTCTTGCACGTCGAGCAACTCGGAGCGGTGAACAGCAGGAGTTGCGGCTTGTCGCGGTGACCACCGACTCCGACGGTCCGTCCTTCCTGATCGATGAGACCGGCAAACGACGGGCCGGCCTGTTCGACCTTGGGCCCGGTATCCATCATCCGGGCACCGAGAGGTCCGAGACGTACTTGTACGCGGCCGATTTCACGAGCCAGAGCAAGAACCATCAAGAACAGTACGGCTACGGCGATCACCAGGATCACTGTCGCGACAAGGAGGAAAGTGGTCATCGTGGTAGTCCTGCCTTCGAGTTTTCAGTGGTGGGGATGTGAGTCACGAGCCGTACCGGGACGCGGTTTCGGCGGTTCGGAGGCGGATGGAGGCGCTCGACAGATAGTCGTCGACCGGGCGTCGTCCGAGGTGGACCACCGAACGAATCTGTGCGAGAGCAACTCCAGCCAGGACAAAGAGGAATCCGAAGGTCGCCGCCACGGCCTGGACGCCGATCTCAGCCTGTCCGGCGGTGACCGACAGTGCCACAGCGATCACCGCGAGTGTTCCGGCGCGAACGGCGTGGAACCATCCGATACGCGGAATCTCGCCGACTCCGAATGCAAAACATCCGCAGTCCAGATCGCGTCGCCCACGCAGGAGGTTGATCGTGAGGCCCGTGAAGAACGACGCGAACATGACGGCAGCAACCAAGGCGGCGAGGCGATGGGCCACGCCGAGAACCAGGAGGATGCCTACGACGGTTTCCGCGACGGGAAGGATGCGAGCGATCGGTACTTCGAGTCGCACCGGCAACACTTTGTATCCGCGTACCGAACGAAGGACCCCGTCGTGGTCGTTCAGCTTGGGAATGCCGGCGAGCAGGAGAACAAATCCGATGATCGCCGAAGTGGTGGCGCTGACCAAGTCCATGCTTCCTCCGTTCCTCTCGGGTAGTGCCGGTGGTGTGTGGGACACATCCTGTACGGGCGATGCTGCGAACCCGCGTCGACCGCGCTACGCCTGGACGAGGTGCAACTGAGAGAGCAGTTGTCGTGTGAGAATCGGAGAACTCGCAGGTCAAGGTGCTCCCGGAGGGGCCGGATACCGTCGGCCGCCCTTGATCCGGCATGACGCTGGGTGGGAAACAGAGTCGGATTCTCACTTGAAAGTTCTGTGCGCGCCATCGTGGAAACTGCGCGGAAACATAAGCGGACTAACTTGACCGAATTCTGACAATTCGCTCGTAGGTTCGGGCCTGGACGCGACGGACGGTGACACATGGCCGTGAGTGCGGCACTGCGTGCGGCGATCACGCGAGCGCAGAATGCGGATCAACACAGTGAGCCCGTGTTCTCCCCGCTCCGTGGTCTCGGACGAGGACGTCTGACCCCGATCGACCTGTTGGGGCAATCACTTTCCACGATCGCTCCGGCAACGGGAATGGTGTTCATCGCCCTGTGGATGATCACCTACAGCCCCGGCTACGTCGGGTTGGCTGCGATTGCTGCGACAACTTCGGCGGTGTTTCTCGTTGCGTTCTGCATCACTCAGTTCACGCGGAGACTGGCCGCAGCAGGATCGTTGTACAGCTTCGTCTTCCAAGGCTCCGGTATCCGGGCGACACTGACGGCGGGAGCCGCACTGGTACTCGGGTATCTCGGTATCTCGGTTTCGGTTTTCTCACAGGCAGTTCCGAGTCTGCTCGATACCATCGCCATTGTCGGCCCCGACGTGCGAGGGACTGCCGCGACGGTGATCACGACGGTGGCGATTGCCCTGGCCGTCGCGTGGATTGCAGTGCGCGGCGTCCGGTTCGCCACCCGAGCGATCCTGGTCGTCGAAGCGTGCTCGTTGATTCTCATCGTCGTGGTCATGCTGGCGACGCACAGTGACACGACAACTGCTGTTGCCCTGCCGAATCCGTCGCTGAGTGCAGTTCCGTTTCTCGCGATGCTGACGGTGCTCAGCATGGCGGGCTTCGAAAGTTCGGCCTTCTTCGGCCCGGAAGCGAAGCGACCACTCATCAGCGTCACACGCACGGTTCTCATTTCGCCGATCATCTGCGGGGTGCTCTTCGTTTTTGCGGCCTGGGCGGCGATGACCGGCCACGGCGCGACGATCGTCGGAGCGTACTTCGAGGGAACGGCATCGGGGGCCAGCGCGGAGGTGGTTCTGGCAGTCAAGATCGGAATGACGTGTTCCTGGTTCGCATCCACTCTCGGTTGTGCGCAGGCGGGTTCGCGGTTGTTGTATTCGATGGGGATCGAACGGGTACTGCCTGCGCCGCTCGCTCGCGTGCACAGACGGTTCCGCACCCCGTACGTTGCGGTACTTGCGTTCGTCGCGGTAAGTGCGGCAGGCGTATTCATCTATTCGGATACGGTTCGCGACGATTCGGGATCCTTCGACGGCGTGGTGGAGACCGCGTTGGTCTGCGCTTACACGCTGGTGGCCTTTGCTTCGTGGAAGTTCTTGCGCCGAATCGGGGAACATACGTCGCTGACCCGGATATGCACCGTGTCCGTGAGCGTCGCCGGTGCCGGTCTATTGGTCTACATCGTTCTCGACGGGGCGGTTCACGGGATGTGGGCACTGCCGATCGCTGCTCTTGCTGTTGCTGTGTCGGGGACAGTGTGGAGCGCATTGCTCCGTAGAGCCAGACCTGAAAGCCTTCTGATGGTCGGTGCTTTCGACAGCGTCGAGACGGCGGACCTGTTGCCCGGTGCTGGCACTCTGCTGATCGACGGTGACGGGCGAAGGCGACTCGTTCCGGATCGTGGGACCGCCGAGGGCGACTCGCCGGAGCATGGGCGGTGACCGCGGACCGTGCAACCGCTGGTCCACGATCAGACAAACGGATCGGCGAAGAGACCCACTTCAGTGGACAACAACCGCGTGCGGTTCAGAAGGCGCTGGGGATGCTCGAGGCGGTGGCTCATCTGGGACCGGGAACAACCGCGAAGGAGATCGCCACTTTTGCAGGCGTTCCATCGGCCACGGCGTACCGGATGCTGAATCTGCTGGTGGCGGAGGGCTTTCTCGTGCGGGTGCCGGACCTGTCAGGGTTCGCGTTGGGACGTCGGACTGCCGAGCTCTCGCATGCGGCGTCGTCGAGTGGTCCGGCGCCGACGCTGCACGAGCGCGTCGAGGACATGCGGACACACACGAGGTTCGGATTGCACGTCGCGTCATTCGCCGGTGGGCGCTTGCGGTTCGTCGACAAGGATCCGGATCACGAGATCATCGGAATAGCGGCACTGGCCAAGAACCTTCACGCGAATGCGCTGGGGAAGGTTCTGTTGGCGCACGACGAGCGGTTGCTTTCGGGTTTGGAACTTCGCCGGGTCACGGAGTTCACCCTCGGTGATTTCGATGCGTTGTATGAGCAGTTGAGGTCTGTTCGCCTGCAGGGTTTTGCATTCGAGAACCAGGAATGCCGCCTGGGTCGATCCGCAGTGGCAGTACCGGTTCGAGATCACGCAGACCAGGTGGCGGGCGGGTTATGTGTTCAGGGAGCGAGCGGGCGAGTGACGGACGAGGATCGAGAGTTGGTCGGTTTCCTACTCGATTGTGCGCGTCAGCTCACCGGATTGCTCTGACGTCACACGCGCAGGCTCAGTGGGAGCCCGGCGGTCATCAGGACCACGGACTCCGATTCACTGGCAATGCGGCTGTTCACCAGACCGAGTAGATCGCGGAACAGCCTCCCGGACTTCGTGTCCGGGACGACGCCGCTTCCCACTTCGTTCGTGACGGCGACAATCGGAACCGGACAGGCGGTCCAGGCGTCGGCCAACCGGTCGATATCTGCGTGGACGGCGCTGAGATCTTCTGTCGCCCACGCCTGATGTCGGTCCAGACGTGCGGTCAACCACGTGCCGAGGCAATCGAGCAGGATCGGTGTTGTTGCGGCCGCGAGAATTTCGGTCACTTCGGAGGTCTCAACCGTCGTCCACGTCGACGGCCTCCGCGCGCGATGCGACGCAATTCGTTCGATCCAGTCGGGATCGTCGTCCTGCGGATCCCCGGTGGCGATGTACGTGACGTTCCGGTAGCCGGCAAGCAGGCCCTCCGCGTAAGTGGACTTGCCCGAGCGGGCGCCACCGGTGACCAGAGTTCGATGGCTCTGTCCTACCCCGATCTCGAGCACAGCTCCATCCGGAACCGCTCGCGCCCCGGACACGCGAAGTGCTTCCGAGAGTTCGTTTTCGACTGGGTTGTGGTGTCCGAGGTGTACGGCGACCACATCGGTTCGATCGGCGATCGCGTCGCAGTTGCGTAGTCGCGACACCGTCTCCGCGAAATTCGGCAGATCATGGTGCCCGGTGCCGTGGTCAGTTTTGTAGCCGAAGGTCTCTTCGAGAAAGACGGCGTCGAAACGGGCGTCGGCAAGTGCGTCGACAGTGGATTCGGGCAGAGGCCCGGTGTCGGTGGCCCAGAAGATTCGGGTTCCGGATGCGTCGGTGATGTCGTAGAGAAGGGTGGGTACTTCGTGCGCGGCTTCGAGTGCGCGAACACGATAGGTGCCCAACATGATCGACTGGCCGGTCTCGAGCGGTGTGAAGGTCACCGGGTCATCCGGGCCCACCCAGTCTCGGCAGAGAGCGAGCGCGTCGGGTGGTCCGAGAACCTGTAGTGGTTCGGTGCGCGAGGCCCAGGACCGGAACAGCAATGCCATCGGGCCGAGGTGATCGGGATGAGAATGCGTCAGCAGGATGTGTTCGACGTGTGCCAGCGTGCGACCGAATCGCGATGCGGCACGCGGTACTTCGGGTCCACAGTCTAACAGAATTCTGTTGTCCACCAGGGCGGCAGTGTGCCCGCGAATGGTTTCACTCGACAGGGCAGCCAGGCAGGAAGGGCAAGTACAGAACGGGTTCGGCCAACCGTCGGCAGCGCCGGTGCCGAGCATCACCAATTCCATCAGCGGGTGCCTTCCTGCCGAATCGGAACAACTATGGGACCGCTGGGCCGGTCCAGGATTTCGACCCGAGCGCCGTACACGCGGCCGAGGAGGTCTGCCTCCAGCACCGATGAGGGAGTGCCGTCGGCAACCACGCTGCCCTTGTCCAGCAGCACGATTCGTCGACCGTACTGACCCGCGAGAGTGAGGTCGTGCATCGCGGCGATGACCGTGATGTTGTCGGCCTCACGCAGTTCCTCCACCAAGTCGAGAACCTGCTGCTGGTGACCGATGTCGAGCGCGCTGGTGGGTTCGTCCAGGAGCAGTACCTGAGGTTCTTGAGCCAATGCCCGAGCGAGGACCACGCGCTGCAGTTCGCCACCGGAAAGTTCGGTGGCTCGTCGATCTGCGAACTCGGTGAGGTCGAGCCTCTCGATCACCGAAGAGATCACCGAACGGTCAGTGGCGGTTTCGGTTCCGAAGCGTCGTAGATAGGGAGTGCGGCCGAGCGCAACCAGTTCCTTAACCGTTGAGCCCTCGGGTACTACCGGACGCTGAGGCATCAACGCGACGACGGCGGACATCGCCTTGCGGCTGGAATTGCGAGGACTCAGTCCCCCGACCGAGAGCTCACCGGTAGACGGAATCAATCCGGCGAGGGCATGCATCAAGGTTGTCTTGCCGGCGCCGTTCGGCCCGACCACGGCAACCCAATCGCCGGGTGTCACATCGAGATTGATGCCGTCGACGACGTCTTTGCCGCCGAGGTTGACTCGGAGGTCGCGGCACCGCACTGCGCTGTCGGTCATGCCGAGACCCGGCTGCGGCGCAGAACCAGAAGGAAGAACGGAGCGCCGATCATCGCGGTTACAACCCCGATGGGGAGTTCGGCCGGTGCCATGACCGTGCGGGCGGCAACGTCGGTGAGGACGAGAAACGCCGCTCCGAGCATGAGTGACAGGGGGAGAAGCAGTCGATGCGACGGGCCGACGACCAGTCGAACCGCATGGGGAACAACGATTCCGACAAAGCCGATGAGTCCACTTGCACTCACGACCGCCGCCGTTCCCAGAGTTGCGGCGAGCACCAGTACCAGGCGTGATCTGGCCGGGTCGACGCCGAGGCTGGCGGCTTCGACGTCACCTACGGCCATCACGTCGAGTACGCGTCGGTGTACCAGGATGACGGCAGATGCCAGCGCGACGTACGGCAGGACAACCAGAACTTCCGACCAACCGTCGGTGGACAATCCGCCGAGCAGCCAGGAATAGACCTCGCGGAGTGAATCGTCGAACCGCTGCTGGACAAAAGTCTGCGCTGCATTCGTGAACGCCGCGACTGCGACACCGGCGAGGATGATGACTACCGCGTTCTGCGGCCCGCCAATGCTTCGGCCGAGCGAATAAGTTGCGAACACGGCCAGCACACCACCGACGAAGGCGGCCATGGGAATTCCGAACATGCCCAGCGCTCCACCCGAAACGATGGCGAGGGTTGCTCCCAGTCCGGCTCCGCTGGAAACGCCGAGGAGATACGGATCTGCCAAGGGATTTCGGAACACGCCCTGGTAGGCGGCACCGGCAACGGCCAACATTGCTCCGACCAACGCGCCCAGTACTACTCGCGGAAGCCGGATCTGCCAGAGAATCGCCTGCTGTGTCGCGGTGAGACCGGAATCGAGGTTGATGCCGGGTATTCCGTCCAGAAGTTCGAGAATGGTCCGATCAGGCGTCAAACCGGCCGGCCCCACCAGAACACCGATCAGCAAGGCAGCGCACAGAATCAGCGCGGCGCCGAGCAGAACGGCGGTCCGATGGTGGGAGATACCGGCTTTGATCATCGAGTGCTCAGGCCGCGGGAACTTGGGCGACGATTGCCGCGACGGCCTTCACCTGATCGGCGACACGAGGTCCCCAGCGGCTGGAGAGGTCTTCGTCGAGCACATGGATCTGGTTGCCGGTAACCGCTTTCATGCCGCTCCACCCGGGCCGAGCGGCGACGGATTCTGCTGTCACTCCACAGCATTGGGAGTCTGCGAGAAAGATGAGATCGGGATTGGCCTGCACCACGAATTCGGCGGACAGCTGCGGATAGTCGCCCTGCCCCGCGGCGTCGGCGATGCTCTTCATTCCGAACAGCGAGTAGATCTGCCCGACGAAGCTCGAACTCGTGACGGTGTAGAGCGAGGAGTCGAGTTCGTGGAAGTACGTCAGCGGCTGTTGGCGCGCAGGAACACTGGCGACAGCGGCGTCGATGTCCGAGCGCATGGTGTCGACAACTTCGGTGCCCTTGTCCTCGTGGCCGGTGGCCTTCGCGACGCGCTCGATCTGGGCGTAGACGTCGTCGATGCTTGTGGCTGCCGGTAGCAGGAGTGTCGGCACCTTCGCCTTTTGCAGTCCGGAGACAAGATCGTTCATGTCATCCGATGCGATCACCAGATCCGGTGCGTAGCCGAGGATGGCTTCGACGTTCGGTTGAAAGCCCGAGAGATCGGTGACCGGGATACCGGCCGGGTAGTCGGACTGATTGTCGACGGCCTTCACCTGATCGCCCGCGCCGACGGCCCACAGGGTCTCGGTGGCGCTGGGACTGAGTGACACGATCGACTGCGGACGTGACTCGATGGTGATGTCCGTGCCGGAATCCGTGGGACCGGAAACAACAGTCACCGGGAACGAGCCGTCCGAGGCGGCTGTGGTTGCGGGTGCATCGGACGTCGAGCTACTGCAGGCACCGGCAAGCAGTGCGGTGCTCACCGTCAGTGCTGCAAGTACAGATCTGAATCTACGTGTCGGCCGAGTACTCACAGCCACCCCTCCGCTAGTGGTGAAGGGTCGCGAGCAGCGCGGCCGCGAGGCGAAGCGCCACGAGCGGTCCTTCGTCCGAGAACCATCGTGTCGCCACGAGGCCGGTGACCTGACTCGTTCGCCTCGAGTAGTGACGGGCGAATTCACAGTTGCGTCGACAGTGCCGGGGTTTCACCGAACTTCACACGAGCAGCGTGGCACCCCAGTGAACCGGGGCATCTGCACTTTACAGGGGTCGTCTGGCTTGACCCGGGAGGTCAAGGCAGGGTAAATATCTATTCCACTAATGAACTAGTGAAAGGGTTCGGATGATCGACTTCCGTATCGACCGCCGATCCGGCATTCCCACTTACGTGCAATTGGTCCTTCAGGTGAAGCAGGCGCTCAGGCTCGGTGATCTCCAAGTCGGGGATCGGCTGCCCACAGCCAAGGACGTCGTGGGAGCGCTCGCGATCAACCCGAACACAGTCCTGAAGGCCTACAAGGAACTCGAGCGCGACGGACTTGTCGCCCCGCGGCCCGGATTGGGCACGTTCGTCGTGAAGTCCCTGGCAAAGCCCGGTATGGCGGAAAGCTCTGCGCTACGTCGTGAGTTGGCGCGTTGGGTTGCAGATGCCGTGGCCGCCGGACTCGAGCGCACGGACATCGAAGCATTGGTGAGTTTGGAGCTCGAGAAGACGTTCATCGAATCGGATCCGTCCGGAAAGCAGGGGGAGACATCATGACTGCGCAAGAATCGGCACTGACGATGCAGGACGTGGACAAGCGCTTCGGCAAGAAGAAGGTGCTCGACGCCTGCACTTTCGAGGTCGCAACGGGAAGCATCACTGCCCTGGTCGGGGTGAACGGCGCCGGTAAGTCCACACTGATGTCCTTGGCTGTCGGGTTGACGATGCCTGACCACGGTTCGATCTCGGTACTGGGCAGCACGCCGGATCAGGACGGCATCTGCCCAGGCCTGTCCTACCTCGCTCAGCACAAGCCGCTGTACCCCAAATTCACTGTTGCGGAACTTCTTCGATTCGGTGCGTATACCAACGACAAGTGGGATGCGAAGTACGCTCTGGATCTGGTGGAGCGCGCTGGGATTGCTCTCGATGCAAAGGCGAAGACTCTGTCACCAGGTCAACGAACCAGGGTTGCACTGGCTTTGGCGCTCGGGCGCAGACCGCAGTTGCTTCTACTCGACGAACCCTTGGCGGATCTTGATCCCGTGGCGCGGCGGTCCGTCGCGACCACTCTGCTCGAAGACGTTGCCGAGTACGGCACCACGGTTCTGTTGTCTTCACACATCGTTTCCGAATTGGCAGACGTCTCGGATCGACTTCTTCTGCTGGGCGGCGGAAACGCGAGATTGTCCGGTCCGTTGGATGAATTGATCGCTGCCCATTACGTATTGATCGGGGACGGCGATCCTTCGGACATGGTCGGTGCCGGTGCGGTCATTCATACCGACAAGGGGATGCGGTCGAATTCTCATGTGGTGGAGGGAATTCGTCCGAGCCCTCAGGCCGGCTGGGTGATCGACGACGCAACTCTCGACGACGTGGTGCTCGGGCACCTGAGCGCGGAAACGATGGTGGCGGCATGATCTGGGTTACGTGGCGGCATCACCGGACATCGCTCGTTGTGTCGTTGGGATTCCTCGCGGCATTAGCAGTCATTGTCTTGTCGAGTGGTGCGATCATCAAGAGCGGCGGACAAGCCCAACTCTTCGGATCGCCTCTCAGTTGCTTCGATGACATCACCGCTATCTGCACGGCAGAGACTGCTCTCACACTGACGACAGTGGTTGCGACGGCTCTGCCGGTGTTCCTCGGCGTGTTGATCGGTGTCACCGTGTTTTCGCGGGATGTCGAACAAGGAACACACGTATTGGGGCTTACTCAATCGGTCAGTCGGACTCGTTGGTTCTGGACCCGGGTGTTGATCGTCTTCCTGCCGATTTCTGTGGCTTCGGCATTGCTCGGATTTGCACTGCAATGGGCTCGATCTCTCCCGGACAACTCCCGGTATGCATTTGTTGCCGGGCGTTCGACTTTCGTCGAGATATCGAACCTGTCGTATCCGCTCTTTCAATCCAGCGGACTGGTCTTGGGTGCATACACATTCATGGCACTCATGCTCGGAGCAGCTCTGGCTTTGCTGGTGCGTAGTTCGATCGGCGCAATGGCGATCACGATGGTCGGTGTTGTTGCGATCCTCGCAGCATTTCAGTTGGTTGCACGACCCGATTACGCCGAGCCGAGTGTCCGAACGTCACCCGTCGCCGGATTCAGTTCCTACTATTCGAGCGATACCAGTATTCCCGCGGTCAATTGGGAACTCGCGCAAGGATATGTCGACCTCCGAGGTAACTGGGTCGACATCAAATACGACGAGTGCACGTGGGGTGGATCAGGCGGCGAGAACCCGTACGACCAGCGCCCGGAGGAGACCGGCGCCGAGTACAGCCTCCGCATGGATGTGCTCTCAGCGCGGCAGAACAGAGAGATGGAGATCTGTTTGCGGGAACACGGCGTCGACCACTACGAAGTTCGCTACCACTCAGCTGATCGGTTCTGGCGTTTCCAGTTCACGGAAGCTGCACTCGTCCTGATCCTTTCGGGCTTGTTCCTCCTGCCGGCGCTCTGGGGCCTACGACGCCTCAAGCCGTGACTCAGCGGGCGACCGGCGCGACCGTCAGCTGGTTGATGTTCGCGCCGGTCATCGAGCAACCCTTGGTGGGGTAGGCGAGGAAGACCGAGTCGTAGCTGTTGGGCGGGTAAACCCTCAGTCCCGCAACGTCGGTCACGCCGCACTGATCTGCCGGGTAGTTCTCGACGTTCGTAGCTCGCACCAAAGACGTTGCGGCAGAGCCAGGGGCAAGGGAGACGAGTGAACCGGATCCGGAGCGGCCGGCTGCAGCACCCACTTCGCTTCCGGACGCTCCCGTGACATAGGAGACGCCGGGGAAACCGTCGAGCGTGCACGTGCGGCCGCTCGTGTTGGTGAAGACCACCGGAAGCTCCACAGAACCGGCGGCGCCACTCGACTCGCCGAGGGTGACGTTCAGTTCCCCGATCGCGCAGCCTTCGGGATTGGGTGCCGTCGAGGTTGTGGTTTGGGTGTGATCGGTATGGGTCGTCGAAGGTGCGGCAGTACCGGTCTGGGTCGTCGGCGCAGAGGCGGTCGTGGTTGAGGCGGGTGCCGGTGAACTCTCGGCCGTTCCCGTTTCGTCCGAGCCGCAACCGCTGAGAAGGGCGAGAGCAGCAAGTGGAGCCGCCAACAAGCCGGCGTTGCGCATGCGGTTGGGATTCATCGCTCTGTACTCCTCAAGCTGGTCGACAACTGGCTCCGGAACATCCGTGTCCGGTATATCCGAATCCGAGGCCGGATGTGCAGAAACGAATCAGGCTCGCCGGTGATCAGGACCTACCTCCCGGATGGATTGCCGCTGCGGATCTAGCATGAGAAATGACCTGTCCGGATCGCGACCACCGGGAGTAGCGCATGTTCACCTTCACCAGCGACGACGGAGTGGTCATTCATGTCCACGAATGGCCCACCGAGCAGGAACCTCGAGGGGTTGTTCAACTCGCGCACGGTATGGGTGAGCACGCAAAACGCTACGCACACGTTGCCGAAGCCCTGAATGCTCGCGGTTTCCACGTCTACGCGGCGGACCACCGCGGCCACGGTGAGAGCATGCACGCCGGCCCAGGCAACATCGGCGACGACGGCTGGAACCGCTTGGTGGCAGACATGGTGACCCTCACGGGCATCATCCGCGACAAACACCCCGGCCTGCCCGTCGTACTGCTCAGCCACAGCCTCGGTTCGTTCGCTTCGCAGCAGTACATCCTCGATCATTCGCACCTGATCGACGCCGTCGCACTGTCGGGGACTACCGCGGTCGATCAACTGATCGAGAGCCTCGTCAACGACGGCCCGGACGTCCTCGCCCAGTTCAACGCCGAATTCGAACCGGCCCGCACTCCGCACGACTGGCTCAGCCGTGACGAAGCGCAGGTGGATTTGTACATCAACGATCCGCTGTGCGGTTTCAGCCTGGACGACGCAGGCATGGGCGGACTTATCGCAGCGGGACCGAGGTTCGTCGACGTCGAGGGTGTGCGACAAGACCTTCCGATCCTGGTCTTCGTCGGCACCTCGGATCCTCTCAACGCCGCGCTGAGCCGTACCGACGTCGCAGTCGAACGGTACAACTCGGCGGGGATCGAAGACGTCACCTATTACACCTATCCGGGCGCCAGGCACGAGATCTTCAACGAGACCAACCGCGACGACGTCATCAATGATCTGACGACGTGGATGGACCGCGTACTCGAAGCGTGACCGCCTCACCGGAAGGGGAACACGATGTCCACAGTTCCGGCCGCACGACCCGATCCAGACCCGCGAGATGTCAAGCGCTGGAGACGATACCTCGCCGACGAACAAGCCGAGGCCGCCGTCTACCGCGACCTCGCGGGTAGGCGCAGCGGCGAGGAGCGCGAAATCCTTCTAGCCCTGGCCGACGCGGAGGGCCGACACGAGGCGCACTGGCGAGCGCTTCTCGGCGATCACGTCGGTAAACCACTGCGCGGCGATATCCGCACTCGGATACTGGGCTTTCTGGCCAGGCGCTTCGGCTCCGTGTTCGTGCTCGCTCTTGCCCAGCGCGCGGAGACGCGATCCCCGTATCCGAACGACGCCGACGCGACCGCATCGATGGGCGCGGACGAGAAGATCCACGAAGAAGTGGTGCGGGCCTTGGCCACTCGGGGTCGGAACAGACTTTCGGGGACGTTTCGTGCCGCCGTCTTCGGAGCCAACGACGGCCTCGTCAGCAATCTCGCTCTCGTGCTCGGCATCAGCGGTAGCGGCGTCTCCAACCAGATCGTTCTGATCACCGGCATGGCCGGGCTTCTGGCCGGCGCCCTGTCGATGGGAGCCGGCGAGTACGTTTCCGTCCGCTCGCAGCGAGAGTTGTTGGAAGCGTCCAATCCTGGTCCCGCGGCCAGCGAAGCCGTCGGACTGCTCGACGTCGACGCCAACGAATTGGCGCTGGTCTACCGGGCCCGTGGCATGTCCGCCGAGGAAGCGGACCAGCGCGCCGCCGAGGTCCTCGCGAACAGCACCTTCGGCGCCGCGGACGTTGTCGACGACCATGAAGCTGTCGGAACCGGGTTGGGCGCAGCGGCGGCAAGCTTCTGCTTCTTCGCCTCGGGCGCCATCATTCCGGTGCTGCCGTATCTGTTCGGCCTGGAAGGCATGACGGCTCTGATCGTCGCATCTGTTCTCGTGGGGATCGCGTTGCTGACGACGGGCGTTGTGGTCGGGTTGCTGTCGGGCGGGCCGCCGTTCAAGCGGGCGCTACGCCAACTTGCGATCGGCTACGGCGCTGCCGGCGCAACGTATCTACTCGGCATGTTGTTCGGGACCTCGCTCTGAGCGTCTGCTCATGCGCGCAGGGCGGGATCGCGGTGAGCCGGATCGATCCGGACCGGAATTTGGCACACCACGGCCTCGGTGTGTTTGCGCAGTGCATGAGCGATCTCATCGGTCCGTTGGCTCGGGAGTATCCGATGCCATCTGGTCGCCGGGTCGATGGTGGCGACGACAACAAAGGTTTCCCGGTGGGGGAAGTGTGTGCGGATGTATCGAGCGAGGGTATTCCCCACGGAATTCTCGGTGTCCTCGATGACGATCAAACGCGAATTCGGGTGTCGGGCTTGCCATCGGCGGGTGAAGTCCGTCGTCGATTCGTGGGCAAGGCAGACTCGAATTGCGATGGGCTGCGAAGACATTGCCGTTGCCGCGGCCATCGCGCGGGTGGAGAGCGACGTAATTTCGGACACGGGTACTAGGACCGCTGGTTTGTATCCGATAGACAGAGAATCGTTCTCACCCTGAACGGTTAACCGCGTACCGATATGTGTGTACGCACCGCGGATGCGTTCCATGCCGAGGACGAGCGCAGGGAGCGCGAGAGCGATCAGCCAGGCGCCCTCGGTGAACTTCATGGCGGTAGTCACCACTGCTGCGATCGAAGTCAACGCAGCCCCGAAACCGTTGAGCGCCAATCGCCACTTCCAGCCCGGTGTCCGTTCAGTGAGCCAGTGGCGCACCATGCCGAACTGCGCGAGCGTAAATCCGATGAACACACCGATGGCGAACAGCGGCACCAAGGTGTTCATGTTTCCGCCGGATCCGATGAGCAGGAGAGCACCGACGCCACCGAGCGACAAAACGCCGTACGTGAAGACGTCGCGCGTCGACTTCCGGCTGAAGCGGTGCGGGAGCACGTTGTCGTCGGCGAGGATCCGCATCAGGTTGGGAAGTCCGCCGTACGAGGTGTTCGCGGCCAACGCCAACAGAATCACGGTGGAGAATTGGACGACGTAGTAGCCCACACCATTTCCGAGGGCAGCGGAAGTGAGTTGCGACAGGACCGTTGTTCCAGGGACCGGGGCCAGTGAGAACTTCTCGATCAACACGGCAAGGCCGATCAGCATGGTGCCCAACAGGATTCCCAGAGCTACTTCGGCACGCTGAGCGCTACGCACGCGAGGCTTCTTGAAACTGGGTACCGCGTTGGCGATGGCTTCGACACCGGTCAATGCGGCGCAACCACTCGAAAATGCCTTGAGCAGAAGGAGAATGCCGATCGTGTGTGCGTTGTCGGCGAGGAAGGGAGCCGTGGCGGCGGCAGGGTTTTCCCGAAGTAGTCCGGCACCGATCACCGTGAAGATGCTGACGACAAAAACCACGGTGGGCAACATGAATACCCGCGCGGAATCTGCGATGCCCCGCAGATTCAGTGCCGTGATGCCGCCGAGTATCGCCAGTGCGATCCAGACCGTGTAGGGAAGAAGCGCAGGGAAGGCGGAGGTCAGAGCCGCGACACCGGCTGCGATCGACACCGCGACGTTGAGGGTGTAGTCGACGATCAACGATGCGGCGGCAGTCAGGCTTGCGCGAGGACTCAGATGCTTCTTTGCGACGGCGTATGCGCCACCGCCTTCGGGAAATGCGGCGATCACCTGGCGATACGACGCCACCAGGACCACAAGCAGCACGGCGATGGCGATCGTCACCGGCACGGTGAAGCCGATCCCCGCGCCGCCGGCGAGGGCCAACACCAACACGATGGCCTCTGGACCGTACGAGACCGAGGCCATCGCGTCGAGCGACAGACCCGCCAGTCCGGTTGCGACGGAGAGCTTTTGCTTCTCAGGTTCGCCGCCGGCGCGGGTGGTCGACGATATGACTCCACGGTGTCCGAGTATCACTGCATGTCTCACCGAGTCAGTATCGTCATTTCCCGTAGCTCTGAGACTGATCTTGACGATGCCTTGACGCGATGGCCCGCAAATCTGTACGGGTTCACAACGGGGGTTCGAGTCGCGGGAAGCCTTGTGACAGCTGATCAATCCAGCGGGCGCGCGTGGCGAGAATATCGCGGTTCCGAGACTCCGATTGGGCGGCGACGTGCGAAAGTAGGTCGCGAAGTCGGCCCAGAACGAGTGGCGAGTTCGATGCCGAGGCTATGACGTCGTCCAGTCCGGTTCTGACGAAGCTCGTGAAGTCGGGCAGCGGAATCACCACACGCAGATCACCACGCTCGTCGACGGCCCGGATCGAATCTGCGCGCACGGAGGCCACCAGAGAGAGGAGGTCCTCGATCTCGTCCAGAGCCTGCACGGCCGTCGCAGGATCGTTGATAGCGGGTGAGAGCGCTCTGAGCGCGATGTCAGCCAACAACCGAATCGCGAGTAGGGGGTCCTGGGTGAAGGTCCGCTCACTCCCACTGACCAAGGCGTCAAGAATCGTGTTGGCGGGCATCGGTCCGCCGTAGACGTCGGCGAGCGGCAATCCGTCTCGCAGCGTGCTACCCGGCGACACTCGGAGGACCACCATGGATCGGCAGTTCCGAGTGCTCTGCAGGAGATCTTCGACGAGGATCTGTTGCAGAACGGCCGGCGGTCGATGCCACTCGATAGTCGTGATCACCGGAAGTGTTGGTAGAGGAGGCAACTCCCGATCGGTGGTGGGGTACACGGCGGCGAAGACTGCTCGGCCACGACTCGAGATCGAGGTCAGTACAGGAGCCAACTGGATGGCCGAGAATGCGCGCAGCTGGAGCAGCCTGATCAGCGTCAGCGTGGCCAAGAGCGCCAGCACTGCGAGACTTGGCACAACCACGGACACATCCGTTTCGTTGCTGATGGCGAGCGCTGCCGTGATGTCGAAAACCGACTGGCCTATGGCGAAGGCAAACGTCCGCCACACGATGGGGTCGTCGCGGAACAACAACAAGCGAGGAGTGAAGGTGGTCGCGGCCCACTGGACGACAAGGAACAGTAGCGAGAAGATCACTGCGACTACACCCAGTAACCCCAGCCCGAGTGCAACGAGCATCTCGCTGACCTGACGGGCGGGAATCATTGGGCCGCTACGTAAATATGGCATCGCCAGTCCGGCAGCCAGTCCTACGACGACGCACAGGATCTGGGTCAGGCCGGCGCGCACACGGCGCCGGGGGACGAGGAAGGCATGCCCGATCGGGGTGGGAGCGAAACGTCCGGGCTGATCCACCCTTCAAGCCTCCACGCTGCGGCAATGGTGCGCCTTCACCCGAAACGGATGATGTCGACGCCGTCGTGATCCTGAAACGCTTGAAAGAGCCATGTGAGAGACAGAAGGCGAGACGTCATGACGGATCCGACAGGCCAGAGCCGCGCTGTACTACCGATTCCGGATCGACAACATCTTGGTCTGGTGACGTACGACGCGAAGGATCCGGACACGGAGTTTCCGCCGATCACTCCGCTACTGCCGCCGGCCGGGGCACCCAATGTTCTGGTGGTCCTGTTGGACGACGTGGGATATGGCGCGAGCAGTGCCTTCGGCGGACCAGCGGACACACCGACTGCTGAGCGATTGCAAAGTAATGGGCTCACGTACACGCGGTTTCACACGACTGCGCTGTGTGCACCGACCCGCGCCGCACTGCTGAGTGGGCGCAACCACCATTCGGTCGGTATGGGCTCGGTCACCGAAACCGCGACCTCAGCTCCTGGACTTTCCGGTCTGCGCCCGAATACCAAAGCCGCACTACCGATGACGTTGAAACTGAACGGATACTCGACGGCGCAGTTCGGCAAGTGTCACGAGGTACCGCCGTGGCAGACATCCCCGGTGGGGCCGTTCACATCGTGGCCGACGGGAGAAGGCGGATTCGAGCACTTCTACGGATTCATCGGCGGGGAGAACAACCAGTACTACCCGGCGCTGTACGAGGGTGTCGCGCCCGTGGAGGCGGACAAGACACCGGAGGAGGGTTATCACCTCACCGAGGACCTTGCCGACCACGCGATCGACTGGGTTCGGATGCAGAAGTCCTTGGCTCCGGACAAGCCGTTCTTCGTCTACTTTGCACCCGGCGCCACACATGCACCGCACCATGTTCCGAAGGAGTGGGCAGACAAGTACGAGGGCCGGTTCGCAGGAGGTTGGGATGCGCAACGCGAATCGATTCTCGAGCAGCAGAAGCAGCGGGGAGTCGTCCCCGCGGATGCGGTCCTCACCCCGCGCCCCGAGGCCATTCCGGCGTGGGAGGACATGAGTGAGGAGATGAAGCCTGTCCTCGAACGCCAAATGGAAGTTTATGCAGGGTTTCTCGAACACACCGATTTCCATGTCGGCCGGCTTGTCGATGCGATCGAGGAACTCGGAGCTCTCGACAACACCCTCGTGTACTACATCATCGGCGACAACGGAGCGTCTGCAGAGGGGACGATCAACGGGGCCTTCAACGAGATGGCCAACTTCAACGGACTCGCCGCCATCGAAACACCCGAGTTCATGGCGGAAGTGAAAGACAAGTTCGGTACCAAGGACGCGTACAACCACTACTCCGTGGGGTGGGCATGGGCAATGTGTACGCCGTACCAGTGGACGAAACAGGTTGCCTCGCATTGGGGTGGCACTCGCAACGGAACGATCGTGCACTGGCCGGCTGGGATTCGGACCAAGGGTGAGACGCGGTCGCAATTCACCCACGTCATCGACGTCGCACCGACGATCCTCGAGGTCGCGAAACTGCCGGAACCGACCTTCGTCAACGGCGTCCAGCAATCACCGATCGAGGGGACCAGCATGGTCTACACCTTCGACGACGCCGAAGCCGCCGAACGTCACGATCTGCAGTACTTCGAGATGGCCGGCAATCGCGGTATCTATTACAAGGGTTGGAGTGCGGTCACCAGACACAGCACTCCGTGGCTGTTCGCGGAGGCGCTCCCCGCTCTCGACGACGACGTGTGGGAGCTCTACGACGGGTCGCAGGATTGGACGCAGTCCAAAGATTTGGCGGCCGAGTTGCCGGAGAAACTTGCTGCACTGCAACGCTTGTGGTTGATCGAAGCAGTCAAGTACAACGTGCTTCCGATCGACGACCGAAGATTCGAGAGGTTCAACCCTCACATCGCGGGGCGTCCGCAGTTGGTGTCCGGGAACCGACAGGTTCTGTTTCCCGGAATGAAACGGCTGAGCGAGCACAGCGTGCTGAGTATCAAGAACCGATCGTTCAGTGTCACAGCAGCAGTCGACATCGCGGATGGCATTACCGCCAACGGTGTGATGATCGCGCAGGGAGGCAGGTTCGGCGGTTGGGCACTTTACGCGCGGGAAGGTCGCGCCAAATTCGTCTACAACCTGCTCGGCATGACCGAGTTCGTCGTCGGGTCCGAGGTTGACATTCCGGCAGGATCACATCAGATCAGAGTTGAGTTCGCCTACGACGGCGGTGGTCTCGCGAGGGGCGGCGGTGTCACGATCTATCATGACGGTCGCGAAGTGGGCTCGGGTCGCGTCGAGCAGACCCAACCGATGGTCTTCTCCGCGGACGAGACCACCGACATCGGTGACGATTACGGCATGCCTGTCAGTGTCGACTACAGTGGCGCAACCACATTCAACGGCCGTATCGAGGTAGTGCAGATCGACGTCGGCGACGATGACCATACCCACCTGATCGACCCGGAGGAGGTGGCGCGAGTGGCGTTGTCCAGACAGTGATTCCACTGACAAGAGCAGCAGTCACAATCTCCTGAGGGAGGGTCGCAATGCCGACCGTCATCCGTACTGTTCACGATCTGGTCCGCCACGCGCGCGGGCCGACGCACCATCACCACCATCAATCCGTGCACGAGGCAAGGCGAATGCGCGCCCACCACATACTGGTCACGCATTCGCTCGCCTGATTTCGGGGCTACAGGTCGCGCGCCAGTGCTCGTCCGGCTGCGCGGCCGGAGAAGATGCAGCCACCGAGGAAGGTCCCTTCGAGCGCGCTGTAACCGTGGACTCCGCCGCCGCCGAAGCCCGCGACCTCACCGGCCGCGTACAGGCCGTCGAAGACACTGCCGTCGGCCTTGATGACCTGTGAATCCAGGTTGGTTTCCAAGCCGCCGAGGGTCTTGCGGGTGAGCAGGTGCAACCGGACCGCGATCAGTGGGCCGTTCTTGGGGTCCAGGATCTTGTGCGGTGCAACGACGCGCACGATCTTGTCTGCCAACAGATTACGAGCACCGTGGATGGCGGTGACCTGGAAGTCCTTGCTGTACTTGTTGTCGACTTCGCGGTCGCGGGCGATCATCTCGCGCTCGATGTCCTCGTAGTCGAGGAGCGGTTCGTCGGTGAGGGCGTTCATGCCGTCGACCAGATCACGAAGGTTGTTGCGCACCACGAAGTCTGCGCCCTTCTGCTTGAATGCCTCGACCGGTCCCGGCGCGCCCTTCTTGATTCGTTCGAGGAGGAGCTTGAAGTCGCGGTTGGTGAAGTCCGGGTTCTGTTCCGATCCCGAGAGTGCGAACTCCTTCTCGATGATCTTCTGGTCGAGGATGAACCACGTGTACTCGTGGCCGCTGTCGAGGATGTACTTGAAAGTTCCCATCGTGTCGAAGCCGGGGAAGTTGGGGACGGGCAGACGCTTGCCGGTGGCGTCGAACCACATCGAGGACGGTCCGGGGATGATTCGGATTCCGTGGTTGGGCCAGATGGGATTCCAGTTCTGGATGCCTTCGGTGTAGTGCCACATGCGGTCGCGGTTCACGATGTTTCCGCCCGCGGATTCGGTGATTTCGAGCATCCGTCCGTCGACGTGTGCAGGTACTCCCGTCAGCATGTGCTTCGGTGCCTTGCCGAGTCGCTCGGGCCAGTTCTTCTTCACCAGTTCGTAGTTGCCGCCGATTCCACCGGAGGTGACCACGACTGCCTGTGCGGCGAACTCGAATTCGCCGATGGGGGTGCGCGAACTCTTCACGCCGCGTAGATCACTGGAAGGTTCGAGGACGGTTCCGCGTACACCGGTGACCGCACCATCGGTGACGACGAGTTGATCGACTTGGTGGCGGTGCTTGAACGTGACCAGTCCGCGCTTCTGGGCGGCGATCACCTTGGTCAGGAAGACATCGACCACGCCGGGGCCGGTTCCCCAGGTGAGGTGGAATCGCGGTACCGAATTGCCGTGTCCAAGAGCCATTCCGCGGCCGCGTTCGGCCCAACCGACATTCGGCATCAGGCGAAGCCCCAGGTCGTGCAGGTACTGACGCTTGTCGCCGGCCGCGAACTCGACGTACGCCTTGGCCCACTGGCGAGGCCAGTGATCTTCGCGCTCACGGTCGAATCCGGCAGTGCCCATCCAGTCCTGCATTGCCAACTCGAGAGAGTCCTTGATGCCGAGTCGGCGTTGCTCGGGGCTGTTCACGAGGAAGAGTCCGCCGAGCGACCAGAATGCCTGCGCGCCGAGGTTGGCTGCGTTCTCCTGTTCCACGACAAGGACTTTGCGGCCGGCGCGTGTCAGTTCGTAGGTGGCGACCAGTCCCGCCAGCCCTGCCCCGACAACGATGACGTCAGCTTGTTCGCTCACGACAGCTCCTCTTTCGATTGGTTGTTCTGGATTATTTCGCTGTAGGACAGCAGGATTCGAGTGAAGATATCGCGGCGCAGTGCGAAGGCGGCGTTGGTGTCGGTGTCGACGAGACACTGCACGCTGGTGCCGTCGTGCACTGCGACCAATGCCCGTCCCAACGCAGTCGGGTCGCCGACGATTGTTCGCCCGACGTCGCTGAGTGCGGACTCCACAATGGGCAACAGGGTGCGAAGGATCGCGTCTTCACGGTCGGCAAGGGCTTTGCGAAGTGCCGGGTTGCGGAGCGCGTGGGCTGTGAATTCCGCGTTGATCCGGTACCACTGCGGGTCGACCGGAACCACCGCCACGATCCGGGCGACAGCGGCATGGATGTCGACGGTGTTGCCGGCGGTGATCGACTCCGTCGCCAACCGCAGATCGGCGAGCATAGCTGCAGATCGTTGCTCCCACATCGCGAAGAACAGTTCGTCGAGTGAATCGAAGTTGGAGTAGAACGCGCCTCGGGAGTAACCGCCGCGTTCGCAGATCTGCTCGACCGTGGCGTGCCCGAACCCCGATTCAGAGAAGGCGTCCGCAGCCGCGTCGAGCAGGCGCTGCCTGGTTTGACCACGGCGTTTGGTGACACGCTTGGCCGGCGAGTTGTCCGTTCCAGTCGTCATCGGCGCCTCCGTCGGGGTGGAACCCAAACGATACACCGATGTATCCGATGCGAAGACGTATCTCGATTAGATCTTCTTGGCAGGTGTTTCTATCTATATCTAGCAAATACGCAAGATAGGAAGATATTTGTATGACGACAGCTACAAGTGCAGATCACGCTTCCTGATCGCCGCTGTGGCGACGACGCTGATCGCCGAGGTGGCCACGAGATATCCACATGCCAGCCACGGTGAACCGCCACTGGCGCCGATCAGTGCCGTCAGAATCAGAGGTGTGACGCCGGAGGCGTAGATACCAGAGAACTGGTAGACGACCGACAACCCGGTGTACCGGATTTCTGTGGGGTAGAGGCTCGCATACAGCGTTCCCTGGGCGCCGTAGAACAAGGCATGAATCACTCCGAAGACCACGACCATCGCGACTCCGAAGAGCAGGAGATTCTCGGTACCGAACAGTGCGAAGGCGGGGAAGATCGCGAGGCCGTACGCGGCGATGCCCACGATGTAGACCCGTTGCGGGCCGAACCGATCAGTGAGTAAACCGGAAAACGGCAGCAAGATCGCCATCACTATTGCGGCCACGGTGACCACAAGAAGTACGGGAACCTTTTCGAAATGCAGAGTCTTGGTTGCATACGTGATTGCAAAGACGCCCCAGGTGTTGAACGCGGCGCCCTCGCCCCAGCGAGACAACATGCCCAGTACGGTGTTTCGCGCGGCTTTTCCTTGAAAGACTTCCCTGAGCGGGGCGGACGAGCGCTGTTCGAGGTCGCGAACGGCCTGAAAGGCGGGCGTCTCGTCCACCTTCAAGCGGACCACCAACCCCACGATCACGAGCACCAGGCTCAGGACGAAGGCGATGCGCCAGCCGAAACGGAGAAACTGGTCGTCGTCGAAGACTGTTTGAAGCAGCGCGAACATTCCTGTGCCCAATGCCAACCCGAGAGCCAATCCGATCTGCGGGATGCTGCCGAACAGTCCACGCTTCTTCTCCGGACTGTGTTCGACTGCCAAGAGAACAGCTCCGGCCCACTCGCCACCGAGAGCAAATCCCTGCAGGATACGAAGCAGCAGAAGCAGAATCGGTGCAACGACTCCGATCTGAGCGGCGGTCGGAAGAACGCCCATCAGCGCCGTCGCGATACCCATGATGAACATCGTGAGAGCAAGCGTCTTCTTGCGCCCGATGCGATCGCCGATGTGACCGAACACCACTCCACCGATGGGGCGAACGAGAAAGCCGACTGCGAAGGTCGCAAAAGAGAGCATGGTCCCGACGAACGAACTCTGGTTCGGGAAGAACAGTTGGTTGAAGACCAGACTCGCTGCCGTTGCGTAGAGGAAGAAGTCGTACCACTCGACCGTCGTGCCGAGCAGGCTCGCGGCGACGACGGTTCTCAATCTGGATCGCCGCTCGTCGTCGGTCTCGTTCGAGAACGGTGAATTGTGCTCGACTTCGGCAAACGTGGTCATCGGAGCCCCCGGGTCGCGGTGCAAATTCACGAAGGTATCGCCGGCGCCGAAAGTGGGCACCCCTAGCGATCAGGGTGATTTCAACCCTGTTCTTCGAGGTGGACTGTGGTTGTAATGACAGAAGAGTTCTGCCTGTACGTCGACGAAAGGAATCACCGTGTCACTGCGCTTCCACTGGTTCTTGCCTACTTACGGTGATTCCCGGAATCTGATGGCGGGTGGGCACGGCAGCTCGATGTCCGGTGATCGTCCGGCGACGCTGAAATACCTCAATCAGATCGGCGCGGCCGCCGAGACGAACGGCTTCGAAGCCGTCCTCACGCCCACCGGCGCGTGGTGCGAAGACGCATGGCTGACGACGGCGATGATGCTCGAGACCACCGAGACACTCAAGTTTCTGGTTGCTCTGCGCCCGGGATTGCTCAGCCCCACGCTTGCCGCTCAGATGGCCGCAACCTTCCAATGGCAGTCGGGCGGTCGTCTGCTGCTCAACGTCGTGACCGGCGGGGAGGACCACGAGCAGCGCACGTTCGGTGACTTCCTCGACAAGAACCAACGGTACGCACGATGCGGCGAGTTCCTCGACGTGATCCGCCAGTTGTGGTCCGGTAACGGTCCGGTTGATTTCTCCGGCGAGTACGTCAACGTGGAAAAAGCTACGCTGCAGCGTATTCCGGATCCGGTACCGCCCATCTTCTTCGGCGGATCCTCGCCGGCGGCCGGCACCGTCGCATCGCGCTACGCGGATACCTACCTCACCTGGGGTGAGACGCCGTCCGCTGTTGCCGCCAAGATCGCCTGGATCCGCGACCTCGCGGAAGTCCAAGGTCGTCACCTCGACTACGGAATCCGTTTGCACGTCATCAGCCGGGACACCTCGGAACAGGCATGGGCAGAAGCGGATCGGCTGCTCAGTGCGCTCGACCCGGCGACCGTCGAGCAGGCTCAGGCGAGTCTTGCGCGATCCGGCTCCGAAGGTCAGCGTCGGATGCTCGAATTGCACGGCGGCGGTTCGGCTTACAAGGAGGGCGTCGGAGCGAGGTCGCTGGAGATTGCGCCGAACCTGTGGACCGGCGTCGGATTGGTGCGAGGGGGAGCAGGTACCGCATTGGTCGGTTCGCACCAAGAAGTGGCTGATCGGATTGCCGAGTACGCGGCGATCGGACTGGATCACTTCGTATTGTCGGGCTATCCGCATCTCGAAGAGGCGTATCAGTTCGGTGAGGGTGTGCGTCCGATCCTCGAAAAGCGTGGATTGGTAGCACCGCACGGTTCTGTCGGCGGACCGGTGCGAACGCCCTTCGTCTCCAGTGGGAACTGAGTCGAAAAGCTAGCTCTTCGAGAAGGGGACGTTTGTCCCGATCTTTCGGGCATGCCCTCCCGGCGGGGCAATTGGGCCATTTCGGGCGCTAGATCCGATCTAGGCTGCGCACTGTTGCCGAACTCAAGGCGCAGTACGAAAGGATCCTCGATGAAGCTGGGCACGAGTGGAGTACGTCGCTTAGTGGGAACCGTGGCAGTCGCCGCTGCAACCGCGGCAGGCGTCGCGATGGTCAATCCTGCGACTGCGTCGGCCGAGGTGGTCCCGCCGGTCGTCTCGTACAAGGTGACCGGAAACGATCTGGCACTGACGATCACGAACAACAACACGGGAATTGCCCCGTTGTGCCAGGCGTTTGTCGTCAACGCCGCGGATTCTGCTGCTGTGCTTGATGATCCGCTGAAACTGCTTGATCCGAACCTTGTGGTGTACCCCAAGATCACCGATCCGGCCTCGCTGTTCGACGTGGGCAAGGGGCAGACGGTCACCGATACCGTGACCGATGTTCCGGACGGAACCTACGCCGTGCTCGGTGCCTGCTCCGATCTTCTCGATCTCGAGACGTTGGGTAAGCCCGTTACTGGCGTGCCGAGCCTCGTTGTCATCGGTGGACCGTTCAGCGGCATCAATACCGGAAGCCTGAGCGACCTGTTCGGTAGCGGCAGCCTCGAAGGACTTTTCGGGTAGCTCACTGTCTGTCTCCCCAATTTTCCGACTGAGCGGTCTATTCTCCATGCATCTGGTGATCTGACCGACTTGCCTGGAGGTTCGGAAATGCGAAGTCGTGGATTCAAACGCGCTCTCGGAAGCATTGTCGCGGCGTCGGCCGCCGTCGTGGGACTGGTTGTCATGACTCCGGCGACGGCGTCGGCAGCACCGGCGATTCTTCCGCCTCCGGTATCGGTGAGCGCAGCGGACAATGCGATCACCTTCACCATCACCAACCCGAACCCGCGGTTCAGCTTCATCAACTGCACGGTGGCGATCCTCAATGCCAGGGATGTCCCCGACGTGATTCGTGATCCGGCAAAGCTGCTCCAGCCTGGCGTGTTGGTGTACCCGACCGTCAGTAACATCCTCGATCTGTTTGCCGTTTCGCCTGGGCAGACGATCACGCGGACCGTCGGTAATCTGCCGGCCGGGGTTTACGCCGTTGCGGGAGCGTGCGTTCGACTGCTCGATCCGACCAACCCGACTATCGCGATTCCGCAGGCAGTTGTGGTCGGCGGCTGGTTCGAGGGCGCGGGAACCGGAAGTCTCTCAGGATCTTTGGAGGATCTGGGATACAACACGGTTCAGGACTTGATCGACGCGTGGAATCGGATCAGCTCGGGAAGTAGCGGCGGTAGCTTTCAATTCGAGTACCAAGGTGGCTCGGATTTCGAGGTAGTGGGTCCCACGTCGTAGTAGGTGCAGCTCACTTGCGTGCACGATGACGCCGCACCGCGTCGCGATTCGCGCACGTGGGGGAGCAGTACCGCTGATTGCCGTTGCGGGAGGTGTCCGCGTAGATGTTGGTGCACTCGTCCAGGGTGCATCGACCTAATCGGTGCATGCCGCGGCCGACGAGGTGTAGCGCCGTGCCTACCGAGAAGAGTGCCTTGAGGACCTCGGCGAGCGACTGTTGGGGATCGCGGTAGTGCAGATGCCAGCCGTCGTTCGCGTGGTTGGTCATGCGCGGATACGCCGACGCTTGCTCGAGCATGACGTTCACCAGTTCGGCGCGGGCTGCCTCCTCCGTGACGTCGACGATTTTCGACCACTCGATCAGAAGGTCGAGGGTCTCGTCGAGGTCCTTCTCGGCGATGGGGAAATCGAGAATGATGCCTGCATCGACGCAGCGTTCGACGAGTTCGGCCAGGGTCTCGGGGTTTCGATTGGCCAGGTCGGCGGCCAGCGTCACCGCATATTCGCCGTAAGGGTTGAGATGCACAACGCCATTACATCATGCTCGTTGCATGAAGAAAACAGAGATCACGCCGATCGGTTGCATCCATCGCTGGGAGGTCGAATCCCGGCACCGAACCAGCGAGGGGACGGTCACCTACCTGCGCTGCCATTGCGGGTCGTGGCAGACCTTGCTCGCCGAGTGGATGTCGGGTGGGGCAGCCTCGGCCGTCGCCGCACCGATAAAGGTCAGGTCCAGGTAATGATCAGCTAATCGTTCCGTTTTACCTCCGGCGACATGGAACGTGTTCTAGATTCAGGGTTATCTGCCTCGATGTCGCGGCGCGGACTCTGAAAGGAAAGACAATGCAGTTCAATCTTGCTGACATATTCGAGACCGTTGCCGGCTCAGTCCCTGATCGCGTTGCATTGACTTACGAGGGAGAGAACTTCTCCTACTCTCAGTTGGATGCGGAGGCTAACCGAACGGCCAACCTGTTCGCGCAAGCTGGCATCTCGAGCGGCGATCATGTAGCCCTGTTCCTGAAGAACAGCGTCGAACATGTCACGTCGATCCTCGGGTTGATCAAGATCCGTGCGGTCCCGATCAACGTGAACTACCGGTACACACCCGCCGAGCTCGAGTACATCTTCACCAACTCCGACTCGGTCGCAGTGGTCGTGGAACTCCCCGAGCATCAGCGTGTCCTTGCTTCCCTCTTCGGTGCATGCCCGAAGGTGAAGACGGTGATCGTGATCGGCGAGATCGACGCCGAACTGGTCGCAGCAGCAAAAGCGCATGAAGTTTCCGTGGTTTCGTTCGACGACGCCCGTGAACAGTCGCCAGTGGGGGAGTTCGACGCTCGTTCTGGCGACGACGTGTACCTCCTCTACACCGGCGGGACCACCGGATACCCGAAGGGCGTCATGTGGCGTCATGACGACTTCTTCCGTAAGCCGCTCTCCGGCGGCAATCCGTACGGTGAGGGAGCGCGACAGGATCTCGCCGAGATTGCCAGTGCTGCAAAGGAATTTCCGGAACTCTCGTTCCTCATTGCTGCCCCGCTGATGCATGGCGCCGCGTTGTACTCGCTGTTCACCTTCCTCACCCTCGGTGCGCGAGTTGTTCTACGACGCGAGTTCGACGCGGAGAAGGTCGTCGAAGCGATCGAGAAGGATTCGGTACAGGTGATCTTGATCGTCGGCGACGGCATGGGACTGCCGTTGGTCGACGAGATGGAACGACGCAAAGACGAGGTCGATTTCAGCACCCTGTTCTCGATCACCTCGGGTGGCGCGATCTGGTCCACCAGTGTTCGGGATCGCATGCTGGCGGTGAAACCGGACCTGCTGCTGCGGGACAACTTCGGAGCCTCCGAGTCCGGTAACGACGGCGCCTTCTCCATCGACGAGGCGGGCAATCTGCGAATGCCGCCCTCGCCGAACATGATTCTGGTCGACGAGCGCCTCGAAGAGATTCCAGCGGGCTCTGACGACGTGGGCTACATCGCTCGTATCGGAAACGTCCCGCTCGGGTACTACAAGGACGAAGAGAAGACCGCCCGCACATTCCCGACCCGCGCCGACGGCACCCGCCTTTCGGTGCTCGGCGACATGGGCAAGGTGGAAGCAGACGGCACCATTGTCTTCCTGGGGCGTGGCTCGCAGTGCATCAACACCGGTGGCGAGAAGGTCTTCGCCGAAGAGGTCGAGGCTGCCCTTCACGCACATCCGGCGATCTCCGACGCGCTCGTTGTTCCCGCACCCGATGCGCGCATGGGGCAGCAGGTCGCAGCGGTGATCGCGACCTACCCCGGATCCGACGAGCTGACTCTCGAAGCGGTACAGGAACATTGCCGCAAGACGTTGGCCGGATACAAGGTGCCGCGCACGATCGTGCTTGTCGATGAAGTCAAGCGAACCCCGGCCGGTAAGGCGGACTACCGCTGGGCGACGACACTGGCGTCGTCCTAGCGGCGTGGAGTGGGCGACGACGATCTTTCACACGGATTTCACCACGACATAAGAGACATACCGGAAAGATGGTGCAGAGTAAGTCGTTCGCGCCTTGCGTCGTCACTCCACGAAAGGGCCTTGTCTCATGCTCATCATCGGAATACTCCTGTTCGGGATCGTCATCGGAGCGGGAGCCCAGCTGATTCTGGGGAAAACGACCGCACGAGTGGACTGGACCTTCGCGTTCATCGCGGGAATTGGTGGTTCGCTGGTCGGCGGATTGCTTGTGAGTTTGATTGCAGGCGACGGATTATCGTTGCGCCCGAGCGGCATCCTCGGGTCCCTTGCCGGCGCTGTCATCATCACCGCGGGGTGGCAGTGGTACCGCGGGAGGAACGCAACAACAACTACGCGTCCGTCTGATCGCTGATTTCCACAGTTCCGTCAGGGGACGGAGAGCGTCGACATATGAACGAACTACTCGATGAAGTCCTCACCGCACATGGCGGAGTCGAATGTTGGCAGTCCGTTTCAGCGATCACGGCGCGGGGACGTTTGGGCGGTCTGCTGCCTCAGCGCTTCCCAGGCAACAAGTTGGCGAAGTTCACGGTCGAGGTTGAAGTCGCCGAGCAACGCACTGTCCTCCAAGACTTTCCGCGTGTCGGCGAGTGCGCTGTGTTCGACAAGGGCGTCGTGCGGATCGAAACTCGTGACGGCGAAGAACTCGGGAGTCGAACCGACCCACGTCCAGAGTTTCGGGATGAGCGGACTCCGACGCAATCTTCACTGGGACGCACTCGACACCGCTTACTTCGCCGGCTACGCCTTTTGGAACTATCTGACGGCACCGCTGCTGCTCGCCCGCGACGACATCACTGTCACCGAAGCCGAACCTTGGCAGGAATCCGGGCAGCAATGGCGACGACTTCAGGCAACGTTCGCGCCGGCGATCGATACTCATTGCCGGCAGCAGACCTTCTATGTCGACAACGGCGGCCTCATCCGCCGTCACGACTTCGTCGCCGAACCGGTAGGCAGCTGGGCGAAAGCTGCTCTCTACTGCGACCATCACCGTCAGTTCGACGGTCTCACCTTTCCCACTCGACGACGTGTGCTCCCGAGAGGCCCAGGCGGCCGCGTTCTCTCGCGGCCGACGCTCCTGGCGCTCGACTTCGACGACATCGAGATCAAGCGATGAACATCAGTTACTGGTTACCGGTTGTCGAGTGTGAACAAACGGAACACGGTCCGCATGCACAGAACGACGCCGACGAAGCCCAGTACCGCACTCACGAGTGCATAGCCCGACAGCTGAGGTGTGAGTTGTGGTCCGCCAGGCACGAACAGCAGGATCGCCGCGACAATCAGCGCGGTCACTCCCGCCGCCATACCCAGGGCGTTGTTCGCCGACCGTCGTAGCCATCGCCTGTCGTCGGGGTGTGCGACCGAGCGTGTGCGAAGTGTGAAGCTTCCCGATGCGATCGAGGTCGCGATCTGGTCGAGCTGACCAGGCAGACGCCTGACCACCGCGGTTGTGACCGCCGTCGTCGACAGGATTGCCTGCGCGGCTGCAGTCGGGCTGGAGACCTGGGTCAACAGTCGGGGTACTTCGGCCCGAACAGCAGCGACGAGGTCGATCTGCGGATCCAAGAGCCGGAGGGCGCGCTCCAAAGACGCGAGCGAACGGAAAGCGGCGGCGACGTCTCCCGGCACTCCGATTCGGTGTTCTCGAAGCACGGTGAACATTCTCGCGAACGATGCCATGGAAACATTGGGTTGGACACTGAGCAGGGTGATCTCTCGGCCCACCTGGTGACGTAGTGCTCCGCGATCCACTTCGGGCGGTACGTCGAATGCCATCAGCATCGCGTCGACTGTCGCCACCGGATCACCTGCGAGGGCAGCGTTGAGGAGCACGGCGAACAAGATCCGTGTCTCGCCGTCCAGAACCCCTACTGCGCCGAAGTCGAGGAGCCCGACCCGGCCGTCATCGAGGATCATGATGTTGCCGGGGTGCAGGTCCGCGTGAAACACCCCGTGGACAAAGATCCCGTCGAGCAACGACGCAAGAAGTTCGTTGGCGACGCTGCTGCGGGTGTGGCGGTCGAGGCCGGTGAGCGCCGAATCACCGTCGGAGAGCGGGGTGCCGTGAAGACGTTCCATCACGAGCACCCGTCCGCTACTGAGGTTGGGGTAGATATGCGGAACGACGATATCCGGGCGGTTCGACATGGTGGAAGCAATCGCGCCGGTGTTCGCTGCTTCGGTGCGGTAGTCGAGTTCCTCGAGCAGTGACGTGACGAGGCCCCCGGCGAGTCGATGAACTCCGATATCGCGTGCCCAGGGAAAACGGGTCTCCGCGAGCGCCGAAACGCGAAGGAAGATATCGCAATCCACGCTCACTTGTGCGCTCGCCTCGGGGCGTTGAACCTTCACCACAACGTCGACGCCTTCAACGGTGCGCGCGGAATGTACCTGTGCGACAGAGGCGGCGGCGAACGGCTCCACATCGAACGACGCGAACACCGACTCTGGTGCGTCGCCGAGTTCCGATGCCAGTAGCTCCGCGATACGGTCGGGATCAGCCGGGCGTGCCGAACTTTGCAGAGAAGAAAGGGCGCGAGCCAACTCGGGTGGTATGAGGTCGTCTCGCGTGCCGAGGATCTGTCCCAACTTGACGAAAGTGACACCGCACCGGTTGATTACTTCCACCAGTGCATCCCCGAACTGAGGCGCTGATGGCCCAGCACGGAGAGCGGGCCCGCCTCCCGCTCGCACGACGATGCCCGTGATCTGGACGTACCGCTTCGTTCGGCGCCACGATTTTCGGCTGCGCCGCAATGCTTCCGACGGACCTGGTAGGGATCCTGTAGGAACCACGACTTCGAGGAAAACCAATGCGGCCAGGCATGCTGCGAACACCCATAGCGCGACAACTCCGAAGAACGTGAGCGCTACTCCCACGCTCACCAGAAGTTGATCGTCCTGGCTGGCAATTCCTGCGAATGTCGCGGCGTAGCCAGACAGGGGGACACCCACCGAGAGCGCTATCACCGCGACCGCGAGGGTTCGCGGCCATCCGACTCTCGTCCCCAGCGTTCGTCGCATCACGCCTGCCAGTGCTGCTGCAAGAAATGGCGTCGTGACGATCCAGACCATCAAGTCCATTGCGATAGCGTACGGGTTCGCAATCTGCGATACATCCAGGAAAACCCCGAGCCCACCCCGACTGACGGGTAACAAGCCCGACAGTGCCCAAGCGTCGAACATGCTTGGGCACTTCGGTGTTCATTCGCTCCGATGGCGACTCGTCCTGATCGGCCGTCCAAAACTGCGTTCACTGACCATCCGCGAGGCCGAACTACGCATCATGCTCGTCAGCGAGGTCCCGGCCCCCTTCGCGCGGAGCTGTACAGCCGAAGAACAGGCTGCGATGGACGCCGAGCAGAAGTGGGACCGAGTGGACTCCTTTAAAGAATGGGGCCGCCGGTGAACAGGTTGACGAGACTCACCACGAAGAACTGGACGATCGCTATGGCGGTGGCAAACGGGTCGCCCGCATACGTAGCTTGGTTGACCCATTCGTTGAATGCGTTGATCGAACCCATTGTGATTCCTCCTGAGTAGTGATGGCGTGATCGATTGAAACTGGTGGTATGACACTCGACACGAGGGACATCAGTACGGACCCAGCGCAGTTGGGCATATGAGGCCACGAAAGGTCAGTGACGAGCGCCGACAGTACGCTGCGGTTACGGCCTTCTGCGTTTCGAATGTAGTTCCTCGACTTAGGAATACCGTGAAGGACGGGCGGATTGGTTACGAGTATCCCGCGACAGACGACATCGTCAATATTACGATGTCGGTAACAAACGCGACGACCGCACCAATCGGATTCTGGACAATCCACGAAATTACTTCAGTCATGTTCTCGGTCCTTCCTTAGCGTAAGACGCGTGATCGAATACTCGACCAGCTATTGCGGTACCCGGCCCCGTTCGGCGAATTAAGCCTTTGTCGAGGATGATTGGCGCAAATAGATAGATCGCACACCGGGGGCGTTGAATCAACTCGCCCAATCGTTGCACCTCTGTGCTCCGGGTTCGATTCGTTACCAATACCTTTCGGAGAAGGGGTGATCAGTCCCATCAGCGATCGGTACCCCGTGTGCGGAGCCCTTTTCCGTAAACACTTGCCCAGCAACGTCGTAACGTCAGAGGTGGCAGTTGGCAAAGCCGACCGTCTTCTCGAGATCGTGGCGAGTTTTGCTGGGCAGATGTGACACTACCTTGCGGTTTCGCCGGATCAGTCTTCCTTTCGGAGATCGATGGCTGTTCTTCGTGTGGTTGTTACACAATCGACGGAATCGCTGTTGGTGGTGGCGATGCGCAGCTATTTCCCCTACGAATCTTCAGGAATTGCTTGCGACACCCGTGGATACGGATCCTCGATCTCCACCGAGCGCAATTCCATGTGCCGACAACATCGCAGTGCTTCCGGCAGGATCGATGCGCCCAGAACCAATCGCCGTCACGCACAAAGGGCCAGACTGTTCTGGGAAAGACTCAAGCGCTCCTTCAGTTCCCGGCGATCTGTTGCGCCAGTTCGAGTTCACGCTTGGTCTAACTGGTCGACGCATAGTGGTGTACCGGTAGCCGAAAGAGTCCTGCCGGTCGGTTAGTGTTGACGGTGAAACACGACGTGGAGGTGGCTGTGAGAATCTGGAACTGGTTGATGCTCAAAATCTCAGCAATCGGCGGGTCGCCGAAGTTTCAGACGATAGTCGACAGTCCGATTTGGGCGGGCGCCAATGACCGCAAGCTCTGACTGAGCGGGCGGCAGATTCTCCAATTTGCAATTGCCGACCTGCGACTGCGGGCACGCTCACTGCCTGCTGCGACGGGAACGCGACTGTCGACCTGAATTTATCCGCAATCGATATGGGAGGGCTTGTGGGAGTCTGGGGTCCGGGAAACTTTGACAGTGACACCGTCGCGGATGGGTTGGGGGCCCTGACCGGTCGAATCGTGGACGACATCACTGCCGAGTTCGAAGACGATTCGAGTCTGGAGCCGGATGAATGGGGCGGGGAGATGGTGCCGGCGTGGCTCGAGATCCTCACCGATATTGCCCAGACGAAACGAGTCGGTGTGACCTTTCCATCGACGCAAGTGCTGATCGACTGGCGCGATCGATATCTGCGCGTGTGGGATGGCTACATTGACGAACTCGAACCGGACGAGGATCACAAGGTCGCTCGACGTGCAGTGCTCGTCCATACCTTTGAACAGGCGGTCGCCCTCGCCGCCGAGCGGGAACAGGCATAAACCTCGCGCGGCCGCGCTACTGACCATAGATCCGTCAGTTCCCCGGTGGAACGACGGTGAACGTGAACCCTCCGGAAGTCATTGCGTTGGCTTCTTCGAACATCGAACAGAGAGCTTCGGCGGCGTCGGTCGCCAATGCTCGGGCGGCGCTGGGGGTTCGACCTCGGGCCGTCACCGCGAGCCCAGGTACGTCCGCATCTGTGATCGTCAGATCGGACTCGTAGTCGGAAGCACTGCCGCCGAGTATCTGCGCGAGTTTTTCAGCAGGAACAGACATGCCGTTGGAGGCTTCCCGTTCGCCGATGTACGCATCGCGCGGGGACCCGTCGTAGAGTCCGGTTCGATTACTACTGAACTGAACTACTGCAGTTTCGGTGAAGGAGATGGTCTTCGTCCACCACAGACCTCCCGCCACGACCAAAACGGCGGCGGCAACGGCCACCATTACCTGACCGCGGCGGTCGGAGAGGAATGTTCTCATCTGTCAGTTGTACCGCCTTGGCCGGCTGATTGACCGGCTTCATCACTACCTTGTCGGCGGCTGGTCCGCGAGATCACGTCCGCTTCGCGTCGTCATGATTGCGGACGAACTTCATGAGTCGGGGAATTACCCGATCAGGTATGTGTCCCAGGATTCCGTGGCCGGTTCCGGCATAAATCTCCACTTCGGCTTCAGGTACAAGATCAGCTAACCTCGCGGCCACCTGCTCGGGGTTGGAGACCACCGTCTCGGCGCCGGAGATTACGAGCATTGGAACCGAGATCGACTGCACTTCTGCATCTTTGAGCATTCGTGCCCACCCCACACCGGGCCGGTAATTCAGCGCTTCCTTGGCGAGGGCGAACTCGAGGTCGCCGAGAACGTATCCGGGGGACAGCCAATCGTTGAGTTTGCGAATATTTTTGTCGGTGCGGCGTATACCGGCGCGGACCATCTTCAGCAGTACGCGCCACGAGGGCTTGTCGAAGACTCCGCCCGGCTCGATGAGCGTCACACTCGCCAGTCGTTCAGGGGCGTGCAGTGCTACGAGAACGGCGTGCCACGCGCCCTGCGAGTAGCCGACCAGGTGGACGCGATCGACCTTGAGTTCGTTCAATACCTCGCTGATCCAGGTGGCGAAGTCGGATTCCCCGGTCAATGGAGAAGTCTGGACACTGCGGCCTGGTGTGCCGATCGTGTCCATTGCGTACACGACTCGGTCTCGGCACAGGTCCTCGATGACGATGTGCCATTGCAGACAGTTGGCCCCGAGAGAGTGCACCAGGACGATCGGCGTTTCCGTGCCGGTCCCCGACCTACGGACATGGGTGGTTCCGAACGATGTCGGCACGTCGAGTTGTGTCGACGGAACCGGCCAGGTGCCCTCCAGTTCTCGGTAGATGCTCTCGTACGCCTGCTTTGATGCTTCGTTCTTGAATCGTCCGATCTTCGGCATGAGCCTCCCTCTCGCTGCATTCAATTTTGATGGTATGACCGTATCACTAATGCGGTACGTGCGTATCATTAACGAGTCAAAGTCATCCATTCGAAAGGGGAAGGACAGCCTCATGCCGCGACTGGTCGACCATGAAGTGAGGCAACGGGAGATCACCGATGCGGTGCGGCGAGTGATTGTCGACGGTGGGCTCGCGGCGGTGACATTTCAGTCCGTTGCTGCCGAGGCTGGGATTTCGGTGCGACTTGTGCAGTACTACTTCGGCACGAAGCGGGAATTCCTTCTCGCGACGCATCAAGCTGTGCGTCAGGATGCGGGTGCTCGCTTGATGCAGGAGTTGTCTGTTCTTGGCGCGGAAGCGACACCCCGCGAGGTTATTTCAGCGTTCCTTGTCGGCATGCTCCCACTCGATCGACAACGTCGGGAGGAAGCGATTGTTCTCGGTGCCTTCCACGCTGCCGCACTGACCGGACAAGGAATCGCCGCCGAGGAAACCCTCACTGCCCCAAGAGAGTTGACAGCGCTCATTTCCGGCCAGCTTCAACGAGTGACCAATCGGGACGCGGTTGCGCCGTCAATGGATCCCGACCTCGACGCCGAGCTCATTCTGGCGGCTGTCGCCGGGCTCGCCCAGGGGATGCTTCCCGGCTACGCCACAGCAGAATTGGCGGCCCAGTTGGTTGAGCGTCTCCTCGATCGCATTCTCGGGCCGACGAGACCTCAGGCCATGAATCAACCCGAAGTCGGCCGCCGTTAGTATTCCGGGATGTCTCCTGTGAACCCAGCGCTCGCCGGCCGGGTGTTTCCCTCGTCTTCGTACCTTGTCGGGCGCGAAAAGATTCGCGAGTTCGCTCTGGCGGTGCGTTCGAGCAATCCCTTGCACCATGATGTCGGTGTCGCCAGGGAGGCCGGGTTCGTCGATGTCATCGCGCCGACAACATTCACAACCGTTGTCCAGCAGCGAGCGATCATGGCACTGCTGCGCACGCCGGATACTGGGCTCGATCCGACTCGTGTGGTCCATACTTCCGAGAAGATCGAGCATCAGCGTCCGATAGTCGCCGGCGATGACCTGTCTACGACACTGACGATTACAGGGGTGACAGTGCGAGCAGGCAGTGCGATCCTGTCGACAGTTTCCGAGATCCACGACGTGACCGACGCTTTGGTCGCAACGGTCACCTCGACCCTGCTGGCGCGAGGAGAAGGCGCATGACCGTACCCGTCGTGCCGGTTTTCGAAAACCTCGTCCTTGGTGACATCGTCGCGAAGGTTGATCTGGTCCTCACTCGTGATGACCTAGTTCGCTACGCCGGTGCCTCCGGCGACATGAACCCGATCCATTTCAACGACGCAATCGCTACTGCGGCTGGGCTACCGGGAGTTCTGGCGCACGGAATGCTCACTGCCGGAATTGCTTTGCAGGCCATCGTCGACTGGGTTGGTGACCCGAGCGGTGTGATCTCGTATGAAACTCGCTTTACTCGGCCCGTCGTAGTCGATGCCGTCGATGGTGCTGATCTCTCCATCGCTGCGAAGATCGCGCGGATCGACTCCACAACGCGGACTGTGCGTATCGATGTCACCGTCATGCATAAGGGCCAGACGGTTCTGGGAAAGACCCAGGCGCACCTTCAGTTCCCGGGCGCCTGACAGGATTGCGGGCTGTCACTGGTCACATCGGGACCTACGCATCCGGGCGGGAGATCAACTGCATTGTGGCGCAGCACTACCGGAAAGACACCAACAGCTCGTCCGACGCTTGCATCGGTGCGTATCCGTCGGCGATGACGCGCCGACAGCCGTCGAGTTCGACGGTGAGTAATCGTTCCTCGTTCGTAGGACGGTCCACGTAGATCGTCGACGCCACCTCGGTGGCCACCGCGTCACAGTCGGGAGCGGGTGAAAGTCCGTCGAAGGTTTCCGTCGTAGACGATGTGCCTACGAATTCGGTGGCGGAGAATCGGCAGAAAACGCTGCCCGCCGACAGCGACGTCAGCGCCGTGGTAACTGTTGTGGCTGGTCGGTAGGCCGGCCGACAATGCGACAGTTCGTAGATCTGGTCGTCGGACAACGCTATTCGGTGTTCGGTACTGCCGACCGGTGTCAGTTCCTTGATGGCGGCCAGGCCACCGGGTTTCGGCAGTCCACACGAATCGGAGGGATACCCCGGCCGAGTTGCTCGGCCTCGATCGTCGACCAACCAGAATTGGTCCAGGACAGCCAGGCTGTAGTTGTCACCGCAGCCTTCGGGGAACCAAGTCTTGTGCGCGGACGAGCGGTTCAGCATTTCCACCGCCCGACTGAAATCGCCCTCCCAACGATGAGCAGAGAAGCTGACGGTTCGGTCGGCTGCCACGTTGTCGCTGACAAACGGGTCGCACGTGACTGCGGCGACGGGTACGAAATCGTCTGGAACCGTCGCCGTTGATGTCGTCTGGAGCGGGCCGATCGGATACGGGGTCGCGCACCCCAGCGTCTCGGCGTCGACTATTACGGCAACTGGTCGATCGGGGATGGTCACGTGCCAAATGCCGGCAACAGCGAGGATGACGATCACGACTGCGAACCAACGCCAGAGCATGAGCCCACCGTATCGTTCCCGATGTACGCCGAGCGGGAACAGGCCTAGTCCTCCGTTAACCGCCGAAGTCCTCGCATCCAAATTGAGTGGATCCAGGTTGCGGCTCGCAGATATGGTCCACTGGTGACGCATCCGAATGGCCGAAACGACAGTCCGATCCTGGTGATTGGTGCCGGTGTCGTCGGCGCGTCGATCGCGTATCACCTGGCGCGCATTGGTCTCCGAGTCACGGTGCTGGACCACGGCTCGGTGGCAGGAGGGGTGACCGGCAACTCCTTTGCCTGGGTCGGCCTCTCGAATAGTGCCGCAGAAACTTACTCAGATCCGTTCCGGCAAGGCGCTGCAGTCGAATTCGACCGCCTGGAGCGCGAACTCGTCGAGCCAATCGGTTTGCGCCGCAGAGGCGCGATCACCTGGGAAGCGACGGAAGCGGAGACTCGAGCGTTCGTAGATGCTCATCGAGCACTCGGCCATCCCGTCGACCTCATCGGTAAAGAGGAAATCCTTGCTCGTGAGCCGGGATTGCGGACGGCCCCCTCGGTCGCAGCGTACGCGCCTGATGACGGTGGCGTTGACCCGGTTGCGTTCGCTCGATCGCTCCTGCGAGGTGCCGAAGAGTGCGGTGCCACAGTGTATTCCGATGTCAGTGCGCGCGGGGTGCTCACGGAGGGCATGAGAGTGTACGGAGTAATGACTGCCGACGGTCCCGTCTACGGATCGGCCACCGTGCTCGCTGCGGGTACCGCGATCCCTGGACTCGCGGCGTCGGCGGGAGTCGACGTCGAGGTCGACGCCTCCCCGTGTTGCCTCATCAGATTCTCGACGCCCCACCCATTGGTGAACGGAATACTGTCCTCTCCGGATTTCGAGATCCGGCAATTGGACGAAACGACACTGATTGCGGCTGAAGATGTTCCGGCCGGGTTCTCCGGAGATGCTCGTGAGCTTGCGGGGCCGACGCTGCACGCGATCCGCAGTCAGCTCGTGGACGGTGACCAAGTGGAACTGATCGAGGCGGTAGTCGCTGACCGTCCCATCCCGCGTGGTGGCCGCCCGCTGCTGGGCTTCGCCGAAGGCGTGTCGGGGCTCTATCTGGCCGCGACGCATCCGGCGATCATTCTGGCCGGAGCAATTGGAGCCCACGTGGCCGGGGACTTCGCCCGAGCGTCGAGCCTGGACGGTTAGACGACGATGCCGGAGCCCGGTTCGACAAGGTCGAGCCGATATTGCGGTTCCTAGTTCTCTCTAGGACACGCGCTAGAGAGCGGGATATTCGTCTACTCGGCTTGTACCGTCGATGGGCATGGACCCCGTGCGCAATCCGTATGCCCCCGGTGCCGGTCAACGCCCGCCGGAACTCGCCGGGCGCGACAAGCAGATCGACGCCTTCGACGTCGTTCTCGAGCGAATTGCGCGTGGCCGCCCGGAACGAAGTGTTGTCCTCACCGGCTTGCGTGGCGTCGGCAAGACCGTCCTGCTCAATCAGTTGCGTTCGGCCGCGATCTCCCGAAGTTGGGGGACCGGCAAGATCGAGGCGCGCCCCGATCAGGATTTACGACGCCCACTCTCGTCGGCGCTGCACATGGCAGTCCGAGAGATCGCGGTCTCCCATCGCGATCCCGAGCGGGTCGAGCAGTTCCTCGGAGTCCTCAAATCGTTTGCCCTACGCGCCACTGCGGACAAGGGAATGCGCGAGCGCTGGCAGCCAGGCATCGATGCACCCGCGATCAAGGGTCGGGCAGACAGCGGCGACATCGAGATCGACCTCGTCGAGTTGCTGCTCGACGCGTCGTCGCTGGCCAGGGATGTCGGCGTCGGGATCGCCATCTTCATCGACGAGATGCAGGACCTCGGTGCCGCGGATGTCTCGGCGATCTGCGGGGCCTGCCACGAGTTGAGTCAGGACGCGGCACCGTTGATCGTCGTCGGGGCGGGGCTTCCGCATCTGCCTGCTGTGCTGTCGGCGTCGAAAAGCTACTCGGAGCGCCTGTTCAGCTACCACCGGATCGACCGCCTTGAGCGTGAAGCTGCAGATCAGGCACTGATTGCGCCTGCTGAGCGTGAGGACGTCGAGTTCACCGAATCCGCGCTCGACGCCCTCTACGAAGCGGCTGACGGGTACCCGTACTTCGTTCAGGCCTACGGAAAGGCCACGTGGGATGTGGCGGCGTCGAGTCCGATCACGTCGGAAGACGTGCGCGTCGGCGCGCCGACGGCTGAGGAAGAACTCGCTGTCGGCTTCTTCGGATCACGGTACGAGCGAGCAACGCCCGCGGAGCGTGAGTACATGCGCGCCATGGCCGATCTCGCCGGTGACGACGGACCCGTCGCAACCGCGAAGATCGCCGTCGAGTTGGGGCGCAAGCCGGCTTCCCTTTCGCCGGCACGCGATGGACTGATCAAGAAGGGACTGATCTATTCGGCAGAACGTGGGTCCATCGGATTCACGGTCCCTCACTTCGGCCGATACCTGCGCGGACAAGCGGAGTGAACGCGCTCGAAACCGCGTGGGATCGGGTGGCGGCGCTCAGTCCCAACCCACCGGCGTGGGTAGTTCAACTGGCCGCGTTGATCGCCGTGATCATTGTTCTCGAACCACACCTGTGGCGGATCGCCCGTAACGTCGTCACCATCGCACACGAGGGCGCTCATCTGATTGTCGCCGTCCTGGTCGGTCGACGGTTGAAAGGTCTTCGCCTGCATTCGGATACGTCGGGTGTCGCTATTTCGTCGGGCAAACCGACCGGCTTCGGCGTCATTCTGATGACGTTCGCGGGGTACGTCGGACCGTCGATTCTCGGACTCGGCGCGGCCGGGTTGTTGGGCGCGCAGCGTGCGGTCTCGGTGTTGTGGATCGGCGTATTCGTGATCGCGGTGATGATGGTTCTGATCCGAAACCTCTACGGAGTCTTCTCACTTGCCGTGGTGGGAGCCGTGTTGTTCGGACTCGTCTGGTGGGGGACCCAGGAGCAGCAGGTGGCTGCTGCCTACTTCTTGACGCTCTTCCTGCTTTTCGCCGGACCACGCCCAGTCGTGGAGCTTCAACGGCAGCGAATGCGACGAGGCGGGGCACCGGACTCGGACGCCGACCAATTGGCCAGGCTCTCACCGATACCCGCGATCGTCTGGGTCGGTTTGTTTCTGCTCGTGAACGTCGCGGTGCTCGTGCTCGGCGGATGGTGGATCCTGCGCCCGGTGGGTGGCTGACCGCATTGATCAGTTGTCCTGACGGGACAACTGATCAACGATTATTGATGCTCCGCGGCCGTAGTCATCGCGTGAAGGCGCTCATATCGTGGAAGTCGACGAGTGGTCGTGCCGGGACTTCCCGCGGCCACAACCGCAGCGACGAAGACCGTCGACGATGACAAGGATTCGTTTTGGACGACAAGAACTTCCGCGGACGAACCGCGATCATGTCCGGGGGAAGCCGTGGCATCGGACTTGCCATCGCCCGTGCGATAGCGCGCCGCGGCGGAAACGTCGTGTTGCTCGCCAAGACCGATACGCCTGACCCCCGGTTGCCCGGAACAATCCACACGGCTGTGGACGAGTTGAACGAGCTTGGGGGTCATGCCGTTCCCGTCGTCGGTGACGTGAGGAACGACGACGACATCGCGCACGCCGTCGATGCAGCGGTAGAGCACTTCGGTGGTATCGACATCGTGGTCAACAACGCGAGCGTCCTCGACATTTCGAAAACCGAAGACCTCGCGATGAAGCGATTCGATCTGATGCAGCAGGTCAACGTCCGTGGCACTTTCGCGCTCACCCGAGCGTGCCTTCCGTACCTTCGGGTTTCGGCCAACGCGCACGTATTGACGCTGTCGCCACCGCTCAACTTTTCGCCGCACTGGTTGGGTGCTCATCCGGGCTACATGCTGGCCAAATACGGAATGACATTGGCGGCCTTGGGTATCGCCGCGGAGTATTCAGGTGCACCGATTTCGAGTAATTGTCTGTGGCCGGAGACCATGATCGCCACGGCGGCCGTCGGAAACCTGCTCGGGGGAGACGAAAGTATCGATCACTCGCGTTCACCCGAGATCATGGCTGATGCGGCTATCGAGATTCTCGGACGTCCCGCCGGCACGGATACCGGTCGGACGGTGCTCGACGTCGATGTCCTGCGCGAGGCGGGGATTTCGGACTTCTCGCAGTACGGCGGTCAGTCACCGTTGGCTATCGACATTTTCGTCGACGCTCCAATTCCGTGATCTCGGGTGATCTACAGGTATCTAGCCAAATCGCTAGATACCTGTAGATCTTCCTCACGCCACCTCGTGCTCGCCGCCCGGGGCAACCTTCTGAAGTCCGCGATATGCGTCGCTGGCACTTTGGCGACCACCGATGACGGCCTCGACCTCCGCGGCAATCGGCATGTCGACTCCGTATTCGCGAGCCAGATCCATGACGGTAGGGGCAGTTTTTACTCCCTCGGCGACCTGGCCGAGCTTGGCGACCGCCTCCTCGACGGTCAATCCCTGCGCCAGAGCTTCGCCGACGCGACGGTTGCGAGAAGTCGGAGCCATGCAGGTGGCGATCAAATCGCCGACGCCCGTCAAGCCGGCAAAGGTGCGCGGGTTGGCGCCCATCGCTTCACCGAGTCGGGTCATTTCGGCGAGACCGCGCGCGAGCACCATCGCACGAGTGTTGTCCCCGACTCCCAGGCCGTCGGCCATGCCCGAGGCGATGGCAACGATGTTCTTGAGGATGCCGCCGAGTTCACAGCCGAGCACGTCGGTGTTGCGGTAGACACGGAAGACCGACGACGCGAACAGGGGTTGCAGCGCGGCGGCGACGCGATCGTCCTGGGTGGCCACGACCGATGCCGCGGCCATGCCGTCGACGATCTCTTTGGCGATGTTGGGGCCCGCGAGCAGTCCGACGGGATGGCCGGGCAGGCACTCGGCGATCACTTCGGTGGGGCGCTGCCGGGTGCCGGGCTCGAGGCCCTTGGACAGTGACAACACCGGGACCCACGCCCGAACCTCGTTGGCGATCTCGGCGAGGGTGGCGCGAACGGCGTGCGAAGGCACCCCACATACGAGTACGTCCGCTTCACGAGCGGCTTCGACCAGATCCGAGGTTGCCTTGAGTCCCTTGGGAAGTTTGCGCTCACCAAGGTATTTGGAGTTGGTCCGTTGCGAATTGATCTCGTCGGCCGCTTCGGAATTTCGTGCCCACAGCAGGGTGGGAGTGTTGCGGGCAGCGAGGCCGGCCACCGTGGTTCCCCACGATCCGGCACCGAGGACGACGACGCGTACCGGGCGGGCCATCAGAGTGCGCTGTTCTGGGTAGCGAGTGCTGTCATGGCGCCAAGCGTTCCACTTGCGGAGCAGTTGCGGGCCAATTCCGGCGAGTCTGTGGCTCGACTTACAGATGAGGCGGCGGTTCGGGGCTTTCGCGCATTGTTTCGACCGCTTCTGCGGATTCCGCGACGATCGAGCGCATCGCGGTTTCTGCAGCGTCGGCGTCGCCGGACTGAATGGCTGATGCGACCACTCCGTGCAGGTGAATCGCTTCGGGGTCGGCTTCGTGGGGCATCAAGGAGTGGCGTGTGCGGCCTTCGAGTATCTCGACGACGATCTGCGACATCGCCCGCAGCATCGGGTTACCGGAGGCGGCGAGCAGGGTGCGGTGGAAGTCGGAGTCATGGCCGAGATAGGCGCCGGTATCGGCAGCGCGAGAGGTAGCTGACATGCCGATGACGGCTGCGGTCAGAGCGCCGCACTGGTCGGGTGTTGCGCGAGTTGCGGCCAGTCGCGCCGCCAGGGGCTCGATACCGGAACGGAGTTCACTCAGGATCGAAAGCTGCTCGAACCGATCAGGACCGGCCAGTTGCCAGCGGATGACATTGGGGTCGAGCGAGTTCCAGTGTTCGGAGCCCAGGATGGTGATTCCGACGCGTCGACGAACCGAAGCCAATCCGAGAGATTCGAGAACGCGGACAACTTCGCGGATGACGGTTCGCGACACGTCGTAGCGCGTTGCCACCTCGTCGGCGGAGATCGTGGTTCCCGGGGGGAGCACACCACCGACTATGTCTTGGCCGAGCTGTTCCAGCATCGAGTCGTGTAACTGCTGAAACGGGACAGAAGGCATACGTAGATCGTCCCATGCGTATGGAGTAAGCCCGGTGCAAGGCGAATAAATACTACAAATTAGTGTCTGCTCTTGAAATTGTAGGTTAATTAAGGAACAGTGACCTCAATCACTCATCGGACTGGGAGTCCCTATGAACACCACAGCATTGCTGGCGGCCGAGGTCGTCCCCGCTGGTAGCGACGCACGATTGATCATCGCTGCAGTCGCCGGCGTCGCGGTCATCATCGCGCTGATCACCTGGCTCGACCTGCATCCCTTCCTCGCGCTGTCCATCGGCGCGGTAGGTGTCGGTCTGGCGGCCGGCCTCGGTTCGGCAGAGTCGGTTGCAGCATTCGCCACCGGTTTCGGATCGACCATGGGAAGCGTCGGAATCCTGATCGGTTTCGGCGCGATGTTCGGCAAACTCCTGGCCGATTCCGGTGGTGCCGACCGAATCGTCGACACACTGGTCGGCCGCTCCAGCACCAAGGCGCTCCCGTGGACCATGGCTCTGGTCGGCGCTGTCATCGGTCTGCCGATGTTCTTCGAGATCGGTCTCGTTCTGTTGATGCCGGTCATCATCCTCGTCGCGCGGCGATCCGGATTGTCCCTGATGCGCATCGCGATCCCCACCCTCGCCGGCCTCTCGGCCATGCACGGGTTGGTCCCCCCGCACCCAGGGCCGCTGGTTGCAGTCTCGGCGTTGAACGCAAACCTCGGCCTCACGCTCGCGCTCGGTGTCCTCGTCGCGATCCCCACTGTTGTTCTCGCCGGACCGGTCTTCAGCAAGTACGCAGCGCGGTGGGTCGACGTGAAGGTTCCGGATCTCTTTGTCACAGGCGAAGATCGAGGTGAAGAAGAGAAGCAGCAGCGCCCTTCGTTCGCGGCGACTCTCGCAGCGATCCTCCTCCCGGTTGTTCTCATGCTGGGCAAGGCATTCGCCGACGTGATCGCACCCGATTCCGAGGCACTCCCCAAATCCGTCCTCGACTTCCTCGGAACACCCGTTGTGGCTTTGGGTCTCGCGGTTCTGGTTGGAATGGTGCTGCTGGGTCGCGGCGGCGGAATGGACCGCAAGGCCATCTCGAAGTCGCTCGAGAGTTCCCTACCTCCCATCGCAGGCATCTTGTTGATCGTCGGCGCCGGTGGCGGTTTCAAGCAGGTCCTGATCGACACCGGTATCGCCGGAGTGATCGCCGACGCGATCAAGGGCAGCAGCCTTCCCGTGCTGTTCCTGGCCTGGCTGGTAGCGGTATTGATCCGCGTCGCAACGGGTTCGGCAACGGTGGCAACGGTGACGGCGTCGGGCATCCTCGCTCCGGTTGCGGCCGACCTCTCGTCCGCACATGTCTCGCTGATGGTCTTGGCGATCGGTGCAGGCTCGCTCTTCCTCTCGCACGTCAACGACGCCGGATTCTGGTTGGTGAAGGAGTATCTGGGCGTCAGCGTGGTACAGAACCTCAAGACCTGGACCGTGATGGAATGCATCATCTCGGTATCGGGCCTGGCCGGAGTGCTCGTGTTGAGCGCATTCATCTAGGTAGGCGAGCACATGAACAGCGAAGCGGCACAGCAGAAGCAGTATCCCGTGCTCGTCCTGATGGGTGTCTCGGGCTCGGGAAAGTCGACGGTCGGCGGCATGCTCGCCGGAGCGATGGGTTGGGACCTTCAAGAAGGCGACGATCTGCACCCGCAGGCGAACATCGACAAGATGGCGACCGGGCATCCGTTGAACGACGACGATCGCTGGCCCTGGCTCGACAAGATCGCCGTCTGGATCAAGAGCCATACCGACGCCGGTCAGCCTGGCATCGTCACGTGTTCGGCACTCAAGCGCAGCTACCGCGACGTGCTTCGCGGTGAGCACGTCGTGTTCGTGCACCTCGCCGGTTCGCGGGATCAGATCGGCCAGCGATTGACCGCCCGCCTCGATCACTACATGCCCGCCTCGCTCCTCGACTCCCAGATCTCGACGCTCGAGGCCGTCGACCCGGACGAGCAGGCCATCGTCGTCGACGTGGGCGGTAGTCCCGCCAAGATTGCGGAGGAGATCCTGCGACGGGTGGAGACGTTCGAATACTGAGCATGCCAGGCGTGTAGAGACCCGCGGTTCGGGTTACGGTGCATGGGTGACTGCTGCTGACGAAGGCCACGACGTCGATCAATTGCGTGTCGATGCCCAAGCGCGTCTGGAAGTCGCGGTGGGTGAGGGGCGTTTGACCCTCGAGGAGTACTCGGACAAGGCGGCAGTGGTGTGGTCGCCCACCGCAGATCGAGGGCAGCTCGAGCAGATCGTGCCGTTCAGTGCGGCACCACCTGCTGTGGTGTCGCCGCCGCAAGCAACGATCGTCGGTGTCTTCGGTGACACGAAGCGCTCCGGCCGCTGGTCTTTGGCAAAAAAGACACTCGCTCTGCTGTTGTTCGGGGACGTCAAGTTCGATCTGCGATCGGCAACCATCACAGCGTCCTCCTCGACGATCACCATCGTGTCGATCTTCGGGGACACGAGGCTGCGGGTTCCGGAGGGTGTTTCAGTCGAGTTGGGTGGCTTCGACCTTTTCGGAGATCGGGAATTCGACGGGGGTCGACAGGATCCTGGCCCAGGTGCACCGGTTATTCGTGTCGTCTCGTATTCGTTGTTCGGCGATCTCGCCGTGCGCACCGGCTAGCTCGGACGCCGTGACCGACTTCGACTTCCACAGCGTCTGGACGCTCCAGGCCTCTGCCGACCGTGTCTACGCCGTTCTCGCGGATGCCGAGCGGTATTCGCAGTGGTGGCCTCAGATACGCCGAGTCCGGGCGACCGACGAGCACTCGGGCTCCATGGCCATCCGCAGCGCTGTCCCTCTGACGCTGCTGGTCTTCGGGCGACGCGAGGTCGAAGACCCCGTTGCCCGACGTCTGCAAGTGCGTCTCTCCGGGGCAATGACCGGGTGGAGTAGCTGGGTGGTACGCCCCGCTGAATCTGGCTGCGTCGCCGACTTTCGGCAACAAGTAGCGGTGTTCGGAGCGCTCGGTCTGGCCTCGAAGATCGCGAAGCCGGTATTCGAGTGGAATCATGAAGCGATGATGCGTGGCGGGCACCGCGGACTCTCCGCGTATCTCTCCCAGCCGTGATTGCGAGCCGAACTTACACACGCTCGAGTAATTCATGCCTACCCGTCGTGTCGTTTTGACGCAGCGTCAGTTATCGTTCACAACAGCAGTCGACAAGTATGTGTAACTCACATGCACAAAACGTCTTGACCTGGGAGGACGCTATGCGGACGCGAGATTCGACGGTATGGCATTGGAACGTGAGTCCCCGAGCGCGGGTTATCTTCTGCCTGACCAGGACGTTCGTGAAGCCGATGTTCACCCTCTGGCCGACCACCGAACGCGGCATCCGCCAACTGGAGCGACTCGACGCGATGGCGGACAAACTGCCGAAGCCGAAGAACCTCGACATCGAGCCTTTCACGCTTGGTGGTGTGCCAAGCGAGAAGGTGCAGCATCCACGCAAAGCGCAGGGCGAGTTGGCCGGAGCCACGATCCTCTACTTCCACGGCGGTGGGTTCGTCTTCTGCGGTCTGGCAACGCACCGCGCGCTGTGCGGTTTGCTCTCGGCGAAGGCCGGGGTGCCGGTGATCTCCGTGCGCTACCGTCAGCTGCCGGAAGGTTCCATCGGCACCTCCGTCAAGGATGCGATGGCCGCGTACACCGCGTTGCTCGAGACAGCGGAAGACCCGAACAAGATTGTGCTTGCCGGTGATTCGGCGGGCGGTTACCTGGCCATGAAAGTCGCCGAAATTGCCGCACTGCGCGGAATCACGCGGCCCGCTGCCGTGGTGGGATATTCCCCTCTTCTCAACGTGAACCTCGAGGACCACGATCCCGATTTCATGAAACGCGATGCCTACCTACCGATGTCACAGGTCGAAAAGCTCAAGGACCGGTGGCTGGAGGGTCCGGACGAGATTCCTGGTGCGCAGTCTCCGATCAACGCCGACGCCAGCCTGATTCCGCCGTCGTTCCTGGTGTCCGCCGAATACGAACTGATGCGTCCGGACGTCGAGATCATGACCGAAAACCTGATCAAGGCAGGACAAGCCGTCGAAACGCACATCTGGAGTGGGCAGATCCATGCTTTCCCGGTGATCGGCAAAGCTCTTCGGGAGGGTAAGGCGATCGTTGATCTCACGGTCAAGTTCCTCGAGCGAACGATGGCCTCGCAGAACCAGATCAGCGCCTGAGGTGTTTGTCAGCCGATCGACGTGAGTGTTGCGTAGTCGTCGTTGTCGAGAACGCCGTCGACGACTGCGCGAACTTCCGAGGCATGCAACGTGATCGAACCGCCGTGGTTGTCGAGGAAGGCGGTATCCGCGGCGTCTCGCCCGGTCGAGATCCGCACAAGATTGCTGCGCGGCGCCAATTGAGTTGCGTCGACCACGCGCCACACGTTGTCGATACTGGCTTCGACGACGGCGTGAAAATCCATCGGATCGCAGCCCGGCGCGTAGACGGCCACCAAGCGCGCGGGAATCCCCACGGCGCGTAATAGTGAGATGGTCAGGTGCGAGTAGTCGCGGCACACTCCGGCGCCTGCGAGCAAGGTGTCTACCGCGCTGTCGGTGCCGCGACTGGTGCCGGGAACATAACTCAAATGTGTACTCACCCAGCGGGTGACTTCGAGGAGGAGTTCGGCCGGGGGAGTGGCGAGATCGAATTGCCCGGCGACAAAACCGAAGAACTTGTCGGCCTCGGCATAGCGACTGGGGCGCAGATATTTCGACACGTCGTAGTCGCCGACCGACGACGGTTCTGCGCGGCCGATCACGGTCGCGTCGTAGCTGACGATCAGTTTGCCTGGGGCACAGTCGAGTAGGTGAATTCGGGTGCCGTGTTCGGCGATGATCTCACGGGGTTCGATCGGATTGCCGTCATGGACGAACGACATCGTTTCCAGCAGTTCGACACCCGGCGCGCGCGTCACCGCGATCTGGAATTCCAGATTGGTCGCCTCGTCGATCTCGATGTCGAGCAGGGCGGCGACGGTACGTTTCATCGGATCATCTTTACACCGAATTCGGACACCCACCACCTGGGAGGATTGTGACAGTGCGATCAGGCTTCGGGATAGTCGACGTCGACGCCGCTGCTGAGGTCGCTGCACTCCACCAACTCCACGCCGTGTTCGCGTAGATAGGTGTTGGCGCCGCCGTCCCCGGTGAGTGACTCTGCAAGCGTCGGCCAATGGTCGCGTCCGATCAGGACAGGATGGCCGGGCCTTCCGTGAAAGACAGCTCTTCGCAGTATGTTTCGTGATGGGATGCCCTGACCCGCGATTCGCGTCACGGTGTCGGTGTTCAGGTCCGGGACGTCGACCAGGGAGATCGCTGCCGCCTCGGCACCCTCGATCTGCATGGCTGCCTCGAGTCCGCAGCGTAGTGATGCGCTCATTCCCCGTTCCCAATCCGATTTCACCACAATGACATCGGTGGTGGGCAGCAGTTCGACGGCGTCCTCGGCCTGTGCGCCGAGAACCACGATGACCGGTGAGAGTCCGGCGGACTGCAGCGTCGCCACCCCGTGGCGAAGCCAAGGCTGGCCGTCCGTGCCCGTAACGAGAGCTTTCGGTTTGCCCATGCGGGATCCGGCCCCGGCAGCCAGCAGGATCCCGCACGTCGACATGATTATGCTCCGGTGACCCGCGGGCGCAGCCACTCGATCAGATCGTTCAGAACCTCTTCCTGCTCAGGCTCATTGAAGATCTCGTGATACAAGCCGTCGTACACCTTCAAGGTGACGTCCGAAGAACCGGCCAACTCTGCTACGAGCTTGCTGCCGGCGGGGTCCGTCAATCGGTCGTCCGAGCCGTGTTGAAGCAGTACGGGAATGGTGAGCGATGGCAGGCGCGCCGGGAAGCCTTCCGCGGCGGTGATCATGCCGCGCGCAATTCCGGCAGGAACCTTGCCGTGGTGAACCAGCGGGTCGGCGTTGTACTTGTCGACAACCTTCTGATCACGCGATACGGCAGCCGCTTCCAGGTTCTCGACAGGCACGTCGGGGAGGTACTTGCCGACGATCTTGCCCAGCTGCATCACGATCTTCGGAGTGCCGGTTGCGATGATCACAGCAGGTCCGGACAGGGCGAGTGCTTTGAGATCGGCCTGATGGTCGAGGGCATAAGAAAGTGCGATTGCGCCTCCCATGCTGTGGCCGAGCAGGAACTTGTCCTTGCCGGGATGTGCCGCCGTCACGATCGAGAACAACGTGTGGACGTCGTCGGTGAAGTCGGAGAATTCCTTCAGGTGAACGCGCTTGCCGCCAGAGCGTCCGTGTCCGCGATGGTCGGGTGCGTACACGATGAGCCCGAGTTCCCCGAGCCGCGCAGCAACATGGTCGTAGCGCCTCGCGTGTTCGCCGAGTCCGTGGCACAGGACAAGAACCCCGGTGGGTTCGCGGTCCGGTGTCCACACGTCGTAGACGATCTTGGTGCCGGCTACTCCGGTGAACGACGACTCTTCGTGCTGCATTGTTGCGCCCTCTCTGCGACCGGTTCCGGTACGCGGATTCTCACATGCTATTCGCCCCGTGGGCAGGGCGCGGGTGTTCAGGGTGTGAGGTCGTCGAGGAAACTTCGACACTTGTTTGTTACGGCTGGTTACATTAACTTAGGGGCGTGACCGGACAAACCGTTGATCGTTCCGACCCTGTTCCAGCCACCCGCTCGCGCCGATTGTGGCGACCCGCGGTTCGGGCCTTGCTGGACGGCGCGCTACCGCTGATCGACAAGCGAATGGCGGAATCGGTACGCCCGTTCGATCGGCCCGACATGATGCGTCCGCACCTGGCTTCGCGGAAGTTCGCGTGGACGCACTACGGGATCTTCGTTCCCCGGCTGCCAGGGCCTTTCCGTTACCTCAACATCATGACGTTGATCGGTGCAACCGGGACGGTGGTGTTCGACAACGACTATCTCGCTGCACCCGACGCGCGAAACACTGCAACCGTGCTGAGTTCTACCGCAGCGCCGGGGCATCACTTCTATCGGGCGTACGACGCGGCCGATGAGTGTGCGTTCGAAGAAGATGGTTCGCGAATCGCCTTCGGTGACAACCTGATCATCGACAACAGCTATCCGAAGTTCCGTGTCACCGGACGATACGACTCTTTCGACGTCGATCTCGAGATCGTGGCATCAGATCAAGCGTCGTGGTTCGTGCGCAATCCCGTCTACGACCACGTCAGTCTGCTGGCGCAGTGTTCCGGGACGATCTCGAGTCCGGATGGCCCGGTGAGTATTTCGGCTCCGTGCACCGTCGAATACGCGCGGTGTATGACACCGCAATCGTTGACCCGCCGCGCCCTTCCCGAGTCCTGGAAGCTCCCGGCCGATTTCTTCACCTACCAGATCGTTCAGCTCGACGACCGGCATCAATTGTTGCTCACCGATGTTCGAGCTTCAGGGGTTACGGCGTGCAAGCTCGCCTACATTCGGACGGTGGACGGCAGCGCAAGGGTCTTCGACGATGTGGTGTTCGACGTACTCGAGTACGCTGACGCATTGCATGTCGACCCGCAGGGACGTGAGATGCGTGTGCCGCGCGTACTGCGTTGGCAGGTACGCGATTACGGCAGGGCAATTGTCGAGTTCGAGGCCGAGATCGACTCGGAGTGGCGCTATGGCCACGGTAAGGGATACGTCGGCGCGTACACCTACCGGGGAAGCTTCGACGGTGCGTCGATCAACGGCACCGGTTACATCGAATGGGTGGACTGCGAAGTGTAAGGCACCTAGTGTGTATCGGTGCCTTTCGTAGACCCCGCCTCGCTGACGACTCGTCCGCAGAAGATCCTTGTCGCGGGGACCTCGGGCGCCGGAAAGACGACTCTCGCCGGTCGAATCGGGCAGCTTCTCGGGATCGAACACACTGAGTTGGACTCGCTGTTCCACGGGCCCGACTGGGTTCCGCTCGAGAGTTTCGAAACCGAAGTACGACGCTTTTCCAGCGAGCCGGCCTGGGTGACCGAGTGGCAGTACGGTGCGGTGCGTCGGCTACTGGCCGAGCGTGCGGACCTGATGCTGTGGTTGGATCTGCCTCGGCGGACGGTGATGCGCCAGGTGATCACACGAACCGTGCGTCGGCGATTGCAGCGAGAGGTGTTGTGGAATCGCAACATGGAGCCGCCACTGCACACCATTCTGTTCGATCCGGATCATGTGGTGCGCTGGGCCTGGCGAAGCGACGGACGCAATGTCGGGCGTATGGCCACGGTCCTTGTCGATGTGCCGTCGTTGCCGATAGTTCGGCTGCGCAGTCGAGAAGAGATCGAGGCTGTGCTCGAAGTCCTCGGCCGTCTGCCCTCAGATCGTCTGAGCTAGGCGAAATCCCAAGTCATCGATAGCAAACGTCGGGTGGCTTCGCCTCCGTACGGTAGCGCCGCAACCGCGCTCACTTTCGGCCCAACTGCCGCCGCGGAAGATCCGGTACGTGCCGTAAACCTCGGGGTCGTAGAGATCCCAGCACCATTCCCAGACATTGCCGATCATGTCGTACAGGCCCCAGTTGTTGGGTGCCTTCATCCCGACGTCATGTGCTCGTCCTTCTGAATTGTCGCTGTACCAGGCAATCTCGTCGATTTCGCCGTAGCGGTAGCCGGAGGTGCCGGCTTTGCACGCGTACTGCCACTCGGCCTCGGTGGCGAGTCGGTAGCCGGTTGCCGCCCGGTCCCACCGGGGAGACTCGGTGTCGATGTCGTGATACGCGGGCGACAGACCGTCCGCGACTGACAGTGTGTTGCAGGTTGCGATGACGTCTTTCCACGAGAGGTCGACCGCGGGTTTGCTCGGATCGTCCGCCGAATCTCCGTGAAGCAGTGCCCTGGTGGTGAGATGGCGAGCGAGGCGGAATGATTCGACTTTCGAGGTCCACGCAGTGCCTTTGCGATCGTCTCTGAGATGCACCTCGCCGGCAGGGATCTCGATCATCAATTCCGCTGCTCCGGTCATTCGTTCATCATCGCAGAGGTTGTCGCTCACCCGGGGAGACGCTCGAACGCAGCTTGTGGGTCAAGGCCGGTACGCATGCGCCATGCGGTCAGTGCAAGCCCGAGACACACCACCTGCGCCGGATCGTCGAGGGAAACTCCCATCAGCTTCTCGATACGAGTGAGCCGTGCATAGAGCGACTGGCGCCGAATGCCGAGGAAATCCGCGGTTCTCGCCTTGCCGCCCCGGTGTGCGAGGTACGCGTCGAGTGTCCGGACGAGGTCGGCGGAATGTGCTGTGTCGTAAGCGATCAGCGAACCGAGTTGCTCCGTGACAAACGAGGACAAGGAAGCGGGCGTCGTGCCGGCGGCGAGCAGTCGTTGGACGCCGACGTCCCTGGCGAGGATCACTCCGGTCCGGGTGCCGAAACGCCGTGCGATCTGGACGACTTCGCGAGCTTGCGCGACCGCCGCACCGACGCCCGACAGATCCTCGACCGGCGTCGCCACTCCGAGCGTGCGTACCGCGGAACCGCCCGGCCCGCGGCGTAGCAGCTCGTCGGCTTCGGTGAACGCAGTCCGCACTCGAGCGGGGGATGCGGACGCCCACCCATGCGCGAGCACGATGACGTGATTGGCCGCAGTCCCGACGACACAGGAGCCGAGCACGGCCCGCACGGCGTCGCGTACTTGGTCAGCGAGCTCTCGAACCGGCGTTTGCCGATCGATGTCGACAGCGGCGACGAGGACGTGGTGCCCCTCCGACAACGGCGTCCACCCGGCCGCTGTCAGTCGTTCGGACAAGTCGCCGTGCGATGTGAGCACACCGCCCACCACGTCGGTGATCACCGATTGCGCGAGTGACTGTCTTGGGCCGAGGTCGCCGTGACGGCCGAGTTCCAGAGCCACCGCGACGGCGGCGCAGTTTGCGACGGCGGTTCGGCGTGTAGTTGCGGGCCCGCACAGAACAAGTCGACCGAGTGAGTTCGTCGGACCGCGTACGTCGTGGATCGTGCGTTCGGTCTCGGACCGCTCTGCGCCGGTTGTGCTGCGCTCGACGGTTCTGCCATCCGCGTCGAGGAGATCGACGGCGCACCCCGCGAGTCGTGACACCTTGTCGAGCAGCGCGGTCATGCCCTGGCCCGCCACCACGAGGCTCAGAAGTTCTTGCCAGACAGGCTCGCCCGCCTGTGCCGAACCGAGAGTGCGGCGGAGCATGAGGTCGTGAAAGTCTTCGACCATCCGCTCGAAGGGCACTACTGCGTGCAGGGCCAAGAACGCGAGCCCGCGTCGGCGCGATGCTTCGACGAGTTCGGGAGGGGCCGTGAGGAACGAGCGGCCGACCTCCATCGCGAGCGCGACGCATCCCGCGTCCGCCAACTGGTCGATGTAGGCGGTGAGCTGCTCGGGAGATCGCCCGTGCAGACCGAGGCCCGTGGTCAGGAGGACCTCACCTCCGGACAGCAGCCCACCCATCTCGTACACCTCGGACGAATGGACCCAGCGGACCACCGCGGTATCGACGTCGCCCGCGAGCACCTCGATTGCGGCGGCCTTGAACGAGGGCATCGCAAGAACTTGTCGCAGAGTCGGGAGCATTTCTATATCGTCCGCCGAGGGGGCACTTCGTCATAGAGCTAGTTCTGCCGAACTGACAGGTTGTCCCTTGTCGGGCTGTTACCACCATGGTCGGATTGTGACACGAGCCACAATCGACGATTTTGGTCAGACTCCAGGAGCGCACATGAACCACCCGGCACACACCGATGAGTATTTTCTCGGACTTGCGATCGAACAGGCGAAGATCGGTTGGGAGGAGGGCGGCGTGCCGATCGGCGCGGCGCTGATTCACCGCGGCGAGGTTCTCGCAGTCGGACGCAACCGCCGGGTCCAGATGAACAGCGCCATCCGTCATGGAGAGACCGACTGCATCGAGCGCGCCGGACGACTGCCGGCCTCGGTGTATCGCGAGTGTGTCCTCTACACGACTTTGTCACCGTGCTTCATGTGCGCCGGAACGGCGCGCCTGTACGAGATCCCTCGAATCGTAGTCGGCGAAAATCGTTCCTTCGAGGCATCGGAAGAATGGTTGCGCAGCAGCGGAATTCAGGTCGACGTCGTCGATGACGCGGAGTGTGTGGCACTGATGGACCGCATGCTGGCCGAGCGCCCGAGCCTGTGGCTCGAAGACATCGGCGAAGTTGTATGAGCAGCGCCGTCGAACCTGCCACGGCCGCAAGCGATTCGGAGAGTGCGGATCACCCCGTCGATCCGGACTATCCCGTTAGTCCGGTTCCGCTTCATGCACGAAAGCCGTTCTTCTCGCTCGCGGTGGTGTTGCTGGGGTTCACCATCTTCACGCCGACGATGTTGGCCGGAGCAGCGCTCGGTACCGCGTTCTCGTTCTGGAAACTGATGGTGGTGATCGCCGCCGGATCCGCCATCTTGGGGGTCTACGTCGCCATGATGGGGTTCGTCGGAGCCCGAACCGGGCTGACGACAGTTGTGATGGCGCGCTACAGTTTCGGCACTCGCGGGTCCAAGCTCGCTTCGATCCTGCTGGGCGGTACCCAGATCGGCTGGTACGGAGTCATCATCGGCACGATCGGCGATCTCACCGCGCAGGCATTGGGCTGGGATTCCTATCTCGCGCGGGCGTCGGTGATGATCGCGGCGAGCATCTTGATGTGCATCACCGCCTGCTACGGCTACCGCGGAATGTATTGGGTCTCGCTCGTCTCGACGCCATTGATCCTGGCGTTGGCCTGCTGGGTCGTATTCCGGTCCCTCGAGGAAGTCGGTGGGTTCTCCGGTCTGGTCTCGGTTCAACCGCAGACGACCATGACGATCGCGCTCGCAATCACCACTGTGGTCGGCACGTTTGTATCGGCGGGAACGCAAGCGCCCAACTGGACCAGGTTTGCCCGTTCCGGATCACAAGCGGTGTGGGCCTGCGTTATCGGGTTCCTCCTCGGAAACGGATTGATGATCCTGTTCGGTGCAATCGGAGCCATCACGTTCCACGAAGGTGACTTCGTGCTGATTCTCTACAACCTCGGGCTTGTCGGCTGGGGCTTGGTCTTGCTGTTCGGGAATCTCTGGAAGAGCAACGCCGACACCGCTTACGCCTTCGGTGTGGCCGGCGCCGAATTGTTCAGAAAGCCCCGCAAGACCCCTTTCGTCATCGGTGGGTGTGTGATCGGCACGGCGCTCGCTCTGACCGGTGTGCACAACCATCTTGTCGACTATCTGAGCCTGCTCGGAACGTTCATCCCGCCATTGGGCGGCGTGATCATCGCGGACTTCCTGTGCCGGTGGCGGCGCGGCATTCCCGAGGGATACACCCCGCAGCCGGTCCACTGGCGAAACCTCGCCGTCTATGCCGTCGCAGCGTTCCTCGCTTGGCTTTCCGGTGAGTTCGAGGTGGGAATCCCGCCGCTGATCGGAATCGTGGCAGCAATTGCTCTGACGATGTTCCTGCACAGGGTGTTTGGCAACAGCTCGGCAGATCGGGAGGTCTCGACCTCCACCGTCTGAATCGTGCTTCAGGCACCAGCGAGCCCCCGGTGGTTTCGACCCCGCCGGGGGCTCGCGTAATTGATGGAAAGGGCAGACGATTCCGTCTCAACCGTCAGCGCAGAACAGGCAGGTAAGGTGCCTCGATTCCCTGCTCTTCGAACGCAGTCAGCGCCGAGCGTGCAAATGCGCGCTGGACTGCCCACTGGCGCCCAGGCTTGACCTGCGCCGTCACTCGAATGGTAATTGCCTCGGCAGTAACCGAATTGACTCCCAGCATCTCCGGTTTGTCGATCATGTCCGCCCTGATCGGTTCGGACTCCGCCGCCTCGAGGACAGCTCGCGTCGCCACCTCGCACGCTTTGTGCACGTTCGCGTTGTGGGCGATCGGGAGATCGAGAACTGCAGTGGCATAACCCTGACTCATGTTGCCCACTCGCAGGATTTCGCCATTGCGGCAGTACCACAAGGTGCCGTTGGCATCTCGAATCGTGGTGACACGCAGGCCCACTGTTTCGACGGTGCCGACCGCGTCGCCGAGATCGACGACGTCGCCGACACCGTACTGATCCTCGAGCAACATGAAGATGCCGGAGAGGAAGTCACGCACCAGGTTTTGTGCACCGAAACCGATGGCAAGACCGATGACGCCGGCGGATGCGATGAACGGCGCGACGTTGATCCCGAGGATGCCGAGGATCTGCAGCACACACCAGACGAGGATGACGATGGACACCGTCGATTTGAGTACCGAACCGATGGTCCGGGCTCGCTGCGATCGGCGCTCGTTCACCTTGGCGTTCGGAGACTTGCGAGGCTTCGACATTCGATCGATCCCGCGGTGCAGTGCGAAGCGCAGAACGACTGCGAGCGCCACGTAGATCGCGATCTCGACGGGTCGGTGAATCAGCCAGTCTCGGTTGGTGTCGGTCAGTTCCCATGCTTGTATTTCGGAAATCATCCCCATGCAGTCTACGGATTCCCACCGATTCGGGCATCGGTGCAGGGCAACACCTCGTTGATGCCAGAGATACGCGGTTCACTCAGTTGTGCTCTATGGCTGTGAGTGCCAGCCTGCGGGTGGTGCTGGTGGAGGGCTCTGTGAAGCTTGCACTGAGCCGTATTGCTGAGCCGCGGCGGATCGCGGTGTGGCCGTGGCGCGCATGCGAGCCGAAAGTGCCACAGCAAGTGCTGCTATCGCAGTCACCAACGCGATGACGGCGATGATGAGAACGGGAATGCTCACTGGGGCTTCCACGACTACCGGGGTTGGTTGGAAGACTTCCTGGGCCAGTAGATCCGTGAATGCCGACAGTCTCGGTGTCATGTATTCCCCCCTGTGAGTAATTGTTTGGTCCACCTGGCCATATTTCGGGCAATTCGCGGGCACGGCAAGAGTCCATTCGGATGACACGTCGGTGGTGCGTGTCAGCCCGGACTAGGCTTACGCCATGGCTGCGTTCACTGGCATACCCGTTGCTGCACTCGACTTCTACGAAGACCTGGAGGCCGACAACAGCAAGACCTGGTGGGCAGCGCACAAGGAGACGTACGACGAAGTGGTTCGTCGTCCGATGGCGTCGTTGACCGCGGCGTTGGAGGACGAATTCGGCACGGCCAAGCTCTTTCGGCCATATCGTGACGTTCGATTCTCGAAGGACAAGATCCCGTACAAGACGCACCAGGGAGCGTTCGTCGGTCTCGCCGAGAGCTGTGGCTACTACGTGCAGATCGACGCGGCAGGGTTGATGGTGGCCGGTGGTTTCTACGCCAGCAGTTCGGAGACCATCGCGCGTTATCGTGCGGCTGTCGACGACGACGTTCGAGGGCCGGAGCTCGAGAAGATCCTGGCCTCGGTCGAGAAGGCCGGATTCACGATCGGCGGCGACAAGCTCAAGACGGCGCCTCGCGGATACACGGTCGATCACCCGCGGATCGAATTGCTGCGTCACAAGTCGCTGACTGCTGGTCGTAGTTACCCGAGCCCGTCGTGGCTGGACAGCGCCAGGACATTGAAGGAAGTTCGCACAGCGTGGCGCGCACTGACGCCCTTGGTCGAATGGTCCGGACAGGTGCTCGGACCGAACTGACCGTCCGACAGAAAAGTGTGACGTAGCCGTAGGAGTGTTCACCTCGAGTTCATCGAAACTCGAGACGCCTGGGGCTAGCGTGGTGTGTGTAACCGAAAGTTTCGGCCCCGCTTCGAGTCGCAGCGCCGCAGTTCGAAGCCATTTTCTCTCGATCGACATCGTGAACAACCCGTGTCAGTGGAGACCATCATGGCTATGTTTCTCGCTCTCGTCCTGATCATCTCGGTCCTCGGAATCGTCGGCACCTACCTCGCGTTCAGTGCGGTCTACTTCGTCGAGATGCGCAAACTCGACAAGTAAGGGGTGCGAATTGGCCTGATTCGACTATTTCTGGGCCGATCGCGACGACCCTCCCTGCGTACGCTGTTAGGGCATCCTTATCCGCTCGCAACAGTGGATGATTCATTTCTTCTGGAGGTTCGACACGCATGCCCGCTCAATCCACGCTCTTGCTTCCCGAGGGCTACTCCGACAACCGCCTCGTTTCGGACCTCACACGTCGGCAGTTCGGCTTCGGCGCCGGGATCGCCGGACTGGGCGCGTTCCTGGCGGCCTGCGGTGACAGCGGGAGCAGTTCGGGTGAAACCGAAATGCGTTCTGTGACGACACCTCTCGGTACCTACGACATTCCCGTCAATCCGAAGAGGGTTGTCGCGATCGACTCACGGCTCGACCTGGAACCTGCTGTAGCGCTGGAACTTCCGCTCGTCGGCTACACGTACGCCCAGGCGACACCGTGGGTGCCTATCGATTCGTCGGTGCCGTTCCTGTCGGAGATCCCCAACCGCGAACAGATCTTGGCACTCGAGCCCGACCTGATCGTGTGCCTCAACTACGAGAGCGAGTGGTGGCCGGTAGCCGAGATGTCCACCATCGCGCCGGTTCTGACGACCGAGTTCACCGACGACTGGCGTACAAACCTCTCGCGGCTGTCGGGCTGGCTCGGTCGAACGGCCACACTCGATCGATTGACGCTCGACTACGACAATCTGATTTCCGACATCCGCAGTCGTCATGCCGAGAAGATTGCGTCCAAAACCGTTGCCAGTGTCTCGTTCATGCCAGACACGAACACGCTGTACGTCACGAGCATCCGTACGTCCGAGAAGGGCGACAAGCCCAGCGACATGACGCTCGGCGACATCGGTGGCAAAACTGCCACCTCGGAGGGCCTCGATCCCGAAGGCGGCGTCAGCCTCGAAGGCCTCGATGTGCTGGCTGGCGTCGACGGCTTCATGATCACCGAAAACGAGGACAGTGCCGCGTACCAGGCATTGGTGGCGAGCAAGCTGTGGCAGCGACTCCCGGCAGTGCAGGCTGGCAACGTCACCAGTCTGGGCGGCTCCACGTTCTACGGTTCGATCTACACGATTTCATACGTGGCACAGGGTTGGGATGCCCTGTACAACAAGATCAGCTGAAGCCTCTGCCGACCGGACCGATGAGTTTCGGTAACGCGGGCGGTCTAATCAGGTAGGCATTGACCAAACCTGAGGAGATCGACGTGCAAACAGGGCAATCCCCAGCGGTAGTGCAATCCCGCGACGGCACGACCATCGCATACGAACGCTCCGGTGCCGGACCAGCAGTGGTTCTGGTTGCCGGAGCGTTCTGCGATCGAGGATGGTTCGATTCTCTCGCTGCTGCGTTGGCGGCGGACTTCACGGTGTACTCGTACGACAGGCGGGGACGCGGGGACAGCGGTGACAGTCGTGCGTTCTCGATCGACGCCGAGGTGGAGGACTTGCGAGCGGTCGTCGCTGCCACCGGTGAAACGCCGCTGGTCTACGGATTGTCGTCGGGTGCTGCGCTGGCTTTGGAAGCCGCTGCGCAGGCCGTTCCGATGCGTAAGCTCGCCGTCTACGAGGCGCCGTACATGGACGACGACCAGCGTGACGAGACTGCCCAAAGTGACCTGGAGCGGTTGATCGCGGCCGGCGACAGGGAAGGTGCTGTGACGCGTTTTCTGGATCTGACCGGTGCATCCCCGGAGATGGTCGACGAGATCAAGCGGAGTGCCGATTGGCCCGACATGTGCGCCATTGCGCACACCTTGCCTTACGACGTCGCCGTGTGTGATCACGGCTGTCAGTCGCTCGACTGGCTTGCCTCCATTACCGTCCCCACCTTGGTCATGTACGGCGGTGACAGTGGTCAGTGGGCGCCTTCTTCGGCGACGCGAATCGCTGCAAAAGTCTCGGGGACAAAGACTTTGGAGATCCCCGGTCAGGGTCACGGCGTTGCCGACGACGCTATTGTCCCGGCTCTGCGCGAGTTCTTTTCCGGCTAATCGCAGTGCGGCGAAAACGATCGTCAACCTAGGGTTGACGTTTTCGATTGCGTCAACCTATGGTTGACGCATGAGCAAGCCAGTGGAAATGACCAACAAGGTTCGACTCGACGACCTCATCGACGCGATCAAGAAGGTGCACACCGACGCGCTCGACCAACTTTCCGACGCCGTGATCGCAGCTGATCATCTCGGTGAAGTTGCAGATCACCTGATCGGCCACTTCGTCGACCAGGCGCGCAGGTCGGGAGCGTCGTGGACGGAGATCGGTGCGAGCATGGGTGTGTCGAAGCAGGCTGCGCAGAAGCGTTTTGTTCCCAAGGTGCCGAGTGATCAGAAGCCGATGGATCCGAACGAAGGGTTCAACCGGTTCACTCCCCGGGCGAAGAACGTCGTCATGGCCTCGCAGAACGAAGCCCGCGCTGCCGGTAACGCAGAGATCCAGCCGGAGCACCTGCTCCTGGGGCTTGTCGAGGAGCCTGCCGGGTTGGCTGCGAAGGCGATAGTGGCGCAGGGGGTGGAGCTCGGGTCCGTCCGAGCTGCAGTGGCCGGTGTACTCCCGGCTCCGACTTCCGAACTGCCAGAACTTATTCCGTACGACGCTCGCGCGCGCAAGGTTCTGGAACTGACGTTTCGTGAGGCTCTTCGCCTGGGCCACAACTACATCGGAACCGAGCACATCCTGCTCGCGCTGCTCGAACTCGAAGACGGATCAGGTGTTCTGGCTGATCTCGGAATCTCGAAGTCGGTTGCGGAGTCGAATATCGTGGGAGCGTTGGCCGTCATTCAGGATCAGTGATTCATATGTGAATCTGATGCAGAAGAGGGCCGCACCCTTGCGGGTGCGGCCCTCTTCTTGTGTCACTGATTAGACAGCGCGCACATTGGTGGCCTGAGGACCCTTCTGGCCCTGGCCAACCTCGAACTCCACACGCTGGTTCTCGTCGAGCGACTTGTAGCCGTTGCCCGAGATTTCAGAGTAATGAACGAACACGTCCGGTGTTCCGTCGTCGGGAGCGATGAAACCAAAGCCCTTTTCGCCGTTGAACCACTTCACGATGCCCTGTGCCATACCGATACTCCCTACAAACTCGATCCGGGCCCTCACATCGAAGTCCCGATCTCGATGTGTCTATCCTCCCACGCCGCGCAAGTCGAACGGTGGGCGACGTGCAAAAGACGGTAATTCGGAAGCTTTCGAGGAGGGAATGGCAACTGATCTTCGACTGATTTTCGACGCTGGAGCGACCCGATCGCCGAAGGCAGGGACTGGTGGCTCGCCCAACTGCCTGCGGTGATAGATCAGCGGGAATGTACTTGTCCGCTCGAGAACGGTCCATAGTTGTCGCTCCGATCTCTCGGAATCGCAAACGTAGGAACCCTATGGAAGATGAGGGTGGGCTAACCTCTCATTCGCTGTGCCCTCGGCGCGCGCAGCAGCCGAGAAGGAGAGTGCATACATGTACGGAACGATTTGTGAATCCACGACGTCTGAACTGGTGGACCAGCTCAGTCGCCGTGGGTTCTTCGGCGTCGGCGCAGTGGCAGCGGCCGCCATCCTTGCGGGTTGTTCGACTACGTCAGATGCCGCTGATGCCGGCGAACGACGCGAGGTGATCAATGCGCTCGGCACCACCACGATCTCGGGGAAGCCGGAAAGGATCGTTGTTGCCAGCGACTTCACGGATCTCGAATTCCTGCTCTCTCTCGGCGTTCACCCAGTCGCTTACGGCAATACGGGTGCGTGGGACCGCGGTGCACTGCCTTGGCAGAGCACCGCTGGAATAGCCGATCTCGAAAGCTTCGACACCACAGGCGAAATCAACCCGGAAATCATCGCGCGCTACTCACCGGATCTCATCATCGGAATGAAGACCTATCTCGAACCGGCAGCCGAGAGGCTCAGCCAGATCGCGCCGGTCATCGCGCTGGACTGGACCACCTCGTGGCGTGACGGCGTCGCCACGGTCGGGCAGGCCGCTTTTGTCGACGAGGCCGCTGCTGCAGCGATCGCCCGGACCGACGCCCTGATCTCCGACACCGCCGCTTCGCTGAATGGCTTGGGTGGCAAGACGATCATGATCGGCTCGATGTACGGCGATCAGTTGTATGTGCAAGGGGATGCCAGTGCGCCCGGGGTTCTGCTGCGCGAACTCGGACTCAACTATCGCGGATACAACGCCGAGCAGATGACTGCGCTGTCGATGGAGCAGGCGGAGGTACTAGCACCCGCAGACATTTTGCTCAGCCTCGCTTCTGATCAGGAAGCGACGACGAGGTTGGAGAACTTCGCAGTTTTCCAGAACCTCCCCGCGGTGAAGGCGCGAGCCTATGCGCCGGTCGAACTTCTGCTCTCGAATGCCTTCGTCGACAATTTCGGTCCACTGAGCGCGCCGTACGCCTTGCCGCAGCTCGCCGAGGTCTTGACCGGGCTTGCGGCGGGCCAGGGAAAACAACTCCCCTGACCTCGCTTCCGAGCGTACGGACCCTGCGTCGGCCTAGCATCGAAACATGGTGGACATAGATCTGACTGGCCGCGCCGCAGTTGTCGGCGGATCACAACCGCTGCGAGCGATACTCGAAACCCCCACTACCCCCGGCCCGTGGCCGGGGGTAGTGATGATTCACGAGGCCTTCGGGCTCGAGGAGGTGATGCAGCGGCAAGCGAAGCGGCTGGCCTCTGCGGGATTCCTGACGCTCGCTGTCGACCTCTACAGCGCGGGCGGGGCGAAGCGGTGCCTCGTGCCCACCATGACGTCGATGCTTCGAGGACACGGCAAGGCGTTCACCGACATCGAAGTCGCTCGCAGTTGGCTGGTGGAATCCCCGGACTGCACCGGAAAGATCGGTGTCATCGGATTCTGCATGGGCGGCGGCTTCGCGATGGTCAGCGCCGGAGATTTCGACGCTGCCTCGGTCAACTACGGTCAGCTTCCACGCAAACTCGATGAGGCCGTGGTGGATGCGTGCCCGATCGTCGGGAGTTTCGGAAGCAAGGACTTCTCGCTCCGCGGTGCGGCAGCGAAACTGGAGACGGCGCTCAGCAATGCCGGTATCGAGAACGACGTCAAGGAGTACCCCACCGCCGGCCACGCGTTCCTCAACGACGCGGAGGCCGGACCCAAGGTGCTTCGTCCGTTGGAGCGCATCCTCGGAATCGGTCCCGATCCTGTTGCAGCGCAGGATGCCTGGAAGCGAATCGACTCGTTCTTCGGGCGCCACCTGGCATGATCAGCGACTGGTTCTCTCACCGCCGTTGACTGCCAATACCTGACCGGTGATCTGCCGGGCGCCCGGTGAGGCCAAGAAGTGGACGGCTGATGCGATGTCGTCCGGTGTTCCGGCGCGCTTGGTGCTGGTGGACTCGATCAGCATCGCGCGACGCTCGTCCGTCAGAAAGTCTCGGAAGAACTCGGTGTCAGCGATGTAGCCGGGGGAGACGATGTTCGCGGTGATGCCTTCGGGCCCCAGTTCGGCGGCCAGATCGATATTCCACGTCGCAACTGCGGCTTTGGCAGCGCCGTACGCGCCCGCGCCCTTGTCGGCGGCAATCGATCCGATGGTGATGACGGCACCGCCGCTGGGGATTCGATCGCGAACTGCGGCTGTGGTCAGCACTGCCGAGATGAGATTGGAGTCCAGATTCGCACGCCACCCGGCGGCCAGGGATTCCAGATCTGACGGTGCTTCGCGATCGAAGTCCGTGTTGCCACCGGCGCAGTGCACCACGACGTCGATGGTTCCCGGAAGCGAATCCTGCAGCCGCTTCAGGTCTTTCGGGTCGGAGTTGTCACACGTCAAGGCGTGAACATCGGAACCCAACTCCTCCGCGGTCTTTTCGAGTGGTTCTCTGCGTCGGCCGGTGACAAAAACTGTGTCTCCGTCTCGGGCGAACGCCGCTGCAACTGCGCGCCCGATCCCTGTTCCGCCGCCGGTTACCAGAACTGTGCGTGTCATGCCTACCTCCGTGAGCTACGTTTAGACCTATACGAAGAACGTATCATTTAGAGCTAAATGAGGTGTGCAGTGGTGGGCGATTACAACCCGGACGACGCAGTGGACGCGGTTGCGTTGGCCTGGCTTCGCGAAAGGCCGGGCACGCCCGTAGAGGGTATCGGCATCGTGACCAGGCTGTGGATGTGCGCCAAGTTGCTCGGTGAGGATCGCCGACGGGTACTCGCCTCGGCCGGTGCGGACACAGCCACGCTGGACCTACTCAGTGTCCTGCGGCGATCCGGCGAGCCGTATCAGTTGACGACTCGCCAGATCACCGAGCAGACCGGAGTCACGGCCGGTGCGATCTCGCAGCGACTCGCGCGCGCGGAGAACGCGGGTCTGGTGGAGAGGTCCTCCGCCGCGCAAGGGTCACGAATAGTGCTCGTGACCCTCACTGCCGCCGGTCACGAACTGGTGGAGCAATTGGTGGACCGAGTCCTCGGCCGTGAAGCCGCACTGACGTCGATTCTCACCGAGCAGCAGCAGGCCGAACTCACCGAACTGCTGCGTGTCTTTCTCGACGGTCTACGCGGCGAACTCGGTGACCCTGGCGTCGCGCACGTCGGGGCTTGATCAGGACAGGCGCTCGAACACTGCAGCCAGGCCCTGCCCGCCGCCGATGCACATCGTCTCGAGGCCGTAACGCGCTTCGCGACGGTCCATCTCGCGCAACAGGGTGGCCAGGATTCGTCCACCCGTGGCACCGACCGGATGGCCGAGGGAGATGCCGGAGCCGTTGGGGTTGACGCGCGGGTCGTCGGCTTCGAGCTTCCAACTCTGCACGACTGCAAGTGCTTGTGCCGCAAAGGCTTCGTTGAGTTCGATGACATCCATGTCCGCCAAGGTCAATCCGAGGCGGCCGAGTGCCTTCTCCGACGCCGGGACGGGACCGATGCCCATGGTGCGCGGGGGAACTCCGGCAACGCTCCAACTCGCCAGGCGTGCGAGGGGGCGCAGTCCGAGTGCGCGGGCTTTGTCTGCGGTGGTGACGATCGCCAGCGCTGCGCCGTCGTTCTGGCCGCTGGCATTACCTGCCGTCACGGTGGAGTCCGGGTCGATCTTTGCGCGCATGGGACGAAGGCGTGCAAGCGATTCCATCGAAGTGTCGGCCCGCGGATGCTCGTCGGTGTCGACGAGCAGGGCCTCACCCTTGCGCTGCGGAACGGATACCGGAACGATTTCCTCGGCGAAGACGCCGTTCTTCTGTGCGGCAACGGCACGCTGATGCGACTGCACCGCGAGTGCGTCCTGATCTTCGCGGCTGATGGAGAACTCGGCGCGCAGGTTCTCTGCCGTTTCGATCATTCCGCCGGGAACCGGGAAGTCGCGTCCGCCGGCTGTCACGCGGGCGCGCGCGAGACGATCGCTGAGCGCAACACCTTCACCCTTGACACCCCAACGCATTCCGGTTGCGTAGAACTCAGCCTGGCTCATCGACTCGGCACCACCCGCGAGGACCAGATCACTGCCACCGGACTGAACCTGCATGACGGCCTGGATGATTGCCTGCAATCCCGACCCGCACCGGCGATCCACCTGCATGCCGGGAACATCGACGCCCAGACCGGCGTTGAGCGCCGCGATGCGTCCGATCGCCGGAGCTTCACCGTTCGGCGAAGCCTGGCCGAGAATGACGTCGTCGATCTCCGCGCCGGAAATGCCGGTACGCGTGACGAGTTCGGCGATCAACGTCGAGGCGAGATCTTCCGGGGCTACGTCACGGAAGACACCGCCGAAGCGGCCGACAGGGGTACGGAGCGGTTCACAGATGACAACGTCAGGCATTGGTTCTTCCTTGGGTATGCCCGGTCAGCGAGTGGCTGCCGAGTGATTGTTGGACGACTGAGTACGTCCGAGATCGACGGAGATGGCGTCCGCGGTGGCGACTGCGGCCGGAACCAGTTCACCGCGAACAGCTTCGGCGCTGTAGCGGGCGGCTTGGGTGGAGATGTTGACAGCCGCGACCACATCACCGGTTGCGTCCCGGATGGGTGCGGCGAGCGAGCGCAGACCCTCTTCGAGTTCCTGATCGACAATCGCGAATCCGTCGGCGCGAATCTTCTCGAGTTCGGCACGCAGACCGTCGGCGGTGGAGATGGTCTTGCCGGTCAGGCGGGCGAAGGACACTCGGGCGAGGTAGGCGTCCAGTGCGTCGTCCGGCAAGCCGGCGAGCAGAACTCGACCCATGGATGTGGCGTACGCGGGAAAGCGCGTGCCGATGGTGATGGAAACCGTCATGATGCGGCTGACCGGAACACGGGCCACGTACACGACGTCGTCACCGTCGAGGATCGACACGGACGTGGATTCACGGACCTTGGCGGACAAGGCTTCCAGATGCGGCCCGGCGATCTCGGGAAGGGACAGACTGGAGAGGTAGCTGTAGCCGAGTTCGAGGACACGGGGCGTCAACCAGAACACCGAACCGTCAGTACGTACGTATTCGAGTTCGACGAGCGTGAGCAGGAAGCGGCGAGCGGTCGCACGCGTGAGATCGGTGTGCCTGGCAACCTCGCTGAGGGTGCGACGCGGGTGCTCACCGTCGAAAGCCTTGATGACGGACAGTCCACGTGCCAGCGACTGCACGTAGTCCGGTGACGGGCCCGGCGCTTGCTCGCTGCTGTTCTCACTCATGTCGTCTCGTTCTCCTCAGGTTCGGCCGAGAGGTCTGCGAGTGCTTGCTTTCCCAGCGCAAAAGCCAAGTTGCTGTTCGGCACACCCGCATAAACCGCGGTATGGAGAAATACTTCCACGAGTTCGTCGGGATCGATCCCGGCACGCAGCGCAGCGCGAATGTGCATGTCGAGTTCGTGTTCGTTGCCGACGGCAGTGAGGATCGCGAGAGTGAGGAGCCTGCGGGTGTGGTGATCGAGGCCGGGGCGTGACCAGATGTCGCCCCACGCCGTGCGAGTGATGAAGTCCTGGAACGGGGCCGTGAATTCGGTGGCACCGGCGATGGAACGATCGACGTGGGCGTCGCCGAGCACCTGACGTCGTACGGTCATACCTGCCGATACCGCGGCGCTACGTTGGGCGAGCGCAGATGTGTGCGAGGCAATATGCGTTGCAAGCAGTTTGGTGACGCGCCCGGCCTGTTCGACGTTGGCGAGGTGTGCGCCGGGATCGACCACGTGCAGTACCGCATCGGCGATTCCGTCGGCGATCGCGCTCAACGTCGCCGGAGGTGTCGACGGATCCTGCTCGCCCGCGACGAGGAGCGTCGGAGCGACGATGCGGGCCAGGTCGGCGCGGCCGTCCCACATCGAAAGCGCCTCGCAGCAGGCGGCATAACCCTCGTCGGGTGTGGCTTCGACCATCGCGACGTGGCGGGCGACAAGCTCCGGATCGTTTTCGGCCAGTCCCGGCGTGAACCAGCGTCCGACGACGGCGGCCGCGATGGACGCGATGCCGTCCGCACGGACAGCCTGCGCACGATCGATCCACGGCTGAGCCGGGGCGAACTGCGAGGACGTGCACATCAACGTCAACGTCTCGACGCGAGTGGGGTGGTGCGCGGCGATCCATTGGCTGACAGCGCCGCCGAGGGAGAGCCCAACGAGATGTACGGACTCGAGTTCGAGCGAATCGAGGAGAGCGATGACATCGCCGGCGAGATCGGCAATGGAGTAGGGGCCCGCAGGCACCGGTGACTTGCCGTGGCCGCGATGGTCGACGGCGATGACGCGGTAGCGATTCGACAGCGCGTGAATCTGCGGCTGCCACATGGACAGATCGGATCCGAGTGAACCCAGGAGAACCACTGCCGGGGCATCGGGATTGCCGGTCTGTTGAAAGTTGAGCGCGACGCTCATCGAGATCCTCCTGTGGGGCGTTCGGCGAGGGCGCGGTCGACCAGATCGGTGGCGTGGCCCAGATAGTGTGCGGGGTCGAGTAGTTCGGCGATCTCGGTTTCGCTCAGGTGCTCTGCGATGGCGGGATCACGATCCAACCTGGTTCCGGAAGTGGCTGCCGCGGTGACGATGTCGCGTGCTCGATCAGTGTGTGCGGACAGGGCCTTGGTGACACGCTCGGCGAGAATCAGGCCACCGGTGATGTCGAGATTACGAGCCATCGACTCGGTGTGTACTTGCAGGCCGGTGAGGCTCACGGAAAGCTGGTGCGCTGCTCCGCCTGCCAGACGCAGGAGATCGGTGACGGTTTCCCACTCGGCGTGCCAGGGGCCTGCGGCGCGAGCGAATTCGTGATCCATGTTCGACAGGGCTGTGGCCACCAGGGCGGGAGTACGTCGCGCTGCCGCGCGGGCGGTGATCGCGGCAACCGGATTCTGCTTGTGCGGCATGGCCGATGAGCCGCCCGGAGCGCTCTCGGCAACCTCGGACAGCTCGGTGGACGCCATGACGGTGATGTCGGTGGCGGGCTTGGAAACGGCGCCGGCGACGATACCGAGTGTGGTCGCGAGTTCTGCGATGGTCACGCGGTCGGTGTGCCAGGGAGTGACCTGCCTGGCCAGACCGAGTTCGTCGGCCAGCGCGTCCGCGATCCTGAGCCCGTCGGGATACAACGCAGCGAGTGTTCCTGCGGCTCCGCCGAATTGAACCGGCAACGTGGACAGCACGATTTCGAGACGAATCGCTGCGGCGTCGAGTGCGGTGAACCAACTCGATGCCAGTAGCCCGAAGGTGGTCGGAAGTGCTTGTTGTCCCAGGGTTCTCGCGACCATCGGAGTAGAGCGATGGATGCGGGCGAGGTGGGCGGCGGAATCGGCGGCGCGGGTCAGGTCGGCCAGAACCACTGTGCCCGCGCGTCGCGTCAACAGCATCAGCGCACAGTCCATGATGTCCTGACTGGTGGCGCCCGGGTGCACCACGGAGGCAGGCACACCTTCCTGTCCCACCCTTTCGCGCAGCATCTTCACCAGCGGAATGACGGGATTTCCGCCGGTGGCCGACGCGCGGCCGAGCGCCACGATGTCCAGGCCGCCCGGTTGTGAGAGTTCAGCTGCGGCGGTCGCCACCGCGGCGCAATGTTCCCCGTCGGCCAACCCGACAGTGGCCATCGCACAACTCAGTGCGGCCTCCACGTCGAGCAACGCGGTGACCCACGCCTGGTCGGACAGGTGCTCCGATACTCGGGTGGCCCCGAACACCGGGTCGAACAGTGCGCCGCGAGTGGGCATGTGTACTCCTCTTACAACTCGAAGAAGGGCGTCTCGACGCCGTTCGCGTCCTCGTCCTGAACATAGACCGTCCAGGAGTACCCACCGTCGACCTTGGTTGCAACCAACTTCGCGCGTTCGGTTTCGCTCAGTGAGGACAGCACCGGATCTGTTGCGTGTGCGTCGGTGTCCTCGGGGAAGTACAAGCGGGTGACCAGGCGGTCGAGCATGCCGCGAGCGAAGACCGACACGTTGACGTGCGGCGCCTCGTCCGCATCCGTTTCAGTGGGCTGCGCTCCGGGCTTGACGGTGTGGACCAGTGCGGTGCCGGTGGAATCTGCTGCGCTGCGGGCGAATCCGCGAAAACCCGCCGGAGTGAGGTCCACTGCGCCGCGGGGATCGTCCGGATGGTTGAAGCGCCCGAGCGTATCGGCTTGCCATGTTTCGATCATCGCGTCGGCGACGGGTGTGCGGGCGCCGTCGATCACCGTGATGGCCAGCGTGATTCGTCCGGGGGTGTCGGTCGGGGCAGCGTCGGGGCCGTCCGTCCAGGGGAGTCCGATGTGCCAGTACGGTCCGACGGTCTGAGAGGGCGTGACCCCGAAGGGGGCAGTGGTGAAGTTGCCGGGGACGACCGGATAAGTGGGTGCGGGCTTCGCGGTGCGATCAGTCATCGTGGTCTTCCTCGTTTTCGAATACGGAGGCATTACGGCCGCGCAGGACGATGTCGAAGCGGAACCCGAGAGCCCAGTTGGGGACTGTGGCGTCGTAGTCGAAGACGCTGACCATGCGGTGACGGGCTTCTTCGGGCACTGAGTTGTAGATCGGGTCCTGGAAGAACATCGGATCGTCGGGGAAGTACATCTGCGTCACGAGGCGCTGCGTGAATGCCGTGCCGAACAGCGAGAAATGGATGTGGGCCGGTCGCCAGGCGTTGTCGTGGTTCATCCACGGGTAGGCGCCCGGCTTGATCGTGGTGAAGCTGTAGTGGCCGTTCGCGTCGGTCACGCAGCGACCGAGCCCGTTGAAGAACGGGTCCAGCGGCGCGGGCCAGTTGTCGCCGGTGTGGCGGTAGCGTCCACCGGCGTTGGCCTGCCACACCTCGAGCAGTGTGTGGGGGACCGGCTTTCCGTCGCCGTCGAGTACACGGCCGTGAACGACGATGCGCTGTCCCTGTGCTTCGCCGCCGTTGGCAATGGTCAGGTCGTTTTCGCCGGCGCCGACGCGATCTTCGCCGAATACCGGCCCGGTGAGCTCCGTGAGGCGCTGGGGGAGCAGCTTGAGCGGTTGCTTCGGGTGGCGAAGGGAAGTGGTCTTGTAGTCCGCGAAATCGGCCGGGGCGTTGACGCCAGTCGGCCGCTGGTACCTCGGCGGTAGATGCAGCATAGGGAACCTCGTCGTTCGGTTACGTGAAGTTGTTCGCAATGTGTACATGTGTTGCGCTCTGCGAACAGAATAGTTCGTAGATGTGACCCAGGCAATGCCGGGGGGCGAAAAATGTTCGTGATGCGCACGGGGGTTCACAATACGTACGCACCGCGCTACTGTGATCGACATGATGGACAAAGTCATTCCCACTGCTGCCGAGGCCGTCGCCGACGTGCCGGACGGCGTCACGATCGCTGTCGGAGGTTTCGGGCTCGTCGGAGTGCCGGAAATCCTCATCGATGCGCTCCTAGAGCAGGGCGCGACATCACTCGAAACGGTGAGTAACAACTGCGGCACCGACGGGTTCGGGCTCGGAGTGCTTCTGGAGAAGGGGCGTATCCGTCGTACTGTCAGCTCGTACGTCGGCTCCAACAAGGAGTTCGCGCGTCAGTACCTTTCCGGTGAGCTGGAAGTCGAACTCACGCCGCAGGGCACGCTCGCCGAGCGCATGCGCGCCGGGGGAGCGGGCATCCCCGCGTTCTTCACCCCGGCCGGCGTCGGCACCCAGGTCGCCGACGGTGGCCTGCCACTGCGTTACGACGGCAACGGCGGCATCGCAGTTGCCAGTCCGCCCAAGGAAACTCGTGACTTCGACGGCGTCACCTACGTGATGGAGCGCGGCATCGTCGCCGACTATGCACTGGTCCACGCCTGGAAAGGTGACCGGCACGGCAACCTCGTCTACCGCGCGAGTACCCAGAACTTCAATCCGGCTGCAGCAACGTCGGGGCGCATCACCATTGCGCAGGTCGAGCACCTCGTCGAGCCGGGTGAGCTCGACCCTGCCGAGATCCACACGCCGGGCATTCACGTTCAGCGTGTTGTCCACGTCGGCCCCGTGACGGTCGGCATCGAGAATCGGACGGTACGAGCATGACTTCTGTACTACCCACCAAACTCACCCGCGAAGAGATGGCGGCCCGCGTCGCGCGAGAACTCGAGGACGGGCAGTACGTGAACCTCGGCATCGGTATGCCGACGCTGGTTCCGAACTACCTCCCGACCGACATCACCGTTGTATTGCACTCGGAGAACGGCGTTCTGGGCGTGGGGCCGTACCCGACCGAGGACGAACTCGATCCCGAGCTGATCAATGCGGGCAAGGAGACCATCACCGTTCTCCCCGGTGCGTCGTTCTTCGACTCCTCAGCGTCGTTCGGCATGATCCGCGGCGGCCAGGTCGACGTTGCCGTGCTCGGTGCCATGCAGGTCAGTGCCACCGGAGACCTCGCGAACTGGATGATCCCCGGCCACATGGTCAAAGGCATGGGCGGCGCGATGGATCTGGTCCACGGCGCAAAGCGCGTCATCGTGATGATGGAGCACGTCTCGAAGAAGGGTGAGCACAAGATCGTCGAGGAGTGCTCGCTTCCGCTGACCGGTAAGGGCTGTGTCCAGCGAATCATCACCGACATGGCCGTGATCGACGTGACTGACGACGGTCTCCGCCTGGTGGAGACGGCGCCGGGCATCAGCGTCGAGGACGTGGTTGCTGCCACCGGAGCGAAACTGATTCTTTGACAGTATGTTTCATCTGATGGCTCAGCCGCCGGGTCGTGACTTCCATCCGACCCGGCGGCTGTTTTACGCCCCGACGTCCCTCAGCTCGCTCTCGACCGGAATCCAGAGCTCGAACCGTGCGACGGTGAAATCGTCGTTGTATTCGGTACGCATGATCTCGGGACCAGGTACGGAGCGAAAAGGGTTGGCCGGGAACCATTCCGTGTAGATATCGCGCCACAAGTACTGCACAGATTCGATTGCCGACCCGTCGGCGGTGAACACGGCCCACGTGTGTGCGTCGACCGTCAGCACATCGAAACCCGTGGGTGAAGGTTTGCCGGTGACCACTCCCAGGTAGTAATCCAGTTCTGTACCTTCGGTTCTGGGATGCGCCAAATTGTCGACGACACTGACGATTCCCGCCGGTTCCTGATCGGACAGCTCGCGCAACCCGCGCAGCGCGACCTTGTCCACGGAGCGGGTGAAATCTTCGATGGCGGAGTTGGGACCTTCGTGAACCAGTGGAACCCGGGTCTTGAACCCGACTACCGTCAGGGCAGGTTTGTCCACAAGCATGTAGTCCATCGGTGTGGCTCCTTCCAGTGTCACGTGAATGACAAGTTTCGGTTGTGATTTGAGAACGGCGGGAGCGCGTTTGACCGCGCCGGGGCTCACGCCGTGAAATGCGGTGAACGCTCGTGTGAAGGCTTCCGCGGACGAGTAGCCGTACTTCACGGCGGTCTCCAACACTCCTGATCTGCTGACGGACAACTCGGCACCGGCCAGGGTGAGTCGACGTCGACGGATGTATTCGGATACGGGAATGCCGGCCAGGGCTGAGAACATCCTCCGAAAATGATACTCCGAGGTGGTTGCCAGCCTTGCCATCTCGGCTGTGTCGATCTCGCCGCTCAGATTGCTTTCGATGTAGTCGAGCGCGCGGTTCAGTCCGTCGATCATCGTGTCTTCCTGTTCACGGGTTTCACGCTACGCAGATCACTTGGGCCGTACCCGACTATCCGTGCCCGAAAAAGTAGGGCAGGAAATGCATCTGGACAACTCAGTTAATCATCATTATCTTGAATCGAACATCGATGGTTGACCAGGAGGCACAGTGAGCACCCGTTTTCCGCAGGCTGAATTGACCGAGGTGCCCGAGGACATCGCCGCCAGGATTCTCGAGATCCAGGAGAAGTCAGGGTTCGTGCCCAACGTCTTCCTGATGTTCGCTCGGCGGCCAGCCGAGTTCCGGGCATTCTTCGCATACCACGACGCGATCATGCTCAAGGAAGATTCCGCACTCACCAAGGGCGATCGAGAAATGATCGTCACCACGATCTCTGCGGCCAACAAATGTACGTACTGCGTTGTCGCGCACGGCGCGATTCTGCGTATCTACGAGAAGAAGCCGCTGGTTGCCGACCAGGTTGCAGTCAACTATCGCACCGCAGAGATCTCCGATCGTCAGCGCGCGATGCTCGACTTCGCCACCAAGGTGAACTCCGCCTCACACGAAATCGCCGACGTCGACTTCGACACCCTCCGTGTGTACGGCTTCGGCGACGAGGACGCGTGGGACATCGCCGCGATCACTGCATTCTTCGGGCTGAGCAATCGCATGGCGAGCTTCTCCGGCATGCTGCCCAATCCGGAGTTCTACCTGATGGGGCGCGTTCCGCGGTCCTGATTCCTGCCACTCGAACATAAGCTTTCAATTTTTCGGACCGACCGGTCGTAACGTCTGGAACTCGGCCGACGAAGTAAAGGCTGTCCACGCCGGAATTGCCGTCTTCGTAAAGAAGGCCGAAAGGTTGAGCGCTATGTCGGAGAAGTCCATCGCCCATTCTCGGAGGGTCCGCTCTGCGGCCGCCGGTGCCGTACTAGCTCTCGGATTGGCGGTGGGCGGCACAGGAATTGCATCGGCAGAGCCCGAAACCGTGTGTACCCCGAGTGCCGATCCGCTGGTGACCTGCGCCGAGGAAGAGGCAGCTGCCACCACCGACGCCGACGCGGCGACGAGCACCGAGACCACACCCGAGAAGGTTGAAGCCGGCGTCGCGGGCGCGGGCAGTGCCGAAACCGCAGGTACGGACGCCGCAGCACTGGCGGAAGCCGAAGCGAAAGCCAAAGCAGCAGCCGACGCGGCAGCGAAGGCCGCCGAAGCAGCCGCGACGGCAGGGGTCGACTCGTCCGCAGCGACAGACACTTCGGTGAAGGCGACCGAGGCAATGACTCAGGCGAGCGTCGAGGCAACCAAGGCGGCGGTCGAATCGACGCAGGCCAAGGCGGAGGCAGGGGCCGCGGAACAGTCTGCCAACGAAGCCGAAGAGGCAGCCAAGGTTGCGGAGTCCGCTGCAGCCGATGCCAAGGAGGTAGCAAAAACAGCTCAGGCAGAAGCTGATGCGGCTGCAGCCAAGGCTGCTGAACTCGAGGAAGCTGCGAAGGCCGCCGGTTCGGGGACCAAGACCGAGGAGGCGGCACAGGCTCGCGCCGAGGCTAATGCTCTGCAGGCCAAGGCAGATGAGGCGAAGGCTGCCGCGGATGCAAACGCCAAGCTGGTTGCGGACAAGAACAAGGAAGCCGAGGAAGCTCTCAAGAACTGGGATTTCGCGAAGGCGTTCGCTGCGAAGGCCGAAGCGTTGGCCGCGGCTTGGAATGCCAAGCAGCTTGCAGTCACTGTGAGGGAGACTCAGAAGGTGGCCACCGCCGCCGAAACCACGGCCAAGGCAGCCGAGTCCGCAGCCGCCACCGAGGTAGAAGCTGCCACTGCCGCCCGTAAGGCTGCTGATGAAGCGGCAGCTACTGCGGCTTCCGCACGAAAGGACGCCGAGGCTGCGCAGAAGGCCGCGGAGACGGCCCAGGCCGAGGCCGATGCTGCGGGCGAGGCCGCCACCGACAAGCGAGCCATCGCCGACGAAAAGGCTGCCGAAGCCGCCAAGAAGGCCGAAGCTGCCGAAGCGGCGAGCAAGAAGGCGCAGGATCTCTACCTGGCCGCCGAAGACGCGAAGGCCGCAGCCGACGCCGCCGCAGCAAAGGCCAAGGAAGCTCAGGCCGCCGCAGCCGCCGCAAAGGCCGAAGCTGATGCAGCGCAGAAGATCGTCGACGAGCTCAAGGCAAAGGGCGAGAAGGAGATCGACAACGGAACAGGCGTCGGCGGTGAAGTGATCATCGGTGAGCACACCGACGACGGCTCCGGAGTCACGAAGGTCGACGAGACCACCGCTGTAGTGAACAAGACCGGCGTCAAGCTGGTCGGCTACTACAACAACAAGGGCGCCTTCGACGTCGTCGACTACTACGTCACCGATGCCGACGGCGATCCGGCACTTGCAGGAAGCCTGCCCCCCGTCGAACTTGCTCTCGGTGACACTGCAAGCAGCAGTACCAGCGGCAGCAGTAGTTCCAACCTGCCGGCTGTACTGATCGGCGTCGGAGTCGTGGGCGCTGCCGCCGCAGCAGCTACGACGGTGGTTGTTCGTCGCAAGCGTCATGACGGCCCGGGCAACACGTCTGCGTAGCGCCGGCCTCTCGGCGGTAGCGATCCTCGCCCTCCTCGCATCCGGATGTTCGGGCGAGAATGCGGGATCGCTACCTGACCGCTCGCCGGTGCAGTCGCATATCGCGGCTGCACCGGCTTCGGTGACCGTCGATCCGGCAGAACCCGAGAGGATCGAGTTGAGGTCTGCGTCCGGGGTCACGTACCTGAGCAGTCCGTTGCACTCGGAGAAACTGATGCGCGGCGGCGAGAGTGGGCAGCAACTGAATCCCGTCGACGAACTGCCGGTGTGGTGGGGCGAGAGCGGAATGCCGGGAACGGAGACCACACAGACCGTTGTTGTCGTCGGGCACAACTACACCACTCGCGAAGCACCGTTCCGGGCGCTCCGGGTAGTGGAGCCGGGCGATCGAATTCTCCTGGCTACACCGAACGGCACACTCGAGTACGACGTCGAAACCGTCGGGCCGCTGCACAAAGGTTCGCTGCTGGGAACTCACGAGTTGCGTGAATCAGTTCCCGGGCGGTTGATCCTCGCCAATTGTGATGTCGTCGAAGGAGAGTCGACCGACGACAATTACGTCGTCATCGCCCAGCTGGCAGCGCACTGAATCCGTGGCAGTGCAAGAATAGGGACATGGATTCCCTCGGACTTCTCTCGGAACTGGTAGCTCTCGACACGGTCTCGGGGGAGGCCGCTCCTCAACGGCGGGCGATGGATTCGATTGTCTCGTTGGTTCTCTCACGTGCGCCACAGGCGAAGGTGGAGTCAGACCTGACCGGCAATCATCCCTGGGCCTTGATCACCAACGAGGCTGCACCCTCGGCAGCCAGACTACTGTTCGCCTGCCACGTGGACACGGTGCCAGTGGGCACTGTCTCCGACTGGGAGTTCGACCCGTACGCCGCACAGGTCGACGGCGAATTGTTCCTCGGCAGAGGGACATCGGATATGAAGGCCGGCCTTGTTGCCGCTACTGCCGCGGTTGTCGACGCCTTCGAACGTGGAGTCCCGGTCGCACTACTGCTGACGAGCGACGAGGAAATCGGATCGCTCGGGGCCGTTCGTTCGGCCGACGCCGTGGCGAATCTCGAGGTCGGGGCTGTCATCGTTCCCGAGGCGACCGGTAATCGCATCAACCTGGGGCACCGCGGTGCACTGTGGCTCGAAGTGTCCGTCAAAGGAAAAGCCGCGCACGGGAGTACGCCGCAGCGAGGAACTAACGCTGTCCTCAAACTGCTTGACGTCGTCGATCGAGCTCGGCGTGAGCTTCCGCTGTCGTCCGACGCGTTTCTGGGCGCCGAAACCTGGAACCTCGGTTTGGTCGGCGGCGGTTCGGCTCCGAACATCGTGCCGGACAATGCACGTGCGGTGATCGATCACCGCACGGTGGGAGACGGCGCAGACCTGCTTGCATGGTGGCGCGCCCAACCGGAAGTCGACTCGGTGGAGACGTCGATTCACCTGGGAGGTGTGCGTACCGACGCGTCGGATCCGTGGTTGGCCACCTTGCCGATCCCTGTTGCAACCGAACCGGTTTCGTACTTCACCGACGCTTCGGTGCTGGCAGCGGCCGCCCCCGGCGCTCCCGTCGTGATCTGGGGCCCTGGCACTCCCTCGCTGATGCATGCGGCCAACGAAAGCGTCAAGGTGTCCGAACTGGACGATGCGATCGCTGCCTACGGTGCCGTGGCTGCTGCTTGGCCGACGGTGGACTGACGGACAATCAGTTCAGGAGCAAGCGCAATGTGGGCTGTCGACTCGGAAGAGTTGTTCATCGCCTGATCCAGAAGTCGCACAGCTTCTTCCGCGATTCTCTCCTGCGGCTGTCCGACGGTGGTCAACGGCGGATTGCACAGTGCGGAGAAGGGGATGTTGTCGAAACCGGTGACCAGAACGTCGCCGGGGACGTCGATGCCCAATGCGTGGCAGGTCTGCAGCACACCGAGCGCGATCAGGTCGTCGGCGCAGACCAAGGCGTCGGGGCGAGTCTTGCCGGTCAGGATGGTGTTGGACGCCGTGCGTCCCCATTCGATCGAATACTCGCCGAGTTGTGTCCACTCGTCACGAGTTTCGATTCCCATTCGATCCGCATGGCGGAAGAATCCGGCCCGGCGAAGTTCGGTCGACGAATTGGTCAGCTCGGAACTGATGAAGGCAGCCGATCGCGCGCCGCGCTCGGACAGATGCTCCATCACGAGTGATTGAGCGGCGTCGTCGTCGACACCGACCCAATCCGTCTGGGTATCCATTGCAAACCGGTCCAGTTGAACGACCGGAAGCGTTGCTGCGCTGGCTCGTACTGCTTCGGCACTCAATTCGCCGTGGCACGGGCTGATGATGATTCCGTCCACCTGCCGCGAGACGAGCGACTTGAGCCGCTGCGCTTCCACGTCGGGATCGGAACGAGAATCGCACAGGAACAGTTGTAGGCCGCGCTGAGCGAGGACGTGTTCGACGTTGACCACCAGCGAAGTGAAGAAGGGATTCGCGATACTGGGAACCACCATGCCGACAGTGTCCGTCCGATTGCGACGCAGTGAGCTGGCGATGATGTTTCCCGAGTATCCGAGAGAATCCGCGGCTCGTTTGATCGTCGCTGCAAGCTCGTCCGAGACAGGGCGGGATCCGGACAGTGCTCGCGACACGGTGGCAGTCGAGACCCCGGCCAGTTCCGCGACATCGCGAATGGTCGCCTTGCGCATGCGTCCCCCGTTTTCTGCTCGATTCGGGTCCGAGGTTATCGAACCGCACGGTCCAGTGTCCCGCATGTAACGCGATTGAGGCAATCGTTTACAAATTCGAATTGTGAAATCCTTGACACAACCCGGTGTTGATCGCATAACCTGCTAATTCATCAAGGCAATCGATTACATCGTGTGCAGATCTTGTGCATGGACATACAGCGCAAATCTTGCGCATGGAATGGGGTAGCTGAAGTGACCGCATCACCGCTCGGAGTCTTTCCGCCCAAGCCCTCGGCGTTGGCAGAGATGCTCACCGGCACGCCTTCTCTCATCGGGGCCATCCACCTCCCTGCTCTGCCGGGCAGCCCGCACTACACCGGGCAGCCGGTTTCGGAAATTGCTCGCTTCGCTGTGGAGGAAGCGCACGCGTACGTCGACAACGGTTTCGACGGTGTGATCGTCGAAAATCACTGGGACATACCGTTCCTCAAGCCCGGCGAACACGGATACGAAACCGCCGCCAGCATGGGAGTCATCACGGCAGCGGTGGTCGGTGAGTTCGGCAAGGCCGTCGGCGTCAGCATCCTGTCCAACGCCGGCGAGTGCGGAGTGGCCGCGGCGTGGGCGGCAGGCGCGAGTTTTGTGCGCGTCAATCAGTGGGCCAATGCCTACATTGCCAATGAGGGCTTCATCGAGGGTCAGGCGGCCAAGACGACGCGCTTTCGCCATCGCATCGGCGCCGACCCGGTCCGGATCTTCGCTGACGTGCACGTCAAGCATGGTGCGCATGCCATTGTTGCGGACCGCACCGTCGCGGAACAGACCGAAGACGCCGAGTTCTTCGACGCAGATGTCCTGATCGCGACCGGTTCGCGCACCGGTGACGCCGCTTCGGTCGACGAGGTTTCCGTGATCCGAGACAACACCGTTCTTCCCGTGATCATCGGATCCGGCATCACGGCTGCCAACGTCGCAGCGCTGATGAAGGAATGCGACGGCGCCATAGTTGCATCCTCGGTGAAGGACAATGGACGCTGGTGGGGACGGGTCGCAGGCGAGAAGGTCCGCGAACTGTCCCGGGCCGCAGGAAAGTAACCATGATTGTCTTTTGTGGATACGCCAACAACGATGTGACGGTACATGTTCCACATGTACCGGTGCTCGGAGAGCGCGTGCAGGCAACGGCCATCAGTCAGATCGACGGTGGAATGAATGCAAATGCTGCGGTATCCGCAGCCCGAATGGGCGCGCAGGTGATCTTTGCCGGTGCCGTGGGCCCGGATGCGCGGTCCACCGAGTTTCTCGAAGCCCTCGAGACTGACGGCGTCGACACCAGTTGGTCGCCGCGAGATGCGTTCCTGTCGACGGCAGTTGTACTCATCGCGCAGGACGGCGATCGCTCCATCATCAGTCAAGACGACCCGAACGATGCCGAACGCATCGGAGTTGTCATCACCCGATTGGCTGCTGCCGGTGGTGGACGGCTGTTCCTCGACGGATACCGTGCGGGCTTCCTGCCAGAGGGATTGCCGGGAAGCGTAAGTCTGGTAATCGATCTGGACGGTTGTGAAAACAAAGCCGCGGCACTGCGCGCATTCGCGCTCGCTGACCACGTCGTCGTAGGGCGTGCCCTGTGGGAAGGCGAGTTCGGGATCGGTTTCGATCAGTGGCAGGCACTGGCCGCCGAGCACAACACACACCTGCTGGTGACCGACGGCTCGCGAGGTTGGACACTGGCCACACCGGACGGCGAGGTGACGAGCGAACCGGCAGTAGTGGTCGACGTCGTCGATGCCGTCGGGGCCGGTGATTGCTTCGGCGGTACGTACATCGCTTTTGTCGACGCCGGGTGCTCACCGGTGGACGCCGCACGACTCGCGGGAGCCTCGGCTGCCTTGGCTTGCGCCACTGCCGGACCCCGCGGATGCCCCACCCGAGATGAATTGGACAGCTTCACAGCAACATTGACCCCTCACACCCTTTTGGAGACTCGATGATGAAACGTGCATTGCCTCTGGCGCTGGGAGCTGCAGTCGCGCTCACGCTCACCGCTTGTGACTCGGCTTCGTCGAGTGACTCGAAGGACGCATCGGGTGGCTCGTCCATCCCGCAGCCGACCCGAGTCGCCGAAAGCTGTGACGGGACGAACGGCAAGCTCAAGGTCGGTCTGGTGACCATCAACCTTCAGGCGCTGTACTTCAACCAGATCAACAATGCCGCCAAGAACGTCGCGGACAAGGCAGGTGTCGACCTGCAGATCATCAGTGGCAACGACGATTCCGTGGCGCAGGCCAACGCCTTCGACAATCTGATCGCCGCCGGAGTCGACGCGATCATCGTCGATGCAATCGACACGGACGGAATCAAGCCGTCGGTGGTCAAGGCCGAGAACGCGGGCATCCCCGTCGTCGCGGTCGACGCGACCATCGACGATCCAGCGCTGTCGACTCAGGTCGGTACGGCCAATGCCGAGGGCGGTGCCAAGATCGGAAACACCTTGGCCGACGTCGCGAACAACACCGGAACGGTCGGTATCGTCGGCGCGCTCAACAGCACTGTCCAGTTGGAGCGGCAGAAGGGCTTCACTGAGACCGTGACCGGCCGCGGAATGACCGTCGGCACCGTCGTGGACGGACGTAACATTCAGGAGAACGCACAGACCGCAGCGGAGAACCTGCTGACCGGCGGTGGCGACATGAAGTACGTCTACGCAACCGGCGAGCCGGCTTTGATCGGACTCGTTGCGGCGGTCAACAGTCAGAAGGCGCAGGATCGCATCGAAGCAGTCGGTTGGGATCTTTCGGATCAGGCGGTAGGCGGACTCAAAGCCGGTTGGCTTAAAGGCGTGGTCCAGCAGAACACCTTCGAATTCGGCCACGAGGCAATGAATTCGGCAATCGACCTGGCTTGTGGTCGCGGCGCTCCGGCGAACATCCCCGTCCCCACCCAGATCGTGACCCCGGAGAACGTAGCCGACTACATGTACTACTTGGAGAAGTAATCATGGCACCTCCACTGATCGAACTCTCGGGCATCACCAAGTCGTACGGACCGGTGAAGTCCCTTCAAGGTGTTGACCTTCGGCTGGCGAAGGGTGAAGTACTCGGAGTCGTCGGCGACAACGGCGCCGGCAAGTCCACCCTGATGAAGATCCTCGCGGGCGCCGTCCAGCACGACGGCGGCGAAATGCGCGTCAACGGTGAACCAGTGCGCTTCTCGACGCCGCTCGACGCGCAGCAGAAGAAGATCGGCATCGTCTACCAGGACCTGGCGCTGTGCGACACGCTCGACGTCGCGAGCAACCTGTTCCTCGGCAGAGAACCGCGAAAAGGTCCATTCCTCGACCGGCATGCCATGCACGAGAAGGCGGCTCACATTCTCGCCGACCTTCATGTCAAGGTGAAGTCGACCTACCAGGAGATCGGGCAACTGTCCGGCGGGCAGCGGCAAACCGTCGCGATCGCCCGCGCTGTTTCCTTTCGGCCAGACGTACTGATCCTCGACGAACCCACCGCAGCGCTTGCCGTCGCCGAGGTCGAGTCGGTGCTCAAGCTGATCACGGACGTCGCAGCGGCCGGAGTGGGCGTCATTCTCGTGACACACCGCCTGCAGGACTTGTTCCGCGTATGTGACCGAATCACGGTCATGTACGAGGGGCAGAGCGTCGACGACGTTCCGATCGGCGACTTGAACATCGAGTCCCTCGTCGGACTCATCACTCGAACTCCGGTGCCGCAACGGACATCGGCAGCAACACAGGGAGCCACGGCATGACCACTCTCGAGAAGACCCAGGCGCCGATCGAGCGCAAGCTCGCCGCGAAACCCTCCTTGTGGGACAGCGTCAACAAGCCCACCCTCGCGATGCTGGCGGTGACAGTTGCTGTCGCAGCCGTCTTCTCGGCGACCACGTCGTCGTTCCTGACATTCACGAACCTGTCGAACCTGGCAACCCAGATCGCTCCGGTTCTGATCATCGCGGTGGCGATGACTTTCGTGATCACGGCAGGTCAGATCGACCTGTCCGTCGGTGCGATCGTCGCGTTCGTCGCGGCGATGAGTGCCGAGCTTATCCAGGCCGGCGTCGATTCGTCCCTGGTCTTCGTCGCCGCCCCGGTGATGGGTGCGGCCTGGGGCCTGGTCAACGGATGGCTCGCTGCCTATCAGGGCATTCCGCCGTTCATCGTGACTCTGGCGACGATGTCCGTCATTCGCGGTATCGCGCTGTATCGGACCGAAGGATTCTCCGTTCCGGTTCCGGCCGACACTTACTTCGCGAAGCTCGGAACTGCTGAGTTCCTCGGGTTCTCCGCCAGCGCCTGGATTGCTCTCGTTGTCGTGGTCATCGGAGCAATTGCGCTCAACCGCATGCGCTTCGGGCGCTACGTCACCGGTATCGGATCCAACGTCGAATCCGTGCGACGGTCCGGCGTCAACACGCGTCGTGTGCTCATGATGACGCTCGTCTTCACCGGCTTGGCTGCCGGTATCGCGGGACTGCTGATCGCGGCTCGACTGGGCTCGGGTTCGGCCAACTCCGCAACGGGATTCGAGCTCACGGTGATCACCGCGGTGGTTCTCGGTGGCACCAACCTCTTCGGCGGTCGCGGCACCGTGATCGGTACCGTCATCGGCGCCGTCCTGACCGGAATCATCGCCAACGGACTGACCCTGCTCGGCGTGAGCCCATTCCTGACGCCGATCATCACCGGTGTCGTTCTGCTACTGGCCATCTGGATCAACATGCGGGGACACACCCTGAGCGCGCTGTGGCGACACCTGCAGTCCGCACCCTCGGGGCCTGCACGCTCATGAGCAAGGTTCGTACTGTCACGGGAACTGTGGACAGTTCGGAACTCGGACTGGTTCTCCCACACGAACATCTGCACAACGACGTCACCGGTGCGTACACCGAGGCCCCGGATCCGGTTGTGGCACAGCGGTTGGCCGGTCCGGTACGCGCCGAGGATGGCTGGCTTCTTCACGACAATCCGTATTACAGTCTCGACAATTGTCGAGTCGACGACGCAGCGGCCGTGGTGGAAGACCTTGTGGACTTCGCCCGCCTCGGTGGTCGGACGATCGTCGATCTGACACCGCCGGGACTGGGCCGGGCACCGGAGAAGTTGGCGGAGTTCTCGCGAAAGTCAGACGTGCGAGTGATCATGGGTTCAGGGTGGTACCTCGAGACGACCCATCCGGTCGAGGTCCACGAACTCGGTGTCGACGATCTGGCAGGTTCGCTCGTCGAGGAGTTCGATCCGGCAAAGGAATTGGCACCTGGCGTGATCGGGGAGATCGGAGTCTCCCCGCTCTTCACTCAGAACGAGGCGAAAGCGTTGAGGGCGGCATGCATCGCCCAGCGCGAGGTGGACGTGCCCCTGTTCGTCCACCTTCCGGGATGGCAGCGCGTCGGACATCACGTCGTCGACATCGTGGTCGACGAGATGGGCGTCGATCCGCAAGCAGTGGTCCTGTGCCACATGGACCCGTCCGGACACGACGCCGACTACCAACGATCGCTCGCCGACCGCGGTGTCTTTCTCGAGTTCGACATGATCGGGATGCCTTTCGATTTCCCCGGCGAGGGTCTTTCTCCGCATCCGGCGGAAACAGCCACTGCGGTAGCCGGATTGGTCACCTCCGGTCGCGTATCACAGCTCCTGCTCAGTCACGACCTCTTCCTCAAATCAATGCTCAGAAAGCACGGCGGAAACGGATTCTCCTACGTACCACTCGTCTTCGCCGCCCGGTTGGTGCGCGCAGGCGTAGATCCCCAGCAAGTGTCCGCACTGATGCGAGACAACCCGAGGTCGCTCTTCGAGCAGGCCGCGAAAGGAAACAGAAGCAGTCATGGGTAAACGAGTACTGATCGCCGGCGAGAGCTGGATGACGACGTCGACGCACGTCAAGGGCGTCGACGAGTTCAGTGTCCATTCCTACGTCGAGGGAGTCGGTCCGCTTCGGGATGCGCTCACCTCACGTGGCCACGACGTGACACACATGCCCGCACACCTGGTGCCGACGCAGTTCCCCGGTACCGCAGAAGCGTTGTCCCAGTTCGACGTCGTCGTTCTCTCCGACATCGGAGCGAACTCGCTGCAGCTGGCTCCCGGCGTGTTCGACCAGTTCCGCGCCGGGGAGGACCGTCTTGTCGCGCTACGTGACTGGGTGAACGCCGGCGGCTCACTGATGATGATCGGTGGTTACCTCTCGTTCTCCGGGTTCCAGGCGCGAGCAGCTTTCCGCCAGACCGCGATCGCCGAGGTACTGCCCGTGACGATGCTGGCCGAAGACGATCGCGTCGAGACACCGGCCGGGATCGTTCCCACCGTTGTCGATGCTGCTCACCCGGCTCTCGGTGGTGCCGGCGATTCCTGGCCGGCGCTCCTGGGATACAACCGCGTCGTCGCGAAGGACGGTGCCGTGGTTCCCGCCACCATCAACGGCGATCCGCTTGTCGCTGCCGGTGAATACGGCGCCGGACGGTCGATCGTCTTCACCTCGGACTGCTCGCCGCACTGGGCTCCGCCGGAGTTCTGTGAGCAGTGGCCCGGATACACCGACCTGTTCGACGGCTTGATCAGTTGGGTCGCCGGCGAATGAGTCGCTCCTCAGACCTGCTCGCGCGGCAGCAGAGTAATCTCGCTGCCGCGCGGGCGGTTCCATTCATCGAGGACACCATCGGCGGGACGTTGAGTGATGAGGGATTCCGCCGGTACCTCGTGATCGAAGAGGCATTCGTACTGACGGCTGTCAAGGTGTTGGGGTTGGTGGTCGCCGAATCCCCGACGCTCGACGACGCGCTCGACCACGTGACGTCGATGTCGAACCTGGTGGGCGAACAGCGCGAGTATTTCGCGCAGTTGCGTTCCCGCTTCCCGTACGCGGGGGACGCAGCGGCTCTGGTCGAGGAGTCGTCTGTGCTGTCGACGCATGCCTTGACCCTCGCTGGCGAAGAGGGCAGGGCGGCGGCCCTGGTGGGCATGTACGCCGCGGAAACCCTGTATCTGTCGTGGTGTCGGGAGGCGGCGGCAGTGAACGTACAGCGCGAACCAGCGTTGCAGGACTGGGTAGACATGCATGTCGCTCCGCCGTTCGTGTCTCAGGTGGCGGTGCTGGCGTGCGAGGTAGACGCCATGCCCGAGTCCGTCACCGACGAGGACCTGGATCGGTGGTTCTCCGGCATGCTGGCCGCAGAGATCGATTTTCACAACGTGGCGGTGTGAACCACTGCTGTGCGCCTTTATTAACCCCCGGCGGTTAATAAAGGCGCACAGCAAAAGGCCCGTAGGTCGCTTTCGCAACCTACGGGCCTCTTCTTTGTAGCGGGGACAGGATTTGAACCTGCGACCTCTGGGTTATGAGCCCAGCGAGCTACCGAGCTGCTCCACCCCGCGTCGGTGTGAAACCAACAGTACACGACTTCTGGAGGTGCAATTACCACCCCCTGTCACCGGCTGGAGTGAGCGCTTTCCGAGTAGTAACCGCGGATGTGTCCGGCTATGCGCTGACGTGCGAGTTCGCCGTCACCCGCGTTGACCGCATCGACCAATCCTCGGTGTTCGTGACGCAGTCGCATGCAGGTGCTCGGCCAGCTGTCGATCTGCACGCCCGCGAGAACGTAGGCCTCGATGGACTCTCGTAGGCCGGTCATCATGGCTGCGATCACCTGATTGCCCGCCGCGTCGGCGAGTGCTACGTGGAATTGCGCGTCGAGTAGTAGGAATTCCTCGGCCGACAGATCTACGTCATCCATCGAGTCGAGCAGTTCGACGGCTGCGTTGAGGTCAGGTGTCGGGGTCCGTGATGCCAGGGACTGCATCACCTCGGATTCGAGAACGAGTCGTGTCTTCACCACATCCGAGACCGGAAATCCTTGTGCTGCAACCTGCATCCGCATCAGCATGGTCATGCCGCCGGTCGGTTTGGCCACGATCATCGCGCCGGACGTCGGGCCGGAGCCAGTCTGCGCCTTGAGGAGGCCGAGTGCTTCCATGACCCGCAACGCTTCTCGGACCGATGACCGTCCGACGCCCAACTCTGCTGCCAGAATTCTCTCTCCCGGCAGGCGCTGGCCAGGAGACACCTCGCCTGAAACGAGCCGACGTTCGAGGTGGCTCAGTACTTGTTCCCACGCTCGCGGGCTCGGCTCGGTCGGCATGAGGCAAGAGCATAACCGGGTGGACGCCGTTTGCGGGGTGGCCTGTCCAGGGATGTATTACTGTGGTCAGACCACACCGACAGATTGCGGGGAACCACATGCGAGTAGCGCTGTTCGCCACCTGCATCGGGGACACGATGTCTCCCGACGCCGTCAAGGCCACCGCCCTCCTGCTCGCCCGTCTCGGGCACGACGTCGTGTTTCCGTCCGGGCAGACTTGCTGCGGGCAGATGCACGTCAACACCGGCTACCAGCCCGGAGCGCTGCCGCTGGTCGCGAATTACGCCGATACGTTCGGTGACCCGTCGATCGACGCGGTTGTCGCACCATCGGGATCGTGCGTCGGTTCGATCCGTCATCAACACGAGATCGTTGCCGAGCGCTACGGCACCGCGTCGCTGTGTGGGCAGGTGCAGGCCGTGAAGGCAAAGACGTACGAGCTTTCGGAATTCCTCGTGGACGTTCTCGGTGTCACCGATGTGGGCGCGTACTTCCCGCACCGGGTCACCTATCACCCGACCTGTCACTCACTGCGCATGTTGAGAGTGGGAGACAAACCACTTCAGTTGCTGCGCAACGTCCGCGACATCGATCTGGTCGAACTCCCGGAAGCAGATTCCTGCTGCGGCTTCGGCGGCACGTTTGCCATCAAGAACGCCGAGACGTCGACGGCCATGTTGGCTGACAAGATTCGCCATGTGGCCGACACCGGCGCAGAGTTCTGCAGCGCCGGAGATTCGTCCTGTCTCATGCACATCGGCGGTGGGATGTCACGACTGCAGATGGGCGCCAAGACCATTCACCTCGCGGAGATTCTGGCATCGGTGGAAAGCCGGGTGCACGCATGAGCGCTGTGACGCTGGGTCTGCCCAGCTTTCCGCCGAGGTCACCCGAAGGTGCAGGGTTCCTGCGAGGTACTGAGAAGTTCCCCGTCGCAGCACATCACGAGCTGGCCAACGCGCAACTGCGACGAAATATCGGCAAGGCGACGCATACCATCCGTACCAAGCGCGTCAACGTGACTGGAGAGCTTCCCGATTGGGAGGAGCTGCGGGATGCGGGTTCGGCGATCAAAGCCGACGTCATGGCGCGGTTGCCGGAACTGCTCGAACAGTTCGAAGCTGCAGTAATCGCTCGCGGTGGGCAGGTGCATTGGGCAGCGGATGCCAACGAGGCCAACGCCATTGTGACCGAGCTTGTCAAAGCCACCGGCTCCGACGAGGTCATCAAGGTCAAGTCGATGGCAACGCAGGAGATCGGTCTCAACGAGCATCTCGAAACCCAGGGAATCATCGCCTACGAGACCGATCTCGCGGAATTGATCGTCCAGCTCGGCCACGACAAACCGTCGCACATCCTGGTTCCTGCGATCCATCGCAACAGGTCCGAGATTCGAGAGATATTCCTGCGTGAGATGCCCGATGTCGATCCGAACCTCGGGGAGAACCCGGCCGAACTTGCCGCAGCTGCACGAAAGTTCTTACGCCACAAGTTCATGACGACGCCCGTCGCTGTCTCCGGCGCCAATTTCGGCATCGCGGACACGGGCACTCTGACCGTCGTGGAGTCGGAGGGCAACGGGCGAATGTGCCTGACGCTGCCGAAAACACTGATCACCGTCATGGGCATCGAGAAGATTCTGCCGACCTATCAGGATCTGGAGGTCTTCCTTCAACTGTTGCCGCGGTCGTCGACGGGGGAGCGGATGAACCCGTACACCTCCATGTGGACCGGCGTGACGCCTGACGACGGTCCACAGGAATTTCACCTGGTCCTCCTCGACAACGGCCGGACCGCCGCGCTTGCCGACAAGATCGGGCGGGAAGCCCTGAGCTGCATACGGTGCTCGGCGTGCCTGAACGTGTGCCCGGTCTACGAGCGCACCGGTGGCCACGCCTACGGATCCACCTATCCGGGACCGATCGGCGCGGTACTGACTCCGCAGCTCGCGGGCATGCATGGCAAAGACGATCCGAATTCGACTCTTCCTTTTGCCTCGAGTCTGTGCGGTGCGTGCTTCGACGCCTGCCCGGTCAAGATCGACATCCCGTCGCTGCTGGTCGAATTGCGGCACCAGAAGGTCGAGCAATCCGGTGTCACGGCAGAGTCTTTGGCGATGAAAGCCGCATCTCTGGCGATGTCGACCGAGGGCAGGTGGACGCTGGCTCAGAAAGCTGCCGGGCTCGGACGCGTCGTGGCCGGCAAGAAGGGGAAGATCTCCACATTGCCCCCTCCACTGAACGGTTGGACAGCTGCCAGAGACATTCCCGCACCGCCCAAGCAGACCTTCCGATCCTGGTGGGACTCCGACGAAGGCCGCGAGGCATTGGACGAGGCTCGTCGTGACGGGAAGGCAGACAGATGAATTCACGTGACGTGGTGCTCGGACGCATTCGTGATGCCATCACCTTGGCGCCCGCCTGCGAAGGCGAGATACCGCGAAACTACCGGACTGGCAGAACCATGCCAGACGGGGAGCTCATCGATTTGTTCGTCGACCGCCTCGAGGACTACAAGGCGCACGTCCACCAGTGCGCGGCGATGGAAATCGCCGAGACCGTCACCGGAATACTAAGGGTGCACGGTCTACACACACTGGGAATCCCCGCCGGCCTCGACCGATCATGGGTAGCCGGATTCGACGGAACGCTGGTGGTGGACAGCCCGGACGTACCGGCTCCTGAACTCGAGAACCTCGACGCCGTTGTCACCGGCTCGAAGGTATCGTGCGCCGAAACCGGCACCATCTTCCTCGACGCCGGTCCATCGCAGGGGCGCCGTGCGTTGACGCTGGTACCGGACACACACATCTGCGTCGTGTATCGCAGCAGTGTGGAAGTGGGAGTGCCGGAGGCGATTGCGCGGCTGACGCCGCAGCGTCCCACCACCATGATCAGCGGCCCGTCGGCAACCTCCGACATCGAACTCGAACGCGTCGAAGGTGTACACGGTCCGCGAAATCTGCACGTCGTGATCGTGGATGGCTGATTCCCGCCGAGCGGGAACTCAGGGGCAGCGGGCCATATCAGCGTCTAACGTCCCGGCCATGACACAACTCTTGGCAGGCAAGGTCGTCTTCATCACCGGTGCAGCGCGGGGTCAGGGACGCAATCACGCGATCCGACTCGCGCAGGAAGGTGCCGACGTCATCGCTGTCGACGTGTGCGCGTCGGTGTCTGAAGACGTGGGTTACGCGGCCGCGACTGAAGCCGACCTCGAAGAAACGGCCCGTCTCGTGCGAGCAGAGGGGCGCGAGATCGTCACCGCGGTAGCGGATGTGCGTGACCTCGAGGCGCTGCGGGCGGCGGTGGCGTCGGGCGTCGACAAGTTCGGTCGCCTCGACGTCGTGATCGCCAATGCGGGCATCGCTACGTGGAATCGTTTCTGGGAAATGCCGGAAGAACAGTGGTCGACGCTGGTGGACATCAATCTCAATGGTGTGTGGCGCACGATGGCGGCTGCGGTTCCCTCGATGATCGAGGCGGGCAACGGTGGTTCCATCGTGATCGTCAGCAGTGCTGCCGGCGTCGCCGAAGCGCCTGGTTGTGCGCACTACTCGGCGGCCAAGCACGGCCTCGTGGGTTTGGCTCGCACTGCTGCAACGGAATTGGGAAGCTTCGACATTCGAGTCAACAGCATCCACCCTGGCGCGGTGGAGACCGAGATGGGAAACGATCCCAACGTCGGTAAGGTACTCACTACTCATCCGGAGTACATGAACTCGTACAAGTGGCCGCTCACGTCCGTCCCACGCACCACCGTCGAGGACATCTCCAACGCCGTGGTCTACCTTGCGACGGACCTCTCCCGCGCGGTCACCGGGACGAAAATCGTCATCGACATGGGTCAGACGATGGCCTAGAAACGACGATGGCCTGAGAGCACATAAGGGCGCCTACTCGTGAACTGCGAGTAGGCGCCCTTATGCGGTCCAGGATCAGACGGAGATGGACTGCAGTTCGGGGACCAGCGGGAAGACTTGGGTGGCTATGCGCTCGAGTTCTTCGTGGGCCGGCGAAGTTTGAATCAGGAGAAGGGTCAGACCGGCATCTTGATAGGCGCGGATCTTCTCGGCAACCTGTTCGGCGGTACCGACGAGGTCGGGGCGAAGTCCGCGAGTGCCCACCGAGTACTCGCGCCTGGACACCTCGACGTCGAGTTCGGAATTTTGGACGAACTCTTCGAACGACGCATAACCCGGTGAATTCGGGTCGACGGTGGTGATGCGTTCGAGTTCGGCACGTGCCTCGGCTTCGGTGTCGCGGACGATGATGTAGGTAGACATACCGAATTCAGCCATGTCGCGCTGGTGGATTCGCCGTGATCGGGCATTCATGTCCGCGATCTTGGTTCGGACTTCGTCGATGGTCCCACCATGAAGGACGTAGGAATCGGAGAATGTCGCAATGGATTCTCGGCCGCTCTCGCTCTCGCCTCCTGCGAAGATCGGGGGACGAATTCCGGGTTTCGGGGACAGGATGGAGTCGCGGACCGCGAAGTGATCGCCCTGATAGGTGAACGGCGTGTGTTCCCACAGTCCGCGGAGAATGTCGACGAACTCCGTGGCCTGGCGGTACCGATCGTCATGTCGAGTGAAGGCTCCGCCGTACTGACGTGCCTCCTCTTCCCACCAGGCTGCAACGACATTGAGTGCGAACCGTGCGTCACCGTGATCGGTTGTTCCGGCGATGTCGGTGATCGTCGCGGATTCCTTCGCCGTCACTGCCGGTAAGTGGAATCCTGGCCGCACAGCCGTCATGACTCGAAGTTGTTCTGTGACAGCAAGAATTGCCGACGATAGTGACCAGGCCTCGAGGCTGGGCGCTTCGATCCCCTTGCGATCGTTGAGATAGAGTTCGGGCACGAGGGTGGTGTGATATCCGAGACGATCGGCAAGCTGTGAGAGTTTCTTGACGTAGTCCCACGTTGCCGGCATCTGCTCGTCGCCGAGGTTGCGCAGGAAACCGCCGTAGATGGGTGTCCAGTAGCCGAAGTGCATGTCATTCCTTCTTAGATGGCGTCGAGTGACGCACGCAGATCGTCGACGAGGTCGTCGATGTTTTCCAAGCCGATCGACAATCGGATTGTGCTGTAACCGAATCCGGCTTCGACGAGTTGCGTGTCGCTGAGGTGGCTGTGGGTGGTGGTGGCGGGATGGACCACCAACGAACGAGCGTCACCGATGTTGGCGACTATGGCAAACAGTTGCAGTGAGTCGACGAACTTCTCGATCTTCGAGTCTTCGACGTCGAGATCGAAGGAGAACACCGAGCCTGCACCGCGTGGCAGATACCTCTGGGCCGCGTCGTGCCATCTGTTTCCCGGCAGACCGGGGTAGTTGACGTGCGACACTCTGGGGTGTGCGTCGAGGAACCGCGCGATCGCCTGAGCTGACCCGACTTGACGATCCAATCGTAGATCGAGCGTTTCCAAACCTTGAAGTAGCTGAAAGGAATTGAACGGGGACAATGCCGGCCCGAGATCGTGGACGATTTTCGTTTTTGCGTAGACAAGATAGGCGCTGCGTTCGCGACCGAATTCCTCCCAGAGGACAAGATCACCGATCCGGGGATAGGGCTCGGTGAACTGGGTCCATCGCTCGGGTTCTGCTCCGAAGTCGAAGGTACCGAGGTCCACGATGACACCGCCGAGCGAAGTGCCGTGTCCGCCGATGAACTTCGTGGCTGAGTACACGGCAATGTCAGCGCCGAAGTCTTTCGGACGAAGTAGGTACGGAGTTGCAATCGTGTTGTCGACGATCAGCGGAACACCGGCCTCGTGGGCGATGGCTGCCACAGCCGAGACATCGAGAACGGAGGCGACGGGATTGCCTATCGTCTCAGCGAAGAAGGCGCGGGTCTCGGGCCGGGTTGCGCTGCGCCAGGCTTCGAGGTCGTCCTGATCGACTAGGGTGACGTCGATCCCGAAGTCCGCGAAGGTGTCCGTCAGAAGATCGACCGTTCCGCCGTACAACTGCCTCGCAGCAACGATGTGTTGTCCCGACTTGGCGAGGGTCAGGAGTGCAACAGCGACGGCCGACTGCCCAGATCCCGTTGCGAGTGCTGCGACCCCGCCGTCGAGGTCGGCGAGTCGCTTCTCGAACACGGCCTGTGTGGGATTCCCGGTGCGACTGTAGAGGTTCCCGATGCGGCGCAGAGCAAAAATGTCGCGCGCCTGTTCGAAGCTGCCGAAGTCGTAGGCAACCGATTGGTAGATCGGGGGAATCGCGGTGTTCTGTGCAATTCCGGGTTGGTAACCAGAGCGGACCTGCCGGGTCGCGAACCCTGTGGTCTCGGACATCGGTGCGTCTGTCCCTTCGTTGATCGTGCCGTTTGATGCATCACAAAGAAATATGTTCGGAACAAAACACGAAATGGGGGAGGAAAGCACCGGTTTTGTTCGGGGTGAGCCTTAGTCTTGTTCGCCATCGGATCGTGAGTCAGAGTCACTCTGTCTTCTCTGTGAACAAACCACTCCGAATGAGGTAATCAGTGGAAATCGACTGGCTGGAACCTGAAGCGACAGCTCGAGGTTCCGTGATCGTGATCGGCGGTCGCGGCGAGCGGGCTGACGTGTACCGCAGGTTCGCTCGCCGGATCGTGTTCGACGGCTATCGAGTCGCTGTGGTGGAGAACGACTCCGCAGTGATTGCCGGGATCGTCGCCGACGCGCAGTCCGATCTCCCGCTCACGGTGATCGGGTCGGACAGCGGCGCCGTAGCAGCCCTCACGGTCGCGATTGCCAACCCCGCTGTTACAGGGGTGGTGGCCGCGGGTCTTCTGGTCGCCGATACCGAAGCGCTCGTGCAGGATTGGGACGGCGAACTCGATATTCGTTCAGCGTGCCCGGTGCATAGAGGAGTTCTCTCGACGGTCGACGCACTCGAACCCGGATCGCTGGGACAAAAGGTACCGCTGGCCACCGCGGAAACGGTTGCTCTGGTGGATGTACCGGTTTTGGTCGTTCACGGACAAGCCGACGCGCTCAGTTCCGCCTTGGATGTGTTGGCACTCCGATCGTCGTTGCGCGATGCCCGGGTGGTCCTTGTCAGAGACGGTCGGCACGACATTCTCAACGACGTGTCCCACCGGTCGGTAGCCGCCGAGATCGTCCAGTTCCTCGAGCGACTTCGCCTGCCCGACACACCCGACATCATCCTCCGCGACTCGGCGGAGGCTCTCGCGCAGTAATTGTCCGTCCGGGGGATCGGGTAGTGACTAGACGAAAGGTTATGGATGTCAGCGGTATTGGAATCGGAGATTGTCGACCCGGAATGGTTGGTCGAGCGGATCGGCGGCGGGGCGGGGGACCTGGCCGATGCAGTCGCCGACCTCATTCGGTCAGGTGAACTACGTCCTGGCGACCGTTTACCTACCGTTCGCGCACTCGCGCAGTCGACAGACTTCAGCGTCGGCGCGATCGTCAGCGCCTGGGGCAGGTTGCAGGACCAAGGGTTTGTGCAAACTCGCCGACGCGGCGGCACCGTGGTTCTCCCGCCGCGGGACACTGTGCCCGAACGCGGGATACCTAATTGGCGTGGTGTCGATCTAGCGCAGAACGCGCCGGATCTAGCGCTGCAGCCATCCCTGTCCGAAGCCTTGTTGTCGAGCCTGGACGCAGAGACCTTGAATGTCTTCGGGCGTGAGCTCATGACAGAACGTCTTCGAGACGCCGTCGCGCAGAGTTGGCCGTTCGAGCCGGAAGCCTGGGCCACGGCTGGCGGCGGCACCGAGGCGTTGCTCTTGGCAGTCGAGGCTGCGGCCCCGCCTGGAACGATTGTCGCCGTCGACGAGCCTCTAGGTCCTGGTGTTCTCGACACACTTCGCGACCTTGGCCTCGAAGCGATCGGGGTTGCCGCAGACCGTCACGGTCCGCGCCCTGACGCTCTCGATGCGGCCTTGACCGCCGGCGCTGCGGTGTTCGTGTTTCAACCGGGGGCGCCGTTCGCGGTCGACCACGCGGTCAGTGCAGAGCGTATCGACGAACTCGCCGCGGTTCTGCAGCGCCATCCAGACGTCTGGATTGTCGAGGACGATTCGATAGGGCCGCTCGAACCCGAACAACCGCCGTCGCTCGGCGGTCGTTTTCCGGACCGAGTTGTTCGAATTCGAAGCTACTGCAAGGCATATGGGATCGACGTGCGGACCTCAGTTCTCGGTGGATCGAGCACACTGATCGAACGGGCAATGAAGGTTCGAAGTCACGGTGTCGGCTCGAACAGTCGAATTCTGCAAAACACTTTGGCGCACTTGATCACCAGTGCGGACGCCGAACGTGCGGTCTCTACAGCGCATGAGCGTTATGTAGCGAGGCGCGCAGCCCTGGTGAAAGCTCTGATCGACCGCGGCATCGAGGCGCTCGCTGGACCGCACAGTCTGGTTGTGTGGGTGAGAGTTACGGACGAGACAGCTTCTCTGGTCGCGTTGGCGCGGCAAGGCATTTCGGTTGGGGCGGGTTCGCGTTCGTTTGTTCAGGCTCCTGTGCAACAACTTCTGCGGCTGTCGGCTACTCAGTTGCCAGATGATGACGAACAGATCGGGCAACTTGCGGATGTGGTCGCCGGTGCTGTCGCCGAGTCGTCGCGAGAGTTTTTCGACTGATCGAGTTTTGTTCGATTGTGTTGCGCAACATAGAAGTTATGTTTTGAACATCGAGAATTTAATACTCTGCACGCGTCTGTTTGCTCCATACACTTCAACTCGACGTACAGAGGCACATGCCTTTTCGGTGAAGGAGTGGAAACATGAGCAGACGGCAATTGAAGTTGGGTGCGGTCCTTACCCCGACAGGTGGGCCGGGACACCCCTACACGTGGCTGGATCCGGAGATTCCCGGAGATGCGAGCGTGGACATCGATTGGTACATCCGCTACGCACGCTTGGCGGAGCAGGCGAAGTTCGACCTCGTGTTCATCGTCGACAGTCAATTCATCACCCCGGACTCGCCGCCGCACTACCTGAACCGACTCGAACCGCTGACGTTGCTGTCGGCGCTCGCGGTGGCAACCGAGCGCATCGGTCTGGTCGGAACCCTGACTACCTCGTTCAACCAGCCGTTCAACCTCGCTCGGCGCCTCGGATCTCTGGATCTGATCAGTCGAGGTCGCGCCGGCTGGAACGTGGTCACCAGTGGAGACAGCGGAACCGCCGGAAACTACGGACTTGACGAGCATTACGACTACGCCACCCGCTACGGTCGCGCGCTCGAACACGTCGAGGTTGTCAAGGCCTTGTGGGACTCGTACGAGGACAACGCATTTCCGCGAGACAAGGAGTCTCGGAGCTTCCTCGACCCCAGCAAGCTGCACACTCTTGATCATCGGGGCGAATACTTCTCGGTAACAGGGCCACTGAACCTCGAACGCTCACGCCAAGGGCAACCGGTGGTGTTCCAGGCCGGAGACTCCGACCAGGGGCGTGACCTCGGTGCCCGGATCGGTGACGGAATATTCACTCATGCACCCAATTTCGAGGCCGGTGTGGCCTTCTATTCGGACATCAAGTCCAGGGCCGCGGCGTACGGACGGTCACCCGAGGATATCGTGGTCCTGCCTGGTGTCAGCGTCACGGTCGGCGATACCGATACCGATGCTCGCGAGATCGAACGTTCAACTCAGCTCGCGGACAACGACTTCGGAAAGTCACTCCGCGAGTTGGGGCGTCCGTTCGGTTGGCACGATTTCAATGGGTACGATCTCGACGCGCCCTTTCCCTCCGAGGCACTGCAATACGCCGAGCGGAGCTTCTACACCCAGGCGAAGAAGATCACCGAACTCGCCGCGGACCGCGGGCTGACACTGCGGCAAACGGTTGAACTACTGAACGCGCCGAAACTGTCGCCGTTCACCGGCAGCGCGGAGACCGTCGCGAACGAACTGCAGCGCTGGTTGGACGGACACGCCCTCGACGGAATCAACATCCACATCGGTCATCCCGAGCAGTTCGGTCGATTCCTCGACGAGGTGCTGCCGATCCTTCGGGAGCGAGGCGTTGTCCGAGAAGAATACGAGCACAACACATTGCGCGGAAACCTCGGGCTCCCCTTCGCCGAGAACCGCTATTCCCGAGCAGAGCGTGAAGGAATCGCCCCTGTTGCCCGGTACCTCTGCATCGCTCTCCGCGATTGTCTGAAAACCCCACTCTTGCCTGACCTTACGAAGAAAGTTCACTGATGAAATTTTCCCGCCGTCTCACGGCTCTCGTGGGACTCGCCACGGCCTCCATACTGGTGCTGGCCGGCTGCTCGTCGGCTGGCGGATCCACGTCCGGCGATGCTGTCGTCAAGTGGGGTCAGGCCGGGGTTGCTCCCGGCAACTGGGATCCGATTGTCACCGGCGCTACCGGAGCGACCGTCAACCTCACTCCGATCTACGAGCCACTGCTGACCCAGGACGAGAACGGCAAGCCCGCACCCGCGCTCGCGGAAAGCTGGGAATACAACGCCGAGGGCACGGCGGTCACGTTCACGCTGCGCGCGGGGCTGACCTTCCAGGACGACACGCCCGTCGACGCAGAAGCGGTGGCGTACTACATCAATCGTGCGATCACGCAAAAGAACTCGGCGCTCGCTGGGTCGTACAGCAATATCAAAGACGTCGTGGTCGCCGACGAACTCCATTTCACGGTCAATCTGAAGAGTGTCGATTATCAGATTCCGTACCTCTTCAGCCTTCGAGCGGGTCTGATTACGAGCCAAGCCGCCGCTGAAAAGGACGCCGATGCTCTCAACACCCGCAACCCTGTCGGGGCCGGACCGTTCAAAGTTGTCGAGTTGGTTCCGGAATCGCACATAATCCTCGAGAAGTTCCAGAACTATTGGGACGCAGACAACATTCACATCGACCGGCTCGAAATCAGTTTCGGTAACGATGCGGCGAGCCTCGTGTCGGCAGTGCAGACCGGCGTCTACAACTTCGTTTCGCTGGACCCGACCCAGATTCAGAATGCGCGCACTGCTGGACTCGATATTGTCAGTGACATCACCAAGAACTGGTCGATCCAGTTCCTGAGCGTCAACCGCAATCTTGCACCGTTCACCGACCCACGCGTCGTCGAAGCGTTCCGGCTTGCGGTCGACTCACAGGAGTTTGTCGACACGGGCACTCTCGGCGAAGGTGAAGTAGCACATCAGCTTCTTCCCGAAGGTCACCCGCTCTTTGCCGACCAGATCGAAGGTGTGTTCACGTACAACCCCACAAAGGCAAAGGCGCTCCTCTCGGAGGCCGGGTACGCGAACGGGCTCGATATCACCCTTGAGGCCTTTCCCGGAGCATCTGATGCCAACACCGAACTTGTTCAATCGCAGTTGGAAGCCATCGGTGTGAAGGTCACGATCAACAAGAACCCGAACTGGGCCAAGGGCTATTTCGGCAAGACCCAGGCCTTTTCTTTCTATGGCTATGTCGGTCGAAACTCGCAGGCACAGACACTGACCGAGCACTACGACGTCGGCGGGGTGCTCAATCTGAGCTCGCCGATTACATCCGACGCATTCCAGAAGGCGCTTGCCGATCTGCGGGCCACTCCGATCGAGTCCCCGGACTATCTGGAGAAGGCACGCGCGGCTTCTACCGCAGGATTCCTCGAAGGCTCCTCGATTCCGCTTGTCGCACTGGCGACCACGTGGGCGAAGTCTCCGGAGATCTCCTCGGATTTCCAGAACCGTGAGGGGTTCCTCAACTGGCGCGGCATCACGGTCGGTTCCAAGTAGTCGATTCGCCGTACGGCATTCATCTCTTCAGTGAAGGACACAGCATGACAACGACGACAGCACTTCCCGGACTCGCGCTCTTCGAGGTGCCGCCCGTCACCGACAATGCAGGCGCAGGGTATGCCGTGCTCCTCGACAATGCCGTACGAGCGGAATCTCTTGGCTACGAGACCTACTGGGTGGCGGAGGGTCGGTTCTCGAATATCGGGCTGCCCTCCGCGTTGACCCTACTGGCGGTGCTGTCGGAGCGAACAGATCGGCTGCGCCTCGGCACAGCCGTCATTCCGCTCGCGTTCGATCACCCTCAACGGCTCGCGGAGACAGCTGCGGTTGTCAACACGTTGAGCGGTGATCGCCTCGAACTTGGTGTGGGAAAAGGGAACGGAGGTGGATTCTCGGCGGCAGCATACGACGCGTTCGGCCTCGACGAGAACCGACGCGAAGAACTGTATGCGGAAGCCCTCGCCCGGCTGCGAGGGGCATTTGGAGTCCAGCGCGTGGTGGAAGGAAAAACCTTCGGTTTCTATCCGCCGGCGGAGAACCTCCCGCAGCGCTTGTGGCAAGCGACATCCAAGGTCGATACCGCGCGTTCGATCGGTCGGGCGGGTGACGCTTTGCAGTTGCATCGGTTCGCCTCCAGTGGCCCGACCGGCACAGTGCAGAAGACTCTTGTCGACGCATATTCGAGCGAACTGCAGTCGGATCGCTCGCCTAGAATCGGGGTGTCTCGATCGGTACTTCCGGCCGAGAGCAAGGCGGACGCCGTAAGGCTCTTCACCGAGCACCTCGAACGTGATCCCGGAGCTACACCGTGGATCACCCGGGGGTCTTCGCCGTCCGAGATCTTGCGCGATTTCTACATCCTGCACGGATCACCCGAGGAGATTGCCGCGGAGTTGGTGGAGGATGCCGCGGTGTCCGAGTCCACCGACTACCTCTTCAGCGTGCCACTTGCTCTGGACGACAAGCACTACCGGGAGAGTCTCGCGGTAATCGCAGGAAAGATCTACCCGACTCTGTCGACTGTGCGTCCGAATGCGTTGCCGCGAAACTTGTTGTCCACATCACCGATACCCGTCGGCTGACCCTCGGACCAGACAGAGAGGAAGAGCAATGGTCATCGATCTGCAGCCAGCGGTCACCCCGAGTGCTGTTTCGCCGCGCGCTCAGTTCCGGCGACCGTCGGTTGCGAAGCGCGTCGCCGTGACGATTCTCCGTTCGATCGGCATCTTTGTGCCTGTCTTCGTGATCGCAACATTCATCACGTTCTCATTGCGGGAGATCAGCGGCTTGTCACCGGCCTACCTCCAGGCGGGGGACAACGCCACGCCAGAACTCGTAGCCCAGATCGAGCGTGAGTGGGGCCTGGATCGTCCCTTCCTCCTTCAGTATTTCGATTGGTTGGGGGCGGTGCTCCGCGGCGACCTCGGAGAGAGTTGGTACAACGGATTCCCCATCTCCGAGCTCCTCTTCGACCGAGCCTTGATCAGTCTGTCGATCGCAGGACTCGCATTGCTCATCGGTGTGACCGTCGGACTTCTCCTGGGTGTGCTCGCAGCGGCCCGCCCGACCTCGCTACTCGACCGGGCCATCACGGCGTTCTCGACGCTCATCTCCACGATGCCGCCGTTCATCGTCGGTGTTCTGCTCGTATCGATCTTTGCGGTCGGTCTCGGGTGGTTCCCCGCAGCGGGTTATGCGCCGGTCGCGCAGGGGATCGGACCGTGGCTCTGGTACGCAACACTGCCAGCACTCGCATTGAGCGTCGACACCGTTGCAGAGGTTGCCCGTCAGACGCGCGTGGGCCTTGTCGACGTCTATCGCCAGAACTACATAGTAGGGGCGCAGGTACGCGGACTCGGCACGCGGCGAATCTTTTTCGTGCATGCATTGCGGAACGGGATCGGTCCGACGGTCGCTCTTCTCGGCCTCAAATTCCCGGCGCTCCTCGGCGGCGCGGTTGTCACCGAGACGATCTTCGGTATTTCCGGGTACGGGCGGTTCGCTGCCGACTCGGCCCAGCGCGGCGACGTGCCCGCGGTCCAAGGGGTGCTTGTGGTTTCGATAGTGCTCGTTGTGGCCTTCAACCTCGTCGTCAACGTCATCCTCAACCGCATCATCCCCGCCGCGACGAGAGGACTCTAAAATGTTCCGCAATATCTGGGCGATCCGCAGTGGACGCTTTGCCGTCCTCATCATCGGTGTCGCGGTCCTTCTCGTGGCCTTCGGTCCACTCCTCGCGCCTTACGATCCGCTCGAGGGCTCGAAACTTGTTCTCGCCGGACCTTCTTTGCAACATCCTTTCGGAACCGATTACCTCGGCCGAGACACACTGAGTCGATTGTTGGCGGGCGCACCGCTGAGCATCGCGAGCGCGGTCCAAGTAGGTGTGATCGGGCTTGTCGTCGGTGCCGTTCCCGGAGTGCTCTCGGTCTACTCGGGGCGTGTTTTCGAGTGGGTGACACTCAGACTGATCGACACTCTTATCGCACTGCCGTTCCTTGTTTTCGCGGTGGCGGTAACAGCCCTGCTCGGTAACGCACTCACCCAGGCGATGCTCGTCGTCGGTGTGCTCACTGCTCCCGCCTTCTACCGTGTGGCCCGCGCATCGACCCTCGCTGTAGCGAACTCGCCTTACGTCGAGGCCGCTCAACTCGCCGGCGCTGACGTCTCCTGGATTGTGCGTAAGCACGTGACAGGCAAAGTTCTTCCGCCGCTCGCGATAACTTTGGCGAGTACGCTCGGTGTCGGCCTCATTGCCGTTGCAGCGCTGAGCTTTCTGGGAATCGGAGTTCAGCCGCCCGCGCCGACGTGGGGCGGAATGTTGGCCTCCGATTTGAAGTACCTGACCTTCCGTCCGTTTGCCCCGATCATCCCGTCGATCCCGATCATCGTGCTCGTCTGGGCGTTCAACATGCTTGCCGACGTCATCCGTGACGTGAGTGGTGAGTCGGGTCGGCAACTGCTCGCTCGGTCTCGTCGTCGACGAGGCCTCACACCGAAGCAAGGAGTATGAACCGATGTCGATACTGCTGACTACGGAATTCGAGCCGGAAATCGAGCTGGAAACGGTTCTGCGGGTGAATGATCTGCGGATTGTCAACGAGGTCGACGAGGTTGTCCTCGTAGGCGGTGTCGATTTCGAACTTCGACGCGGCGAGGTCCTCGGTATCGTCGGCGAATCGGGGAGCGGGAAGTCGATCAGCCTCCGGGCGGTGCTCGGTCTGCTCCCCGCCGGCCTTGCAGTCTTCGCCGGTACGATCGAACTCTTCGGCGAGGACACGTCGCATTTCACGAATGCAGACTGGAATCGTGTTCGCGGATCAGGAATTACGGCGGTCTTCCAAGATCCGGGCTCGTATCTGAATCCGTCGATCCAGGTTGGGAAGCAGGTCGCCGAAGTCCTGCGCGTCAAACGTGGGCTGGGTCGTCGGGCGGCAAAGACAGAGGCGTTGACCTTGCTCGGCGAAGTGCGGATTCACGACCCCGAGCTTGTGTTCCGGCAGTACCCGCACGAACTGTCCGGAGGGATGCTTCAACGGGTACTCCTCGCCATCGCGGTATCGCTCGAGCCACGAATTTTGATTGCCGACGAGGCAACAACGGCACTCGACGTCACGGTGCAGGCGGAGGTGCTCGACCTGATCGTCGATCTGACCGAGCGCCACGGGCTTTCGCTGATCGTCGTATCCCACGATCTTGCCGTCGTCGCACAAGTGGCCGACGAGGTTGTGGTGTTTCGTGACGGCGTCATCGTCGAACGCGGAGCGACTGCGCAGGTGCTGCGCGATCCGCGGCACGAGTACACCAGACTGCTCGTCTCGGAACACGAACTCTACGGTCTCGACCGCTTCACGAGCGAGGTTGCCGCACATGTCTCTTGACCCCCACGTGTCTTCTGGCCAGGCACCCCTGCTCGACGTCCGGAACCTCGACGTCTCCTACGGCCGTGGCACGAAGCGTCGTCAGATCCTCGACGACGTCAGCTTCCGAATCGCCCCCGGCGAAGCGCTCGGCCTGATCGGCGAGACAGGTTCGGGCAAGTCGACAATCGCGCGTGCGGTACTCGGACTCGTCGAGACCGATGGTGGAGAGATTCACGTCGACGGCCACGATCTCACATCGCTGTCGCGGGCCCAGTGGCGGCAAATCCGCCGAGAAGGTGTTGTGCAGTACGTGTTTCAGGATCCCTTGCGCAGTCTCGATCCGGAACGCACGATCGCGCAGTCCCTTGCCGAGCCTCTCGAAATAGCGGGTGTACTCGGTCGTGACGAGATCCGCGAGCGGGTTGCGGCTCGTCTGGCGACAGTGGCCCTCGACGCAGATATTCTTCCCCGATTTCCCGGCGAGATCTCGGGTGGTCAGCGACAACGGGTCGCGGTTGCGCGAGCCCTGATCACAGATCCGCGGCTCATCATCCTCGACGAACCGGTGAGCGCACTCGACTCGGCAAACCGGGTCAATGTCATCGAAATCCTTGCTTCACTGCGTGACTCGGGTGCAACGCTGCTGTTCATCTCTCACGACCTCGGATCCGTCGCGGGAGTCACGGATCGACTGATCGTGCTCTATCGAGGACGAGTCGTGGAAGAAGGCTCGACAGCCGATGTACTGCGTCGGCCCGCGCATCCGTACAGTCGACTTCTTGTCGGTTCGGCACCGACGTTGCACGGCGGCGCCGTCGACCGCGCAGAGCGCGAAGAACTTCGGCGGCTGCTGACGGAGCACGACGACACTGCGCTCAAAGCAGATTGAACTGCGCCACCTCGATGGTGTTCTCGACCGCCTCCGAGAGCGTGCGAATACGTTCGTCGGCGCCTGGCGCGGTCAAAATCGCCAGGCGATCGGCGTCACCCATCGGAATGCTCCTGGCGAGGGCATACAGCCGAGAACCCAGCGGATCCAAGGGATCCGGTGGGACGGGCATTCGCGGAGTCTGTTCGCCGGCCCGAAGTGCGAGCTTTCCCAACATTCCGTACATGAACTCGATGCGCTCGAGGAGAGAGTCGTATTCGTAAGCGGTGACAGGTGTTCCGTTGTTCTCGTCAGGCCACAATTCGACCTCGGCGAGTGGGTAAGGATCGTCCGGCAGCCAGCGATTGACGCGGATGCGGTCTTCGGTCCGGCAATACAACTGATACCGTCCGGCACCCATTGCGACATGAGACTCGATCCGAGCCAGAGTGCCGACGTCGTGGCGTGATTCGCCGCCACCGACCTCGTGGCCACGAGCGATGAGCACTACTCCGAACAGTGGGCCGTCGGCAGCTTCGAGAACGTTCTCTACCAGTGCGCGGTACCGGGGCTCGAAGATGTTCAGTGGCAACACCTCACCCGGAAGCAATGCAGAGCCGAGCGGAAACATGGGGAAGATGGGCATCAGGGGATTCTCAACCTCGGAATCGGAGGGACGGGGAAATCGCCGGGGCGATCGATTTCAGCGAGCAAGTGCTCGGACCACATCAGCAGGCCGGGGATGTCGAGGCCGTGCGGGCTTTCCACTTCGTAGTGCCTGATGCGGTCGTGACCCTGGCCGAGAAGTGAGACGGCACCGGTGTTGTTGCCCCGAAGTAGATGGGTGAGCCCGACGGCCAATTGAGCCAGTCCCTGCCACAGGTCACGCTCCTCGGCGGGAGCGTCCTTCCACGTTCCTTCGAAAATTTCGTGCGCGTGAAAAGGCATCCCGTGGTCGAGAAGACGCTGAGCCTCGGTGATCGACTCGTCCGGAGGGAGGCGCACATCGTCGGGAATGCGCGGGACGCCGCCCGCTGCGTCACGTGGCAGTGGACGGCCGAGTCCGTCGCGGGGCCGCGAATTGAGGGGCTTTCCAGCGGCGTCCCGGTCGCGTTCGGTCATACACTCAGCCTAACGGCAGCACCTCGGACGAAACCGCCGAAAGTTTTTTCGAGTCGCCTGTCGATTCCGGGGAGAACCGTTCGTCGTCATGTTGTAAGGCAAGAAAGCCGGAAGAGAAACAACAGACCAAGGAGTCAGTCATGAAGTACATGTTGCTCATCTACACCGCGCCCGGCGGAGACACCGAACCCCAGTGCACGTTCGAGGACTGGCAGCAATACGACAAGGAAATGAAGGATGCCGGTATCTGGGTGTCCGGCGATGCCCTCGCCGACCTGACGACTACGACAACGGTTCGGGTCTCGCAGTCCGGAGAAAAGACCGTCACCGACGGACCCTTCGCTGAAACCCGTGAGATCCTCGGCGGCTACGACGTCATCGACGTTCCTGATCTGGACGCGGCGCTGGCCTGGGCCGCGCGGTGCCCCGGCGCGCGCGACGGCGGCAGCGTCGAGGTGCGTCCACTGGCCGGGTTCGGGGACTGATTCGCCGTGGACGAGCAGGCCGAGAACTCCATCGAGTCAGTGTTCCGGGAGGAACGTGGACGACTCTTGGCCTCGCTCGTCCGCCGTTTCGGTGACCTGGATCTGGCCGAGGAAGTCACCTCCGAAGCCGTCGAGGCCGCGTTGGTGCACTGGCCGGTGGACGGAGTGCCGGCCAAACCCGGCGCCTGGCTGCTGACCACGGCGCGTCGCAAAGCCGTCGACAGGCTTCGTCGTGATCAGGCCTATGCGGCGCGATTGGCGGTGATGCAGGTGGACGCCGATCGTGCCGACCCGGCGCCTCCCACGGTCGACGGGGAACTTCCCGACGAGAGGTTGCAGCTGTTCTTCACCTGCTCGCACCCGGCGCTGGCCGAGGACGATCGAATCGCGATCACCTTGCGTTGCCTCGGCGGGTTGACGACGCCCGAAGTTGCTCGTGCCTTCCTCGTGCCTTCGGCGACCATGGCGCAGCGGATCGTGCGTGCGAAGAAGAAGATCCGTCAGGCTCGGATTCCTTTCCGAACTCCCAGCGCCGAAGAACTCCCGGAGCGTCTGCCCGGTGTTCTGCAGGTGATCTATTCGGTGTTCACCGAAGGGTATGCCGCCAGTTCGGGTCCGGATCTGCAACGCGTCGACTTAGCGGTAGAGGCGATCAGGCTGGCGAGGATCTTGCGCGCTTTGCTTCCCGATGAGCGCGAGATCGCCGGGTTGCTGGCGTTGATGCTCCTCGTCCACGCGCGTCGAGATGCCCGTACTGACGCCGGTGGCGGGATCGTCCTCCTCGAGGACCAGGATCGCGGGTGCTGGGACCAGCCGATGATCGAGGAAGGCAGCGACCTCGTCGTGGTCGCGTTGACCGGGGGAGCGCCGGGGCCGTACGGGGTGCAGGCTGCCATCGCCGCATTGCATGACGAGGCGGCGGATGTGGAGAGCACCGACTGGCCGCAGATCTGCGCGCTCTACGGAGTGCTCCTCACGTTGACGCCTTCGCCTGTCGTCGCAGTCAACAGGGCAGTGGCGCTGGCGATGCGCGACGGCGAGGAGGTTGGGCTGGCAGCGTTGGAAGAACTGGCAGCGGAGCCCAAACTTGCCGACTACCACCCGTATCACCTCGCGCGCGCCGAACTGCTCGCGCGGTTGGGGCGCACCGACGCGGCAATGTCTGCATACCGACGTGCGCTGAATTTGGTTGGTACGGAACCGGAGCGGGCCTACTTGGAGCGTCGGCTCGGTGAGATCTCTGACTGATCGGTGCGTCAGACCAATTCGAGTCTTCGGGCCATGTCGGACACAAAAACACCTGTCGGATCGATATTTCTGCGCATCTGGATCCACTCGTCGATTCGCGGATACATCGAGTGGAAGTTCGCCGCGGTAGTCCGAGAGTCCTTGGCGGTGTAGAGGCGACCGCCGAATTCGAGTACCCGTTTGTCGAGGGATGCGACGAACTCACCCAGGCCGGGCTTGATCGGGAAGTCGAAGGCGACGTTCCACCCGGACATCGGAAAGCTCAGTGGGGCAGCGTTTCCCCCGCCGAACAGTTTGAAGACGTTGAGTGCCGAGTAGTGCCCCGAGCCCTGGATGTCGCGGATGGCGCTCTTGAATTCGTCCACTGCCTCGACCGGCACCACGAACTGATATTGCAGGAATCCCTTGGACCCGTACGCGCGGTTCCACTCACCGATGAGGTCGAGTGGGTGATAGAACTGCGTCAGGTTCTGCACCTTCCCGACGTAGTTGCCACCGGTGCGGTAGTAGAACTCGCCGATCGCTGACGCCGATAGCTTGTTCATCAAGCCGTTGGGGAAAACATCCGGTGTCGTGAACAGTTGTGGCGCATCGAATTTCAACGGGTTCTTCTGCAATTTCAGCGGAAGCTGGTCGACGGTCGCCAACGAACCACGCGTGATCGAGGCCCGGCCGAGCTTCGGCGGCGCACTGACTGCATCGAACCAGGCGCTCGAATACGTGTAGTCGGCTTCGCTGCCGTCGCTGTGAAAAGCGACGGTTTCGTCCAGGCTTGCGGTCAGTGCGCCGTCGTTGACGAAGTATGCCGTTTCGGTCGGCGTCATCTCGAGGGTGACGCGCAGGATGATCCCGGTCAGTCCGATCCCGCCGACGGTAGCCCAGAAGAGTTCGGATGTCGGGCCTTGCGGCTCCAGTGTTCGGATACTGCCGTCAGCAGTGAGCAGATCCATCGAGCGGACATGATTTCCGAAGCTGCCCTCGGTGTGGTGGTTCTTGCCGTGAATATCGCAGGCGATCGCTCCGCCGATGGTTACCTGGCGTGTTCCGGGGAGTACCGGTACCCAGAGACCGAATGGTAGCGCCGCGCGCATCAGCTGATCGAGAGAGACTCCCGCGTCCATCTTCACGAGACGGGACTCGGCATCGATCTTGTGAATTCGACGGAAGGCAGTCATGTCGATGACCAAGCCGCCGGTGTTCTGCGCGTTGTCTCCGTAAGACCGGCCCAGGCCACGAGCGATGACTCCACGTCGGAGGTGCAACGGCTTGTCCGCGTTGTCGTCTGCGACGCGGGCGACGGCCTTTGCGATCGCCTCTACATCAGGAGTCGAAACGACATGCGAGGTAGTTCGGGCTGTGCGACCCCAACCGCCGAGGACGGTGGACGCAGAGGTTGGCAGATCGGTGGCGTAGTCGGACACGAAATCCGAGGGTACCTGTTTGCGGACCAACTGGTCTGAAACTGATGGATGCTCGGTTCGCCTATCGCGGGACGTCGAGATCGAAGTACAGGGTCTCGGACCAGTAACCGAGGCCGAGCTCGCGTAGCGGTTCCTCGACGCTCTCCTGAGTCGGCGTGAACAGCCGCTCCCAGAAGCGCGGCTTGGCGGGTGCGAGTGTGGCCAGAGCCGCCTCCATCTCGGCGTCGATGTCCGCCAGACCGGTCATCAGGGCCGCGCCCTGTTCGGCGAACGGTTCGTCGTCCATGTCGAAGATCTCGCCGCACTCGAGGACGAAGTAGTGGTCGGGCTCGGTGTGGCTGCGCAGGAAACGCAGCGCATCGCCGGCCATCGTGCCGAGTTCGGGGTGATCGATTCTGCCGAGGAAGTCTTCGAGCCGGGCGATACCAGGACCGCAGGGCGCGGTGACCGCGATCAGGTCTGGGGTGTCGTCCCAGATGACCGACTGGTGGGCGAAGGGATTCACGGACACAAGGATCCTCGGGACCAGCGGTATCGCGTACGACCACTCGGAGATACCGGTGAGACCTCGGGCGCGAGCGGCAGCCGGATTCTCATGCGGAGCAACAGGGGTTGAGTAGAGATAGGTGCGGTTGGCCACTGGCCGAGTCCTTTCAGCGGTCGGTGTCACCTGATTCAGGCGGCGCCCACCATCCTCAATGCCAGGTCTCCGTACAGTTTTCCAATGTCTTCCGGATTCGTGTAATTGCCGGCCGGGAACCAGCGGCACACGTCGACGCACAGGGACATCAAGGCGAGGGTGACGCCTTCGGCATCGGGGATCGTGAAGTCGCCCGACTGGACGCCGGCGTCGACAACCTCCCGGACCACCCGCGTCGTGCTGCGGCGAAGCGCGACGACGGTTCGGTAGTGCTCTGGTGTGAGTGCAGTGAGTTCGTATTGGACGACGCGAGCGAGTGAGTGGTGCCCGGCCTGCCAACTGGCGAAGGTGCTGACCAGTTCCTGGAGGCGAACGGACGGCTCTTCACCCGGTCTGTCGGCGCCCTCGACCACCTTCAACGCTTCGGTGTGACCTTCGAAGCTGATCGCGAAAAGCAGCTCTTCTTTCGAGCGGTAGTGCGGGTACATGGCGGCGGGACTCATGTCGAGTCGTGCGGCGATGTCACGGGTGGTGGTGCCGCCGTAGCCCGCGGAGGCAAAAGCGTCCACGGCTGCCGCGCGGATACGGGCCGCAGCTTTGGAGGGGCTGATCACCACGTCAGGTGAATCGCTCACGGTTTCCTCCAGGTGTGACGGATTTCGATGTTGACAATATCCCGCTCTCGATTCACTATAAGCAGATGCTTAGATTCTAAGCGAATGCTTAGGAACATCGTTACGTGTGGCATTGCCACGCCGAAAGGAAGCAACTCGTCATGCGTCGCACTCTGTACGGACCCGATCACGAGGCATTTCGCGAATCTGCCCGCGAATTCGTCAACCGGAACATCCTTCCGGTCGCAGAGAAGCTGATCGACCAGCGCTTCATCGATCGTGAAATCTGGCTCGAAGCGGGACGCAACGGCTTCCTCGGACTCGAGGTTCCAGAGGCGTACGGCGGAAGCGAAGCCGGCGACTACCGCTTCAACGCTGTTCTGGCCGAAGAACTCTCGCGTGCCAGTGCAGCTGTTGCCTCGAGCTTCGGCATCCATGCCGACGTCGTTGCTCCGTACCTCGTTCAGCTCACCACCGAAGAGCAGAAGCAGCGTTGGCTGCCCAAGTTCTGCACCGGTGAGATGCTGACGGCCATCGGCATGACCGAGCCTTCCGGCGGATCCGACCTCGCCTCGCTCAAGACCACTGCGGTCAAGGACGGCGACGACTGGATCATCAACGGCTCCAAGACCTTCATCACCAACGGCTACAACGCTGATCTCGTGATCGTGGCGGCGCGGACCAGTCCCGAGAAGAAGTCCAAGGGCATCACGCTCTTTGCCGTCGAAACCGGCATGGAAGGTTTCGAGCGCGGACGCAAGCTCGACAAGGTCGGCCAGCACGAGTCCGATACCGCTGAACTGTTCTTCGAGAACGTTCGCGTGCCGTCCACCAACATCATCGGTGAGATCGACCGCGGGTTTATCCACATGATGGAAATGCTGCCGCAGGAGCGCGTCGGCGCTGCGGTGTCCAACATCGCGCACGCCGCTCCGATCCTCGAAGAGACGCTGCAATATGCCAAGGACCGCAAGGCTTTCGGTCAGCCGATCGGCTCGCTGCAGTGGAACAAATTCCTTCTCGCGGATCTCGTCACCCGCATCGAGGTCACCCAGGCCTATGTCGACAACTGCGTCGCAGCACACGCTGCCGGCGAGCTGACCGCCATCGACGCCGCCAAGGCGAAGTGGTGGACCGCGCAGGTTCAGAACGAGGTCCTCGATCACTGTGTTCAGTTGCACGGCGGCTACGGCTTCATGACCGAGTACCGCGCCGCTCGCGCGTGGATGGACGCCCGCGTCACCAAGATCTGGGCCGGATCCAACGAGATCATGAAGGAACTCATCGGCCGCGATCTCGGCCTGTAATTTCGCAACTGCAGTCCATATGTCACTGCAGTCCATACGTCACTTCCCGAACCCGACGACACAGGAGCATCACCGCGCATGTCTGTTCTCGACAAGTTCTCTCTGACCGATCGAGTGGTCATCGTGACCGGTGCGTCGTCGGGCCTCGGGGTGGCGTTTGCGAAAGCCGCAGCAGAGGCCGGCGCGGACGTCGTCCTCGCTGCTCGCCGCGTCGACAAGCTCGAAGACACGGCCAAGCTCGTGCGTGACGCAGGCCGCGAAGCGTTGTGCGTGGCCACCGACATCGTCGATCCGGCTCAGGCTCAGAACATGGTCGACGCCGCGATGGAGAAGTTCGGCCGCGTGGACGTACTGGTCAACAACGCCGGCGTCGGAACCGCTGTTCCGGCAACCCGTGAGACCCCGGACCAGTTCCGCGCCGTCATCGACATCAACCTCAATGGGTCCTACTGGGCAGCGCAGGCCTGCGGCCGCGTCATGCTCCCGGGCAGCTCCATCGTCAACATCTCGAGCATTCTCGGATTGACGACCGCCGGACTCCCACAGGCCGCCTATGCGGCGAGCAAGGCAGGCGTCGTCGGATTGACCCGTGACCTCGCACAGCAGTGGGGAACGCGCAAGGGCATTCGCGTCAACGCGATCGCGCCAGGCTTCTTCAAGTCGGAAATGACCGACCAATACAACGACGGCTACTTGGACGCGATGGCTCCGCGCCTGATCCTCGGCCGCATGGGCGATCCTGAAGAGCTCGCGGCCACCATGGTGTGGCTCGCGTCCGAGGCAGGCGGATACGTCACCGGTCAGACCATCGCCGTCGACGGAGGAATCACCATCACCTGACGCCGATGCCGAGATGTCGCCGGCTTTGCCGTATAAGTAGCTGGTGACCTCTCGCGCCGAACCTCAGGAGAACTGGGAAGACCGTCCGCCACCATCCATGGCTGCGACGGAGCTTCTGCGTGACCTGCCGGTGACTGCCCGCGGCGTCCGGACCAGGGCTTCTCTGGTCGCAGCGGCTCGAACGGTGTTCGAGCGCGCAGGGTATCTCGATGCCCGTCTGACGGACATCACCAAGGAAGCGAACTGCTCCACCGGCACGTTCTACACCTACTTCGACAACAAAGAGCAGATCTTCGCCGCAGTTCTCGACGTTGCGCAGGAAGACATGTTGCACCCCGGCATGGGACGGGTCCGCGACGTCGACAATCCGTATGCGGTCCTCGAATCGAGCAACCGTGCCTACCTGACGGCGTTTCGCCGCAACGCCAAACTGATGGGTCTGCTCGAGCAGGTATCGCACATCGATCCGGCCTTCGCGAAACTGCGTCGGGACCGAGCCGAGACCTTCATTTCTCGTAATGCCCGAGCCATCGAACGCTTGCAAGCAGCTGGCAAGGCAGACGGCTCGTTGGATCCGCTGTTGGCTTCCCGAGCACTGTCGGCGATGGTGAGCCGTCTTGCCTACAGTTCGTTCGTCTCCGAGGAACCTGGCGCCGACGGCAACCCCGTCCCGTTCGAGGACGTCGTCAAGACGGCTACTCAGGTGTGGGCCAACGCGCTGGGCCTCGAAGGCGACCGCGGGTAGTTTCAGCCTTCGCCGCGGGCCGCGAACTGCTGCTCGAGGCTGTGGCGCAACGTCTCCTCGCTGTTCCTGACAGCGTTTTCGACGAACGGCCCGATCAAGCGGCCGAGAGCTTTGCCGGCAATGCCGCCGGGGAGTTTGTAGGCGAAGTCGACGGAAAGCTCGGTCTTGGAATCGTCGATCGCGGCGAACTCCCACGTGGACGAGTTGGATACACCGCCGAGCGAAGACAGCTTGATGATCCGATTCTTCTCCCACTCGGTGACCTCGAGCTTGGAGCGCAACGTGCTTGGCCCGATCTGCATGGCCGCGTCGAACGTGGCGCCGAGCCCCTGATCGAACTCTCCGAACGGTGTGAACTCGGAAACACCGAACATCCACGTCGGGACGTTGCGGTAGTCGTCGATGTAGTCGAAGGCGACATCAACCGGCACGGCAGCAACCGCGGAGTGGCGAACATGGATCATGACTGGTCCCTGTCTTTCGGTGAACATCGACTGTAACCAATGGCACCGACGCGTTCGGCGGCGGCGCAACGGCGATCTACGGTATCGGTATGACGAACGAGCTTCCGGTACGCGGGTCCTGGCGCGATTACGAAGACCTGGGACTGCCGAAACCGCTCGCTGCGGCGCTGGAGGCGTTCGTCGAGCAGGGCTATCACGGGACTTCGATCCGTGACGTCGCGTCGCGGTCCGGGCTGTCGGTGCCGGGGCTCTACCATCACTACCCGTCCAAGCAGGCTCTGTTGATCGGTCTGGCGACCGTGGTGATGACGGAGTTGTTGGAGCGAAGTCGCGCCGCCGAACTCGACGCAGGGGACGATCCCTCTGATCGCTTCGACGCGGTGATCGAATCTCTGTTGCGGTTCCACATGTTTCGACGCGAGCAGTCGTTCGTCGCTTCCTCCGAGATCCGCAGCATGGAGCCCGACAGTCGGGCTGGTTACATCGCGCAGCGCGACGAACAGCAGAAGCAGGTGGACCGGATCGTCCTCGACGGCGTTGCTTCGGGCGTGTTCGATGCCGACCATCCCGAGGATGCCAGCCGAGCTGTCGTGACGATGTGCGTCGCCGTCGCGGTGTGGTACCGACCGGACGGTGAGTTGTCTCCGGACGAGTTGGTGGAGAGGTATCTGGAGATAGCGCGTCGGATGGTGGGGGCGTAGGGGCGATCACCCGGGATGCTTCAGCATTTCGAGGGCCACATCCCGGCCGACGTCGAAGGGGTCGGTGCCGATACCGATACCGTCTGCGACGAGGGCGCCTTCGTGAAGCAGCATGATTGCCTCGACGAGACGTTCGTCGGCTTGCCCGTCCGTCGCCAGAATGCGCCGGAAAAGGTCTAACATCTCCCGCTTCTGTTCGGCGATGACAGCGAACACCGGATGTGACCGATCGCTGAACTCGGCGTGAGCGTTGACCATGCTGCAACCTTTGCCTCCGCTCGCCTTGGACCAGGAGGCGGAAGCGTCGAATGCCGCACTCAACTGCTCGGCGCGGCTGTGTCCGGCTGATGCGAGCTTCTTGTCGCGAAAGGCTCGCCACCGCCGATCTCGATCCTTCAGATATTCCACGACGAGGCCGTCTTTCGAGCCGAACCGCTCGTACAGAGTCTTCTTCGTGACCCCGGCGTCCAGTGCGACGGTATCCACGCCTACGGCGTGAATTCCCTTTTCGTAGAACAGCTTCGACGCCGACTCCAGAATGCGACGTGCTTTCGGAGTCAAGTCGGGTACGGATTCGTCTGCCATGGACAAAAGTATACCGATCTGTATAGTCGACTCCATGAGTAAACAGATCGGTATACCTCGGATCGTGACCTCGAGATCTGCCGTGACGGCTACCTTGTCGGTCCTGTTCGTCGCATGCTGGAGTTCGGGATTCATCGGAGCCAAACTCGGCGCCGGCAGTGCCGAGGTCTCCACGCTGCTGATGTGGCGTTTTCTCCCGCTTGCGGCGGTACTGGTCCCGATTGTCTGGCTGTCCGCCCGGCGCCGGAACGCGATGCCGACACCGCGGGCTGTCGGCAGGCAGGTGGTGATCGGAATACTCTCCCAGAGCGGCTACCTGTTGTCTGTGTACTGGGCAGTCGATCTCGGCGTGAACACCGGAACCACAGCGCTGATCGACGGTATTCAGCCGCTGGTGGCAGCCGCGCTGCTCGGCCCGGTCCTCGGTGTCGCAGTCCCGCGGATGCAGTGGATCGGTTTAGCGATCGGACTGGCCGGCGTCGCGATGGTCACGGCAGCCGACGCCGGGGCCGGTACATCGGCCCCGTGGTGGGCGTACGCGATTCCGTTCCTGGGAATGCTCAGCCTCGTTGCATCCACCTTCGTTCAGCAACGCGCTCCCACGTCCACGCCGCCACTGCAGGCTTTGGCCATCCACTGCTCAACCAGCGCAATAGTTTTCACAACTCTGGCGATCGTCTCGGGTGCTGCCGTACCGCCGAGTGTCAGCACATTCTGGATCGCATTGCTCTGGTTGATCGTGTTGTCCACCTTCGGCGGATACGGGCTGTACTGGTTGTTGCTCCGCCGCATCGGCATCACGTCCGTCAACACCTTGATGTTCTTGATCGCCCCCGTCACCGCGGTCTGGGGCGCACTGATGTTCGGAGAATCCTTCACTCCGTTCACCGCTCTCGGCTTGGCGGTGGGCATCGTCGCCGTCGTCGTGGTCACCCGGGTGGACAATCGACCGAAGAAGCATGACGAGAGCACGGATTCCTGCCCGGCAAGAGCTCCGATCACGTCGCGCTGACGAAGCCCGATCGCGATGTGAACCGCTCGCGGAGCGTGGTGATTTGTTCTGCGGTGAGCTTGAGTCCGTCGATTGCGTAGTCCTCGACTGTGCCGAAGCGCGTGCGCATTTCGTCGAGCGCGGCGTCGAAGTAGCTGTCACGGACTCCGAGGAGCGGCCGGAGCAGTTCTCCGTCAACGCCTTTGCTTGCGGCGAAGTCGAGGATCGGTTCCGTCATGGGCGCCAGATCGGTGTTCGTCTCCAGGTAGTCGGCGCGTACATCGGCTTCGTCGGCGCCGAGGAGGAGCAAGAAAGAGGTCGCGGCCCACCCGGTGCGATCTTTGCCGGTGGTGCAGTGGAAAAGTGCTGCACCGGTTCTTGTTTCGTCGATGAGGTCGAGATAGAACGCGCGGTAGGCGTCGAGGGCGGACGGCAGGCTGACGAAGTTGCGGTTCGCTTCCTCCATCTGTGCGATCCCACGTCCATCGCTGATGGTCTCGGCGTACGCGACCGGGTCCGTCATGAGTAGTCCGGTGGCCGCGGCGTTTTGGGCATTGTCGGCGAGAACGTCGAGCCAGACCGTCCGCGTCGAGTCAGGGAGATTGTCGAGTGCGCCGTCGCGCTCGGCAGCGGTCCTCAGGTCGTAGACCGTCCGGACGTCCAAGTCGGCGACCGCGGCGACGTCGTCGCCGTCGAGTTTCGCGAGCGTCGCCGAACGGTAGAGCGCGCCGGCGCGGACGGTGCCATCAGCAACGGGAATGCCACCGAGATCCCGGAAGTTCGGAGCGGTCTTCAGGAGAACGCGACGATCGAGCGGGTGAGTTGGCATGGCTGACTCCTTGTGGGTTCCGTTTCCGAACTGATCATTCATGCCTTCTGCACACTGCGCACGAGCTTTTCGGCATTGCGTCTCTTGATCCACTTGTCGATGACGAGAGCCATGAAGATCCACCCTCCCAACGCCGTGATCACCCACACGATGATCGGGGCGAGGATCCAGGACCCGACGCCGCTGATCTCAATGCCGTCGGGGACCAGGGTCGCAACCCAGAGCGCGAGCAGCGTGGCGACCAAGCCGACACCGCCCGCGAGCGGAGCCGCGTAGTGCAGTGCCACGCTGAGCACGAATGGGCCGAGAATCATGTGGGCGAGGGTGAATACACCGATAGCGGCCAAGAAACCGTTGACGCTCAGGCTGACCCCGGGAAGAGCGAAATGCACGACGATCAGCGCGATCGCGCCGAGTACGCATTGCGAAACGAGCTGAAATAACAGACGCATGGCTTGTACCTCCGTGATCAGGTCGAGTCACCCGAGAGTGGTGTGTGCGTGGGGAACGCTTTGCTGGAGGGCCTCGGGACGAGGTGCCGTCCAGGTGCCGTCGAGCACGTCGGGGCGGGGGCGGTACAGGCGCAGTACGTAGTTCCAGCCCGGCATGATGGGCAGTGCGTTCGCGACGCCGTCGAGATTGACGCCGAACCGGATGGTGGTGCTGCCGTCGGAGTCGGGGGTGGCTGTGAGGCTGTTGATGCTGTTGACGCCCAAGGCGTTCTCTTCGAAGTATCCGGCTGCGTTGTACAGCGAGACCGACCAGAACGCATCCACGGGAACATCGTTCAGGCGGAGACGGTATTCCCCGACCGGGAGACGTTCGTCGAAGTTGACGTAGGTGGCCTCGTACTCGGGAAGGCCACCCCAGCCGGATGCGGTACCGAGCAGGTGCCTGATCGGGTCGACTTCCGCCGCGGTGCCGAATGAATGGTCGTAGGTGGTGATGCCACGAGCGAGTGCGAGGAGCGCGTCGCGGGTCTCGGTCTGCGACTGTTCGTCGTAGTCGGGCAACGGGAACTCGCCCGTTCCACCGCCGTCGATGGTGAGGGCGTCTTGCAACCGGTTCACCTCGGCGACGTCTTCGGGGCTGTTCGGATCGACGAGGATGCGCACGATCAGTGCGGCGTAGTCGGTCCCGACCAATTCGCGTGTGAGCAGGTGCTCTCCCGGATCGCGCAGGATGACGGGACCGAAATGATCTTGACTGACCACCCAGACGGAGATGTAGCGCTTGCCGGTATCGGGCACCGTGATCGTGACGTTTTCGCGCACGTCGATGATCGCGCTGCTGTACAGGGTGTCGCGGTTCTGGCGGATGATCGGCTGGTTGTCGAGTGACCCGAGCTCGCGAGTGTGGTTCCACGTGCCCAGGCCGACGCCCGCGGCCAGGCGAGCGAACATGAGATCGGATTCTGCCCGATTGAAGTTCAGGACGTTGACGGCGATCGTGGACATAGCGGATTCCAATCGGTGTCGGGGTACGGAAGCGGGCGCGGTAATCCATGGCCCGTCGGGGTGAATCAGCCCAGCAGTCGTGCTTTCGCGGCTTGGAACTCGGCGTCGCTCAGTAGGCCTTGTGATTTGAGATCGCCGAGTTTCTGCAACTCGGCGACGAGATCGACCGGGGGTGCGGGTGTGGGGAGTACGGCCTGCTGCTGGGCGAATTCGTACTGCGCCTGCTCGTAGTCGGCCTGAGCTCTCCTTTGCCGGCGGGTGGCCATACCGTCGCTGACGGCGGTCGCGGTACCGGTCACGACCGCGGTGCGGGCGGCGAGGCCCAGCAGTCCAGGGCGTCCTCGTCTCGGGATGTACGGCATGTCAGACCTCCAATTTCGGGATGATCGTGTCCATGAGGGCATTGACGACGGGTGCGGGTATCCGCTCGTAACCCAGTAACACCGCGCCGGACTCGGCGGTCCGGGAGGCGATTTCGCGCTGATAGACCAGCTCGAGCGCGACCAGCAGCGCTGAAGCGCCGGCGGGAATCGCCTCCGCGAGTTCGGTGATGTCTTCATGCCCGAGCAGACCGGACGCGCCGAGCATTTCGACGTTGATCTCGAAGCCGTTCGGCAATTCCTCGACCTCGACGAGGGTGAGTTCACCGTCGTCGGACTTGGAGATGACGATCAGATCGAGGAGTCGTACCAGGCCGGTATCCGTGAGGTCGGTGAGCGCGGAGAACGCGGCGGGGTCGAGGCTCTGCCCCGGCAGACCGAGAAGGTAGAAGTCGACGGGGCCGAAACGCGCGGCACTCACGAGAGCACCTTCAGCTTGAGTGCGGCGAACTCTTCCTCGCTGATCGATCCGGCTTCGAGGAGTGCTGCAGCTGTGGCGATTTCCTCGCTGGGACTCTTTCCTGCGACTTCGCGGATATACGATTCGGCCGCGCTCTCGGCCTCGCGTGCGGCCTTGTTGCTGCGTTCCGTCATCCCATCGCCGCGGGCGACGAGATAGACGAGCGCGGTGAGGATGGGTAGGAAGAGCAGGAAGAATATCCAAACAGCTTTCAACCAGCCGCTCAGCTTGTGGTCGCGGAACAGGTCGGCGACGATCGCGAACAGCGCGAAAAGATATCCGACGAAGACGGTCGCCCACAGCATCCAGCCGAGGCTTTCCCAGAAACTCATGTGTCTTGTCCGTTCGTGTCAGGCCTGCGCGTCGGCATTCCGCCGACTCGCGCTTTTCAGTTGATTCCGGCAATTCTCACCGGTTTCCGCATGCTTCGATCGCTGTCTCATCCGAAGCGGATGAGACGGGATTTCCACGGCCGTCGAACGTCTCGAGTATCTTCGACACATGATCGAAGCCGTGCGTGACGCACTCGCCTCCGGTGAGGCGGAGCAGGCTCGACGCGTCCTGCGGAAGAATTGGCTCCGTCTGATTCTCGAATCTCATACCAGGGAACTCGAGCAACTCTGCCTTGCGCATCCCGATCCACACGATCCACACATCCTGCTGATACGGGCGTGCTGCCGCGACCTCAGCGGCGATCCGTACGGCGCGGAGTTTCTACGCGGGCAGGGTCTACGGGTCGCGTCCGACGATTTTGTCGTCTGTTTCACCGACCTACTGCTCGCTCCGGACACCTCGACCAAGGCCGTCATCGCCGATCGCGCGCGTCACGCCCTCGCCCAGTGCGAGCCCGAGGACGATTACCCGTCCGCACTTTTCCTCCTCGGGTGGACCGAGATCAGGCTTCGTCGTGATCTACCTCGCGCCATCGCGCTACTTCGCTCCGCCGGCGATGAAGCGCGGTTGCAGTCGCGTGCGGAGACGTTGCGTCTCGCGCAATCCAATTTGGCTTTTGCACTCACCCACGCGGGAGTGTTCACCGAAGCCGAACAGATCCTCGACGGCCTTCCTGCCCGAGAGGTTGCATCCGACTGGGAACGCTTCGAAGGTGGACTCCCACAGTCGAATCGAGGGTGCATCGCCTATTGGCGTGGCGACTTCGAGGAAGCGATCGCTCAGTTCGACTCGATAATCGTGGAGGGCAGTCCCGGAACCAACTTCGAGGCGCTCGCCCGTCTGTACCTGGTGATGAGCCTGATCGCTCTGAACCGGAAAGACCGGTACCACAACGCCGCTCGGCTGCTGCGAGGCGTGAGCACTGCGGACAAGCACGGCATTCCTTGGGATACGCTGCGGCGCGTCACCACGGCCTGGCTCGCCCACGCTCAGGGGCAGGACGAGCAAGCGCGCCGCATCGCGAAGCCCACGCTGACCAGAACAGGTGCTGCGGTCGCTCACGCGCTGCTCGCCGAGCTCTATCGAGTCTTGGGGGATCCGGAACCGTCGGCGCAGGCGCTTCGGTTGGCAAGCTCGGCCGCGCTGCCGCGATATGCGCTGGTGAGCACACTTGTCACCTCTGCAGCGCTGAGCTCCGTCGCAGGGCGTGGGCCGCAGGCGCACGAGCAGCTGGATCGTGCGCTGGCTGAGGCAATCCCGGAGCAGATCCTCGCCCCCTTTCTCAGCGGCGATCCGGTAATTGTCGATCTCTTGAACGCGCACGCAATACAGGGGTCGAGACACCAGGACCTCCTGCGCACGATTCTGGAAAAACGGAGCCGACTCTCTGCCCAGCTCGCCGGAGTCCTGACCGAACGCGAGAACGAGATTCTCACTTTTCTGCGCACCACGATGACTGCAGACGAGATCGCTGCGCACCTCGGCATCGCCTATCCCACTGTGAAGACTCACATTCGCTCGATTTACCGCAAATTAGGTGTGGCCAAGCGGCGTGCCGCTGTTCAAGCAGCCGACAACCTAGACCGCGGGATCGGGGGCGATTCCGCGACGGAGGCTGCGAACCGTCAGATCCAAGGCTTGTAGTCGCGTCCCGGAACCGCGGTTCACGTAGTCCATCGACGTATAAAGCAGTGACCACAGCAGGTTCTGCACCCAGTCCGAACCCATGTCGGGGTCGATGGACCCGTCGGAGTGTCCGCGTTCGATGGCGTCGGTGACTCCGTCGTCGTTCGACGCGGACTCGGCAAACGAATCTTCTTGATAGACGCCGGGAGTGAAGAACAGGACCGTCAAAAGGTCGGCCAGTTCGAAGTATTCATGGCAGAGGCGAACCAGCGCCTCGGCTCCGGTGCCCTCACCGAGTCGCGCCGCTGCTGCGGCCTCACCGACGGCGCGAGTGGCCTCGGCCGCGACTGCGTCGACCAGGTCGGATCGTTCGGGAAAGTAGCGGTGCAAAGTGGTCCGGCCGACCTTCGCGGCCGAAGCGATCTCGCTGAGGGTCGCAGCAGGCTTGGATGCGAACACCGAAACGGCAGCATCGAGGATGGCCTTCCGTGTGCGCTCGCGGGTCGCGCTTTGTTCTGGTGCGCTGTGGATCGTTGTCACGAATTCGAAGCGTAGCCGTGTCCGGTTTCGGTATCCAGTGTTTCCGAATCGGAATTTCTCTTGCCCTTTATGGAACATTCGTGTTCCATAAATTCATGCTTGAATCCGACGCTTCTCAGCCCGCACCGAAATGGAGCAATCTCCGCGTCCTCTCGGAGTTCGCTCGACCGCATCTGCCGTCGCTCCTCCTCGGATTGGTACTGGCGCTGTGCGGCTCGGCGGCGACGCTGGCAACGCCGATGGTCACCAAGTGGGTTCTCGACACCCTCGATACCGGTGCGTCGCTGAAGGGGCCGATCCTCACGCTCGTCGTCCTTCTGATCGTCGGTGCTGTGCTCGGTTGTGCTCAGTGGATCGTTCTCGGAACCGCCGCCGAGAAGGTTGTCTTCGACGCCAGGTCTTCGCTGGTGAGGCGATTCCTGGCGGCGACCGTACCTTCGCTGCAATCGCGATCCGTGGGTGAATTGGTCACCCGGGTCACGTCGGACACCTTGCTGCTGCGGGAGGCGGCGTCGTCGGCCGCGGTGAATATTCTGAACGCAGCCGCGTTGACCATCGGAACGATTGTTCTGATGGGCGTTCTGGATCTGCCGTTGTTGGGGGTCACCATGGTGGCAATCGTGTTCGCCTCCATACTCTTTGCCGTTCTGATGCCTCGGATTTCCGCAGCCGAAGCGCGAACCCAGGAATCGCTCGGTCAGCTTGGCGGCGTACTCGAGGGTGGCTTGCGTGCGATCCGGACGGTCAAGGTTTCCCTCGCCGAGGATCGCGTCGGCGCTCTGGTGACGAACAATGCGTCCGATGCGAAAATGCATGCGATCACGGCGGTTCGAGTGTCGGCAACCGCGTGGACTGTCGCGTGGACCGCCATTCAAGGATCGATCATTGCCATCCTGGGCTTCGGTGCCTGGCGAGTCGCCGACGGCGAAATGGCAGTCTCGACGCTCATCGCGTTTCTGCTCTACGCCTTCACCCTGATGGGGCCGGTGTCGGAGCTGGCGCAGAACGTGACTTCCGTTCAGTCGGGAATCGCGGCAGCTATCCGGATTCGCGAGATGCAGTCGTTGCCCACCGAGCAGTACGACGAGGTCGTGGACGTGGTCGCGAAAACAAGCGCTGCCGCGCCGCTGATCGAGTTGCGCGACGTGACCGTGAGTTATCACGGATCGAACCAGCCGGCGTTGCGCGATGTCTCGCTGGTCATTCCGACGCGTGGGCACATGGCCATCGTCGGCCCGTCGGGTGCCGGAAAGACGACCTTGCTCTCGACTGTGCTGCGATTTGTCGAACCGCGATCGGGTGAGGTTCTCCTGCATGGAGTCGGTTACGACGCGCTCGATCACCGCGCTGTGCGCGAGAGTCTCGCGTACGTGGAGCAAGAGACACCGGTGGTGCCCGGAACGATTCGGGAGAACGTCGTCTTCAGCCATCCCGACGCGACGGACGAAGAAGTCCAGGCCGTTCTGCGCTTGCTCCGACTCGACGACGCGATCGAGGCCCTGCCGAATGGACTCGACACCGCTCTGACGGCCACCTCGCTGTCGGGCGGCCAACGTCAGCGGATCGCGATGGCACGCGCAGTTCTGCGACCGAGTGCTTTGCTTCTGCTCGACGAAGCCACTGCCCAGGTCGACACACTCACCGAAGCCGCGATTGTCGACGCGATCAACGAACGTGCACGTACCGGGGCCGTGGTGACTATCGCTCACCGGCTCTCAACGGTGCGTGACGCCGACTGGATCGTGGTCATGGAAGACGGTCGGATCCGCAACATCGGCAACCATGACGAGCTCATGGACAAGGACGATCTGTACCGCGACATGGTGGTTGCCGGCCGGCTCGATCAGGGCGAGGCGATGCTCGAAGATTGTTGACCCGGCGCATCTGCGTGTGCGAGAGTGCTGTTACCGAGCGATCGCTCGGTCGGGATGTTCTTTCGGAGGTGGCTGGTGGCAATCGATCTGACGTACGCGCCCGAGGTGGTGGCGCTGATCGAGAAGACGCGCGACTTCACGCGCAACGTAGTGCTCCCCATCGAAGACGAACACGCCGGTGACATCGCCGTCGCGGGTGGCGATGCCATCCGCATCGAGATGCAGGCGGCAGCAAAAGAAGCCGGTGTCTTCGCGCCGCATGCACCGATCGAGTACGGCGGCCACGGACTCAACATGAGTGATCGCGCGCCTGTTTTCGAGGAAGCCGGCTATTCGCTCTTCGGGCCGACGGCGCTCAACATCGCTGCGCCGGACGAGGGCAACGTTCACATGCTGGCCCACGTCGCGAACGAAGCACAGAAGCAGCAGTTCCTCGCGCCGCTCGCAAGCGGGGACATGCGGTCGGCATTCGCCATGACCGAACCCGCGCCGGGAGCGGGATCCGATCCCTCGGCTTTGAACACCCGCGCCGAGAAAGTCCCCGGTGGCTGGAAGATCAACGGTAAGAAATGGTTCATCACCGGCGCCGACGGCGCCGGATTCTTCATCATCATGGCGCGTACCTCCGGCGAGCCCGGGCAGCGCGGCGGAGCGACCATGTTCCTGACGCCGACGGACACAGCGGGTCTCATCGTGGGTCGACACATCGACACCCTCGACAAGGCCATGATCGGCGGGCACTGCGAGGTCACGTTCGAGGATCTCTTCGTTCCCGACGAGGCCGTTCTCGGTGAGGTCGATCAGGGTTTCGCTTACGCGCAGGTTCGTCTCGGTCCCGCCCGGATGACGCACGTGATGCGCTGGCTCGGTGCAGCGCGCCGCGGCCACGACGTCGCCGTGGCCAGGGTTGCCGAACGAGAAGGCTTCGGCTCGAAACTCGGTGATCTCGGAATGATCCAGAAGATGGTCGCCGACAACGAGATCGACATCGCAGCCAGTCGCGCACTTCTGGTGCAGGCCTGCTTCGAACTCGATCAGGGCGGGCACGCGAGCAACGCGACGTCCATCGCCAAGACCTACGCGGCCGAGGCGATCTTCCGGATCGTCGACCGCTCCATTCAAATGTGTGGCGGAATGGGCGTGTCCGGCGATCTGCCGCTGGCACGGTTGTCCCGCGAAGTGCGTCCCTTCCGCGTCTACGACGGTCCGTCCGAGGTTCATCGCTGGGCAATTGCGAAACGTGTTGTCGGCGCTGCGAAGCGCGCTGCTCGGGAGGAGTCGAAGTGACGGACTTCCCAGGACTCGATCTCGCGGCGCTCCACAAGTATCTGCAAGCCGCAGGCGTCGAGGTGAGCGGTGAGTTGCGAGCCGAACTGATTTCAGGTGGCAAATCCAATCTCACCTACGGAATCTTCGACGACAACTCGAAGTGGATTCTGCGTCGTCCACCTACGGCCGGCCTGACGCCTTCGGCGCACGACGTTGCGCGCGAGTTCCGAATCACCTCGGCGTTGCAGAACACTGCCGTGCCGGTCGCGCCGACCGTCGTGCTGTGCGAGGACGCCTCGGTGATGGGTGCGTCGTTCACGGTGGTCGAGTTCGTCACCGGTCAAGTGATCCGGACCAAAACCGAGTTGGAAGCTGTTCCGGCAGAGCTGGTCACGCAGTGCACCGACGAGTTGGTGCGTGTTCTCGCTGCCCTGCACGACGTCGACTACAACGCAGTGGGTCTCGGCGAACTCGGCCGACCCGACGGTTACGTAGCCCGCCAGGTGAAGTTGTGGGCCGGTCAATGGTCACGCGTCAAGACCGAGGACTCGGCCGATGTGGACAGGTTGGCGTCGAGCCTCGCGGAATTGATTCCGGCTGAATCGGCTTCGTCGATCGTGCACGGCGACTACCGGATCGACAACACGATTCTCGCGGCGAACGACGTCACCAAGGTTGCCGCAGTGGTGGACTGGGAACTGTCGACGCTGGGAGATCCGCTGGCGGACATAGCGATGATGTGCGTCTATCGGCATCCCGCGCTGGATCTGGTTCTGGGTGAGCCTGCTGCGTGGACGAGCCCGTCGCTACCGTCCGTTGTCGATCTGGCGCAACGGTATTCGTCCGTTTCGGGTCGTGAACTGGCGCATTGGAACTTCTACATGGCGCTCGGGTTCTTCAAACTCGCAGTCGTGGCGCAGGGCATCGATCACCGATTCCGGGCAGGAGCCACCGTCGGCGGGGGATTCGACAAGGCTGGATCTTCTGTGCCGGAACTGATCTCGGCCGGACTCAACGCACTGCAAGGGAAATTCGAATGACTCGATCAGCACTGGTCACCGGCGCCTCCAAGGGAATCGGGCTCGGCATCGCAACACGCTTGGCTTCGCAAGGGTACGGGCTGACCATCACGGCGCGTGATGCCGAACGGCTCGCCGTTGTCGCCGAAGAACTTACGCGCGCCGGATCGCCGGACGTCGTCGTCTCGGCCGGCGACATGGCGGACGAGAACTTCGCCGCAGCACTCGTAGCCACGCACGGCGAGCGATTCGGCTCCATGCGAGCCCTCGTCCTCAACGCCGGAGTGGGAACCAGTGGGCGAGTGGCTGACTACCCGATGCGCCGTTTCGACAAGACCGTTGCCGTCAATCTCCGGACACCGTTCGCACTATTGCAAGCGTCGCTGCCGCTCCTGCGTACAGCGGCGGACGCGGACCTCGTCGGCGGAGCAAAGGTGATCGCTCTCGCCTCGATGGCCGGTGTGTATGCCGAGAGCGGCTTGGCCGTCTACGGAGCCACCAAAGCTGCGCTGATTTCGATGGTCGAGGCACTCAACGCCGAGGAGTCCGGAAACGGCGTCAGTGCGACGGCCATCGCTCCCGGTTACGTCGATACCGACATGTCGGCGTGGACGCGCGATCGGATCACACCGGACACCATGATCAAGGTCGACGACATCGTGGAGTTGGTGGACGGTCTGCTCAAGCTCTCGTCTCGAGCGGTAGTTCCGAAGGTCGTCATGACGCGTGCTGGGACCAACGGCTACTCCGCCTGAAATTTCAATCCAGCTTGGCTTCGCCCCGCTTGCGAAAGAAGTGAAAGCCAGGCACTCCGACGATTGCCTGCCGCAGGTCCTTGACCACTCCGAGGAGTTCGTGGATCTCGGGTGAGACGGAGTCGAGAGTTCCGAGGATGGGCAGCACCGCGGCCACCCGGTCGGTGAGCTCCGGTAGTTGGTCGATCAGCTTGATCGCGGCGCTGACCTCTGCCTCGGAAAGATCGTCGGCGAACCTGGCAGCCAGCGGCGCGAGCTGTAGGGCGATGGGCTCGTAGATCTCGAGGAGTTGTCCCGCGATGTCCGAGGTCTGCTCGACGGCCTCGACCAGCGTCTCAGCTCGAACGGTCACGGCGGCGGCTCCGATGACGACGCGGTCGGCGTTGTCGGCGATCTGGTTGATGCGTGCCACCAACCTCTCGACCGAGAAGAGGAGCGCCTCGAGTCGAGTGGGCAGGGTGACCGCAAAAGCGACCGTGGACAGGGACCAGTGCACCACGTCGCCGACGGAGCGGACGACGGTGGAGCTGCCGGGCAAAACTAGAGCCATCCCTCGATACTGCCTGATGTGACGTCAAAGTACAGGTAAATCTCACATTCACGAGGCCAGCGGCGTCTTCGAGGTGTCGGTGCCGGCGCGGACAATCAATTCACCCGCTGCCTGCTGCACCGCGCAACCTGGAAGGATCGAGACATGACGGCTATCCGTACGCACACCGTGATCGACTCGCCGATCGGGGCGTTGACGCTGGTAGCAGCAGGTGACGACCTCTGCGGGCTGTACATGGCGGAGCATCGCCACAAGCCGGACGAGTCCACGTTCGGTGATCGTTCCGCGGCGGTCTTCGGTGAAGTCGAATCGCAGCTCACCGAGTACTTCGAGGGTTATCGCACGGAGTTCTCCGTGCCGCTGGCGCCCGTGGGTACCGAGTTCCAGAAGCGGGTGTGGGATACCTTGCGAACGATCCCGTACGGCGAAACCTGGACATACATGGAGCTCGCGCAAACTTTGGGTAACCCGCTTGCGATCCGCGCCGCCGCCGCGGCAAACGGCAAGAATCCGATCAGCATCATCGTTCCCTGTCATCGTGTGGTCGGTAGCGACGGAAGTCTGACCGGTTTCGCCGGCGGCCTCGAACGCAAGCGGTTCCTGCTCGACCGCGAGCACGGCGGCGAATCGGATGTCCTCTTCTGATGCGCTCGGCTCACAATTCGGTGATCGGGAACGTCTACCGATCGTGAGACTCAAACCGTTCGAAGACGTCGTGACCGAATACGGTGCAGTGGTCCTCCGTGTCTGCCGCGCGGTGGTCGGTCCCGTCGACGCCGAGGACGCGTGGTCCGAGACGTTCATCGCAGCGATGCGGGCATATCCGGATCTGAATCCGGACGCGAACATCGAAGCCTGGCTGGTGACCATCGCGCACCGCAAGGCAATCGACATCACCCGAGTGCGCGCCCGCGTGGCCGTGCCCACAGACGAGGTTCCGGAGTTGCCGACGCGAATCGGCGTACCCGGAACGTGGGATCACGAACTCTGGGACGCACTCGAACAGCTACCGCTCAAACAACGTGCGGCAGTCGCCTATCACTTTCTGGGTGGGCTGCCGTACGCAGAGATCGCGGACATCCTCGGCAACACCCCGGCGGCCGCCAGACGCGCGGGTGCCGACGGTATCGCCACACTACGAAGAACCTACTTGTCCGCTACCGCTGCGGAAGGGAGTCACTCATGAGTAACGATGTGTTCGAGGCGCTTCCAGCCGTTGACGCTGACGCCATGATCCGCCTACGGGCGCGCCTGGCTGCGCAGGCGTCCGAAGCTGAATTGATCGACGTGGCATATCGAACCGTCGATTCGCCGGTCGGAAAGCTGCTCCTGGCGGCGACCGATGTCGGCCTGGTGCGGGTTGCCTTTGCCGTCCAAGGGCACGACCTCGTTCTGGAACGTTTGGCGGACACCGTCAGCCCCCGTGTGCTTCATTACCCGCGCAGGCTGGACACTGTCGCTCGCGAGTTGGACGAGTACTTTGCCGGTGCGCGTCGAGAATTCGATCTGCGCTTGGACTTCCAACTCGCGAAGGGGTTCCGACGCGAAGTGTTGCGTCATCTCCCCGAGATCGAATACGGCCACACTGCAAGCTATTCGGTGGTCGCAGCAGCGTCGGGAAGCCCGCGTGCGGTGCGTGCCGTCGGGACCGCATGCGCAAAGAATCCGCTGCCGTTGGTGGTCCCGTGTCACCGGGTGGTGCGCAGCGACGGCAGCCTCGGGCAGTACGCCGGCGGCCCCGAACTGAAAGCGATTCTGCTGGATCTGGAAGCCGGCCGGTGAGCGCAGTGACGCTGCGCTTTCAGGCGCCCTATGCAGTCGAACCGCTTACCGGTGCCCTGCGGGCTCACTGCGTCGCAGGCCTCGAGCGTCACGACGACGGTGTTCACACCAGAGTCATCCCGTTGCCTTCCGGTCCGGTAGTTGTGTCGGTGTCGTGGACAGACGACGGTGTCGTCGTGGATTCCGATGTGCCGGCGGAGGATTCCGCAGTGCTGGAGGTGATCGTGCGTCGTTGGCTCGACCTCGACGCCGATCACACTGCTGTCGAAGCAGCGTTCGGTAGCGACGAGTTGTTGGCCCCACTCGTTGCCGCCCGTCCAGGATTGCGGGTGCTCGGCTCGGTGGACGGTTTCGAGACCGCAGTGCTCACCGTTCTGGGGCAACAGGTTTCGCTCGCCGCAGCGAGGACGTTCGGTGGTCGTTTTGTCAGCGCATTCGGAGCGCCGGTGGAAGGGGAGTTTCTTGCCTTCCCTGATCCGGACGCGGTTGCAGCGCAATCGCCGGAGGACATACAGAAAGCCGTCGGATTGACCACAGTGCGCGCAAGAACAGTGCACACGTTGGCAACTGCGGCAGCGAACGGTCTCGATCTCTCCTGGGATGCGGATCCTGTCCAATTTCGACAAGAGTTGTTGGCGCTACCGGGAATCGGACCGTGGACCGCTGACTATCTCACTGTTCGAATTCTCGGTGATCGCGACGCCTTCGTACCCGACGATCTGGTGTTGAAGCGAGCGTTGGGGGTCTCGTCGGGCAAAGAAGCCGCAGCGTTGTCCGAGCGCTGGCGACCCTGGCGAGCGTACGCACTCTTTCATCTGTGGACCAAGGAAGCGTTTCTGTAGTGGTCAATCTTTCGCGCGGGCCAGTTCGGACGGCCACCATATACGTTTCCCGATGTCGTGAGAGAGCGCAGGCACCAGGACACTGCGCACGATGATCGTATCGAGCAGCACACCGAAGGCCACGGCAAATCCGATCTCGGCGAGGAAGACCAGGGGCAGGATGCCCAGTACGGCAAATGTTGCGGCCAAGACGATTCCGGCTGAGGTGATCACACCCCCGGTGACCGCAAGACCGCGCAGGACACCTGCGCGGGTGCCGAATTCTCCGGTCTCCTCTCGCACACGGGTCATCAGGAAGATGTTGTAGTCGATACCGAGAGCGACCAGAAACACGAAGGCGAACAGTGGGAACGATTGATCCGCCCCGGCGAACCCGAATACGTGTGTGAAGAAGAATCCGCTCACACCGAGCGTCGCCGCGAAGGAAAGCACCACGGTGACAATGAGAATCACCGGGATCAGCAGAGCACGGAGCAAAGCGGCCAAGACCAGGAAGATCACCGCCAACACGATCGGGATGATCAGGTTTCTGTCGCGGACCGAGGCCGCCTGGACATCGAGGGTGGTGGCCGTGCTGCCGCCGACGAGCGCGTCGGCGCCGGGCACCTCGTGGACGGCAGTCCGCAGTCGCTTGACAGTTTCGAGTGCCTGCGGCGAATCGTAAGAGTCGGCGAGGGTTGCATTGATCATGGTTCGGCCGTCGATCGGTGCAACGGTGAAAGCCGCAGGGGCGCAACCCGCAGCGGCGGCTTGTGCGACGGCAGCGGGGTTGGTCTTGATCAGCTCGCTGACCTTTGCGACGTCCACCTGGGTGCAGACGGCGCCGGGATCCTGCGAGATACCTTCGACGCCGCTGGCTGCTTTGATGACGGCGTCGGCCTGGTCGGCGTTTGCGGTGATCACAGCCGGTGCGCCGGCTCCGGGATCGAACTTCGAGTCGTAGAGTTCCTGTCCGACAACAGCGTCCGGACGATTGGTGAAGCTTTCGGTGGATGTCAGGCCATCGGTTTTGAGACTGCCGATCCCGGCCGCGAACAGGATGATCAACAAGACTGTGGCGCCGATCCACAGTGGGCGGTCCTTGCTGCCGACGGCCTCGGCGATCTTGCCCCACATCCCGTGCGTCGTAAGGTCTGCGGCGTGATCGACCTTGGGCTTGCGCGGCCAGAAGACCCACCGTCCGGTGGCGGCCAGAGCGACCGGCATGAACGTCATCATCACCAGATAGGTGCAGGCGATCCCGATGGCGGCGACGGGTCCGAGGCTCTTGTTGGAGTTGAGTTGAGAGAACGTCAGGCAGAGCAGACCGAGAATGACGGTGACAGCCGAAGCGGTGATGGCCGGCGCAGACTCGCGCCAGGCCTTGATCATCGCGTCGAAGCGGTTGGGATACGTGTGTAGTTCTTCGCGATAGCGAGAGATCAAGAGTAGGGCGTAGTCGGTACCGGCACCGATCACCAACACGAAAAGGATGCCTTGAGATTGTCCGGTCAGAGTGAGTAATTCGGCTTTCGCGAGGAAATAGATCACCATCGACGACAAGCCGATGGCGAGGAGCGCGGAGAACAGCGGGAAGAACCACAACACCGGCGATCGGTACACGACAAGCAGGATGAGGATCACGACCAGGAGTGCCGCGCCAAGGAGCGCTCCGTCCAGACCGGCAAAGGCGTCGATGAACGCAACGAGTAGCCCACCTGGCCCGGCTGGGAGTACCTCGACATCACCAGCTGCTTGTTTTGCTGCGTCGATGACGTTCTGCTCGGTGGTCGCCAGGACATCGCCTGCCACGGATGTGTCTCCGTCCTTGGCGACGAGTGGCACGAAGATCGACGCAGTTGTGCCGTCGGCGGAGTACTGAGTGGGTTGCATTCCGTCGGCGTCTACTCCGGAGATGCCGGCAATAGCGCCGTACGCCGAGTTGATTGCAGATTTGTCCGCCTCGGTGAGGGCCGAATCTCGATGGAACAGAACAAAACCAGGGATCGTCTCGACCGCGAGGAAGTTCGCGGATTGATTGCTGGCGATCGTCGATTCTGCGGAACTCGGCAGGTACGAGGCGTTGTCGTTCTTCTGAACCTCGGCGAGTTTGCCTTGGAACGAACCGCCGAATCCGCCTGCGACGAAGGCAAAGATTGCAAGCGCGATCACGGTGAAGATCGGCAGTCGACGGCGTTTGACCGTTCCGCGCTCGTTCCGTTCTGCATCAGTTGTATCCAGCTTGGTCATGGTTCTCCTCGAACGCAGTCGACCAGCACCAACAAAGCAACGTTTTCCAGTAGAACACGCAATACGGGCGCGGTGGAACCACTTGGAGTGGAATTGACGACGCTACGAAGTGCCTTTGCCGTAAGTCTCGCGGGCTGCGACGTCCATGGGAAAACGAACGACTGTGTCGCCGAACAACAATCGAGTTGCCGAAGCCTCAGCGGCCAGCACGTGGGCGGCACCTGACTCGGGGTTTCGGGTATGCACGACCACTTCGTCGTGCTGGAAGAAGACCAACTCGCCGTCCGGATCTTCGGCGAGGCGGCGCCTGAGGTCGGCGAGCAGGCACAACGCCCACTCGGACGCAGTGGCCTGAACGACGAAGTTTCGCGTGAAACGACCGCGGGCATGAGCGTCGCCGTGGGAGTAGAAGTCGGGAGACGGTGGGGGACAGGCCCGGCCGAGCAGTGACTTCACCACCTCGCCGCGCTCACCTGCCTTGGCAGCTTGCTCGACGTACTCGACGGCGACCGGGAATCGCTTCCGCAACAAGATGAGCAGTGCTTTGGCTTCACCCGCCGTCGCCCCGTACAGGACTCCGAGGATTGCGACCTTGGCTTTTGCGCGATCCCCGCCGAAAGCTTCGGCACCGACAAGTGCGTACAGATCGTCGTCGCCGGCGGCAGCCATCATGCGGCGGTCGCCGGACATGGCGGCCAGAATTCGGGGTTCGAGCTGACCGGCGTCGGCGACGACGAACACGTGGCCCGGATCTGCGACGACGCTCGAGCGCATGGTCTTAGGAATCTGGAGGGCCCCGCCGCCCCGGCTCGCCCACCTGCCGGACACGACACCACCGGGAACGTAGATCGGGCGGAATCGATCGCCCCGCACCCAACTGTCCATCCACTGCCAACCGTTGGTGCTGTACAGCTTGGCGAGTTCGCGATGACGTAGGAGCAGCGGCACAGCCGGATGATCGATTTCCTGCAGAAACCACTTGCGCGTCGACGGCAGTTCGATGCCCTGACGCCCGAACGCCTCGGTGATCTCCACCGAAGACGAAGGATTGACGGTGCGCCCGAAGACCTCGCTGATCTGGGCGGCAAGTTCCTGCATGCGTGCGGGGAGGTCGTATCCCGTCGGCCGCGGCCCCAGTCGTTCTTCGAGGAGTTCGCGGTGCTTCTGCGTCGAGAACGGCAGGCCCGTGTGCGTCATCTCGGCGGCGCTGAGAGCGCCGGCCGATTCTGCTGCGATCAACAAGTCCAGTCGAGCATCCGTGCCGATGGTTGCGCGCTGATCGGCGAATTCGGTGGCGACGGCGAGAGGATCGAGAACGGGTGCAGTGTCGAAGAGTCCGAGTCGATCGTCGTCGAACTCCTCGGCAGGCGGTGACGGTTTGCCGACGCGCATTCCGAGTATCGCGCGGGTCAGGGAGATGTCGTGGCACCGCTGAACCCGTACGCCTGCACGCAGTAGCGGTGGGTACACGGTCGCCGTACTCGGCCACACCCACCGCGGGTGCTCGGCTTCCTCGATGGTGCGCACCGCTGCGATCAGGTCGGGGTATTCGACGGGATCGGCGAGCGGCGTTCCACCGGGATCGGTCCGTAGGACAGTTGCCGTCACAGCTCCCGTGGACGTCGTACTACCGGGGACCAGGACAACTCGCACGACATCAGTGTGACGGCAGGGTCCGACACCCCATCGCTCGGCGCTGCTCAGGCCCCGACGAACCGGATGTGCTGACCCGGGCGGGCTTGGCCGAGTCGGTCGATATCTGCGTCCGCGACCACTCCGACCACCGGATACCCGCCGGTGATCGGGTGATCGGCGAGGAACACGACAGGTTGGCCGCTGGGTGGGACCTGGATCGATCCGAGCGCTACGCCTTCGGTGGGGAGTTCGGCGTCATTCGTTCGTTGCAGCAGTTCGTCGGTGCCGACACGATCGAGTCGCGCCCCGATTCGGTCCGAATCGGTGGAGACCGCCCAATTCCCCCGCAGGAGCGATTCGGGGTTGGTGAATCGATCTGCGCGCGGCCCGAATACGACTCGAATGTCGAGAGTCTCGTTTGTCATCGGTGGAACTGGTGCAAGGTCGACGAGCGAGAACGCGGTCGGCGAAGGCCCGATCGGGAGAACAACCTTGGGCTCGAGAGGCGCCGGACCTATCCCGGACATGGTGTCGGTGCTGCGCGATCCCAGGATCTCGGGAACCACAATGCCGCCCCGGACGGTCAGATACGTCCGCAGGCCACTCGGTGCGTAGTCGAGGCGGACGGTCTGACCGACGTCGAGAGCGATCACGCTCGAATGCCCGACCGGAATGCCGTCGCGGTAGGCCTGTGCAGGCGCCCCGGTGAACGCGATCGTTGCTTGTTGCTGCGCCCGAATGCTCAGCCCGCCCAGAAGGACCTCGACGCCTGCCGCGCCCTCGTCGTTGCCGACGAGCCGGTTGCCGAGTTTGAGCGATCGCCTGTCCGCAGCACCGGAAACCCCGACGCCCGAGCGAAGGTGTCCGGTCCGTCCGAGGTCCTGGATCAAACTCAGCGGCCCGGTGTCGAGTATCTCCAGACCGTTCATCGGTCGTCCTCGTTGACGAAGCGCACGCGGCACCCGGGCTGAACGGCGGCCGGTGGTGTGGCGTTCAGATCCCACATCACGGCGTCGGTGCTCCCGATGATCTGCCAGCCACCCGGCGATGCCCGCGGGTAGATCGCGCTGTATCCAGCGGCCAGGGCGACGGAACCGGCTGGCACTGCGGTTCGCGACTGAGTTCGACGTGGAACGTCGAGCCGAGTGTCGCCTGAAGTCAGGTAGGCGAAGCCGGGTGCGAATCCGATGAAGGCGCAACGCCACATCGCCCCGGTATGGGCCGCAACCACCTCGGAACGGCTCATTCCGAGTGACTGGGCGACGTCGTCGAGGTCGGGCCCGTCGTACCTGACGGCGATGGTGAGTGCATCCGTCTCGGAATGCTCGTCTGTGGTCGCGGCAGAATTGGTTTGCTCGAGATCGTTCAAGCACTTCCGGACGTACGTGAGATCTGCCGCCGGGGTGCACGTGACCAGGACCGTGCGAGCTGCGGGGAGGAAGTCTTCGACCCCGACCGGGGTGTTACGCGTCAGTGCTTCGGTGAACGCGAGAACGTCAGCTTCGGAATCGAGGTCTACGAGAAATGCGCGTTCTCCCGCGGGAAGTATGCGAGTCACAGGGAGGGCTCCCGATCGATTCGAGTCCGCTCCACGTCCGCTCGCATCGCCACGATGAAACTCGCGATGGTGGCTCGCTCGGCCGCGGTGTAATTCCCGACGGTGCTCGCAGCCCGTGAAATGAGGGGGCCGAAGAAGCTCTCGCCCAGAGTGACCGCCGATGGTGTGACCTGCAAGAGCACCCGTCGACGGTCCGCTGAATCTCGCTCCCGAGCTACGTGCCCCGCTTTGACCATCCGGTCGACCAGTGCAGTCACCGACGCCGAGTTGATCCCGAGCTGTGAGCCCAACCAACCAGGCGTCGCCGGTGTGTCCGAGCGCTCGGCATCGAGAAGGCAGATCAGTGCGCGGACGTCGGTCGAGTGCATTTTGTACTTGTTCGCAAAGCCGGAAACCGCCACGTTCAAGTCGACGGTCAGTGCGCGAAGCGAGTGGACGATCGCCATCGCTTCGTCTTCTGCATCGCCGACGCTCATGGATGCCTCCAGCCCTGGTGTGTTGTCTCTCGATTGTCTACTATCTCGATAGTCGAGAGAAAATGGGGGTGGGGAATGGACTTCAATCGCGCATACGACGCCGTACTGACCAAATGGCCGCAAAAACCGCTGGGTGTGGATCTCGCAGGCCGGTTCGGCCGAACGCATGTGAACGTCTGTGGACCTGAAGACTCGCGGCCGTTGATCCTTCTGCCCGGGGGAGGTGCCACTTCGACGGTGTGGTTCGACAACGTTGCGGCGCTGTCGAAATCCCGGCGTGTTTTTGCCGTCGACACCCTGGGCGATGCCGGACTCAGCATTCCCAATGGTGATCCGATGAAGTCCGTCGACGATCTGATCGAGTGGATGGACTCGATAGTCGATTGCACCGGCGCCGACACCGTCGATGTGATCGGACATTCCTACGGCGCAATGGTTGCGTTGGCCTTTGCGCTGCATCGACCGGATCGTCTCGGGAAACTTGTTCTGCTCGATCCTAATTCGAGTTTCTCCGGCATGAAGGCGGGCTACCTTCTGCGTGCGCTTCCGCTGTTGCTGTCCCCGTCGCGAGCACGCCGACGACGACTGTTGGAGTGGGAGACAGGTGAGTCGAGTATCGACTCCGACTGGCTGTCTCTTGTGGAAGTGGGCACTTCGGATCTACCGCGACCCGATCTCGTAGTGCCTCAACGTCCTTCGAAAGAAGACTTGAGCGCACTGGATGTCGAGTTGCTGGTGGTCCTCGCGCAAGACGGACGGGTGCATGATGCGGAAACGGTGTCGACGTCGGTGCGGGAGAGGATTCCCGCAGCACGTGTCGAGGTGCTGAAAGATGCTTCACATCACAGTATTCCGATGGTTCCCGCCGATGAACTCAACCGAGTGCTCGTCGACTTCTTGGAGGGCTAGCGGATCAGGGTGCGACGACGCACCCCGGACCGATCGGGGTGGCCGGATTGACATCGACCGTTGTGACCGGCCCGCCCGCTGACGTCTGGTAGGCCATCAGAGAATGTTCGCCGGGTGCGGTCGGAGTCCACAGTGTGACGGCGTGGCCGAGTACAACCGGCAAGGTGAAATAGGGATTGACGGTGTCCCAGATCAATTCCTGCGGGAACATGGTCGACGCCCGGTTCAGGTCGACAATCGAGACGTTCGACTCGTCCAACGCTGCTGTCCTGGCAACCACCAGATACGTGCAGCCCGCCCCGTACGGCGTTGTCGGCCCGCTACTGAGACCCGGAAGGACCGTGACGTCTACTACGTCCGCGGAAGCTGACGTCGCGGAACAGATGGCGGCGCTCGCGCTGATGGCGGCGGCGATCACGGTAGTGCGAGCGATTCGTGAAAGTGTCATACCAGCAGGTCGGTTTCATCCTGCGGAGCGTTACAGTTGAAAGGCCCCGACCTCAACAGAGATCAGGGCCTTCCTTTGTATTGCGCTACTTTTGCACCGAGCTACTTCTTGGAGACGCGGAGCAGCTTCTTGTTCACGAACTCGTCCATTCCCCACGGACCGAGCTCGCGGCCGACTCCGGAGCGCTTGACTCCGCCGAAGGGCAGACCGGGCAACGTCGTTCCGTGCTCGTTGACAAACGCCATTCCCACGTCGAGATCGGCAGCGACCGACCGGGCGGAATCGAGATCGCTGCTCCAGACAGACCCGCTCAGACCGTAGACCGACGAATTGGCAAGTTCCACAGCCTCGCTGGCCGACTTGACCTTGTAGACGACGCCGGCAGGTCCGAACAGTTCTTCGCTGTAAGCCCGCATGTCCGGGGTCACGTCTGCGAGCAACGTCGGCTGAACGTAGGCGCCCGGGCCGTCGATCTTCTTCCCACCGGTGAGCAGCGTCGCTCCCTTGGACACAGCGTCGTCGATCTGCTCGATCAGAGTGTCTGCCGCGCTCTGTGAGGACAACGGGCCCAGGACGGTGGTTTCGTCCAACGGGTCACCGGCAGAAACGGATTCGAAGGACGTCGCCAATTTGCGGGTGAAGTCGTCGTAGAAATCTTCGGTGACGATGAAACGCTTGGCCGCATTGCAGGCCTGGCCGGCATTGGACAGACGCGCCTTGGTTGCGGACTTGACGGTGGCATCCATGTCGTCGGAATCGAGGACGATGAACACGTCCGATCCGCCGAGTTCGAGGACGACCTTCTTGAGATTGCGTCCCGCAGTTTCGGCGACGCTGGTGCCGGCGCGTTCGCTGCCAGTCAGTGACACACCTTGAACTCGGGGATCGGCGATCATGTCCGCGATCTGCTCGTTGGTCGCGAAGACGTTGACGTAGGCGTCGTCCGGCAATCCGGCTTGTCGCAAAATCTCTTCCATCAGCAACGCTGACTGCGGACAGTTGGACGCGTGCTTGAGAATGATCGTGTTGCCCAGCATGAGATTCGGTGCCGCGAAGCGGGCGACCTGGTAGTACGGGAAGTTCCACGGCATGACGCCGATCAGGGCACCGATCGGTCGCCGGTACACAACCGACTCCTCGGCCCCGGGAACGTCGAGCCGTTCTTCCTCGAGCAACGCCGGACCGTGGTCTGCGTACCACTGATAGATCGCGGCCGAGAGTTGTACTTCGCCCTTGGCCTCACGGACCGGCTTACCCATCTCCAACGAGATCATTCGGGCCAGTTCGTCCGCCCGCTCTGTGTACAGTTCGGCGGTCTTGCTCAGGACTGCCGCACGTTGCTGTGGCGCACTGTTGCGCCAGGTCAAGTAGCCGCGATGCGTGTTCGCAAGTGCGGCTTCAACTCCGGCGTCATCCAAAGTATCGAATTCCCTGACGGTTTCACCTGTCGCGGGATTGACTGTTTTGTAATTAGCCATAGTTGTACAACGTGCGGAAGGGGGTCGAAGATTCCCGAAACGCGCAATCACATTGAATCGGCCCAACAGGTTTCGATCAAATCCCGGCTGGGTACCATCTCACGCCACCTTGGGGCGATGGGTGCGTTCGTAGCCCTTGCGGTCGTAGAAACGGGTGGTCACGATGCCGAGTACGACGCCGATCAGTAGACCCACCAAGGTCATCCAGACGGCATGCAGCAGCCCTGCCTCACCGCGTGCGCCGAAGAACAGGATCGATCGCGTACCCATGTAGATCTGGTGCATCGGCTCGAATTGCGCCAGCCAGGCATACAACCTGGGGCTGGCTTCGAGGGGGATGGTGCCACCGGACGAAGGCAGCGCGAGGATGACGAACACGAACAGGTTGATCAACATGCCCAACGAGCCGAATGCGGCCATCACCGACATCGCCGTGATGCCGACTGCAGTGATGACCAGCGCGCCGTACTCCCACAATGCAAGCCCGTGAGTGACCGGCATTCCGAGGGCGCGACTGATCCACTGGAACAACGCGGAGACTATGCCGGACAACACGATCATGAACGCCCATTTGACGAGCAGCGTCCGAAACCTGTTGATACCCACAACGTCGTTCTGAACGAAGAGCGGACCGAATTCGGTAGGCGCATATCCGAGCATGCCGTCCACCAAGGAATTGACCACGGTTGCTCCGGTGAATCCCGCAAGGACCAACAGCAGCGCGAAATAGAATGCAACCAAACCGAATCCGGTGCCGTCGGGAAGCGGATCGTGGGCCACCGTGAGTACGTTCACCGGATTTTCGAGCAGCAGGCGGCTCGCTCCTGAGATCTGGGTTCCGGTGCCTCCCGCTTCCAACTGCTGGGTGACCAGGGTGGTGAGTTGCTCGCCCATGTTCTTGTTGACCGAGGCGAGGGCTGTAGTTCCGATCGACTGGACCAGAGATGCGGATACGGAACCGGCGCGCGGATTGGTGTAGATCGTGATGATCGGTTGCTCTACGTCACCGGCGACGACGCTGGCCTCCGCCAGGATGATCGTCCTCTTCGTGAAATCACTGGGAATCACGATCGCGCCGTACAGCGTGCCGGAGTTCAACCGAGATTGGGCTTCGGCGATACCGATCTGCTGCAGGTCGATCTTCTGGTGGTCGATTCCGTTTTCGAGGCCGGCGACGATGTCGTTTCCGAAATTCTTGCGGTCGGCGGGGTCGCCGCCGGGGAGGGTGTCGCCTTCGTCCTGGTTGACCAGGGCGATCGGGAACTGGTCCAGGTGTTTCTTGGGGTCGAGTATTCCGCCCATGTACAGCGCTGCCAGCGCCGACATCAAGAGGGTGACCACTATCAACGGCGTCAACCAGAATCGTGGTGTGTGCATGACGGTGCGGGCAGACGGCTCCGTGTTCTTGCTCATCGTCAGTCGACCGGCTTTCTTTCGCGCGGAGTTCCTCGGGCTGAGCGTAAACGCAAAGGTGCGCCGGGGCAGTCTTTCGATCTGCCCACGGCGCTGGAGACCTGCCCGGCCGGCGGCGGGTCAGCTTGCCGGCAGTCTCATCCGAAAAGGCTGAGAACGGATCGGTAGGGTATGGCCCGCGGCAACCCTGCCGAGACGATTTCGGAGAAACCGTTGACCAACGTGCTGATAGTTGTCCTGATACTCGTAGTGATCGCTGCCGTCGCGTTTGTGGTCCTGCGTGGACGCCAGGGCAAGCCGAATGCTCGCGTGGACCCGCTCGCCGACTATCCCGAGGTGTACGACCCCCACAAGATCGGGGTCGGCGACATCATCACGTACGCGGGTATCGACCACGTTGTTCGAGGGACCATCACGCTCGACGAAGAGGGATACATCTGGCGTGAGCACCTTCTCGACGGGTCGACCGGTCGTCGTTGGCTGACAGTGGAGGACGACGAGGGCGAACTCGAGATGACTCTCTGGATGCGTCGAGAAGGAACCAACCTGGTCCCGAACGGCGACGTCATTCTCGACGACAAGGTTCACCGCAAGATCGAAAGTGGAACGGCGAAGTTCACGGCCGAGGGTACGACGGGTACGGCCCCCTCCGGCTCGATGGAATACGCGGACTACGCGACCGCCGACAAGACCGGGCTGATCGCATTCGAGAAGTGGGCGCGCGGACAGTCGTGGGAGGTTTCCACGGGACGTGCGGTCACCCGCAGCGAACTCACCGTCATCCACTCGGGCCCACCGGAATGAGTCTGTATCGACTCGATGTGGAACCGACCGACGTGAATGCCTCGGCACTGGGGTTGGTGCTGGGAGCTCCCTCGCCGCCGACCCTCGCCGAGTTGGTGATCGAAACTTCCGATGCGACGTTGACACTCGGAGTGCTCGGGGCATCTCACGTGGTGACGGCCCGGGCGTCGGGAAAGGAACTGACCGAGCAGGTTTCGTGCGATGCTCTTGCCGCCGGCGGTGAACCCTTGCCGGCAGTGGAGTCCACGGGAAACTACCGGTTCGAGTCTTCGTCGCTGATCCTGGACCGAGTCGAATTCGATTCGGAAGCTGCATCGTTGAGAGAGTCCGCCGGCCAGGACGGTTGGATCTGCGGATCCTTTCCCGGCGACGACACAGCGTTGACCGCGTTGTGTGGCGTGCGAGACCGCCAGGGGTGGAGTTGGCAGAGTTGGCATTTGTACCCGGGGGAGGGGACAGGAGTGATCGTGAAGACGCGCAGTAGGTGGCGCCCGTGAGGGGGCGGACGTGGTTTGCTCCGGTGATGGTGGCAGCCGCAATTATGTTGTCGGCGTGCGGTGGTGGAGCCAAAGACTTCATCGCGGACAACTATTCCAAGACGTCCCAGGATGGCGACGTCGTGTTGTACTCGTCGAAAGATCCAGTGGGCACGACCGTCTCACGGATTGTCGACGCGGACGAACCAGCGGCGCGAAGTGCTGACGGCGGCAACGAATACCTGCGCTACGACGATGACATCGTCACTGTCAGTTCGGCTTCGGGCGGTGGCAGCACCATCAAGGTAGAGGACATCGACGGCACGTATCGCAGCGGCGGATACGCGTACCTGGGACCGGGCTTCAACCCGGGATCCCCGGCGGGTGGAAGTAGTGGCAGCGGCGGCTCGGGTAGTGCCAAATGACGGTAGTGCTCAATGAGAAGGAGAACGGCGTGACGAACATCTTTGCATCCACTTCCGTCGAGATCGGAACGGTGGATCCGGCATTGCTCGTCGGGGGCGTTCTCGGCACTCTCGCCTACTTCGTCGTCGGCGTAGCGGTTCTGGCGACGGGATTCCTGGTCCTCGACCTCATGACACCCGGAAATCTCCGCCACCAGGTTTACGTCGACAAGAACCCGAACGCTGCGATTCTGTTGGCTTCCAACCATCTTGCGCTGGCGATCATCGTGGTGACGGCAATCCTGACCAGTTCGGACGGCTTTGCCCAGGGACTCGCCGACTCCGCGGTGTACGGACTGTTCGCGATCGTGTTGCAAGCGATCGCGCTGCGTTTGATGAACGCATTCCTTCCCGGCAAGTTGGTTGCACTGGTGCAGGATCCGAAGATGTGCGGCGCCGCGTGGGCGGTGGGTGTGAGCTTGTTGTCCATCGGTTTGGTGAACGCCGCAGCGCTCACCTGATGGTTGCCGCTGATCGCGATGTGAAAGTTGCCGAGCGTTCGACGATGCTCGGCTCACGCGCACGCGTGCTTCTCCTTGCGGCTGTTGCCGCGTGCGCGGCGTGCGGTCTGATCTACGAGCTGGCCCTGTTGACGCTCAGCGTGAGTCTGACCGGCGGCGGCATCACCCAGACGTCGTTGATCGTCGCGGGATTTGTTGCGGCGCTGGGTATCGGAGCGCTGGCCGCCAAACCGCTGTTGGGGCATGCGGCCATCTCGTTTGTGACCGTCGAAATCCTGCTCGGGCTGATCGGCGGATTCAGTGCCGTCACGCTGTACGTGACCTTCACGTTCTTCGGTTCCAGCGCAGCAGTTCTGGTGGCTGCGACCGCGCTGATCGGTATCCTCGTGGGTGCCGAAGTGCCTCTGCTGATGACGCTGTTGCAGTCCGGTCGCAGCGACAACGACGCACAGAGCACCGGAAAGGTATTGGCCAACCTCAATGCAGCCGACTATCTCGGCGCGCTGATCGGCGGCCTCCTGTGGCCGTTCGTATTGTTGCCGTGGGCGGGCATGATTCGCGGTGCCGCACTCACCGGCATGATCAATCTCGTGGCTGCGGCAGTTGTCGCGCTGATACTTCTTCGGTGGCAGCTCAGCCTGCGTGCACGATTGATCGCCGTCGTCGCAATGCTGTTGGCGGCGAGCTTGATCGGGTGGCTGCTGATCGCGGCCTCGGACATCGAGACCACGTCGAGGCAGCGGCTCTACACCGATCCCGTGGTGGCCGCCGAGCGATCGGTGTACCAGGAAATCGTCGTCACCGAGCGGGGAAACGACGTGCGACTGTTCCTCGACGGAGACCTGCAGTTCTCCAGTGTCGACGAGCATCGGTATACCGAGTCGCTGGTGTATCCGGCCCTGGTCAACGACCCACGGCGCGTGCTGATTCTGGGCGGAGGTGACGGCCTCGCTGCACGAGAAGTGCTGCGAATGAACAGCGTCGAGCAGATAGTTCAGGTGGAACTCGACCCGGCAGTCATCGAGTTGGCCAACACGCGTCTTCGTGATCTGAACGCGGGAGCACTCGAGGATCCACGGGTGGACGTCGTACTCGACGACGCGTTTCGGTGGTTGCGCGAGCGTCCGGATCCAGGCTTCGATGCGGTCATCGTCGACCTCCCGGATCCTGACACCCCCGCACTTGGCCGCTTGTATTCGATGGAGTTCTACGGACTTGCCGCTGCCGCGATGAATCCGGGCGGGCTGATGGTCGTCCAGTCCGGCAGTCCGTACTCGACGCCGGATGCGTACTGGAGAACGGTGTCGACGGTATCGGCTGTCGGACTGAGCGTCTCGCCCTACCACGTTTTCGTGCCGAGCTTCGGTGACTGGGGATACGTGCTCGCGCAAAGAGGTTCCACGCCGCCCGAGCTTCGTCTGCCCGCTGATGTGCCGAACCTGCGGTTCCTCGACGAGCCCACCCTGGCGTCGGCCTCGGTGTTTCCTCGCGATCGCCCGAGGCGGGAAATGGAGCCCTCGACACTCGACCGACCGCGCATCGTCGACGATATGCGCAAGGGCTATGAACGCTGAACTCCCGACCGAGTAGCTTGAATCGAGACTCTCGGCCACGACGGAGGTACGGATGACTGTTCGGATCGAGGAGCACGCACCGGGAGTCCGGTTGCTCACGATGGATCGCCAGGAGAGGCGCAACGCGCTCGACCCCAAGACTTACCGCGAACTGACGAACGCGATCCGGGAGTCTGACGACGATGACGCAGTGCGGGTTTCGGTGCTGACGGGCGCCGGTGGTGTCTTCACCAGCGGCAACGACATCGGAAGTTTCCAGGACACTGCCGGGAGAGACGGCGGCGAGGCCAAAGACCTGCTGATCGCACTCGTCACCGCACGCAAACCGATTGTCGCAGCGGTCGAGGGGTTTGCAGTCGGAATCGGCACCACGATGTTGTTGCACTGCGACTTGGCATTCGCGGGGCGAGGTACACGATTCCGATTGCCGTTCGTTCCGCTCGGGCTCTCGCCCGAGGGCGGATCGAGTTACCTGTTGCCGCAGATCGCGGGGCTCAAGCGGGCAACGGAACTACTGATGCTCGGAGAAATGTTCGGGGCGGAGGAGGCTGCCGAAGTCGGCCTGATCAATCGCGTCGTGGAGGCCGAGACCGCGCTCGACGTGGCATTGGAGCGCGCGGTGCGCATTGCAGACTCCCCGGCTGAATCGGTGACGCTGACGAAGATGCTCCTCCGCCGCCCACATCTCGATGCCCTGCTGGAAACCATCGACGTGGAGTCGGATCATTTCGCGAGACGGCGGCGATCCGACGAAGCGCAAGAAGCCTTCGCAGCTTTCATGAAGAAGAGGTGACCGAAATGAATGGTGCACAATCGCTTATCCAGAGCTTGGTCGACTCGGGTGTCGAGGTGTGCTTCGGCAATCCCGGAACGTCCGAGATGCATTTTGTTGCCGCACTCGATTCCGTTCCCCAGATGCGTGCGGTACTCGGCTTGTTCGAGGGCGCCGTCACCGGTGCCGCGGACGGGTACGCGCGTATCGCCGGAAAGCCTGCCGCGACGCTGCTTCATCTCGGCCCCGGAATGGCGAACGGACTGGCGAACCTTCACAACGCGCGCCGCGCCCACACCCCCATCGTGAACATCGTCGGGGACCACGCGACCTACCACCACGGTTTCGACGCTCCACTCGAATCGAATATCGACGCGCTGACCGAGTGGCTGGAGGGATGGAGTCGACGTTCCGACTCCACCGCGACCGTCGGTAGCGATGCGGCCGACGCCGTTGCCGCCTCCATGGATCCGCCCGGACGCATTGCCACACTTGTCCTCCCCGCCGACGTCTCGTGGAGCGAAGGTGGACTTCTTGCGGGTCCTCGAGACATACCGGGGCGGGCGGAAGTAACTGCAGCACAGATCGACTCGGTGGTAGGCGCGCTCAATGCCGAGGGGCGCGCCACGCTACTGCTGGGCGGCGCAGCGTGTTCCGAAGCCGGACTGCGCGCCGCTTCCCGAATTGCAGTCGCGACCGGTGCACAGATTCTGGTCGAGACCTTTCCGGCCAGGCTTCAACGCGGTGCGGGACTACCGTCATTCGAGCGCTTGGGATACTTCGCCGAGCACGCCACCGAACAACTTCGCGGAACAACTCAGCTGGTCCTGGCCGGCGCGGTTTCGCCGGTCTCGTTCTTTGCGTATCCCGGAAAACCGAGCGATCTGGTCCCGGACGGCGCCGCGGTGACAACGCTGGCGAATGTCAGCGACGATGTTGTCGGCGCGTTGGAAGCAGTGGCGGAACTCGTGGCACCCGGAGCGGAACCCGTTCTGCAGGAGGCAAATCGGCCGTCGCTGCCGAGCGGGCCTCTCGACGTGCGAAATTGGGCCGACGTGATCGGGGCCCTGCTGCCGGACGACGCCATCATCTCCGACGAGGCGGCCACTTCCGGTTGGGCGATCCCGATTGCCCTTGCCGGAGCGCCGCGCCACGACGTGCTCACGCTCACCGGAGGTGCCATCGGCCAGGGCATCCCGGTGGCGACGGGCGCCGCTGTGGCAGCGCCGGAGCGGCCGGTGATCAATCTCGAAGCCGACGGAAGCGCGATGTACACCATCACGGCGTTGTGGACGCAGGCGCGAGAACAGTTGAACGTCACGACGATTCTGCTCAACAATCGCGCATACGCCATCCTGCGTGGCGAACTGCAACGAGTCGGCGCAGAAGGTGGCGGCGTCGTCGCACAGTCGATGTTGGATCTGTCGTCTCCGAACATGGACTACGTCAAGATCTCCGAGGGGTTGGGAGTGCCCGCGTCGCGGGCGAACACAGCGGAGGAGTTGGCCGAACAGTTTGCCGCAGCGCTGGCGGAACCCGGCCCGCATCTCATCGAGGTCATGCTGCCTCCGCCGTCGTGATTTCGACCTCGAATCGATCGTCGATTTTGCATTCAACTGGAGGTTTTTGTGCTAGCTGCGATCGGTCTGTCTCTTCCGATTGCCCTCGGCCTGCTTTTCGTCTCGATGCCCATGGCGGTGATCGTGCTCGTCATGATCACCGCTGGAGCACATCGAGGGGCGGCATCTTTTCTACTCGGGTGGGTCCTCGGAATCTCGGCAGTCGTTGCGGTGACGATCGTGATCGCGGACTATTCGTTTGCGGAGTCGGAGTCGTCGCAGACTTCGGTGTGGTCGAGCGTCGTACGAATCGTGTTGGGGCTCGTTCTGTTCGGATTGGCGTACAAGCAGTGGCGAGCGCGTCCGAGGGACGGAAGTGATCCGACAGTTCCGAAGTGGATGAAGAGCATCGACGGCTTGACTCCGCGGAAGGCGTTCGGGTTGGCGTTCTTGTCCGCGGCGGTCAATCCCAAAAATGCAGCGCTGGCAGTATCCGGTGCGGCCACTATCGCGGTTGCCACGAATGTTGTTGCCCAACAGATTGTTGCCGCGGTGATCTTCACGGTCATCGCGAGCGTCGGCATCGCGTCGCCGATCCTGGTCAAGGTGTTCTCCGGCAAGCGAGCCGACGAGATCCTCGCATCAGCGAAGTCATGGATGACCGCGAACAACGCAGTGATGATGGCGGTCATCCTGGCGATCCTCGGCGCGACCGTGCTGGGCGAGGGGCTCAGTGGACTGCAATAAGTCGCCTACCATTGGCGGGTGACTGATTTCGACGACGAAACCGCTGGTTCCGACGCTGCTGGTTCCATTGCCTCCGCTGCTTTGGCTGTTCTGCGCGAGCAAGGCCCGCTGAGTCTCGAAGAGTGGGCGACCCATCTCGAGGAGTACGGAACTGCGACCGAGTTGGCCGACGTGCTCGAGTATCTGTCCGAACCGATGCTCGGGTACCTGCCCAACGGAAAGTACGTCGCCCTCGACACGGTCCTCGAAGGGCTCGTGTTCAGTCACCGGCTAAGTGAGCTCGAGATTGCGTCCGACATCCTCGACGCGAGCCCCGACCTGGAGCCGATCTTGGCATTCGGCGACGGCGACGGCGAAGACGGCGCGATCCGGGTGGCCCTGGCGGAAGAAGCAGCCCTGGAACGTGGCGCTGCTCCCTTCCGGAGTCGACGAGTTGTGGTTCTTCCAGCCGGAACCCTCGGCGAGTGCGCCGACGGTGATCTCATCGGCCTGGCAGTCGAAGACGGAAGACTTGCGTTTCGTCTGGTCGAGATCGAGGACGAACCCGATCTTGCTCCGGCGCTCGGCGAACTCTTCGAGGAGGACGGAGTCGAGGCCCTGGATTCGGTGTGCTGGCAACTCCTGCTCGAGGATCCGTCTCTCTTCACGGTTCCTGTTGCGCCGCTGGGTGAGATCTTCGAGGCGGCAGGTTACGAGCACGAGCGTGAACTACTGGCTCGGCGGGGATTCGACTTCGATGCCTACGACCTGCAGATTCGGACAGCTTTGGTCGCCAGTACCTACGACCTGACCCACGACGAGGCCGTCGCTGCTGTTGCATTTGTCGATCTGGCGGACCGCGGATACACCGATGCCGTCATCGCCGACTTCGACATCGTGGACTGGGCTCGCCGTCACGTCAGCGCCGCCCCGGACTTCTTTGTCTCACTGGCAGATCCGGGTGCTGCAGTGGCCGTGTTCGATCTCGGATTTCGGAATCAGGACCCGGTGACCGACGCAATCCTCGAAGCGCTTGCGTCCGAACTGGCCGAGCGAGGGCCACGGTCGGTCAGGGCGGCGGCTCATTGGCTCGCCGGTAAGGCCGTCGATCGGCTGGGGCGCGTCCTCGAAGCGGAGGCGCACTACGAGAAAGCGCTCCTTGCCGAATCCGGTTGGGGTCCGGCCTTGTTCGAGCTGGCTCAGTTCGCGTCGGACCGCGGCGACGCGACCCGGGCACTGTCACTGCTCGGGCGGATCGACGGCGGAAGTGAAGAGAATCTCTACGCCGTACTGCAGGACTTCGTCCCAGCCGATCACCCGGAGCTCGGGCGAAACGACAAGTGTTGGTGCGGTTCCGGCCGCAAGTACAAGGTCTGCCACCTCGGAAAGGCCGATGAATCGGTCAAGGCAGATGGTCGCTGGTTGTACAAGAAGGCGTGCCTGTTTGCGTTTGCCTCCGAATTCGTCGACGTCGTGACCGGGCTCGACGATCTCGAAAACGCGAATCTCTCCGAGAACGAACTGATCGCCGCCACGATCTTCGACGGCTCGGCACTGGACGTGGCTCTGTTCGAGGGTGGGATCTTTGCCGACTTCCTGGCCAGACGCAGCGAACTACTTCCCGAGGCGGAAGTAGTGACAGCCGCACAGTGGCTCGGGGTCCGGAGGTCGGTGTACGAGGTGATCGAAACTTCCGACACCGGCGTCGTGCTGCTCGATCGTGTGTCCGAGGAAACCGTCACCGTTGGTCACCCGGTCGAAGGAAAGCCCGGCGACCTGATCAGTGCCAGGCTCCTGACGGCCCCCACTGGCGCGCTTGCGGTGGGTGTAGTCGTCATGTCCTCGGAATCGCAGGCTGCGAGGGTACTCGAGGTTCTCGCTTCCGAGGAACTCGACGCCGAAGAACTGGTCCGCGAGTCGCGTGGAGGCGCCGATCACTCGACCGATGACCGGTGACGATGTATCGAGTCGACCCCGTTAAAGTTGGATAGGTGAACGAACCGATGGATGCCAATGACTTGATCGCCGAAGCCGCGATGGAGTTGTTGCGTGAGCACGGCCCGCAGACAGCGGCGGACTGGGGCACCCTGTTGGCCGATGCCGGCCACGGTACAGCCGACGACATGGCCGAATTCGTCGAGTACGTCGAGGACCCACTGCTCGGCTACTTGAGTGAGGAGCGGTACGCCGCACTCGACACGTTGTTCGAGCATCGAGTGCTGACCCATCGGCTCACCGAAGCCGAAATAAAGTCCGGCGTTCTCGACGCGAACCCTGATCTGATGATGCTGCGGGTGTTCCTCGATCGTGACGACGACGAGATTCATGGCATCAGCGTCGTGCACCGCGGGATCGACGACGACCTGTTGGCTGATCGTGGGATCGAAGATCCGGAGTTCCCGCACGACGAGGGTTTTCTCCTCGACACCGATACTCTCGCCGAATGTTCTGCGGGCGATTTGATCGGACTGTTCGTCGCTGACCGTGAGCTGACGCTCTGCACCATCCCCGAGGTACTGGATCCCGCACCCGGATTCGGCGAGAGTCTGGGGACGGTCCTCGCAGACACCGGTGCTGACACCCTCGATGCCATTGTCTGGCAATTGATGCTCGACGAGCCGTCGCTGTTCCGTCAGCCCACCGCACCGCTGGGCGAAATGCTCGAGGCGGCAGGTTACGTCCGCGACGGTGATTACGTTGCGGTCGACGGATTCGATTTCGAGGCATACCACCTGGCGAACCGAGCCCGCATGCTCGAGGTTCGGGAGAACCTGCACCCGGAAGAAGCCGCCTCGGTGATTGCCTTCGTCGATGTGGTCATGGCCGCGAAAGCCGAAGCCGTCGAGGATGTCTCGGACTGGGCGCGCAAGCAGATCAAGGAGGATCCGCAGACCTTCGCCGGCATCGCCGAGCCGCCCGCGGCTGCGGCAGCGTTGGAGCTGTTGTCCGAACTCGACGATCATGATTCCGTATTGCATTCTGTTGCAACTGCTCTCGCCGAGAAAGGGTCGCGTCGTGTCAAGCCGGCAGCGCATTGGCTGGCAGGCAAGGCTTCGGATCGTCTCGGCAAGATCCTTGTCGCTGAGGCGTCGTACGAAACGGCGCACGATCTCGATCCCGACTGGACTCCCGCGATCTTCGATCTGGCACTACTGGCGGCCGATCGCAGCGACGTGACCCGCGCGCTGGCACTTCTCGGCCGGATCGAGGGTGGCGAGTCCGAGGTTCTGCACGAGGTTCTTCAGCGCTATGCCCCGGCCGAGCACCCCGAACTCGGCCGAAATGACAAGTGCTGGTGCGGTTCCGGTCGCAAGTTCAAGGTCTGCCATCTGGGCAAGTCCGAGGTGACGTTCGATGATCGGGCCAACTGGCTCTACGTCAAGGCTCAGTTGTTCTCGCGCACACCGGAGTACTTCGACGCCGTGTTCGATCTTGCGCTCATCCGTGCCGAGCAGTTCAACAGCGAAGAAGCACTGACGTTGGCCCTCGAAGGCGGATTGGCCGTCGACGCTGCCTTGTTCGATGCGGGTATTTTCGCGGCATTTGTCGAGCGGCGCGGAGAACTGTTGCCTGCCGACGAACGCGAACTGGCCGATCAGTGGTTGTCGATTCCGCGCTCGGTGTACAAGGTCGCCTCGACGGAACCGGGACAGTTGGTGACCCTCAGCGACGTCCGCAACGGGCATCTGGTGAAGGTCACGGACGAGTGGGGCTCAGTCAATCTCGAGCCGGGCACGCTCGTCTGTGCACGCGTTCTCCCCGCCGGCTCCACGATGCGCACCTTCGGTGGCATCGAACCGCTTGCAGCAGAGGACAAGAAGGAACTGATCCAACTGATCGAGTCGGTGGATACCGAACCGGGTCAGCTGGTGGAGTTCCTCAGCCGCGGCCTTGCCGGTGCGCCTTTCCGGTAGCGTGCACTACCAAAAAGGCGCACGGGGCCGGAGGCCTCAGGGCGTGACCTGAGCCAACATCATCTGCTCGAAACCCTCACCGTACGGCGGGAGCATTCCCCATTCACCGCGCGGGTCATGCTGCGCTGCTTCGAATACCGTTCGGGCGTGACTGAACTCGAGGAAACCCTCGCGGCCGTGGTAGTGCCCGATACCCGAAGCTCCGACGCCGCCGAAGGGTGCGTCGCTCAGGCCCGGGTGTGACATCGCGTCGTTGATGGTGACGCCGCCCGAGACGGTGCGTTCGAGTACGGATTCCTTCTCGTCCAGGTCGGTTCCGAAGTAATACAGCGCCAACGGTTTCGGCCGTGAGTTGATGTCGGCGACGACGCTGTCGAGTTGGTCGTACGGCAGGATCACGACGGCCGGTCCGAAGATCTCCTCCTTCATGATCTGCGCGTCGGTCGGAGGGTCGACCACGATTCGCAGTGGGCGGCGACGAGTGTCTGCGGAGAGTTCTTCGTCGGGAACGGTGATGATTCGTGCCCCACGCTCTTCCGCGTCCGCGATGTACCCCTCGATGCGTGCGAGGTGACGATCGCTGACTATCGAGACCATGTCTTTGTTGTCGGCGATCGTGGGGAACAGTCCGGTGAACTGATCGGTGAACGCGTCGATGAACGCTTCTGTGTTCTCGCGCGGGACGTAGATCAGGTCGGGAGAGACGCAGAGTTGGCCGGCATTGGTCGACTTCGCGATGGCCAAACGTGATGCAGCAGAGCTGATATCGGCACTGCGGCTCAAGACGCTCGGTGACTTGCCGCCGAGTTCGAGGGTGACCGGCACCAGGTTCTTCGCAGCATTGGCCATGACCAGCTTTCCGACGGTTGTGCTGCCGGTGAAGACGAGGTGGTCGAAAGGCAGCGACGTCAGCAGATCAGCGACCTCCGGTCCACCTGTCACCACCGCGACCTCCACGGGGTCGAGCGTTCGACGCGCCGCCTCGGCCAGGACGGCCGCAGTGTTCGGCACGATCTCCGATGGTTTGAGAACGGCGCGATTTCCCGCTCCGAGGGCGCAGGCGAGCGGGCTCAGGAGGGTGAAAAGGGGAGCATTCCAGGTTCCGATGATGCCGATCGAACCCTTCGGCTGGTACGACACGTACGCCGTGGCACCCAGCTGATCCTGCATCGCCCCGGTGGCTCTCGGTGAGCGAATCATCCACTCTTCGAGCGAATCACGAACGTGCTTGAGTGAAACCATGGATCCCAGAACGTCATTCATCACCGAGTAGGCCGGGATTCGGCCGCCGAAGTCTTCGTTGATCGCTTCGGTCAGATCCTTGTGGTTTGCCACCAGAAGATCGACGACGCGTTGGATGCGCTCGCGTCGTGTCTGCGCGGACGGAAGACCAGCGGCGCGAGTTGCTTCCTGCTGGGCCCGCAGAATCTCTTCGAGATCGGTGGTGACGGCGGCATCGGTGCTCATGGGCACTCCTCGTAGTGGCGAAGTATTGACCGGACCGTATCGACGCGGCGCGAACAGATGCCCCTTTCGTCTCGTTGACCGGGACGGATTCGATTGGTAGAGAGAACACATGTCGCAGACACAGGTAGAAAACACTGCAGTGAAGATTTCCGTCGAGGAGTCGGTGGGACTCGGATTCCTGACGCTCGATCGGCCGGCGCGGCGCAATCCGCTCTCGGCGGAGACCATGCGCGAGGTGACGGCTGCCCTTCTCGAATTGTCTGCAGACGAGCGCGTGCGGGTCGTGATCGTGCGCGCCGAAGGCCCGGTGTTCTCCGCCGGCCACGATCTGACGGAGATGATCGGGAGAACCCTCGAAGACGAGCGGGCGATCTTCGACGGCTGTACCGAGATGATGGAGACCGTACAGCGGATTCCGCAGCCGGTGATTGCCGCAGTACAGGGCCCGGCTATCGCGGCGGGCTGCCAACTGGCCGCGTCGTGTGATCTGGTTGTTGCTGCGTCGAACGCTGTCTTCGGTACTCCCGGCGTCAAGATCGGACTGTTCTGCTCGACGCCCATGGTGGCCCTGAGCAGGGCAGTAGGTCGCAAGCGCTCGATGCAGATGTTGCTCACCGGGCAGACGATCGACGCCGACACCGCTGCGGACTGGGGTCTGGTGAACTTCGTCGTCGCGCCCGAAGACCTGGACCGAGAGGTGCGCGAACTGGCCGGCAAGATCACGACGGCCAGCCCCCTGACGGTGAAGATCGGTAAGCAAGCGTTTTATCACCAGATCGATCTGCCGCAAGCCCAGGCGTACGAGGCGATGGCAAAAACGATGGCAACCAATGCCGTGACCTGCGACGCTCAAGAAGGTATGCAAGCTTTTGTGGACAAGCGAAAGCCTGAATGGCGCAATAAGTAACGATCGCTCTTCCGGATTAGTTGGACGTCCTATAACCTGAGCGAATGAGCCTGGATCCACGCACCAACACCGTCGACGGAGTGCTTCGGCGCTCGGCAGCCAAGTACCCCGACCGCGTAGCCGTCGTCTTCGAAGATCGCACTCGCACCTACCGCGAACTCGACGACGCGGTGACGCGGGTCGCGGCCCACTTGCTCGGTCTGGGCCTCGAACACGGCGACCGCGTCGCGGCATACGGAACCAACTCCGACGCCTATGCAATCGGATTCCTTGCCTGTGCGCGAGCAGGTTTGGTGCATGTTCCGGTCAATTACGCACTCAAGGGGGAGGAACTCCGGTACCTCGTGGCGCAGTCAGGCGCCCGCGCGGTGTTGGTGGATCCGGCATTGGCGTCGACGCTCGACTCGGTTCGCTCCGACCTCGATCTCGACCACGTGATCGCACTGCGGGACGCGGAACTGTCGGTGGTCACGATCGGCGAGGCCGGCGAGGTGCCTGTTTTCGAACCGCGTGCGACGTCGACGGATCTGGCGCAACTGCTGTACACCTCGGGCACAACCTCGAAGCCCAAGGGCGCCATGATGTCTCATAGCGCACTGGTTCACGAGTACGTGTCCTCGGTGATCGCGCTCGGGCTCGACAAGAACGACAACCCGCTGATCTGCATGCCGATGTACCACTCCGCGGGCATGCACGTCTTCATGCTGCCGTACCTGTCCGTCGGTGCGACGGTCAGTCTGATGCAGGCGCCGGACATCCCGGAGATCCTGCGCCGCGTCGAAGCAGAAAAGATCGGATCGCTGTTCCTGGCCCCGACCGTGTGGGTACCGTTGGCCAACCATCCGGACCTCGAGACCCGCGATCTGTCCTCGCTCAAGAAGGCGCAGTACGGCGCCTCGATCATGCCGGTCACGGTGCTCAATCGTCTGCGTGAGCGTTACCCGGACATCGGCTTCTACAACTGCTTCGGCCAGTCCGAAATCGGTCCGCTGGCAACAGTTCTCCAGCCCGGCGAGCATGCTGATCGTCCGTCTTCTTGCGGGCGAGCGGTGTTCTTCGTCGAAACCCGTGTCGTCGACGCCGACGGAAACGACGTTGCCGACGGTGAGTCCGGTGAGGTTCTCTACCGCTCACCGCAGCTGTGCAACGGCTACTGGGAAAATCCGGAAGCCACCGCCGACGCCTTCCGCGACGGCTGGTTCCATTCGGGCGATCTTGTCGTGCGGGACGAAGAAGGGTTCATCACGGTCGTCGACCGAATCAAGGACGTCATCAACACCGGCGGCATCTTGGTGGCGTCGCGCGAGGTCGAAGATGCGGTCTACACACACCCGGCTGTGGCAGAAGTTGCCGTGATCGGTACGCCCGACGAGAAGTGGATCGAGGCCGTCACCGCGATCGTCGTGCTCAAGGACGGCAACGACGAGTTGACGCCTGAGGCGTTGATTGCCCACGTCAAGGAGCGAATTGCCCCGTTCAAGGTCCCCAAGCACGTGCGTTTCGTGGCCGAACTCCCGCGAAATCAGAGCGGAAAGCTGCTCAAGCGGGAACTGCGCACCGTCTGACACCTGCTATAGGTTCTGCCTTACCTTCGGTTCGTTTTCAGGTCTTTGACTCCGATTGCCTCACGGTATTGACTTCGGAGGACGGCATGGACTTCGGAAACAGCAAGGTGAGTGGTGGGAATGCAGGTCGATGCAGATGACTTCGCAGATATCTTGGCGACTGCGCGGGAGTTCATCCGTAAGGAAGTAGTTCCGCGTGAGCAGGAGATTGCCGACACCGACGCCATTCCTGAGGACATACGCAAGAAGGCCGCAGCCATCGGGCTGTTCGGCTACGCGATTCCTCAGGAATGGGGTGGGCTCGGACTCGACCTCACCCAAGACGTCGAACTGGCAATGGAATTCGGCTACACGTCCCTGGCGCTGCGTTCGATGTTCGGTACCAACAACGGAATTGCCGGGCAGGTGCTGGTCGGCTTCGGTACCGACGAGCAGAAGGCTCAGTGGCTCGAGCGCATCGCCTCCGGCGACGTCGTGGCTTCCTTTGCTCTCACCGAACCCGGCGCGGGCTCAAACCCGGCCGGCCTCCGGACCAAGGCCGTTCTGGACGGATCCGAATGGGTGATCGACGGCAACAAGCGGTTCATCACCAATGCTCCACTGGCACAGCTGTTCGTGGTGTTCGCGCGCACTCGCCCGGCGGATTCCGATGGTCCGGGAATTGCAGTCTTCCTGGTTCCGGCTGACACGCCAGGAGTCACAGTTGGTCCCAAGGACAAGAAGATGGGTCAGGAAGGTGCTTGGACCTCCGAGGTCACCTTCGACAACGTCCGGGTTCCCGAGTCGGCCCTCGTCGGTGGCGACCAGGACACCGGATACCGCGCAGCGATGACGTCTCTCGCGCGCGGACGAGTCCATATCGCGGCGCTCTCGGTGGGAGCAGCACAGCGAGCGCTCGACGAATCTGTCGCGTTCTCCGTGGTCACGGAACAGGGCGGCACCGCTATCGGTGACTTCCAACTGGTTCAAGCGATGCTGGCTGACCAGCAGGCCGGTGTCATGGCCGGGCGTGCGATGGTGCGTGAGGTGGCTGCGCGGTACGTCAGCGGTGAGGATCGACGTCTCGGCCCCTCGGCGGCAAAGCTTTTCTGCACCGAGATGGTGGGCAAGGTCGCGGATCTCGCCGTGCAGATCCACGGTGGCAACGGTTACATGCGCGGTGTGCCGGTCGAACGCATCTACCGTGAAGTTCGCCTGTTGCGCCTGTACGAGGGAACCAGCGAGATCCAGCGACTGATTCTCGGCGGTGGGCTCGTGGCGCAAGCGAAAAAGCAAAACCAGCGCTGACACCTTTACCTGACGAGCTTTAACCTCACGAACGGAGTGGACATGGGATTGTTGGACGGCAAGGTTGCGGTAGTGACCGGCGGAGCGCAGGGCATCGGGCTCGAAATTGCGCGCACCTTCATCAAGGAAGGTGCGAACGTCGTTCTCGGCGACATCAACGAAACCGTCGGAACGGCTGCGGTCGCCGAACTCGGTGGAGAGTCGGTCGCCCGTTTCGCTTCCTGCGACGTGCGTGATTCCGGACAGGTCGAGGCCATGCTCGATCTGGCCGAAAGTGCTTTCGGTCCAGTCGATGTCATGGTCAACAACGCCGGCATGACGCGCGACGCCACGATGCGGAAGATGACCGAGCAGGACTTCGACGACGTGATCGCCGTTCACCTCAAGGGTGCTTGGAACGGAACACGCGCTGCCGCCGCCCGCATGCGCGAGCGTGAGACGGGCGCAATCGTGAACATCTCGTCGATCTCCGGCAAGGTGGGCATGCTCGGGCAGACCAACTACTCGGCCGCCAAGGCCGGCATCGTCGGTCTGACGAAGGCCGCGGCAAAGGAGGTCGCGTTCAAGAACGTTCGCGTCAACGCCGTTCAGCCCGGACTTGTCCGCACGGCGATGACCGAGGCGATGCCCGAACGGATCTGGAACGAGAAGCTTGCCGAGATCCCGATGGGGCGTGCGGCCGAGCCCTCGGAGGTTGCTTCGGTTGTACTGTTCCTCGCGAGCGACCTCTCGAGCTACATGACGGGCACGGTTCTCGAGATCACCGGCGGCCGCCACATCTGACCCGTCCTGTTCGAGTGCAAGAATTCAGAGTGTAAAACTTCTGGGTGTAAAACTTCTGGGGTGACTACTGACATGGGACAGCCGAACTCGGATCTTCCGCTCGACGGAATCACCGTGGTTGCACTCGAACAGGCGGTGGCGGCACCGCTCGCCACCAGGCATCTCGCGGACATGGGTGCGCGGGTGATCAAGATAGAACGCGTCGGCGAGGGCGATTTTGCGCGTCACTACGACCGGGCGGTTCATGGTCAGGCGTCACACTTCGTGTGGCTCAACCGTTCCAAGGAATCGATCGCTGTCGACGTGAAGTCGGAATCCGGCCGGCAGATCGTTCTCGATCTTGTCGCGCGAGCCGATGTGTTCCTACAGAATCTGGCACCCGACGCAGCTGCGCGACTGGGGCTCGGCGCGGAGGAACTGCGCGAGAAATTCCCACAGCTCATCGTGATCGACATGTCCGGATACGGCAGTGCTGGCCCACGGCGTGAGCGCAAGGCGTACGACATGCTGGTCCAAGCCGAGACCGGAATGATCTCCGTGACAGGCACACCGGAGACGGCCACCAAGACGGGTATCCCGGTCTCGGACATCGCCGCTGGAATGTACGCGCTGACTTCGATTCTGAGCGCCCTGTTCCGTAGAGAGCGAACGGGTAAGGGAGCGCTCGTCGAGGTCTCGATGTTCGATTCCACCGTCGAATGGCTCGGGCATCCGATGTACATGAAAATGTATGCAGGAAAGCAGATTCCGCGGGTCGGTCTCGGCCATGCGGCGATCGTTCCCTACGATTCGTATCCTACTGCCGACGGCGAGATCCTGATCGGCGTCCAGAACGATCGTGGATGGCGTGCACTGATGGTGGACGTGTTCGAGCGAGAGGATCTGGTCGACCATCCGCGCTTTTCCACCAACATCGTGCGCGTCGAAAATCGCGGCGAGGTAGACGAATTGGTGGGTTCCCTGACTCGTCTGTATTCGACGGCAGATCTGGATCAACGCCTTGCCGACGCCGGTGTCCCGGCCGCTGCACTCAACGACATGGCCGGTCTACTGGAACATCCGCAGTTGGAGAAGCGTGCCAGGTGGAGGTCCGTGGGCACCGAAAACGGACCGATCGATGCCGTGCTGCCTCCGATGACGTACTCGGACGTCGAAATGCGCATGGGTGACGTTCCGGCACTCGGCCAGCAGACGGATTCTCTGCTGGCCGAGTTGGGGCGTACGGGAGACCAGATCGCGGACCTTCGCCGCGACGGATCGATCGGTTGACGCTTCTAGCGTCGCAGGTTCTCGAACACCGCTGCAATCCCTTGTCCGCCACCGATACACATGGTCTCGATCCCGTACCGTCCCTGGCGCCGGTCGAGTTCGCGCAGCAGATTGGCGAGGATCCGCCCACCGGTGGCACCGACAGGATGTCCGAGCGAGATCCCGGAACCGTTGACGTTGAAGCGCTCCTCGATGTCCTGCGCGCTCAATCCCCAGGCCTTGGCGCACGCGAGAACCTGTGCGGCGAATGCCTCGTTGACTTCGATGAGGTCGATGTCGTCGAGCGACAGATCGACACGGGAGAGAGCTTTCGCCACGGCAGGCACCGGTCCGATGCCCATTCGGTTCGGCTCCACACCCGCCACACCCCAGCTGACCAGTTTCGCGAACGGTCGCAGGCCAAGGCGTTCGGCGTTGGCCGCAGTGGTGACGATGGCCGCGGCTCCGGCGTCGTTCTGGCCGCAGGCGTTTCCGGCGGTGACTGTGGCCTCGGGGTCGACTCGACCTCGAATGGGGCGCAGTGCAGCAAGATCGGACAGCTGAATCCCTCGGCGCGGATGCTCGTCGCGAGTGACGACTGTCTGCTCACCACGGCGCCCGCGCACCGAAACGGGAATGGTCTCGTCGTCGAAATACCCACTGTCCTGGGCATGAACGGCCCGTTCGTGCGATCGCACCGCGTATCGGTCCTGCTCGTCGCGGGTGATCGAGTACTCCCGGCGCAAGTTCTCGGCGGTCTCGATCATGCCGCCTTCGACCGGAAAGTTGACTCCGCCGGAGTTCGTGCGCGGTTTGGCCAATCGGTCGTGGAACTCGACCGAAGGGCGCTTTGTGCCCCAACGCATATCGGTGGAGTAGAACTCGGTTCCGCTCATACTCTCGGCGCCGCCGGCGATGACCAGATCACTCATCCCGGTCTGTACCTGCATCGCGGCGTAGATGATCGCCTGCAATCCCGAACCGCAACGGCGATCGAGTTGTATTCCGGGAACGGACACGTCCAGACCGGCGTCGAGTGCCGCGATTCGTCCGATGGCCGCGGCCTCTCCGTTGGCGTAACCCTGACCGAAGATGACGTCGTCGACATCGGTGGACGCAATGCCGGTTCGTTCGACGAGGCCACGCACAACAGTGCTGGCGAGAGTGGTGACGGGAACGTCCTTGAAGACTCCGCCGAATCCGCCCACCGGGGTGCGAACGGGTTCACAGATGACTGCGTCGTGCATGGAATGCGCCTGTCTCGAGGAGAGGTGGGGAATGCGTCGCGTGAACGGGCCGATCGAAGGGCCCCATAGCGACCTGGCCACTCGAATATCCAGCACGCGTGGCGCGGTTGTCAACAGCAGGAACGACCTGTTCGGACATAGTTTCCGCCATACGGTTCGTATGCGAAATCGACTTTGACACATATACCGTTCGGGGATTGAATGGATGCAGCGTCTCTGCCGCACACATGTCGCGGTGGGGTGAAAGTTCCTGGAGTCGAATCAGTTTCGTCGACAGGAGAGCACGAAGTACCGACAGACAGGTGGAACAGTGACTCGTTTGGCGCAGACGGCGGGATTGACCGAGACCCAGAGCGACATCGTCGGGGCGGTACGCGAGTTCGTCGATCGTGTGGTCATCCCCGCGGCGCAGGAGCTCGAACACTCCGATACGTACCCGACCGACATCGTCAAGCAGATGAAGGACATGGGTCTGTTCGGACTGACCATCGACCCCGAGTACGGGGGTATCGGCGAATCATTGCTCACCTACGCGCTGTGCGTCGAAGAGTTGGCCCGTGGATGGATGAGCGTGTCCGGCGTCATCAACACGCATTTCATCGTGGCTCACATGATCTCCGCGCACGGGACGCCGGAACAGAAGGCGAAGTACCTTCCACGTCTGGCGTCCGGGGAACTCACCGGCGCATTTTCCATGTCGGAACCGGCCCTGGGTTCCGATGTTGCTGCCATATCGACCAAGGCGAAGCATACGGAGTCAGGCGATTACGTGATCACCGGCCAGAAGATGTGGCTGACCAACGGTGGTTCGTCGACGTTGGTGGCAGTCCTCGTCAAGTCGGACGAGGGCGCGGAGAAGCCGCACAACAATCTGACGACGATATTGATCGAGAAGCCCGCAGGTTTCGGCGAGGTACTCCCGGGCCTGACCATTCCGGGCAAGCTCGAGAAGATGGGCTACAAGGGAATCGACACCACGGAGATGATTTTCGACGGCTTCGAGATCGGAGCCGAAGAGGTCCTCGGTGGCATTCCTGGCTTGGGATTTCGGCATATGATGGACGGCGTCGAGGTCGGCCGGGTCAACGTCGCCGCGCGTGCGTGCGGAATCGCCCAGCGCGCTTTCGAACTGGCTGTCACCTACGCCAAGCAGCGCGAGACGTTCGGCAAGCCGATCGCCGAGCATCAGGCCATCGCGTTCCGGATCGCCGAAATGGGCACCAAAGTCGAAGCGGCACATCTGATGATGGTCAACGCTGCCAGGCTCAAGGACTCGGGTGAGCGCAACGACGTCGCCGCGGGTATGGCGAAGTATCTGGCGAGTGAATTCTGCTCGGAGGTCACGCAGGACAGCTTCCGTATCCATGGTGGATACGGCTACTCAAAGGAATACGAGATCGAGCGGTTGATGCGTGAGGCGCCGTTCCTTCTCATCGGTGAAGGCACCAGCGACATCCAGAAGCAGATCATCAGCAAGGGCTTGTTGCGCACCTACAACTGAGCCGACAAGCGGCACCGCGAACATGCGCGGTGCCGCTTCGTCGTGTCGGATCAGCGGGTGAAGGCCAGGGTTGTCACCGGTGACCGATTGCCGTATGCGTCAACGGCTTCGACACGGGCTTCGTATGCGGTGCCCGCTGCGGCATCGGGAATCGGAATGTCGAGGCTGTTCGGCCGCGGCATGAAGTAGAAGTCCGAGAGCACCTTCGACGAGACCACCTTCGCTCCGGTGGCTGTGTCCGTGACCTCGACGGCGTAGTGGTGCACCATCTGATCGTCCTTGGCCTGCGCGATCCTCAGTGCGGTCGCACCGTTTTCGCCGGTCGTCACCGAGAGCGGAGTGCTCGAGGTGAACTCCGGCGCGTGCGTGTTCCGTGCGCCCGAGGTGTAGCGGAAGTTGTCCTTGATCTGCTGGTTGGTCGACCCGTCGAGCTCGACCGTCCACCCCGAACCGCTCAGCGTGCCCGCGCTCGAGTACGGCGGCTGCCAGTTGGCTGACCACGCGCCACCGGCGTAGATGTCGTGCTTGTCTGCCGCCATGTTGATGCGGTTGATTTCCGTGCGGTCCTGGTAGACCTCGACGAAGAGCGCTTGGGCAGTGGGTGATTCGAAACGGTTCGCGAGACCGGACTCGGTCACCATCTGGTAGCCGTGATCGATTTCGATGTACGACATCGAGCCGTCGTTGACCGACGTGAAGTCACGCTGATGGATCGACCGGTCGTCGTTGTTGTTCAGATGTGAGTGCCCGGAGAAGAAGATTGCCTGAGGGAAGGCGCTCAAGTCTTCGGTCAGTCGAGGGTTCGACGCCTGCTGGCCGTCCATGGCTGTGTTGCTTGCCGGCCGGTGTCCCTGGACCAGGATCGGCTTGGTCAGGTTCCCGGACTCCGCGGTGATTTCGGTCAGGCGGGACTTCAGCCAATTACGTTGCGCTGAATCATTGTTGTATGTCTCGGTGTTGACCGTGAAGAGATGGACACCGCTGACATCGGATTCGTAGTATCCGCCACCGGAATCCGGGAACCACTCCGCCGGATATCCGGCTCTGATTGCCGCGAGACTTGCATCGTGATTGCCGTTGGAGATCAGGAGTTGTGTGTCGTTCATGCCCTTCCTGGCGAGGTTTGCCTGGAAGATTTCTGCGACGATCTTGTGGTCAGGCCCCTTGCCGTCTCCGTTGTCGTTGATCATGTCGCCGTTGGAGAGGATCGCGTCGGGTTTCGGGAAGATGGAACCGATTGTGTCGAAAAAGCTTTCGTACTTCTGGTCGTTGTTCGCGTGGTCGCCGACGTGGACGTCGGACATCACGACGACCTGAGCCAGCGGCTTCTCCGAGGTCTTGATCAGGTAGCCGAACGAGACTGCCGCGCTCGCGTGATCGCCGCGGAAAGCGGCGACAGTGACGTTGGTGTCCTGTGCGATCTGCAGCGGACGTCCCGGTGTGGCAGCTTGGCTGTCGGTGGTGGGTGTCGTTCCGTCCAAGGTGTAGCGGACAGTGGCGCCGCGCTCGGCGGTGAAGGTCAGATCGACAGGGTGCTCGTACCGTCCGCCGGGGACGCTGACGCCGGGCGCTGCGGGCGGCGTGTTGTTCTCGCCCGAAGAGCTACCCCATTCGAAGGACGAACTGCCCCAGCTGGGTTCGGCTTGGGATTCGGCGGGGGCGATGCCGGGAACGGCGAGAGCCGCGGTCACGGCTGCTATCGCGATGGTCGTACGTCTCACGAGGATTCCTTGTCTTCGACGCGGTGGTTCAGACCCATTCGTAATTGGTCTGGACCAATTACGCTAGGTGGCGCCGGGTAGAAAAAGGTGTGTCCTGTATGTCCGACTAGTGAAGCGTGTATGAACACCGTCTGCGCTTGCCGGCGGTACTGTCGGCTGCGCTTATGGCAAAGTCGATGGCGTGGACCTACGTCAGATCGAGTACTTCCTTGCCGTTGCCGGTGGGGAGTCCTTGTCGACGGCTGCGCAGAATCTGTCGGTCACCAAGCCGTCGCTGTCGCAGGGTATTCGTGGTCTCGAGCGTGAACTCGGAGTCGAACTGTTTCACCGTGTCGGTCGCGGTTTGGTTCTGACGGCGGCAGGTCGGGCGTTGGTAGGGCCGGCGAGGCAGATGATGCGGAGCAGTGCGGCCGCATTCAATGTCGCGACCGGGACGGCCGACGAGCCTCGTGGGCGGCTCGACATCTGCTCCGCGGCACATGGTCTCGAAGGTCCGATCGCACGCATCGTGGTGGACTTTCGTGAGCGGTGGCCTGCTGTGACCGTTCGGGTCGGTGAACTGCCGCAGGGCGCAACGTCTGAGCAGGTGTTGGCAGACGGCGCATGTGAGGTGGTCTTCAGCTATTGGCCACCCGACATGTCGGCGCTGTCCACGAAAGTGATCGGGGTGAACGAATACTGGCTGGCAGTGCCGTCGGGGGTTCATCCTGACGTCTGGCCGAATGGTGTGAAACCCGCTGCGGGAGAGCCGGTGTCATTGACGGCGTTGCCCGATCTCCCCGTGGTGGGTGTGCTCAAACACTCGCGGGCTCGGCTTGCCATCGAGTCGTCTCTGCAGGCCGCCGGGGCCCGGACTCGGATGTCGACGGAGTTGGCGCAGCGGGAGACCGTCGGCGCGTTCGTCTTTGCGGGTTTGGGCATGGCATTCATGGAGCGTTCGTTGGCCGAGAGATCGGTCGCGTCCGGCGCGGAGATATTTCCGGTGGAGCCGGCGATCTCACTGAATTACGGCATCGAGTTCGATCCGGAGACGCTCTCGCCGTTGGGCAGGCTGTTCGTAGGCGGCTTGTGACGTGTGGAGACGTTCTCGATGTACGCAGACCCGGCCGGCGAGAGCGGGCCGTCGCGGTAGACCAAGATCGTCTGCCGCGTGATCGGCGGGAAAAGCGAGCGAACCTCAGATGCTGGGGAGTCTTGTTCGGCGATCGATCTGGGCAGCAGCGCGGCGCCTACACCTTGCCCGACCATTTCCCGGACGGCAAGGCGATCAGGTACTTCCACGACGACGTTGGTGAGCTCCAGATCGCCGTCGTTCGAACGCCCGCGCCGAAATGTCGATGCCTCGACCACCATCGGCAGGCGCGCAACCACGGCGCGCGGAACCGGATCGGGGAGGTCTGTGGCCAGGCGAACGGGGATCGACAAGACCGTTTCCTGGGTACTCACGGCAATTTCTCGAAGCCCGTCGGAGACATCGGTACCCGGGTGGGTCTCGAGAAACCCGAGTTCACACGTGCCCGCTCTGACCAGCGCGCGCACGTCCTGTGCGTTCGGGACGGCGTTCGTGGAGAACCGAATTCCGGGCGCCGTCAGATGGAGGCGTCCGGCGACCTCTGCGACAGGGTCGATGGCAAGATCGGACTGAACAGCTATGGCGAGTTCGCCGGCGCGCAAAGCGGTTACTGCGGCCACCGCGGCTTCGGCCCGAGCAACGTCGGCGAGCAACGCACGTGCAGAATCGGTAATTGCCAGTCCGACTGTGGTGGGAGCCAGACCGCGAGTGGTGCGCTCGAAGAGTGTGGCTCCGAGTGCTCGTTCGAGGTTGCGTACGGCCTGCGAGAGTGACGGTTGCGAGATACGCAGGACGTCCGCGGCGGCGGTGACGCTGCCGTGATCGACGACGGCGACGAGATACTGCGCGCTGCGTATGTCCATCCCGGGTGCCTGCATCTGGCAAATTCTCCCAGATGACCGGACCTTGGCGGCGGTGACTTGCTGCGACCTGCAGATATAGGTCTCAGCTATGGCTCTGTGCGCCTTCTCGTCTTTGTGGCGCAGGCCATAGCGATGGTCGACTGTTCCAGTACCACCGACCGCGGTTCGTGCTCGGTGAGTACCTGGAACACAGGAGCGTGATGTGAGCGAGCTTCACCTACCCAACCGGATACGCCACTCGGCGTCGACACGGCCGTCCGATCCGGCGATCACGTGCGGCGACCGAACTTTGACATGGGCTGAGCTGGATGGCGAGACCAGTACCTTGGCGAGCGCGCTGGCAGAAGTGACCGCAGCCGGTGCTCGCGTCGGTGCGCTACTGCGGATGGGGCTCGAAGGTGCGGAAACCTTCGTCGCGTGTGCGAAGGCAGGCGCTGTGTTCATCCCGTTGAACTGGCGGCTCAACCCACTCGAACTCGTCGACATCGCCGAGGACGCGGAGCTCGACGTCTTGATCGTCGATGACGAGTTCGCCGCGGGGGCGGCGGCGATGTCCGCAGCGTTGCCGGACATCGAGGTCATAACCGTGGGAGCTGCAGGGGGCCTGCCGGATTCGCGAACCTGGGCGGAGTTCGTGGCCTCCGGGAACGGCGTCGACCCCGGACAGGGGCACGATCCGGACGCAGCAGTTCTGCAGCTGTACACCTCCGGGACAACCGGCCGGCCCAAGGGCGTCGTGGCCACGCACCGGAATCTGTACAACGAGCCAGAGGGGTTCGATGTCTACGAATTCGGTTCGAATGCAGTCGCACTCGACGCACTTCCCCTCTTTCACATCGCCGGCGCCGGCTGGATGAGTACGTGCTTGTCGGCCGGAGTGCCTTTGGTGCTGCTCGGAGACATGGCGCCGGCTCGGGTTGCTGATGCCATCGCGACTCACCACGTCACCCACGCATTTCTGGTGCCTGCCGTCATTCAGACGCTGGTAGATCTGCCCACTCTCGACAGTTTCGATCTGGCCAGCCTGGAGGTGGTCGCCTATGGGGCGTCGCCGATCACTCCGGCACTCCTCGCTCATGCGATGACTGTCTTGAACTGCAAATTCGTCCAGAGATACGGGATGACCGAGACAACGGGTTCGGTATCCGTCCTTCGTGCCTTCGACCATCATGTGAGCGGACCGCGTTCGGAGTTGCTCCGCTCGGCGGGAAAACCGATGATCGGCGTCGAGATCTCCATTCGAGACGTCACAACTGGTGAGGTATTGCCGCCCAACAAATCCGGTGAGATCGTTGCGCGCAGCAGAAACAACACTCGCGGGTACTGGCGACGCGACCGAGAGACCGCGGAATTGTTCACTCAGGACGGCTTTCTCCGAACAGGCGACGCCGGCCATTTGGACGACGAGGGGTATCTGTTCGTCACCGACCGCCTCAAGGACATGATCATCACCGGCGGTGAGAACGTCTATCCGATCGAGGTGGAATCCATTCTGGCCGAACACCCCTCGGTTGCCGAGGTCGCGGTGGTCGGGGTTCCGGACAAGCGCTGGGGTGAATCCGTCACCGCGGTGGTCAAACTGGTCGACGGTGCCGACGTGCCGAACGTCGACGAGTTGATCGCGTTCAGCACAGCGAAGTTGGCGTCGTACAAGAAACCTCGCCAGATCCATTTCGTGGACTCCTTGCCTCGCAACGCGAGCGGGAAACTGCTCAAGTCGAGCCTGCGGACCATGCTGAACGCGAGCGGAGAAGCATCATGATCGTGACCGAAGACGTCGGTGTCGCACAACGTGAGGCGTGGGCGAACAAAGTCCTTCCACCGGTGGAACAGGTGCGGGACGGACTGTGGTCGATCCCTGTTCCCATGCCGGACAACCCTTTGCGTTACGTGCTCGTCTACGCACTCGCGCTCGACGACGGACTTGCCCTCATCGACGTCGGTTGGGATCACGAACAGTCGTGGCAGGCTCTCGTCGACGGCATAGCATCGATCGGATACCACGTTTCCGAAGTGCGCTATGCGGCAATCACGCACCTGCATCCCGATCACTTCGGTCTGGCGCCGCGTCTTCGGCAGGTCAGCGGCGCAACGCTTGCGATGCACGTGGCCGACGCGACGCTCCTCGGATACCACGGTCCCGAGCAGACCCGCGACGACATCAGTGGCTGGAACCTGCAATTGTCCGAACTCGGCGCACCGGCCGAAGTGCTCGACGCGTCTCGGGTCGACCTGGTGCGGTTCGCCGAGCACGAAACCATCGACATTGTTCTGGGAGATGGTGATTCACTCGATCTTCCCGGGTGGAATCTCCGGGCCCAGTGGACACCGGGGCACACTCCCGGACATCTCTGCTTCGTGGAAGAGGACAGAGGCTTGTTGTTCAGCGGCGATCACATGCTGCCGAGGATCAGCCCGAACATCTCCACGATTCCCGGTGAACTCGAGAACCCGCTTCATCGTTATCTTCTCTCGCTCGAGGCGACGACAACACTGGGCGAATGCGAAGTGCTTCCGGCACATGAATATCGATTCCGTGGGATCGCCGATCGTGCACGTCAATTGATGGGGCACCACGAGGAGCGATTGGCGGAGATCGTGGCTGCGGTGCAGGATGAGCCCGAATCCACGGCCTGGGAACTCTCACGCACGATCTCCTGGTCTCGCCCGTTCGAACAGATGTCGCCGCGACTACTTCGCTTGGCAGTCCGCGAAACCCATGCTCATCTCGTTGTTTTGGCCAAGCGGGAGATCGTGACACCGTCCGGCGGCACACCCGTGCGCTGGAGCATTCGCGCGCAGTGACCTTTCAAGAATCTCATCACGGAAGTAGGAACCGAACATGAGCGTCGTGCTCACCGACTTCGCCGACGGCGTTGCTGTCATCACCCTCAATCGTCCCGAGGCCAAGAACGCGGTCAATCTCGAACTTGCCGAAGCCTTGGCTGCGGCCATCGACGAGTTCGAGAACAGGTCCGACCTCACCATCGGTATTCTGACCGGAGCTGGTGGAACCTTCTGCGCTGGTATGGATCTCAAGGGATTTGCGCGCGGAGAACGGCCATCGCTGCCCGGTCGTGGTTTTGCCGGTCTGACCGAGGCTCCGCCGTCGAAGCCGCTGATCGCAGCCGTCGAGGGGTGGGCCCTCGCCGGCGGGTGCGAACTGGCGTTGGCAGCCGATCTGATCGTGGCGTCCACCGACGCGAAATTCGGCTTGCCCGAGGTGAAGCGGGGACTTGCCGCGGCCGCCGGTGGCCTTCTGCGTCTGCCCAAGATCCTCCCGTATCAGTTGGCCATGGAAATCGCGATCACGGGGGATCCGCTCAGTGCCACCGTGGCGCATCATCACGGCTTGGTCAATCGGCTCGCCGAACCTGGACAGGCGCTGACCGTCGCACGCGAGCTTGCGGCCCGAGTAGCGGCAAACGGTCCACTGGCTGTTCGCGCGACCAAGCAGGTACTGGCAATGTCCGCCAAGTACACCGACCCGGATGCCTTTGTCGCGCAACGCGAATTCATCGATCCGGTATTCACCTCACGTGACGCCAAGGAAGGTGCAACGGCGTTTGCCGAGAAGCGCTCTCCCGTGTGGAGTGGCTCATGAGTGCCGAGACGATCGAGCGCGCGGCCGTAAGCATCGAACGTGACGGTGCTGTCGCGACGATTGTTCTCTGTCGGCCGCACCGCCGCAACGCTCTCGATCTCGACGCCTGGATCGCACTACGTGAAGCAGTCCTCGAACTTCAAGAGGATTCGCAGATTCGCTCTGTGATCCTGACCGGCGCGGACGGGACCTTCTGTGCGGGCTCCGATCTGGACAAACGCGGCTCGTCGCACCCGCTCGATCGCATGCGTGTCATCAACGCAACGGCGATCGCACTGGGTGAGTTTCCCAAGCCTCTGGTGGCGAAGGTCGACGGGTTTGCCGTCGGAGCCGGATGGAACATGGCGTTGCTCTGCGACTTCGTCGTGGCAGCCAAGGGCGCCAAGTTCAGCCAGATCTTCGCCAAACGGGGGTTGTCTGTCGACTTCGGGGGTTCGTGGATCCTGCCGAGACTGGTCGGCCTCCAGCAAGCGAAGCGACTGGTGATGCTCGCCGAGACGATCGACGCACAGGAAGCCTACGAGCTCGGGCTGGTGACCTATCTGGTCGAACCGGGTGAACTGGACGAACACACGTCGAAGCTTGCGCAGCGGCTCGCTGCCGGTCCGCCAGCCGCACTGAGTCAGTCTGCCGCCATGCTCGAACATCACACCTCACTCTCGTTGCGGGAAGCCTTGGACAACGAGGCGAGGGCGCAAGCGGTCAATTTTGCGACGGATGCTACCGACGCGGTTCGTGCCTTCGTGGAAAAGCGGGAGCCGGTCTTCACCGGAGAGTGGGCCGTACCAGGGCTAACTCGAGTGGAGTGAGCGTCAGATCGCTGGTCGTATGATGGATGAGTGGATCTGCACTTCGTTACCTACTTCGTCGCTGTTGTCGACCACGGTGGGATAACGAAGGCCGCTCAGGCTCTCTACATTTCGCAGCCCTCGCTGTCACAGGCAATTCGCACGCTCGAGCGTCGACTCGGCGCCACGCTGTTCGACCGGACCGGCAGACGGTTGGTTCTTACCGACGCGGGCCGCACGTTCGATCTCGCGGCCAGGAGAATCCTTGCCGACGTCGAGCGCGCGAAGGCGAAAGTGACCGCCGTTCGCGAACTCGAGTTCGGCCGGGTGGACGTCGTCTCGTACTCGGCGTTCTCCATCGATCCGATGGTCGAGTTGGTCCGGCGATTCCGGGCCAACTTTCCGAAGATCGTCGTGCGCGTCCTCGACACGTACGGCCCGGCCGGGGTCGACAGTGCGTTACGGCGAGGGTCGGCCGAGGTCGGCGTCACCGATCTGAGTATCGGGTACGAAGGTTTGGTCACGGCTCCGATTGCCGCTCAGGAGTTGGTACTCGCCACCCATGCGTCGTTGTCCGGCCGGCTTGCAACGCCGTTGGCGGATCCGGTGCCGCGAACGCTCTTGCACAGTTTGCCGCTGGTGGTCGATCTCGGTGATCAATCGAATCAGTTCCGGGGTCTACTCAGCGAAGGCGCCGAGAACGTAGTCGTGGACTGTGTCCACCCTGTGACCACGTGGGAACTCGTGCGTCGAGGGATCGGCGCCACTGTCGTGCCGAGAAGGGTTGCGCAACAGCAGATGACAGACGTCTGCGCCTTCTCCTTCGATCCGCCGCTGACACGCGACGTCGGCATCGTCTATCGCTCGGGCGAGCAATCCCCGGCAGCCGCTGCATTCATCGCGACGGCTGCGGAAATGGCCACCTCCGCCGTTCCGTCCAAGGAAGAGGAGTGAACTGTGGAGTTCCGGCAGATGGAGTACTTCCTCGCGGTCGTCGAAAACAAGGGGATCAACGGCGCCGCAGCTGCTTTGGGCGTTGCTCAGCCGACCGTGTCACAAGCGTTGCGCGGGCTCGAACGTGAACTGGGAGTGAGGCTTTTCCATCGCATCGGGCGCGGCATGGTGCTCAGTGCGGCCGGTCGCAGCCTGGTCGGCCCGAGTCGACAGGTTTTGCGAGACGTAGCTTCGGCGGCTGAACAGTTGACGGCATCCGATGGCGCCATCGTCGGACGCCTCGACATCATGGCTTTCCCTGCACTGACCTCGGGGACGATCGTCGATCTGATTGCGGAGTTCTGTCGACGCTATCCGCAAGCACGAGTCAGATTCTCGGAACTCGAGCGTGAGGACAATCTGGAAAGTCTCATCCGGGACGGCCACTGCGAATTCGCGGTGGCTCATCTGCCACTCGAAGCGGGCGAAGGGCTCGAGATCGTCGAATTGGGGGAGCAGGAGTACCGCCTGGTCTACCCGGCGGGAACCGAACTGCCCGAGGGGCCGGTACGCCTTTCGGAAATGCCGGACATTCCCATGGTATTCGTTCCTCGCGGGGCAGCAATGGGTGACGCGATCGAAGATTCGATCCGAAAGGCCGGTATTAGAACGGAACTCGCGGTAGTGACCGAGCAACGGGAGTCGAGGCTCCCGATGGTCATCGCCGGGCTCGGCGGTTCGTTGGTCGAGCGCTCGGTGGCGAAATCGATGCCTGGTCAGGTGGTGGAACGGGCCTGTGAGCCGAGATTCCTGCGTGCGTACGGTCTCGCCTTCGACCCCTCGACGTTGTCGCCGGTGGGACAGGTATTCGTGAACCTGATCCACGAGTACCTGTCCGACGAATCCCGCTCTGACGAATCCCTCTCCGACGAACACCGGTCACAGCACTAGAGTCGGCAGATACGTTCTCGAGCGGCAGCGTACTCGGCGGCGAGACGCTCTACTACTGCATGCGTCGGAAGTACGGCGTCGATCGCTCCGATGCCCTGTCCGGCGCCCCAGATGTCACGCCACGCCTTGGTATCGGTGTCGGTGGTCGCGAAACTCATTGCGGAAGGATCGGATTCGGCTAGGTTGTCGGGGTCCAAGCCGGCGGCAACGATGCTGCCCCGCAGGTAGTTTCCGTGTACTCCGGTGAACAGGTTGGAATAGACGATGTCGGAGGCCCCTGAACCCACGATCATCTCCTTGTACGCAGGATCCGCGTTAGCCTCTTCGGTCGCGATGAAAGCTGATCCGACGTATGCCAAATCGGCTCCGGCCGCGAGCGCAGCGAGAATCGAATCACCATGAGCGATGGCACCTGACAACAGCAGTGGACCGGCGAACCACTCACGAATCTCCCGAATCAGGGCAAACGGCGACTGCCTACCGGCATGACCACCGGCCCCGGCAGCTACCGCGATCAGTCCGTCGGCGCCCTTCTCGATCGCCTTGCGTGCAAAGCGATTGTCGATGACGTCGTGAAGAACGATTCCACCGTATGCGTGGACGGCGTCGTTGATGTCGGTGCGAGCGCCGAGGGACGTGATGACGATCGGAACCTCGAACTCGGCGATGGTCGCCAGGTCCTCTTCCAGGCGGTTGTTGGACCGGTGGACGATGAGGTTGACGGCAAATGGCGCCGACGGATTTTCCGGGTGCTCACGATCATGTTCCTCACGAGCGACCGTGATCAGTTTGAGCCAATCCCGAAGTGCCGACTGCGGACGAGCATTCAGTGCCGGGAAGGACCCGATGATCCCAGAGGTGCACTGCGCGATGACGAGGTCAGGAGTCGAGATGATGAACATCGGTGAAGCGAGAACCGGGACACGCAGTTGCGACGTCAGGTCTGCGAAGGTCGTCACCTGGAACCGCCTTTCTGATCGACGGATTCGAGAAGTCTCGAGCGGAGGTCGGTCTTGAGGACCTTACCGGCAGCCGATGTCGGAAGGAGTTCTACCTCGACGACTTCGCGAATCTTCTTGTACGGCAGCACCTGCTCGGCGACAAACGCCTTGATCTGCTCGGCGTCGAATTCGGCGCCCGGAATCATCACCACGAAGGCTACGGGCTCCTGGCCGTTGCTCCCCACTTCGCGGCCGACGACCGCGGCAGTCGAGATCGCCGGGTGCGAAACCAGAATCTCTTCGAGTTCACGCGGATAGACGTTGTACCCCTTGTAGATGAGCATGTCCTTCGCCCGGTCACAGATGAAGAGGTATCCGTCCGAGTCCAGGTACGCGATGTCACCCGTGTCCAACCAGCCGTCGACGAACTGTTCTGCGGTGGTTTCCGGGTGTCCGAGATAGCCGTCGGTGACCTGAGGCCCACGCACCCACAGTTCGCCGCGTTCGTTCTCGCCCAGAACGGTCTTCCGGTCCAGCTGATCGCGAATCTGGATTTCGGTGTCGAAGATCGGGAGGCCGACGCTGCTCTGCCGGTACTCCGAGCCGTTGATCAGCGGAGCTGCCGTGACCACACAGGTGGCCTCGGTCAGCCCGTACCCCTCGACGACGAGCGCTTTGGGAAATGCCCGGCGGAGTGCGGCGAGCGTGACGCTGTCGATCGGGGCAGCGCCCGAAGAGACGACGCACACGCTGTCGGTGTTGCGAACCGTAGCGTCGGGATGAACCGACAGTGCATGCCACATGGCGGGAGACCCGGTGAGATAGGTGGCCTCGTGCTTTTCGATCAGTTCGAGCATCCGGCCGGGTTCGAACCGACCGGCAAATACCTGGGTGAGACCGGAAATCAACAGGAACGACGTGTTGAGCAACGAATGTGCGTGGAAGAGAGGTGAGACCACGATGGTCGCCCCTGTTCCCGGCGTCGGACCGAGCACGTCGAGGCCGTCGATGCGTCGAGGCGTGACGAGACCGTCCGGACCTGCCTCCAACTCGTGCCCGGTTCTCCACCCACACATCTGCGTGATGTTGCCGACGACGTTGCGGTGAAGAACACGAACACCTTTGGATACTCCGGTGGTTCCGCCGGTGAACGCGATGTGTGCGATGTCGTCGCTTCGGACGGAGGCAGGGGTGAATTCGGTGGGTAGATCGGCGATGAAGGCGTCGAACGCGACGACCGACTCCGGTGTGTCGAGCGCACCCTCGGTGTCCTGGACCATCACGATCGTACGTACGGAGGTTCCGGAAGAGGCCGCGAGCAGTGTGTGCAGCTGCGAACTCTGAGTGACCGCAGCAACGGCGGACGTCTCCTCGATCTGCTTGCGCAGTCCAAGTTCTGGCTGCAGCGGATTGACCAATGTAACGGTCGTCCCGGCCTGCAGGCAGCCGTAGTAGGCCTGGAGGAACTCGACGCAGTTCCCGAGATGTAGCAACACGACGTCGCCGACGCCGACCCCGGCCTGCCGCAGAGCGCCGGCGAATTGTGCACTGCGCTGACCGAGTTCGCGGAACGTGCACATGCGCTCGCCGTCCACGACGGCGAGGCGATCACCGTAGAGCGCCGCCATGCTGGGTGCCCAGTAGGCCATGGTGGTGTCCGGGTAGTGCATGTTGTGGCGCAGTTGTGGATTGGCGATCACGCTGATGCCCGTCACCGGGGAGCCATTCGGATCGCGCCGTCGAGTCTGATGGTTTCGCCGTTGAGATAGCCGTTCTCGAGCATCGAGACGGCCAGCTGGCCGAACTCGTCCGGGCGACCCAGCCGTGAGGGGTTGGGAACCGAGGCTTCGAGGGCCGTGCGCACATCTTCGCGCAGGCGCGCCAGCAGGGGAGTGTCCATGATGCCGGGAGCAATGGTGTTGACGCGGATTCCGCGGCTGGCGAGATCGCGGGCAGCGGTGACCGTCATACCGACGATGCCGGCTTTGGACGCCGTGTAGTTGATCTGACCGATCTGACCTTCGAATGCTGCGACCGACGCCGTCATGATGATGGCTCCTCGCTCACCGTCCACGGCATCGAGTTCTGCCATCCGCTCGGCGCCGAGACGGAGTGCGTTGAACGAACCGACAAGATTCAGTTTGACGACGAACTCGAAATCTTCGACCGATCCGGCTTTTCCGTCCTTGTCGAGAATGCGCATGCGACGCCCGGCACCCGCGCAGTGGACGACGCCGCGAAGGCCGCCGCGCTCGTGCGCCGCGTCGAGTGCTTCGGCGAATTGTTCGCTGTCGGTGACGTCGGCCGGGGCGAATTGCGCGGCAGCTCCGAGATCGGCCGCCACCTGCTTACCGTCGGACGAAGGCAGATCGATCAACGTGACCTGCGCTCCGGCGTCGAGCAGCCGTCGAGCGGTTGCCAGGCCGAGACCTGAAGCGCCGCCGGTGATCGCGGTGGAAAGTCCCTCGAGTTTCATGGATCAATTCTTCTTTCCTGCTGGATGACGTGTCGGCCCGAAAACGTTGTCGGGTCAGATCAATTCGAGAATGGTCGCATTGGCCATGCCGCCGGCCTCACACATCGACTGGAGACCGTATCGAATTCCGTTGTCGCGCATGTGATGTGCCAGGCGAGTCATCAAGATCGCACCTGATCCGCCGAGTGGGTGGCCGACCGCGATAGCGCCGCCGAGCGGATTCACACGATCGATGGCTGCGCCGGTTTCAGCCTGCCAGGCAAGCGGGACGGGGGCGAATGCCTCGTTGATCTCGAAGGCGCCGATGTCGTCGATGGACAATCCGGAGCGATCCAGTGCCTTTGCGGTGGCGGCAATCGGACCGGTGAGCATGATGACCGGGTCGTCGGCTGCGACCACTGCGGTGTGAATACGAACGAGCGGCTTCCAACCGCGTGCCCGGGCGTACTCGCTGGTCGTGACGAGTGTGGCGCCCGCCCCGTCGGAGATCTGCGAAGAGTTGCCGGCGTGGATGACACCGTCGGCGTCGAAGGCCGGGGGCAACTTCGCGAGCGACTCCAGACTTCCGCCTCGCCGAATGCCTTCGTCCTGGGAAAAGTCGGCGATCGGAGTGATCTGCCCGGTGAATGCTCCTGCATCGGTGGCGCTGGCCGCGAGTTCGTGTGAGCGGAGGGAATATTCGTCCAGGGCCGTTCGGGTGAGTGCCCATTTCCGGGCCATCATCTCGGCGCCGGTTCCCTGGCTGAAACTGTCCACCCCGTAGCGTTCGAGTACCGAAGGCGGGAAATGCTCACCGTTCTTGCTGGCGGTTCCCATCGGTACTCGCGACATCGATTCGACGCCTCCGGCTACGACCACGTCGTTCTGACCGGAGATGACGGTGGCCGCAGCAAAGGAAACTGCCTGCTGGCTCGATCCGCAGGCCCGGGTCAGTGTGACGCCGGGAACGCTGTCGGGCCAGCCGGCGGCGAGTGCCGCTGTGCGGGCGATGCTTCCGGCTTGTTCGCCGACCTGACTGACGCATCCCCAGATCACGTCGTCGACCGTGGCCGCGTCGAGTCCGGTCCGTTCAGCGAGTGCACGCAGTACATGTGCGGACAGTTCGGCCGGATGGATCTCCGAGAGGGCGCGTCCTCGACGGCCGATCGGTGTACGTACTGCGTCGACGATGACGGCATCTCGCATGTATCTCTCCTGCTGTTCGTGCCCGGTGTTGCGATTGTGCGGTCGGGGCGTGCCTCGAGTCGATCACGAGCGGGTCGACCCGGCAATGTCTTTCGGTGAATGGCTTTGTTAGCGAATGGCTATACGTGGAGCATTCAGCCGCGGATGAGCTTGCGATCACGCTCGGGATTGGCGAAGACGAGGACCAGAACCGCGGCGACGACTCCGATGATGCCGATTGCCTGGAAGGACTGGGCGTAACCGTCGGCCGGGGTTGCTGCGTTGTCCACGATGACTCCCGTTGCGTAGGGAGCAATCAGGCCGCCGATCGACATGATGGCGAGGAAGAATCCCATGGTGCCTGCAGTCTGCTGCGGCGGGCACAGTTCGGAGATCGCAGCGTTGATGAGCGGGAAGGTGATTGCCGAGAATCCGTAGCCTATCGAGACCATGGCGACAGCGACGATGGGAGTGGAGATCTGTGGCAGGAACAGGAGAATCGATCCGCAGATCAGAACGCCGACGCAGGGAACGATGACGCGAACCGTGCGAGAGGTGAAGCCGCGGCCGATCAACTTGTCCGTGACGGAACCGGAGGTGATCATGAGGACAAGGCCGACGATCGAGGGCAGCGCGAACATCGAACCGGCTTGCATCGCACTATATCCGAGGCCGACCTCGAAGTACGACGGCAACCAGGTGAGAACGACGGTGGTCAGTGCGTAGATGGTGGCGATGAGGAAGCAGCAGCTGACGAAGGTTCGGGAGAGCAGGATCTTGCGCCACGGAACGTTGGGCTCGGTGACTGCCTTCGTTGCCGTCCCGGTCGCCTCGGTTGCTTCTGTATCTGCAGTCTTGGTCGCCTTGACGGCCTTGCTCGTGTACGGGCCTTCGGACCAACCGGCCAGCCAGCAACCCATCCACACGAGTCCGAGGACAGAGAGCGAGAGAACCGCTGCGCGCCAGCCGTAGTGAACGGCGATGAAGGTCAGTACGGGCGCGAGGGCGATCTTCGCGACGGAGGCGGATCCGGCGAGCATTGCACCGGGAAGGCCGCGCTTGGCCGGCGGGTGCCACGAGTACGCGGCGGTGTGCATCAGCGCCGAGCTGGGGCCTTCGGCGAATCCGAGGAGCATGCGCGAGACGATCAACATCGCGAGGCTGGCACCGAGAACGAGGGGGAGCATGACCACGGACCAGATTGCGGCCAGGATCAACAGCGCCCAACGTAGGGTCAGGTACTTGTTGAGCGGTCCGGCGAGAAATCCGCCGATGCAGAACATCAGGAAGAACAGCGAGCCGACCATGCCGATTTGCGAAGACTTCAGTCCGAGCTCGCGAGCGAGGGGCTGAGCGATGATTCCGAGGACTGCTTTGTCCGCGTAGTTGACGATGTAGAGGAAGACGACGAGCCCGGTCATCGTCCACGCACGCTTGCGGGTACCGAAGACGGGGACTGCTGACGAATCTGGCGTTGCTGTTGCTTCGGGCTGGACGTCGTTACGCTGTGGCGCGATGGGGGTCACGTGGCGTCCCTTCGAGACTGGTGGGCGGATGCGATCGTGCTCGAAGCGCGGCCTCGAAGCGATCGGTGGTGTTGTGTTTGCCGGCTGACCCATTCAACGTGTTCTGGATCACTTTGAGCAATGTCGCGTCGATGATCGGAACGATAGCGGTTGCCTATGTATCGCAGGTCAGGCCATATTGGTACGCCCTATCGGACGCATAGCCGATGAGTGTTGGATCGAATGCGGAGCCTTGAGGCAAGGTGAGATCAGGATCACCCTGTTCCCTTGACCGACTGGAGTTCATACATGCAGCGCACCGTGTTCAACGAGGATCACGAGGCATTCCGGGCTACCGTCCGCGATTTCATCGCGAAGGAAGTAACCCCGGTCCACGAGAAGTGGGAAGGGGACGGTCACCCGCCCCGCGACTTCTACCGACGACTCGGAGAGCTTGGCGTACTCGGAATTCAGGTGCCGGAGGAATACGGCGGAGGCGGCGAGAAGTCGCTCAAGTTCAACGTCGTCGTCGCCGAGGAGGTTGCTGCCGCCGGGGCGTCTTTCGGCTCGCAGTCGGTGCATACGAACCTGATCCTGCCCTACCTGCTCGAGTACGCGAACGACGAGCAGAAGAGCCGCTGGTTGCCGGGCTTCGCCTCCGGCGATCTGATGTTCGCGATTGCGATGACCGAACCGGGAACAGGGTCGGATCTGGCGAACATCGCGACGACGGCCAAGCTGTCGGAGGACGGTACCCACTACGTGGTCAATGGTTCCAAGACGTTCATCACCGGCGGGGTACTTGCCGATCGCGTCCTGGTGGTGTGCCGCACCGCGCCCAGCACGGCGGAGAACCGACGCACCGGGTTGTCGATCCTGGTGGTCGACACGTCGTCGCCCGGATACTCGGTGGGGCGCAAGATCAACAAGATCGGTCTCAAGACCTCCGACACTGCGGAGCTTTCGTTTGTCGACGTACAGGTGCCCGTCGAGGACCGGCTCGGAGAAGAGGGCGACGGATTCAGCTATCTGACCCACAACCTGGCTCAGGAGCGGTTGACCATCGCTTTCGGAGCGGCCGCCACTGCCAGTGCAGCGCTTCGCTTTGCCATCGACTACGTCAAAGATCGCAAGGTGTTCGGCAAGCCCGTCGCGGCATTCCAGAACACCAAATTCGTTCTGGCCGAATGTGCTACCGAGGTTGATGCCATCCAGCTGGTGTCCGACAACGCACTCGAATGTCATGACCGCGGCACTCTGACGATTCCCGACGCAGCGAAGGCGAAACTGTTCTGCACCGAGGCGGCAGGTCGAGTGATCGACAAGTGCCTCCAATTGCACGGCGGGTACGGCTACATCACCGAGTATCCCATCGCGCGTCTTTACGCAGACACGCGTGTCACACGAATCTACGGTGGCACAAGTGAAGTCATGAAGACCATCATCGCGAAGGATCTTGGTCTCTGACGCACTCTCGACATGTTTTCGGCCTCGGAACATTTGTTCCGAGGCCGAAAACATGTTCCAGGTAGATCAGTTCGCCGGAACGCCGACGATGCCGTCCGCGATCAGTGCCGAGGCGTGATCAGCAGTGGTTCCGAGGACATCCGCGAGCACCGCAATCGAATCGCCGCCGACCTCGGAGGCCGGTCCGGTGCTCAGGTGCGCGCCGTCGAACGAGGCTGGGTTCGCGGCAGCCAGATAACGTCCGATTCGAGGCTGATCGAGTGCGGAGAACATCGGGTTGTTCTCCAGTTCAACGGAATTCACCACTTCCTCGAAACTGCGGTACCTCTCGAACAGAACCGACGATGTGTCCAGCGCTGCAGCGATCTCGGCGCCGCTGTGTTCCCGGAACCAATGTGAGAACAGAGCAGTGAGTACCTCTCGATGACGGTAGCGGTCTGCTTCGGTGGAGAAGTCGGCTCCGAGTGCAGCTTCGACGGCGTCGACAGCCGCCGTGGTGCCGGTGACCGACGCAAGGTCGCGGAAATGGCGGGTAGTGAGTGCAACGATCATGAACCGTTCGTTGTCGCGGGAGACGAAATCGATTCCGTACGTGCCGTAGACGGCGTTTCCGCCGGACTCGCGACTGCGACCGTTCACTTGGACTTCGGTGAGGTAGCCGAGGGTTCCTGCGGTGGCCAATGCGACGTCTTCGAGTGGCAGCGTGATCTGCGTGCCGTGTCCGGTCGAGTCACGTTGGCGCACTGCGGCAGTGATCGACAGGGCGGCATAGAGCCCGCAGGCGACGTCCCAGGCGGGCAGTGCGTGGTTGACAACTCCGGCGTAGTCGGCGGGGCCGGTGATCTGTGGAAATCCCAACGCGGCGTTGACCGTGTAATCGACCCCGGGGCTGCCGTCGCGGCGTCCGAGAACCTCGAGGGTGATGACGTCGCTACGCAACTGGGCCAGGGAGTCGTGGCTCATCCAGGTGCGACCGCCGGCATTGGTGACCAGGATTCCGCCGCCAGGTCCCGGAGCCGTGACCAGTTGGCGAATCAGTTCTTGACCGCGCTCGGCGCGCATGTCCACTGACAGTGACCGTTTGCCTTTGTTGAGTCCGGTCCAGTAGATGCTTTCACCCGTGTCGGTGACGGGCCAGCGTTTGTAATCGGAGGCACCTCCGATCGGGTCGATCCGGATCACCTCGGCGCCGAGCTGGGAGAGAGTCAGTCCACACAGGGGTGCGGCGACAAAGCTCGAGACCTCGACGATGCGAAGCCCGGACAGCGGGCCTTGGGTCTGAGTCATCTGTGATCCTCCGTGGTAGAAGAGTGTGCGATCATGCCATCAACACGGTGAAACGCCAGTCGAGAACCGGAGTCTGTGTTGCAGAAGCATTGTGGGAGAACACGAGCGAACGCAGTTGCACTGCGGTTCCGTGTTCGAGGGGCGACGAACTTTCGACGTGCAGTTCGCTCGTGAGGGTGTCGCCCTCGTGAACGGGCCCGGTGTGATCGCACGAGTGCCATCCGAGAACCGTCACCACATTGGGCAGAGCGCGAGTTGCCTGGGCAAGTGCAATTCCGATGGTGTGGCCGCCGTAGACGAGGCGACCGTGGGTGCCGACGCGATCGTCGTGGTGCGTCGCTGCGATGTTCAAGCTCAGCCGGGCAAGTTCGGGTGCACTGGTGACGACGTCGCCGCTGCTACGGAATACCGAGCCCACCAAATCCGACTCGAAGTGCCTGCCGGGTACCCGATCTCGATATGTGTCGAGGTCCCAACCGTCAGGTGATACGTACGGCGCCGGTTCGGACGGACCGATCACGTAGAGGTCGTCGGCGTGGCGAGTTCTCGTCTCGATCGGGTCGGGGCTCAGTGGGAGCATGGCGCAGCGGTAGAAGTCGAGGACCGTGTTGCCATTCTGATCAGCGGACGTCATCCGTAGCGCGGCAAGTCCGGTGGCGCCGCGTCCCGGCTTGGCCGAGTTCTCGCGTAGACCGACAACCTCGGTGCGCGTGTACAGGGTGTCACCGAGTACCGGGAAACGGTGGAATCGCAGTCCACGGTAGAAGAGGTTTGCCTTGACGTGGTGTGTGACCACGGTTGACTGGCCGATGGCGACGTCGGTGACCAGTCCTGGATTCGCCACTGGTGCAGCGGAACCTGTGACGCTCGACGACAGATGTGCGTCGAGAGGCAAGCGCATGCGGTCACCGAGGATCGCCTGATGGGAGGCGGCGAGTCCACTGGTCAACGTCACCGCTGGTGCTTCGTCGAAGATCTGACCGTGGGTGAGTTCGTCGAAGTACGGTCCTCCCACGTAGTGCTCGCTCATGCGGTGACTCCTTCGGCTCGGGCAAGCGTACGACGCGCTGCCACGGCCACTGCTTCGTCGAGCATTTGGCCGTCGAGCTGGGCGGCGCCGGAACCCAGGGTTTCGGCTTCTTCGAGTGCGGTCAACACCCGTCTGGCGTCATTGACGGCGTCGTCCGAAGGAGTGAATGCGGTAGTGGCCGAGTCGATCTGCGCCGGGTGGATGACCCATTTACCGTCGAACCCGAGAGCGCTGGTCCAGTGCGCGGCGCGGCGGAAGGCGTCGTCGTCGGTGATGCCGAGAAAGGGTCCGTCGATGGCGGCGACGCCGGCTGCGCGGCAGGCGATCAGGATTCTGTCCTGGACGGCAAGCCAGTGTTCGGGCAGTGCCGAGCGTGAGCGACCCAGCGCTGCACCGAGATCTGCGTATCCGATGATCGCGGCCTGCAGACGAGGAGTCGCGCGGGCGATGGAGTCGGCATTCTGGACGCCGAGCGGAGTTTCGATCAGGGCTTGCAGGGTGGTGTGGTGCCCACCGGCAGCGAAGAGGATGTGCTCGGCCTCGAGGAGTTCGTCGGCGGACTCGACCTTCGGGACGATCACGCTGGTCAGCGATTCTCCGAGGGTGCCGCAGGCGATCAGGTCGTCGCGGGCCCATGGTGTGGTGAGGCCGTTGATTCGGACCGAGATGGTGCGCGCCTTACCGAACTCGTGCACCAAGGAGCTCACGAGGGTTCGCGCAAGGTCCTTGTTCGCCGAAGTGACGGCATCTTCGAGGTCGAGAATCACCTCGTCTGCGTTCGAAGAGAGTGCCTTGCGGGCCTTGCGCTCGTCTGAACCCGGAGCGACCAGGGACGCGCGGCGTCTGGTCGCGCGGTAGTGGTTCTCGTCCATAGTGTGTCGATTACCTCGATCTGGTGATCAAATGTACGGCCAGTTGCGAAATAGATGTGCTGCCGTGAACGGCGTTGATGTGCAGCGAACTGCCTCGATGCTGGCAGTTGCTGCGTATCGATGTCAAGGCGCGGTATTGACATTGCGCGAACAATATCGAAATATGGCCGTACAAACTTATTTCAAGTCGAGGCGGATTCATGCTCAAGCTCAACGACGAAGAGACATTCCTGATCGAAACCGTGCGCCGGTTCGTCGACCGAGAGGTCAAGCCCACGGTCCAGGAGGTGGAGCACGCGAACGAGTATCCCGAGAAGTGGATCGATCAGATGAAGCAGATCGGGATCTACGGCCTCGCGATTCCCGAGGAGTACGGCGGATCACCGGTGTCCATGCCCTGTTATGCGCAGGTGACGCAGGAACTGTCGCGCGGATGGATGTCCCTGGCAGGAGCGATGGGTGGACACACAGTGGTCGCCAAGCTCATCTCGCTGTTCGGTACCGAAGAGCAGAAGGTGAAGTACCTGCCGCGAATGGCAACCGGCGAGATCCGGGCAACGATGGCCCTCACCGAGCCCGGCGGTGGTTCCGATCTGCAGGCCATGACAACCAATGCCAAGAGCGACGGCACAGATCTGGTCGTCAACGGCGCCAAGACATGGATCACCAATGCCCGCCGATCCGGCGTGATCGCCTTGCTGTGCAAGACCGATCCAAGCGCAAGCCCTCGTCATGCGGGCATCTCGATCGTTCTCGTCGAGCACGGCGAAGGCCTGACCGTGTCCCGCGACCTCCCGAAGCTCGGATACAAGGGCGTCGAGAGCTGTGAACTGTCCTTCGACAATTACCGCATCGCCGAGTCGGCCATTCTGGGTGGTACTCCCGGAAAGGGTTTCGGGCAGATGATGAAGGGGCTCGAGACCGGCCGTATCCAGGTGGCTTGCCGTGCACTGGGCGTCGCCACGGCCGCACTCGAAGATTCACTTGCGTACGCGCAGCAGCGCGAGAGCTTCGGCCAGCCGATCTGGAAGCATCAGTCGATCGGCAACTACCTCGCCGACATGGCAACGAAGCTGACGGCCGCGCGGCAGCTGACCTGGCACGCGGCGCAGATGTACGACAGCGGCGAGCGGTGCGACATGGAGGCAGGCATGGCCAAGCTGTACGCCTCCGAAGTGGCGATGGAAATCGCGTTGTCCGCCGTCCGCATCCACGGCGGTTACGGCTACTCGACGGAGTACGACGTCGAGCGGTATTTCCGTGATGCACCACTGATGATCGTCGGGGAGGGAACCAACGAAATTCAGCGTAACGTGATCGTTTCGCAGCTGGTTGCCCGCGGCGGTCTGTGACGGACCGGTGAGCAAGTAGGATCATGTCGCTATGAGCGGTAAGGAAAGAGAGACGGAGCCGGCGTACCAACGCCTCTCTCGTGAGCTTCGTCAGCAGATCTCTGCCGGTACCTACCGCGACGGCATTCAACTGCCCACCGAATCCGAACTGGCACAGCATCACGGCGTGAGTCGGCAGACGGTCCGCCGAGCCTTTCACGATCTTGTTGCCGAGGGCATCGTGTACCGAGTACCCGGGCGCGGGACTTTCGTGACCGAGAACAGCGGCCGCTATCTCCGTCATCTCGGATCCATCGAAGATCTCATGAACCTTTCGCGGGACACGACGATGGAAGTGGTGTCACCGCTGCAACGGCGCGTGGACATCGAGGCGGCCAGTCGGCTTCGGCTCGACACCGACGTCGTGTACACCGTGGTCTTCCGGCGGATACACGAGGGAGTTCCGTTCGTGCAGACGACGGCGCATCTGCCGGAGGCGATAGCTCGGCAGATCATCGACCTGCCCGCCATGGCGGCCGGTGCGGTGAGCGCCAATACGGTGATCGGCCTGCTGGAACCGCTGATCGACAGTCCGATTGTCGAAGCAGCACAATCGATCACGGTGTCTCCGGCCACGGCAGACGTTGCCAGGGATGTCGATTGCGAGATCGGCCACGCCATGTTGCGGGTGGACCGTTTGTACTCCAACGCGCAGGGCGTTGCCAACGAGTTGTCGGTGAGCTATTTCTTGCCGGAGCAGTACACCTATCGGGTGACGCTGCGCCGCGGCGCACATTAGCGCTGCACTTTTCTTTGCTGTTCAACACCTTTCAGGAGAGAACTATGCGAATTTTCAACGGAATCGACGAAGTTGAGACGGCTGTCGGTGAGCACTTGGGCTACAGCGCGTGGTTTCCGGTCACACAGGATCGGATCGACAAGTTCGCCGACGCCACCGAGGATCACCAGTGGATTCACGTGGATCCCGAGCGCGCAGCGCAGGGTCCGTACGGCGGCACCATCGCCCACGGCTATCTGACTCTTTCGTTGTTGCCGGTGCTCGGCGCTCAGGTGATGCGTGTCGACGGAATCTCCATGACCGTGAACTACGGCAGCAACAAGGTGCGATTCCCCGAACCGGTCAAGGTCGGTTCTTCGGTGCGGGCAGGTGCGGAGATTCTTTCCTTCGAGCGCACCGCGAAGGGCGCGACGATTGTCGTGCGGTACACGATCGAAATCGAAGGAGCAGGTAAACCTGCGCTGGTGGCGGATACCGTGCGCCTGTTGGTCTCCTGAATCCTTTTCCATTCTTCCAGAACGAGATTCGAGGTCAGTTGTGAAACGAGCAGCATTGGTCGCGCCGGTCAGAACCGCGGTGGGCCGTTTCGGAGGGGCACTTCGTGACGTGCCTGCGGAAAGTTTGGCTGCCACTGTCGTCAAGGAGACCGTGCGTCGTAGCGGAATCGATCCGTCCCGCATCGACGACGTCGCGATGGGGCAGTCGTATGCCAATTCGGAGGCACCGTGCATCGGAAGGTGGGCGGCGCTCGAGGCAGGGTTGCCGATTTCGGTAGCCGGCTTCCAGACGGATCGCCGATGTGGAACGGGTCTGCAGGCCATCGTTACCGCGGCCATGATGGTCCAGACGGGTGCGGCCGACGTGGTTCTCGCGGGTGGCGTCGAATCGATGAGCGGGATCGAGCACTACACCACCGGAGCGCGGTGGGGCACCAAATCCGGTGGGCTGCAACTGTTCGACCGCCTCGATCGTGGTCGAGAGCGCTCGCAACCCGAGTGGCGTTTCGGCCGGATCAGCGGAATGATCGAAACGGCCGAGAACGTCGCGACACGCTGCGGGATCACGCGGGAGGAGTCGGACGCCTTCGCCGTCGAGAGTCACCGAAAAGCTACACTGGCAAGAGAATCCGGCCGATTCGATGCCGAAATCGTCGCCGTCGAACTGACGGATCGAAAAGGGAACGTCACACAGTTTCGTGCTGACGAGGGGATCCGTCCGGATACCTCACTCGAAACCCTGGCACGGCTGCGTGCGGTGTCCGAGGGAGGCGTCGTGACCGCCGGTAACGCCAGCCAACAGAATGACGCTGCGGCAGCGATGTTGGTGGTCGCCGAGGATCGCCTGGACGAGCTGGGGCTGGAACCCATCGGGTTCCTCGACAGTTGGGCCGCGGCCGGTTGTGAACCGGCGCTGATGGGCCTCGGACCGGTTGCCGCCGTCTCGAAACTGTTTGCTCGCACAGGGGCAGGCTTTGCCGACTTCGATCTGGTCGAGCTGAACGAGGCGTTTGCGTGCCAGGTTCTCGGCGTCGTGAAGGAATGGGGTTTCGAGGACCTCGATCGACTGAACGTCAACGGTTCCGGCATCTCGCTCGGGCACCCCGTGGGAGCGACGGGTGCGCGTATGGCAACAACCGCGCTTCACGAACTCGGCCGTCGCGGCGGCGGAAAAGCGCTGTTGACCATGTGTATCGGCGGTGGCCAGGGCATGGCAGCCGTGGTGGAGTCTGCCTGACGAGGTTCGCTTCTGGGTACACTTGCGGCGGGGGATCGGAAGTTCTACGGAGGCAGTCGGTTGACGAATGCAGGCGCAGCAGACACCAGTGGCGCGCTGAGCGTCGAGGATGTTCGTCGCGCCAGGGCTGCACTCGAGGGTCTCGATGTCACCAGTTGGTCCGGTCGCTTCGAGCTTCTCTCCGACGCCAACCGTCTGCGTCTGTTGCTCTGCCTTCACCACGCACCGGGTATCTGCGTCACGGATCTGTCCGTGGCGCTGGGGATGAGCGGCACAGCCGTCTCACATGCGCTGCGGCTACTGCGTAGCCAGGGGTGGGTGAGCGCGACGCGCGACGGCCGATCGATGCGATACCAACTGGCAGACGACACCGTTCACCAGCTGTTGCATTCGATCGGCGCCACACATTTTCACGACGAGACACCCACCCCCGGGCACACGCACAGTTGAGCGTCTCTCAAGGAGTCGCGAAGAACTTCTCGACGGCCGGCGCAGCGTTCGGGTTTCCGTTGGTGATTCCCGCGCCGACTCCGGCAACCGTGCCGATGACTCCACCGACGATGCAGCCGGCGATGAAGTTCGGGAAGATCGACAGGCAGCCGATTCCGACGCCGAGGTTGGCTCCGATGAGCGTCGACTGCACGCCGCCGTTGTTCCAGCCGATATTGACCTCGTTGGCCATCGTGTCGAACGCGGCTTGCTTCGGATCGTTACCGGGGAAGAGCATCAACGCCGCCTGGCTGTTCGACTCGGCGGTCGGGGTCAATAGGGGTTGGGACGGATCGAAGCCCGCATTCGGGGGCGCTGCGACCGCGGTGCCGGCTCCGGCGCCGACAGCGGCGACGACGAGAACGGACATGGTGAGAGTTCGGGACAGTTTCATGGGGACGGCCAATCTGTCTGTGTGGAACCAGTCGTGAATGGTGGCGGTGCAGTTCGTCAGCCTGAACTCCACCGTCTGGATCGATCGTGCGGACCTCCTCGGGCACAACGGGACCCGTCGTCTCCGCGCGACGGGCCGTGTTTGGTGGCTACCCGACTCAGGGGGCCCTGAAACCGCCCAGTCTCATTCGTTTTTCGACAACCGCGCGCGCAATTCTTCGACCTCGGCAGTAAGCCGATCGACCTCGGCTTGCAGGGGTTGGCGTGCCAGAGCGAGGGATTCGTCCATGCGCTCCTTGTCGAAGCGAGGTGTGATGTTTCGACTGCAGTTCCAGTCGAACGCTTCGACCTCGACGACGATGGAGCGCTGCGCTTTTGCTGTCATGGTGCCGCCGGGGACCTGCAAGAGTTGTTGCAGCAGTTCAGGGTCCTCGTCCGCTTCGATCACGTGTGCACGCCCGTAGATCTTCAATCTCGTTCGCGTCGGGTAATCGATGACGAACAGCGAGATGCGATTGTTCTCTTCCAGATTGCCGAGCGTCACGAATTGCTGATTGCCGGGGAGATCGGCGAATCCGATTCGATTCGGGCCCAACACATGCAGGAATCCGCGCGGTCCGCCGCGATGTTGGACATACGGCCAACCGTCGGGCGTCACCGTGGACATGAAGAAGGAATCCACGGATTTCACGAATCCCTGAGCGCGGAAATCGAATTCCATCGGACCTTCGTCGGGCTGATCGAGCTTTGAACCGTAGACGGTGAAACTCCCGGTCGACCGCTGACGCTCCACCGCAGCGGGGGAGAAGGCGATGTGTGCGTATCGGGTCGACATTCTTTATCTCCTGGTGCTCAGTGCCAGCGGTGGTCGGCAACGGCAGTTCGCGGACCGAACTTGGGTTTGACGGCTTGGCCGCTGACCTGCAGAAGCCGCACCGCGCGGTATCGATGCGGTTGGAGGGGAGCGAGGTACTGCACCATCTGGGCGTCGTCGATCGGTTCGCCCAGGAGCGACCAGCCGACGACCGCAGCGAGGTGGTAGTCGCCGACCGAGAGTGCGTCGGAATCGCCGAAGGCGCGCTGAGCCACTTCCGCGGCAGTCCAGATCCCGACGCCGGGCACTGCTCGCAATCGTTTGGTCGCTTCGGCCCTGGGGAACGATGACGCCTGCTCGAGGCGGTCGGCGACGCGAGCGCACTGAACGATCGTCTTGGATCTCGCGGGATCGACATTTGCGCGATGAAACTCCCACGACGGCATTCGCCGCCATTGGTCCGCGGTGAGTGGAACTCGCATTCCGTCGGGCGCGGGGCCGGGTGGGCGCTCCCCGAATTTGGTCAACAGCCGACGCCATGCGGCAAACGCGTCGATGCCGTGGACGCGTTGCTCGAGGATCGCGGGAACGAGGGCTTCCATGACGCGTCCGGTGCGGCCGATGCGCAGATGAGGGAAGCGTCGATGAGCTTCGGCGAGCTTGGGATGCTCGGGCGCAAAATCTTCGGCCTCGTCGTCGAGACCGAGCAGAGCTTCGGCGCCGGTCAGAAATTCCGTGGCGCCGGGACCCCAGGCCTGTACCCGGACCGTATGGCGATCCGACTGCGTGATGCGGTAGGTCACAGGACCCGAAAGTTGGCGGGAAACTCGCCAGATCGCTCCGTCGGCTGACCGTCGATGTGCGGGGTCGCCGGGTCCGCGCTGATGCGGGCTGAGCGTCAGCGCGGCATCGAGCGGTCGCTGAGAAGTCACCGTGACTTCGTCGACCGGAGATAGCGGCGTCATCGAGGTCAGCGTATCGCCACCGTCCATCCTCCGTTAAGGCGTGTGTCGGTGGCGCAACGTATTGTCCGAGCCATGATCATCGTGAGCACCGACGGATCCTGTCTGCGAAACCCCGGCGGGGCTATCGGCTGGGCGTGGGTCAATCACGAGGGTCCGAGCATGTCCGGCGGAGAAGCGTCCGGCACCAATCAGATTGCCGAGTTGCGTGCGCTCTTCGAGGCCGTCGTCGCCCATCCCGGTGCTGATCCTCTGCTCATCGAATCCGACTCGCAGTACGCCATCAAGTGCGCGTCGGAATGGCTGCCGAGTTGGAAGCGCAAGGGCTGGAAGACCGCGAGCGGCGGGGCGGTCAAGAACCTGGAACTGGTGCAGAGCATCGACCGAGCCATCACCGATCGAGTCGGTCCGGTGCGCTTTCGTTGGGTGCGCGGGCACGTCGGCAACCACTACAACGAAATGGCAGACAAGCTGGCCGGCGAAGCCGCACGCGCCATCGTCTCGGGGGACATCGCATCGGTCCCGCTTGCTGCCCCGGTGAAGAAGGAACCGACCGCCGTGAACTCCCCTTACAAGGAGAAGTCCACGACGGCCGAAGAACCGGCAGATCTGTTCACACTTTTCTGAGCGGTTCAGAAACCGTCGGCAACCTGAACCAGCGCCCGGCCGGTGTACTTGCCTTCGCGTACCTGATCGATCACCGAGACGACGTCGCGGACGGCAACGAGGTTCGTGATCTCCTTCAGATGACGTGGGGCCAAGTCGGAGCCCAGACGGGCCCACAGCGCGCGACGGGGTTCGATCGGCATCAATACCGAGTCCATGCCCAGCAGTGAGACTCCGCGGAGAATGAACGGCAGCACGGTCGTAGGCAGCGCGGCGCCGCCGGTCAATCCGCTGGCGGCCACAACACCGCCGTAGTTGATCGTGCTCAGAACGTGAGCGAGGGTCTTTCCACCGACGCAGTCGACGGCCGCCGCCCACTGAGATTTTCCGAGCGGGCGAGGCTTGGCGTCGGGATCTTCGGGGAGCCGGCCGATCACCGAAGACGCACCGAGTGACGTCAGAAGGTCTGCCGCGCCTGGCTTACCGCTGGAGGCGACCACGTCGAAGCCTGCGCTTGCCAGAAGGTCGACGCTGACGGTGCCGACTCCGCCGCTCGCGCCCGTCACCAGGACGGGACCGTCGGCGGGCTTCACTCCGCTGGCCAGAATGGCTTGGACGCTCATGGCTGCGGTGAATCCTGCCGTGCCGATCGCAGCAGCGTCGGCGGTGGAAATGCCGTCGAGCTTCACGACCCACTCGGCAGGCAAACGGGCGATCTCGGCGTAGCCGCCGTTGCGGGCGGTCCCGATCTCGTAGCCATGTGCGACGACCTTGTCGCCCGGGGCGAATGCGTCGGACTCGGAGGCAATGACCTCGCCGGCGACGTCGATGCCGGGGACGATCGGGTACTCGCGAACCACCCCGCCTTTCGGGGTGACCGCGAGCGCGTCCTTGTAGTTGACGCTCGAATACTCGACGCGAATGGTGACCTCACCTGCCGGGAGGAAGGATTCGTCGACGGTTTCGGGGGCGAAGTCGATGGTGCCGTCGCTTTCGCGGGCGACCCAGGCGTTGAAAGTAGTCATGGGTCGAACATAAAGGCCTTCGGCCCTGTGCGCCTTTTCGGTAGTGCGAACTACCGGAAAGGCGCACAGGGGCGGAGCCCCTAGATCAAGCTGCCCTCATGCACCGCTCGATCGAATGCCGGCAGCGGACTACCGTCGCGCAGGGTTGTCGCCAATGCCGGATCGGCGAGGTGGAGACGGCCGATCGCGATCAGATCGAACTCACCGCTGCCGATGCGTTCCTCGAGCTGTGGGATGTTGTCGACGACAGGGGCGACGCCTTCGATACGGCTGTCCCGCAGCGACTTTCCGATACCGACGCTGCCGACGGCCATCGTGACGGCGCCGGTCAATTTTTTCGCCCAGCCGGCCAGCGAGAGATCGCTGCCTTCGAAGGCGGGGACGTCGAAGCGCCTGATGCTGGCATCGAGAACGTCGACTCCGGCGTCGACCAGCGCGCCCAGGATGACTCCCAACTCCTCGGGGGTCTCCGCGATCTTCGCGGTGAAATCCTGCTGCTTGTGCTGCGAGAAACGGTAGATGATCGGCAGATCCGGTCCGATGGCCGCGCGGATCGCAGCGACGACGGCGGCCGGGAACTTGGTACGACGCTCCAGGTCGCCGCCCCACGCGTCGTCGCGCTGGTTGGTGCCCTCCCAGAAGAAGGAATCGAGGAGGTAGCCGTGACCGCCGTGGATCGCGATACCGTCGAAGCCGAGTTCGACGGCGTGCTTCGCGCTACGGACATACGCGTCGATGACGTCCTGGATGTCTTGCTCGGTCATCGCTTCGGTGCTCGCCTGCGCGCGTTCGACGTAGGCCGCGGAGTACGAGGTGACGCCCAGCGGACCCCACTCGCCGGAGGGACGCATCGGCTTGAGCGAAGGGTCCATCTGCGTCATCGCGCCCCACAGAGGCCCGACGTGCCAGAGCTGCGGCACGATCTTGCCGCCCGCAGCGTGCACGTCGTCGACTACCTTCCGCCATCCGGCCTGAGCAGCGGGAGTGTGGAGGTTGGGGACGTTGGCGTGGTCGACAGCAGTCTCGTGATCGATCGCGACGCCTTCGGTGACGATCAGTCCGGTACCGCCCTCGGCGCGTCGGCGGTAATAGTCGGCGACGTCGCGGCCAGGCACGCCCTCGATGGAGTACGTGCGCGTCATCGGCGACATGACTATGCGGTTGGACAATTCGAGCGAACGGATGCGGAGCGGTTGGAACAGCGGGTTGGTCACTTCGTCACAGCGCTTTCATGAATCGGAAGAATCCGGGGTCCTGGTCGACACGGAGCCGGGTGAGGGTTCGGTAGCTGATCAGCCACTTGCCGTCTTCTTTGCGGTATTCCTCGTGGTAGTGGCCGTAGCCGTGCAGGTGTAGTTCTTTCTCGCCGTCGTTCCACCACAGCATGTCTTCCATCGCCCAGATACCGGTTGCGGTGGTGGGTGAGGTCAGCACGATTTCGGGAGTGTGTGCGTGGTGCGCCGTGGTGAGGGGGATGTCGCCGTCGAGCATGTTCCGAATTGCCGCGGTGAGTTTGTCGATGCCCACTACCTGGTTCGAGGTGTCACCGGTCTTGGGTTGCTTGTCTGTCGGGAGTCCGCCCCACGTCTCGCTGACGACGTCTGCGGTGTGCAGGGTTGGGTAGACGTGCCACTGCTTGGTGTCCATGCAGCGTAGGCGCGCGGCGAAGACACGTTTGATTTCCTCGATTGCGAGCAGTTCCTCGACGGCACTGATCGATCCCACTTCGGACTCGGCCTGAGACATTCAACCTCCAACGGTGATCGGCAAGATGGGTTCACATTCGGGTGCTCAACGCGGGCCGTCAACGACCTGTCCCGGTGAGCGCGACGGCACTCGGTATGGTCGAGCGAACGAAAGGGGTGTCAGACGTGTGTACCGAAGAGGTCCCATCAACCGGACCGGAGGAGATCGCCGAGGTTCGGGCTTTCTGGCGCGAGTTGGGTGTTCCTGGCGTGATCGACGTCCATACCCATTTCATGCCGAAGAGCGTCATGGACAAGGTGTGGGGCTACTTCGATTCGGCGGGACCGATGATCGGTCGACCATGGCCGATCGCGTACCGACTTGCCGAGGAGGAGCGGGTACACCGTCTCCGCGAGTTCGGTGTCCGGGCTTTCACGTCGATGATCTACCCGCACAAGCACGCGATGGCCGAGTGGCTCAATCAGTGGGCCGTCGAATTTGCCGCGCAAACACCTGATTGCCTGCACACGGCCACGTTCTATCCCGAGGAGTCGGCGGCGTCGTACGTCGGAAAGGCCCTGGAGTCGGGCGCGCGAATCTTCAAGTCCCACATCCAGGTCGGAAACTACGACCCGAACGACCCTCTGCTCGACAAGGTCTGGGGTCAGCTCGAGGACTCCGAGACGCCCATCGTGATTCACTGTGGATCGGGACCGGCGCCGGGGGAGTACACGGGACCCGATCGCATTGCTTCGCTGCTCGCACGGTACCCGCGCCTGTCGTTGATCGTCGCCCACATGGGGATGCCCGAGTACAGCGAATTCCTCGATCTGGCAGAGGCTTACGGCAACGTCCGCCTGGATACGACCATGGCGTTCACCGATTTCACGGAAGAGCAGTGCGCCTTCCCGAAGGCAGACGTTTCACGGCTCGTCGACATGCAGGACCGGATTCTGTTCGGTAGCGACTTCCCGAACATTCCGTACCCGTATCTCACAGCCTTGCAAGCGGTTACGCGCTTCGATCTCGGAGACGAATGGCTGCGAGCCGTCGTGCACGACAACGCTGCGAAACTCTTCTCGGTGAGCTGAGCCCACCGAGAAGTATTTCGCTCAGCGCAATTTGATGCTGCCGCCGTCGGCCATCAACGTCTGTCCGGTCATGTACTTGGAATCCTCGCTCGCCAGGAATACCACGACGGGAGCGATGTCGGTTTCGGGATCACCGATGCGTCCGAGAGGTACCTTGGCAACCGATGCGGCTGCGCGCTCGGGGAAGGCTTCCTGCCACTTGACGACGCCTTCGGTGGCGGCGAACGGGCAGACCACGTTGACCCGAATGCCTTCCGGCGCCCACTCGTTGGCGACGACGCGCGTCAGGCCTCGCACAGCTTCCTTGGCCGCAGCGTAGGACGTCTGGGTGGGCATTCCGTCCAAACCTGAACCCGATGCGAAGTTGACGACCGAACCCTTGGTCTTCGCGAGTTCGTCGTGGCATGCCTGCATCAGGTGGACAACGGGGTAGAAACCGGTGTTGAAGGACAAGTCGAACATGTCCTGCGTGGTTTCGAGCAACGGAGCCTGACGGGATGCGTGAGCGTTGTTCACCAGGATGTCGAGCTTGCCGAAAGCCTCGAGCGCGGCGTCACGGATCTGCTCGGCCGAACCGGCGGCAGCAAGGTCGACGTTCAGGAACTTGCCGGAGCCGGCCAGTTCTTGTTCGAGGGCCTGGCCCTGCTCGTCGTTGATGTCGACGAACAGGACCTTCGCGCCTTCACGGGCGAAGACTCGGGTGATGGCACGACCGATTCCACCGGCGCCGCCGGTGACGATCGCTACCTTGCCGTTCAACCTCATGAAAACGCTCCTCTTCGTAAGTGCTGCTTAAACTGTTGCGGTCTCGTCGACTGCAAGTGCGATCTTTTCGAGGCCGGCGATGCTGTAGGCAGCGTAGGTCTCGTACGGCCCACGGCCGGAGAAGTAAGACGAGAGCTGGCCACCGAGTTCTTCGACGGTGAACGCGGATCCGGCTGCGTCGAAACGGTTCTCGACCTTGGGTGCTTCCATCAATGCCACCATCTTGCCGTAGACGACGAAGACCTGTCCGTTGATCTCGTCGGAATCGGGGGATGCGAGGTAGCTGACCAGGGTCGCGACGCGCTCGGGTGCAAGCGGATCGAGGCCGACGACGCCGGTGTTGTTCTCGCCGAAAGCTTCTGCCGTCATGGCGGTGCGGGCACGGGGGCAGATCGCGTTCGTGCGGACGCCGTAGCGGGAGAGACCTGCTGCGCTCGAGAGCGTCAGAGCGGTGATGCCGGCCTTGGCTGCCGAGTAGTTGGGCTGTCCGGCGCTGCCGAAGAGGAAGGCCTCGGAAGAGGTGTTGATGATGCGGCCGTAGACCGGTGCGTCGGCTGCCTTGCTGGCTGCGCGCCAGTGGACTGCGGCTGCGTGCGAGGTGGCGGCGTGGCCCTTGAGGTGCACGCGGATGACGTCGTCCCAATCGGATTCGGTCAGGTTGAAGATCATCTTGTCGCGCAGGATGCCTGCATTGTTGACGAGGATGTCGAAGGATCCGAAGTTCTTGACAGCCTCTTCGATGATGCGCCCGCCGAGCGACCAGTCGGAGACGTCGCCGGTGATGGCGAGTGCCTGTCCACCTGCGGCCTTGATCTCGTCGACCACGTCGTTGGCCGCTGCACCCATGTCGTTGACGATGACGGCTGCACCGGCAGCCGCGAGTCCGAGTGCTTCGGCGCGACCCAGGCCGGCGCCGGCGCCGGTGACGGCGGCAACTTTGCCTTCCAAGCTCAGTGATTGCGTCATGTCGTGCTCCTTCGATCCGGTCTGGCGGGTAGGTACAGCAAAATTAGTATTCATTCTAATTTGAAGTCGAGAGTTCGGCAGTCTTTCCGAAAAAATCATTCGAGCGAAATCAGAATTAGTTCTAGTTTTGAGCAGAAGTTTGACCAACTGAGGAGCAGTCTCACTCAGCGGGAGCGGTGATCTGGGTCACGAGCGCTGCATGCCACCTTGGGTCGACGCGGCGATCCCACCGCATACGCGTTTGCGTCACCACCGATCCGCTCAGTTCTCGGCCGCATTCGTCGGCTCCAGGGTCGGATAGTTCTCACCGAAAACGCAGTACGGTCGGCCCCGAATTCACCGGGCCGGACATCAAGGAAGGCACCAGCAGTGTCACTGAATTTGGCAGATCTGTACGAGGGCATTTCGGATCTGATTCCGGACCGCACGGCGCTCGTGTGCGATGGCCGTCGTCGCACCTACGTCGAACTGGACGAGGGATCGAACCGCATTGCCCGCCACTTGGCGAGTGTCGGTGTCGGGCCGGGCGATCACGTCGCTCTGCACATGCGCAACAGCGTCGAGTTCGTCGAGAGTTTGCTCGGCTGCCTCAAGATTCGTGCGGTCCCGATCAACGTCAACTATCGCTACGTCGACGCCGAACTGACCTACCTGTACAACGATTCGCAGTCGGTGGCACTGATCGTGGACGAGGAGTTCGTTTCCGTCGTGGAGACGGTTCTCCCGGCCGCGCCCGGCATCAAGCACGTCGTTGTCGTCGGCGAGTCAGCCGTCCGCGATATCGAAGGCGTCGACGTCGTTCGATTTGCCGACGCTGCCGCGGAGCAGCCCGCCACTCGTGACTTCGCGCCCCGCAGCAACGACGACCTCTTTGTCATCTACACCGGCGGCACGACGGGGATGCCCAAGGGTGTCATGTGGCGTCATGAAGACTTCTACTTCGCGGCGCTCACCGGCGGAAATCCGTTCGGTCCGCCGCACACGACCGCTGAGGCTCTGTTCGCCGCGGTGCCGAACGTTCCCGCGATGAACATGCTCAGTACCGCACCCCTGATGCATGGTGCGGCGTCGTACTCGCTGTTCACCGGATTCTTCATGGGCGCCAACGCAATTCTCATGGCGCGGTTCGACGCGAAGACGACCCTGCAGCTCGCCGGGAGTGAGAAGGCCGTCTCCATCACCGTCGTCGGAGACGCGATGGCCCGTCCGCTCGCAGACGAATTGGCTGCAAACGCAGCAGATTACGACCTCAGTACGGTCGGCATGGTCTCGTCCGGCGGGGCCTTGTTCTCGCTCTCACTGCGGGAGCAGCTCAAGTCGATACTTCCGAACCTGGTGATCCGCGACGGATTCGGCTCCTCGGAGTCGGGCGTCGACGGCAATCTCGAGATCGGCGAAGACGGCCTGATGCGCATCGCCGCTCGCGACGAGACCCGCGTCGTGGACGAAAGGATGCGGCCGCTGGAGCCGGGATCGCCCGAGACCGGTTACATCGCTCGCAGTGGTCACGTGCCGGTCGGTTACTTCAACGATCCGGTCAAGACCGCGGCTACGTTCCCGGTGATCGACGGGGTGCGGATGTCGGTGCTCGGCGACGTCGGGCGCGTGGAAGCCGACGGCTCGATCGTCCTGCTGGGGCGTGGTTCTCAGTGCATCAACACCGGCGGGGAGAAGGTGTACCCCGAAGAGGTCGAGCAGGCACTCAAGAGTCACCCGGCGGTGCTCGACGCTCTGGTCGCGGGAATTCCGGATGCGAAGTTCGGTGAGCGCGTCGCTGCGGTCATCACGACCCGCGAAGGCTTCGACGTCCCGGACGCTGCCGAGATCGGTGAGCATTGCGCGTCGCAGGTCGCTCGGTACAAAGTGCCGCGCACCGTCATGAACGTTCCGTCGATCAGGCGTTCTCCCAGCGGAAAGGCCGACTATCGCTGGGCCAAGGCCACTCTCGCCGAGCAAGTTTCCTAGTCCGGCCGGAGCCATCCAGCGCGTTTGTGAGGGACGCGTTGGGTGGCTCTGGTGCTCTAGCCTGTCACCGTCAGAACCAGCAGAGCGACGTTGAGTGCAACGATCAAGCCGGCCGCAATCCATGCCGCGACGGTCGTGAACGGGGCATTGCGCGCGTCGCCCATGAGTTCGGAGTCCGAGGTCATTCGCACCAGCGGGATGATCGCGAAGGGGATGCACAGGCTCAAGACCACTTGGCTGAGCACGAGTGCCAGCGTCGGGTCGACGCCGAGTCCGAGCACGATCAGTGCCGGGATGAGAGTGACGATTCGGCGTGTGATCACCGGAATGCGAATGGCCAGAAGACCATGCATGATCTCGGCGCCGGCCGCGCACCCCACGGAGGTCGACGCGAGTCCGGAGGCGAGGAGTCCGATCGCAAACACCACGGCTACACCCGGACCGAGTGAATTCTCGATCGCGGCATGCGCGCCGTCGATGGTGTCGGTGCCGGGTACTCCGCGCAGCGCCGAAGCGGCCAGAAGCAGCATGCCGATGTTCACGCCACCGGCGATGATCAACGCGACGACGACATCCCAACGGGTGACTTTGAGTAGTCGCTGCAACCGTGGCCCGGGTTTGATGTGGCCGTGGCGATCACGTGCCAATGCGGAGTGAAGGTAGATCGCGTGCGGCATGACCGTTGCTCCGAGCATGCTGGCGGCGAGCAGTACGGTCTCGGTTCCTTCGAAGCGGGGGACCAGTCCGGCGACCGCTTCGCTGCCGGAGACGTCGGTGAAGGCGAGCCCGGTCAGGAAGCCGATGGTGATGATGGCCAGCAATCCCATGACCACGAACTCGAAAGTGCGCTGTCCGCGCCGACTTTGGATCGTCAGGATCACCATCGACACGCATCCGGTGATCAGCCCGCCGAGGAAGAGCGGGATGTTGAAGAGCAGGTTGAGTGCGATGGCGCCGCCGATGACCTCGGCCACGTCGGTCGCGATCGCCATCATCTCGGCCTGGAGCCAGAAGGCGCGGCGGTTGTTCTTACGCAGGCGCTGACCCAGCATTTCGGGCAAGGATCTGCCGGAGACCAGCCCGAGTTTCGCGGACAGGTACTGCACCAGCACGGCCATTGCATTGGCGAGTACCAGTACCCAGATGAGGAGGTAGCCGTACTTCGCGCCGGCGGTCAGGTTGGCGGCGACGTTACCCGGATCGACGTACGCGATTGCCGCGACGAACGCCGGACCGAGCAGGGCGATGGATCTTCCCGTGGGTCGTCGGCGCGGAGTCGTCGGCTCTTGCGTACTGGTGCTCATCGGTCTCCTGGTCACACGTACTCGGACCTGTTGGTTCGAATATGTGAACTATAGAGTTCGGGGAGCCGAACTTTCAACAGCTGTGCGCGGTCAGCGACCCCAGAGGGTCCCTAACCGCGCACAGGGGTTAGGCAGTCACCCCGGCGGCCAGGAGAGCGCGGGCCTCGGGTCGGCCGTCGAGGAGCGCGTTGGTACGCAGTTCGACCTTCCACTCGCCGTCGGTCTTGATCAGCTCCCAGCGGTTCGCGGTGATGCGGAGGACCTTGAACCCCGTCGGGTTCTCGGGGTCCTTGATGACCAACTGCGAATGGCAGGTCGCGACGGCCTTGTTGCCGTCGATGCGGATGTGCGCGGGCGTCATCATGTGAGCGGCGCCGTTCATGATCCAGTTCTGGTGAGAGGCGCTGTGAACCATCGCGCGCAGTTCGCCGCGGCCGTGCATCGCGCCGGTGTCGACGTCGTAGACACCGTCCTCGAGCCACAGGTTCGCGACCTCGTCGGCTGATCCACTGTCGACGGCAGGGCTGTACGTGGTCAGCAGTTCGGTGATCGCGAGCTTGTCCTCGAGCAATTCCACTCGGGCGAGCAGAGATTCGATCAGGGCGGTCGAGTCGGTCATCGGTACGTCCTTTGCATTGGATTGTCGGCAAATCAGGAAGTGGTGAAAGAGAAGCCCTCGGCGAGGGCGATTCGGTGAAGTTCTTCGAGTTGTTCGCAGTAGTGCTCGACGCTTCGAGCGCCGACCGAGCAACTGGCGATGGTCGCCCCGGCGTCACGGACGCGTGTCAAGGCGCGAAGGGCGGATTCGCGATTGCCGAGGGGATCGAGCGGAGCACCGGCGGGAAGCACTACGTCGAATCCGTCGGGGAGTGTCGTGGCGTCGAGCATTTCCTTCAGTTCGGAGAATCGCAGCCCGAACGGCACCCACCCGTCGCCGTGTGTGGTGGCCCGGCGCAACGATCTCTTTGTCCGGCCGCCGATCCAGAGGGGCACACGTTTCTGGACGGCATGGGGTTCGACGACAAATCCGGAGTAGTCGTAGAACTCGCCGTGATACTCCGGAGTCGGAGTCGACAGTGATGCTCGAAGTGCTGCCAGAGCGTCGTCGGCACGTGCTCCTCGGTCGACGAACGGAGCATTTATGAGATCGAATTCTTGTTTCAGAGTCCCCACTCCGAGACCGAGTATCAGGCGTCCGTTGCTGACGCGATCAAGCGTTCCGTAGCGCTTGGCGATCTCGAGGGGGTGGTGATAACCCAGTACCAGCACCTGCGTCGCCAGGAGGATCCGCGACGTACGGGCGGCCAGGTAACCCAGCGTGGCGAGCGGATCCCAATAGGTTCCGCCGCGTTCGGTGGCAATTTCTTCTGGAACGGCCACGTGTTCACTGCAGGTCAGATGATGGAAACCGAGTCGATCCGCCGTGGCGGCCACTGTGGCGATCTCGCCGATGTCAGCACTCGCCTCCCACTCCGAACGCGTGCTCGGGTGCTGAATCAGGACCGGCGTGACGATTCCCAGGTGCATCGGGCGTTTATAGCGCTCCCACCGACGCGGCAGCGGGTGAATTACCGCTGATCGGGATCGAAACGACCGATTCACTTTCCAGAAACTGTGACCTGGGTTATAGTCGGTAGAATCAATTCCAGTTTTCGGGAGGCGTCCATGACCATCGTTGACATGAACGACACACTGTCCACCGTCCAGAACGCCGCCGGGCAACCCAAGAAGGATCTGCCGCCGTCGATGGTCGAGCGGATGACATTGATTCTCGACGCCTTCGACGGCCGCGCCGCGCGGCTGACGCTGGAAGAAGTCGCGTGCCGCACCCAGTTGCCGCGGTCCACCGTCCACCGCATTCTCGATCAGCTCGTCAAGCTGGACTGGGTCGATCACGCATCGTTCGGCTACTGCCTCGGGCGTCGCGCGCTCGGCCTCGGTGGTGGCGACGGCGGCCACAGCCAGATCCGCGAAGCCGCAGCACCGCTTCTGCACGAACTGCACCTGCAGACCGGCATGGTCGTTCACCTGTCGGTGCTCGACGGACGCGAGAGCGTCTACCTCGACAAGGTCGGCGGACGATTCGCCGCGGCGCTGCCGTCCCGCGTCGGCGGCAGAGTGCTCGCTCATTCGACGGCCGGCGGCAAGGCGATGCTGGCATGGATCGACCCCGAGCGCGTCGACGCTCTGTTCGGGTCGGCACTTCCCCGCTGCACCGAGAACACCATCACCGACGTCGCCGTGCTCCATCAGGAACTGAACCGCATCCGTCAGCGTCGGGGACTGGCCTTCGAACGCGGGGAGTCGGCGCGTGGAGTCGCATGTGTGGCTTCGGCAATTCGCGGACACGAGGGTCCCGTCGGCAGCATCGCGTTGTGTGGTGACATGCGGACCGCTCAGCTCGAGCGAGTTGCTCCGCTGGTCGTCGACGCGGCTCGCGAGGTCTCGCGGACGTTGTACCCCGAACTGGGTGCTCCTCGACGCGGCCGCAAGACGCCTCCCGTTCCGACCAATACGTTCTCGGCGGAGACGATGGATCGCCTGCTGGCAGCGTCGTCCGACCACTGGATCTGACGTATTTTGATCGACTTGTCTCGCTGATCGGGACGAGTCATAGCAGCTCAGCGGTACTGATGGCACCGTTCGGACCATGACGACTGAACTGAGCTACGAGGGAACCCTGAAGGAACTGCAGACCGATCTCGGTGTGCTCCGGTACCACGAAGCCGGCGACGGCCCGCCGCTCCTGCTGCTGCACGGTTCGGGCCCCGGTGTCACGGGTTGGCGTAATTACCGCGGCGTTCTCGCGGACTTCGCGGAGCACTTCCACTGCTACGTTCTCGAGTTCCCCGGATTCGGCGTCAGCGATCCCGGCCCCGACCACCCGATGATGATGGCGCAGGCATCGGTGGGGATGTTCCTCGACGGCCTCGGCCTCGGACCTGTCCACATGATCGGCAACTCCATGGGCGGCATCGTCGCCACCAAGGTCGCGATCGACGAACCGCACCGGGTGAGCAAGCTCGTCACCATCGGCGGCATGGGAAAGAACACCTTCTCGCCGGGCCCCGGTGAAGGCATCAAACTCCTCATGGAGTTCACCGACAACCCCACCCGCGAAGCTCTGGTCCGGTGGCTGCACTCGATGGTCTTCGACCGCGCGGTCGTCACCGAGCAGCTCATCGAAGAGCGCTGGGCCCTGGCCACCGAGCCGACGACGCTCGAGATCGCCCGCCGGATGTACAGCAGCAAGGCCATGGCCGCCATGGGCGCGGCTGCCGCTGCGTCGACCGCCGTGCCGTACTGGGCGCAGCTGAACAAGATCAAGGCGCCGACGCTGTTGACCTGGGGACGCGACGACCGCGTCAGCCCCGTGGACATGGCGATACTGCCGATGCGCGACATCCCCAACGGCGAAGTTCACATCTTCCCCAACTGCGGACACTGGACGATGATCGAAGCCCGTGACGCCTGGGTCGCGTCCGTTCTGGCATTCCTGACGCGTCCAGAAGGCAAGTAAGGGGCTTCGCCCCCGTGCGCCTTTTTGGTAGCTCCCACTACCAAAAAGGCGCACAGGGGGTGCTCCCACTCACCGGGAAGCGTTTCTGCACTTCGGCGGGCTACCTGCCACCGTTTCACCAACAGATTTTCATTCTGCCCAGGCACTCGCCGGGTAGCGAAACCAGAAAGCCGGAAAAATCATGGGTCAGGTTCTGGACAACATCTCACAGTTCGCCGACGAGATCCGCGCCGACGGAGTCGAGGGCGACAAGCTGATGCGCTTGACGGACGGCAGCGCGAAGCGCCTGCGCGACTCCGGCGTCATCCGGATGTTCCAGCCGAAGGAGTTCGGAGGCCTCGAGGCACATCCGCGTGAATTCGCCGAGACGGCAATGGCTATCGGCGCGATGGACGGTGCTACGGGTTGGGTCAGCGGCATCGTCGGTGTTCATCCGTGGGAGCTTGCGTTCTTCGACCGCAAGGCTCAGGAAGAGGTGTGGGGAACCGATCCTGACACGTGGATGGCGTCACCGTATGCGCCGATGGGCGTGGCGAGGCCGGTCGAGGGTGGGTACATCCTCAACGGTCGCTGGTCGTTCTCCTCCGGTACCGATCATTGTGACTGGATCATGATCGGCGCGATGGTCGGTGACGAGTCCGGCAAGCCGTTGATGCCGCCGAAGCACCTGCACGTACTGCTGCCGCGCTCTGATTACGACATCGACCAGGACAGCTGGAATGTCGTGGGCCTGCGCGGAACCGGGTCGAAGGACCTGATCGTCAAGGACGCGTTCCTGCCCACCTACCGCACGATCGACGCCGGAAAGGTGTACGACGGGACGGCGTGGAAGGAAGCGGGCCGTACGGAGACGTTGTACAAGTTCCCGTTCTCCTGCATTTTCCCGTTGGGGATCACCTCGTCGTTGATCGGTATCGCTGAGGGTGCGTTGGCGTGCAACATGGCGGCGCAGCGTGAGCGTGTGACGGTCAGTGGTGTTCCGATCAAGGAAGATCCGTACGTGTTGTTCGCGATCGGTGAGGCGGCGGCCGAGATCGCTGCTTCTCGGGCTGCGATCTTGGAGACGGTGGATCGTTTCTGGGACATGACCGAGAAGGGGCAGGAAGTTTCGTTCGAGCTGCGTGCGATCGGTCGGCGTACGCAGACTGCTGCGGCGTGGCGGGCGGTGCGGGCGGTGGACGAGATCTTTGCTCGTTCCGGTGGTGGCGCGTTGCAGTTGAACACGCCGATGCAGCGGTTCTGGCGTGATGCGCATGCCGGTCTCGCGCACGCGATCCACGTACCCGGTTCCATCTTCCACGCGTCGACGCTCTCGCAGCTCGGTGGCGAACCGCAGGGCATCCACCGCTCGATGATCTAGTCCCACAATCACTCTCGAAGCAAGGACGGTTAGGCATGACTGAAATTCGGGGCCTGGGGTATCTCAGGATCCAAACGCAGGACGTGGCTCGCTGGCGCGAGCTCGTGGTCGACGGACTCGGCCTCGCGGTCGGTAGTGGCCCGGAAGCCGACGGCCTCTACTTGCGCCTCGACGAGCGTCGTGCGCGACTGATCGTCCTGCCCGGTGAGACGGACAAGGCCCTCGCAGTGGGCTGGGAAGTGCGAGATCAGTTCGCGCTCCAGCGTGTTCGTGAAGAGGTCGAGAAGGCCGGAGTCGAGGTCGAGGTTCTTTCCGAGGTCGACGCCAGCTACCGCGATGCCGAGCAGGTCATCGCATTCGACGATCCCAACGGCAACCGCGTCGAGGTTTTCTTCGGACCGGTACTCGACCACAGCCCGTTGGTCACCCCGCACGGCGGCCGCTTTGTCACCGGTGATCAGGGACTCGGCCATGTGGTGCTTCCGGTTACGCGTTTCGACGAGGCGTACACCTTCTACACCGAGGTGCTCGGATTCCTCCCGCGCGGTTCCATCCGTCTCGGCGGAATCGATGCGCCGCCGCCGGCTCGCCGCGTTCGCTTCATGGGTGTCAACCAGCGCCACCACAGCCTGGCGCTGTGCCCGGCGCCGCCGGTTGACGAGCCCGGTCTCGTGCATCTGATGATGGAAGCCGAGACTCTCGACGCCGTCGGTCAGGCTCTCGATCGTGTTGCCAAGCTCGGCTTCTCGATCTCCTCGACGTTGGGTCGCCACACGAACGACAAGATGGTCTCGTTTTACGTGCGCGCACCGGGTGGTTGGGATCTCGAGTTCGGTTGCGAAGGCACGCTTGTCGACGAAACCTTCTACACCGCTGAGGAAATCACGGCGGACAGCTACTGGGGCCATGACTGGTCCGACAGTGAACCGCTGGCCGCGTTCACACCCAAGAGCTAGTTCTGACGCAACGAAGAAGCTCGGTCCCGACGCCTGTCGGGACCGAGCTTTTTCTTGTGCTCGATCAGGAAGCTGCTGCTGCCAAACCGGTTTCGAGGTCGGCGAGGATGTCGTCGATTCCTTCGATACCGACCGCGAGGCGGACGAGCCCCGGGGTGACACCCGAAGCGAGCTGCTCCTCGGGGGTGAGCTGCGAGTGCGTCGTCGACGCGGGGTGGATGACGAGTGAGCGAACGTCACCGATGTTGGCGACGTGGCTGTGCAGCGTCAGTGCGTTGACGAACTTCTTGCCTGCATCGACTCCACCGGCGAGCTCGAACGCGACGATAGCGCCGGTTCCCTTGGGAGCCAGCTGCTTTCCACGCTCGTGCCAGGGTGAGGATTCCAGTCCGGCGTACGCGACCGACGTGACTTCGGCGCGGCCCTCGAGGAACTTCGCGACCTTCTGGGCGTTGGACACGTGGCGCTCGATGCGCAGGCTCAGTGTCTCGATGCCCTGCGAGATGAGGAAGGCGTTGAACGGTGCGATGGCCGAGCCGAGGTCGCGCAGAAGCTGAACGCGTGCCTTGAGGGCGTAGGCGGGTGCACCGAGATCGGCGAAGGTGACGCCGTGGTAGCTGGGGTCGGGGGTCGTGAAGTTGGTGTGGCGTCCCTGGGTCCAGTCGAACGTGCCGCCGTCGACGATGACGCCGGCGATCGCGGTGCCGTGTCCACCAAGGTATTTGGTGGCGGAGTGGACGACGATGTCGGCGCCGTGCTTCAGCGGCTGAATGAGGTACGGAGTTGCAACCGTGTTGTCCACGATCAGCGGGATGCCGTGCTCATGGGCGACTGCGCTGATGCCGGGGATGTCGAACACGTCGTTCTTGGGGTTGGAGATGGTTTCGCCGTAGAACGCCTTGGTGTTCGGACGGATTGCCTCACGCCAGTGATCGAGGTTGTCCGGGTCCTCGACGAAGTCGACGGTGATGCCGAGCTTGGGCAGCGTGTAGTGGAAGAGGTTGTACGTGCCGCCGTACAGGCGAGGGCTGGAGACGATGTGGTCCCCGGCCTCGGCGAGGTTGAGGATCGCGAAGGACTCGGCGGCCTGACCGGACGCAACCAGCAGAGCCGCGACTCCGCCTTCGAGAGCGGCGATGCGCTGCTCGACGGCGTCCTGCGTCGGGTTCATGATGCGGGTGTAGATGTTGCCCGGCTCGGCGAGGCCGAAGAGCGCCGCCGCATGGTCGGTGTTGTCGAAGACGTAGCTGGTGGTCTGGTAGATCGGAAGCGCTCGAGCGTTGGTAGCGCTGTCCGGGCCCTGTCCGGCGTGGACCTGCTTGGTTTCGAACGACCAATCGGCGGTCGGATCGGTGTCGACGGGGGTGTTCTCGCTCATGAATTCATACTCCGTGGTGAAGGTGGGTTTGTGCGGGTCAGGCAGTTTCGACGACTGTATGCACTGAGACGGGATTTCGGGTGAGATCGAGTACGGGGCAGTGGGCGTCGACCGTCTCCTGCAACTCGAGGTATCGCTCGCGAGTTTCCGGACCGGTCAGGGTCACCACGACGCGAACCTCGGAGAATCCCGGGCGGACGGCATCGTCGAATCCGAAGAATCCACGAACGTCGAGGTCGCCTTCTGCCCTGGCCGAGATGTCGTCGAGCGCGATACCGAGCTTGTCCGCCCACACACGGTAGGTGACCACCTGGCAGGAGAGCAGGGATGCGAGGTAGTACTCGACGGGATTGGCTGCGGTGTTCTCGCCGCCGAGGGCCGGCGGCTCGTCGACCTCGACGGTGTACTTACCGAGAGAAATGGTGCTGGCAACGGCGTCGTGCGCCTGAGCGGATGCCTTGAAGACGACGTGCGCTTTGCTTGCGTCCTTGTCGATGGCGTCGGCATTGGCTGCTACGACGGAACTCAGGTGCGAGATGGAAGCGGTGGTCATGACAGAAATGTCCCCTGATCTGGGTGTACATACGAGTATCGACGTGAGCGGCGCTCACGTCGTAGGTCCGATCAGTAGATCGGACACCCGGATGTACAGACGTGCGCAAAATCGACATGGCGTCGCCGCGTCAGCAGCGTGCCCGTCTCGTATGCGCCAATTCCCGTCACGGAAGAGACTGTAACCGGTTCACACCCTTTCCGACCAGCCCTATAGGAAATTCGTCTCGGATCGTGGTCGCTCATGTGGGCGGCAGTCCGCTCCACTGCGGCGTCCGACGGCTCGCAAAAGCGTCGAGTCCTTCGGCGATGTCCGGCGATCGGAGCACCGCGTCCTTGGCGTCGTCGGTGATGGTCCATCCGGCAGTATCGGCCTCGGCGTAGAGAGCGTCGATTGCCTTCAGGCTCAGGCTTACCGAGGTCGGAGAGGACTCGCAGATCTCGGCCGCCATCACCAGAGCCTCGTCGAGCGCCTTACCCGGGGCAGTCACTGCATTGACGACGCCGAGATCTTTGGCCCGATCGGGATCGAGAGTGCGCCCGGTGATCAGGAGTTCGCGAGCGACATTGATCGGAAGGGCACGTGGCGCCCGAAAGAGCGCACCGGACGTCGCAACCAGACCGCGTTTGGTTTCGGGCAGACCGAATTGTGCTGTGGCGGAGGCGACGATCAGATCGCAGGCCAATGCGATTTCGAATCCGCCACCCAGCGCGTACCCCTCGACCGCGGCAATCAAAGGCTTGTTTCGCTGACGCCGAATGACGCCGTACTCACCGCCGCGAGGCATGCGAAGGTCGGCTCGCTCTCGGATATCGGTTCCGGCGCAAAAGATGTTGGGGGTTCCGGTGATGATGCCGACCCACAGCGCAGGGTCGTCGTCGAGAAGGTTCAGTGCGGCTTCGATGCCCTCGGCAGTTTCACGATTGATCGCATTACGACGTTCTTCGCGTTCGATCCTGACGATGAGAACGCGGTCGTGGCGTTCTGTGGAAACAGGCGACATAATTGGACTGTAGTCCATCTATCGAAGGGGTGGTGCGTCAACTGGCGAGACCGACATTGGACACATTCCGGACTGTGGCGAAGACTGTGTCCTGAGGCGGAGAAAGGCAGGTCGACGTGATTTCCAAACGAGAACAGAACAAGCGCGATACCAACGACAGGTTGCTCTTAGCTGCTCGAATTCTGTTCTCGGCAAAGGGTTTCGCCAGCACGACCGTTGACGACATCGCCGAGCGAGCCGAGGTGTCGCGAGCCACCTTCTTCAATTACTTCCAGGGCAAGGACTCGGTTCTCGAGGCGCTGCACAGTGATCATCTCGATCAGCTTGCGGCACTGGTGGATCAGCTCATGGAATCTCCGATGCCGACCTCTGATCGGATCTCCCGGATTTTTCAGGACTTTGCGCAACAAGCGATCATGCATCCGCGCTATCTGCGCATGGTGACTGCAGAACTCGAGCGCGACTTCGCCTCCTCCGGAGCGGGGGCGGCACACGATCATCGGTTCCATGTGGAACTTCTGCGGATCGTCACTGCCGGTATCGAAGCCGGCGAAGTGAGATCGGACTACCCGCCGCTGTTTCTCGCGCAGATGATCGGCGGTACGTACGGAGCGTTGGTCCGCTTCTGGCGGCAAGACGCCGATTACGACGTGGTCGGCGAATTCGATCGCGGTGCCAGGTACGTCGCGGAAGGCATCGCTGCTCGCTGAGTCGACTCAGGACGTGGTGCCGGCTCAGGGTGTGGGCACTACCATGGGCAGCATCTGCTGGACGCTCTCCGAAAGATAGTTCGCGGCAGTCTGATCACCGGACAGGTGGCGAAGAAGACTCTGCTGGAACAGGCCGTCGAAGATCGCGTACATCGCCGGCGAGGTGACCGAGGGCTCCACGTCGAGAAGCTCGGAATAGCGAGAGACGATGCGCCAGATCATGTTTTCGAGACTCTCGTCGATCGCGGCCACGTCGGTTCGGAACGACTCCTCGAACATCGACTGCGCGCGCAGGTCGTACCAGAGGCGGTGCATCGTCGGCTCGTCGATCATGGTCTCGGCGAGCAGCGCGCCGAAACCCGTTTTCAGTTCCTCCGGCGTCTGAGCGGTGGCGACGATGCCGTCGTAGCGGGTGACGCAGCGTGCCTTGTAGTGGCGCACGCAGTGGGTGATGAGATCGACCTTGTCGCTGAAGTAGTAGTGCAGGACGCCGTGTGAGAACTCCGAATTCTGGGCGATTTCGCGCAGGCTCGTGCGTGCGTAGCCCAGTTCGGCCAGCGTTTGCAGTGCGGCCTCGGCCAGTTGATCACGTCGCTCGGAGAATTTGTCGACCTGACGACGTGACACCTTGTCTGCGTTGGACCGCTTCTCCGAAGAGACAGGAACCGCCTTTTTTCCTGCCCCACTTGGCTTCTCGACTGTCGTGGTCACGATGGCACGTCCTGTTCCCTGCGATTTCCACAGCGGCACGATCGCCGCGTCCGAATCAGTGTAACCCCTGGTCTTTGACGAGCGTGTAACAAAATCTTGACAGTCGTCAAGATTTCTCTTGACACTCGTCCAAAGTTGAATACTCTGTGACTCACACCACTTGGCAGCGTCGCTGTGAACGGTGGCATCGCGAGAGTCGTTTCAGTCATGGAGGCAGTCGAAAATGAGCGTGTTTGATCTCGAGGGACGAAAAGCGCTGGTCACAGGTGGTGCCAAGGGGCTCGGAGCCGGAATGGCTGAGGCGTTGGCGAAGGCGGGGGCGTCGGTGATGATCGGCGATGTTCTCGAAGACGAAGGTCGTGCCACCGCAGAGGCCGTTGGTTCGGGCGGAGTCAAAACCGGGTTCGTAAAGCTGGACGTCACCGACGACGCCAACTGGGAAGAGGCAGTCGCCGCCACCGCGGAGACTCTCGGCGGCTTCGACATCCTCGTCAACAACGCAGGCATCGAGATTTCCTCGCTGGTGGTTGACCTCGATCCGGGCGACATCCGCCGTATGTGTGAGGTCAACATCCTCGGAACAGCGCTCGGAACTAAACACGGACTGCGCAGCATGCGTCCGGGTGGCGTAGCCGGAACCGGCGGCTCCATCATCAACATCTCTTCAGTGGCCGCAACCATTCCGTTTCCCGGGATAAGTGGATACTCCGCGACCAAGTCCGCGGTCGATCGCTTCACCAGAGTTGCCGCCGCCGAGTCGGGCAAGCTCGGCTACGGAGTCCGCGTCAACTGCATCTACCCGGGCCTCGTCGCCACGGAGATGGGTCTCGGACTCGCGGCGGACATGGAGAAGCTCGGCCTGTGGCCCAGTGCCGAAGCGGCAGTCGGCGACGTCATCGGTCTCACCCCGCTCGGCCGCCTCGGTGAAGTGAACGACATGGCTGACGCCGTGGTGTTCTTGTCCTCCGACGCCGCGCGATTCATCACCGGAATCGGCCTACCGGTCGACGGTGGCATGGGCATGTAACTCGCCCTCCCCATTCGCACGTACACCCTCCTCACGTCTTCGAAAGGTTCCACGAACATGTCCGAAAAGAAGCCAGTCATCGTCTACGGCGTCTCCGGGTACACCGGCCGTCTGGTGTGTGAATACCTGCGCGAGTTCAACATCCCGTTCATCGCAGCCGGTCGCGACGCCGCTCGCATCCAAGAGGTCCTCGACAAGATCCCCGGTTTGGACACCGTCGATCACGAGGTCGTCGAGGTCGAGCACACCGTCGAGGCGCTCACTGAACTGTTCACCGGCGCACAGGTTGTCAGCAACATGGTCGGGCCGTTCATCAAGCTTGGCGGCACCGTCGTCGAGGCTGCGTTGAATGCCGGTTGCCACTACATGGACACCACCGGTGAGCAGGACTGGGTACTCGACGTCCAGGAGAAATTCGGCGACAAGTACCAGGAGAAGGGTCTGCTTCTCTCGCCCGGTATCGCGCAGATGTACACCACCGGTGAGATCGCGGCCAACATCGCACTGGAAACGCCGGGTCTCGATACGCTCGACATTCTCGTGCTGTGGAAGGGATTTCCCACCTATGCCTCCACTCAGACGATCTTCACCATCCTCAAAGCGAACTGGTACTACCTCGAGCAGAACAAGTACGTGCAGTGGGCGCCCGGCCAGACTTTCGACGTCGTCGTTCCTGGCCAGCACGAAACTGCGCTTGCATTGCCGTGGGGCGGAACTTGCCACCCCGTGTGGTTCAAGAACGATCCGCGAGTTTCCAACGTCAAGGCTGCGGGCGGGGTGTTCGACCGCACCGTGATGGAAGGTGTTGTCGCGACACAGAAGATCGTGGAGGAGCAGATCAAGACCCTGCCCGCCGACGAGCAGGAAGCCGCCTTGGCCGAGATCGCCGGTTCGGTTCAGGCGGGTATGCCCCCTCGTGAAAATCCGCGCATCAACACCTCACTCGACTCCGTCTACGCGTCGGGTCCGCTGGGTCGCTCGCACGTCGTGATTCACGGAAACTGCAACTACAAGCAGACGGGCCTCCTGCACGCCTATGCAGCGCATTCGTTGCTTCAGCAGGCGCCCAAGCGGACCGGGCTTGCCTCGGCCTGCCAGGCGTTCGGCCATCGCGAACTGCTTGGCGCGCTACGTAGTTTCGGGCTGGCTCTGGAGCCGGAAGTAATCATCAACGCCTAGCTCGTCGCCCTCGTCATCATGTTCACGGCTCCCGGCGTGCATCGCGCCGGGAGCCCCGCCCTGGAGGCTCCCCATGCGTTTGACCGACTATCTCGACAAGGGAGCCTCTCTTGGTTCCACCGCACCGTGTTTGACGATGGGGGAGCGCACTCTCTCCTACAGCGAGGTGCAACAGTTCAGCCGACGCTTCGCAGCTTCGCTCGCTGCTTCGGGCATCGCGGCGGGCGAGAAGGTCGCGATTTTGTCCGGCAATGACCCGATCTCGTTCTCCTGCGTATTCGGTATCAGTAGGGCTGGCGCGGTCTGGTGCCCGATCAACCCCCGCAACGAAGCTGCGGAGAACCGAGACCTGTTGGATCTGTTCGATTGTCGCGCTCTGTTCTTCCAGAAGTCCTATGCGCCGCTCGTCGACCAGATCAAGGACGCGCTTCCACAGTTGGTGACGCTCGTCTGTATCGACGGCGAATGGGATTCGGCACAGTCCCTCGAAAGCTGGCTCGGGGAAGAAGAACTCGATGTCGCGGCGCCCGACGACGTCACCATGCTGGTCGGTACCGGTGGTACGACGGGCCGCCCCAAAGGCGTGATGTTGACCGGGCACAACATCGAGACGATGACTGCAATCACTTTGATGAGTTATCCATTCGAGGGGCGCCCGGTGTATCTGGCGTTGGCGCCGTTGACTCACGCCGCCGGTGTTTTGTGCTTCCCGATCATGGCCCTCGGCGGCGAAGTGGTGATCATGCCGAAGCCCGATCTCGGGTACTTCCTCGCGAACGTTCAGAAGCACAAGGTGACTCACACCTTCCTGCCGCCGACGCTCATCTACATGTTGCTCGAGCACGAGGACCTCGCGGTAACGGATCGTAGCTCGCTGCAGTGTTTCTGGTACGGCGCGGCACCGATCTCCCCGACCAGGCTAGAGGAGGCGATCGACAAGATCGGACCGGTCATGGCTCAGCTGTTCGGGCAGAGCGAAGCCCCCATGATGATCTCGACGATGTCACCGAAGGAGCACTTCGGCCCGGACGGCACTGTCGCAACGTCGCGACTCTCGTCGGCGGGTCGACCGTCGCCGCTGGTGACCGTGGGGATCATGGACGACAAAGGCGCGCTGCTCGGACGTGGCGAGCGTGGTGAGGTGGTGATTCGCAGTTCGTTGGTGATGGCGGGTTATTACAAGAACCCCGACGCAACGGCGGAAGCGTCAGCCCACGGCTGGCATCACACCGGCGACATCGGGTACCTGGACGAGGACAATTTCCTGTTCATCGTCGATCGTGCGAAGGACATGATCATCACCGGCGGTTTCAACGTCTATTCGGTCGAGGTGGAGCAGGCCCTCATGGCGTACCCGGGGATTCAGGACTGCGGAGTGATCGGGTTGCCGGACGACAAGTGGGGCGAACGTGTTGTGGCAGTGGTGCAGCCACACCTCGGCGCAGACATCGACGGCGCCGAGGTGATGGCTTTCGTGAAGTCTCGCATCGGAAGTGTGAAGACTCCGAAGCAAGTCATCGTCTGGGACGATCTACCTCGCTCCAAGGTCGGCAAAGTTCTCAAGAACGAGATCAAGAGCGAGCTGACTGGCTGAGATCACGACTCGCACACCACGTCTTCGGCGGGCAGTGAGCCGTCGAGCAGGTACGAGTTGACGGCGGCGTTCGCGCAAGTATTCGCGTAGCCCGGGAACACCGCATGAGTGCGGCCTGGAACTGTCACGAGCCGTGAGCCTTTCATCGCTTCATGCATGCCGAGGCCTTCGTCGTACGTCGTGCGGGTGTCACCGGTTGCCTGGATCTGCAATGCCGGAACGTTGTTGTCGATGTCGATCCGCTTCGGGGCCTCACTGCGCCAGAACGCGCAGGGCATGATCGTGTTGTGCGTGCCGGCGAAGATCGGCTGATCAGCACGGTGCTCCTCCAACTTGTTGCGATACCACGCGGGATCGCTCGGCATCGACACGTCTCCGCAGACAATGGCGATTGTTCCGGCATAGTCAGGGCCGGTCCCCAATTCGGTCTGGAACCACGCCTGCATCAGTCCCGTCAGCTGGGGATGGATGTCCTCGACGGTCTTGCCTGCGGCGAGTTCGCGCAACTGAACCAATACCTGCGCGAATGCCTCGCTTTCCTTTTCGGTGTCCCCGGTTCCGTTGACGTACATCAGGAATGGAAGGACGTGATCGTCGACGGCGTAGTCACCGATCTGAATCGGAGTGGTGGCAGCGTCCGAGATCAGCTTCTCGATGAGGGCGCGAACTTCGGCGGGCGTCGATCCGAGTGCATAGGTGGAATTGCGTTCTGCTGCCCACTGTGAGAATCCGTCGATCGCTTTCTCATTGGCCGGGCCCATGTCCTGGAACATCTCGTATCCGTATTTCTTCGGGTCCGGTGCGCTGTCGAGAACCACACGGTCGATCCTGTCTGGGAACATTTGAGCATAGGTCGCACCAAGGTATGTGCCGTACGACCACCCGAAGTACGACGCCTTCTCCTGGTCGAGGGCACCACGAATCACGTCGAGGTCGCGGGCGATGTTCTGAGTATTGATGTGCGGCAGATAGTCCGGGTACTTGTCCCAGCATGTGTCAGCGGCCTCGCGTGCGAGCGCAACACTTTCGTTCCACCCTTCCTCTGTGGTACCCGGTGAACGCATCCATGTCATCTGCTCGACGCCGCAGTCGATCGGCGTGCTCTTGCCGAGCCCTCGGGTGTCCATGCCGATGACGTCGTATGCCGCTGCGACTTCCGGTGTCATCCCGGCATTCAGAATCTCGGGCAATCCCAGTCCTCGGCCACCCGGGCCACCAGGGTTGGTGAGCAAGATCCCGCGTCGCTGTGCGGGGTCGGTGGACGCGACCCGCGAGATCGCCACTTCGATCGTCTTGCCGTCAGGGGCGGAATAGTCCAAAGGTACTGTGACCATGGCGCAGTCACTTGCCGTCGATGTTCCGGTGTCTGTGGCGCATGGCCCCCATTCGACATCCTGGTCGTAGAACGCGCTGAGATACGATTGTGGATCTTCCTGCGGAGCAGCAGGATCCGAGCACGCCGCCAGTGCAGGTACTGCGAGTGCGGCGGCGGCGATTGTGGTAGCCAGCCACTTTCGTGGTCGAGGCGTGCGTGATCTGGGCATGATGGATCCAGTCATTGTCGTGTCGTGTCCTTGTTTCGAGCCCATTTTCGGGCAGCGTTGATCACCCCACTTCCGATGTGGGGATTCAGTGGCGGAGTTTCAGGGTCGAGACTGGCGGGCAGCGAACTCGGCCGCTACAGCCTTCGCGAATCTTTCCTGGGTCGGGGTTCTTCGATCTGCTTGGTGCTCGCGCAGCACCGCTACCAACCGGGTGGGTGAAGGGCGTTCCGGTGCGGCCTGTTCAGGAAGCACTCTCTCGGTGAAATCGCAGAACTGAATGGCAAGGGCCGCAATCGTGTCGGCGTCCGCAGGAGCGTCGGTGAGGGCGCACATGCGAGTAATCAATTCGATTGCCTGCTTGCGGTTCGGCGTCGCCAACGCCCGGCGGTGTGCGCTCAGGAGTGAATCGCAGACTTCGGGATCACCCCCGGAGACGGTGAGCGCGAGGATCAGGAGTTCGCGCTCGTTGTCGATCCACGCTGTCGGTGCACCGGCAACGACATACTGTGCGAGCACTTCCGAAAACGCGTCGGGTAGTTCGGGATCGGCGTTGCGGCGTAGCGACTCGATGTGAGCACGTTGAACCGCGATCTGTTCGGCCTTGGCTGCCAGTTCCTTGTCGAGTGCGTCGAGTGCGGACCGGGTGTCGTGAGCGTCGCCGTCGAGCAGTTCGGCGATCTTGGCAACAGGAATCCCCAGATCGCGCAGGCGGCGGATGCGGCTCAGTCGTGCCAGGTCCACCGCCCGGTACATGCGGTAGCCGTTGGGTTGGCGTTGTGGTTCTTCGAGAAGCCCGTTCGAGTGGTAGTAGCGCACGGATCTGACGGTGGTGCCGGCCAGATTCGCCAGCTCGCCGATGGTCATCATCGCCTCGCCCTCCCGTTTGTCGATTCGGATTTCGTCTGTGGAAACCATTCTCCAACCCTGACGCGGCGTCAGGGTCAAGGTGCGCGCCGGAGAACGTGACCGTTGACACGTTAAGGACATGGCCTTAATCTGGATTTTGTCCGTTACGACATCGTCGATTCCGAGGAAGTGCCTTGATGGCTACCCTTTTGCCTGCGGCAACGATCTTTCCGATCCCCACCGATCCGCTTGCTGCCTATGGTCCACTTGTCGCTCGCCGGAATCCCGAGTCCGTAGTTCCGGCGCCGTACGAACACTTTGCGGTCAAGGCGGTCACGCCGACGATCGGAGCGGAAATCTCCGGCATTCGACTCGGTGGGGACCTGTCTGATGCCGTGATTGCGGAACTTCGCCGCGCTCTCCTCGAATGGAAAGTCCTCTTCTTTCGGGATCAGGACCTCGGCCGAGCAGAACATCGAGCTTTTGCCGAGCGTTGGGGCGATCTCGAACAGCATCCGTTCTTCAAGTACACGCAGCCAGGGCAGACGGACGTCGATGTCACGACGCTGGCCAAGGATGCGATGGTCGGCGGCGTCGAGAACAACTGGCACAACGACGTGACGTGGCACGAGTTTCCTTCGTTTGCCGCCGTACTTCGTGCAGTCGAGGTGCCAGAGGTGGGTGGTGACACGTTGTGGGCTGACACCGCTGCTGCCTACGATCTGCTTCCGGAAGACGTCAGGAAGCGTATCGACCCGCTTGTTGCAGAACATGATTGGATCAACTCGTTCGGTAGGTCGATGCCGGCGGATGCGGTCGAGATGTTGCGTCCGAAGTTCCCCGCGGTGGAGCATCCGGTGGTTCGGGTCATTCCGGAAAGCGGCAGGCGGGTGTTGTTCGTCAACATGACCTTCACGCAACGGATCTTGGGTGTATCCGAAGAGGAATCGAACGAACTTCTCACGATGCTGTATCGCCACGTCAATCGTCCGGAATTCCAGGTCCGACTGAAGTGGGAGCCGAATACTGTTGCCTTCTGGGACAATCGGACCTGCCAGCATTACGCGGCCAGTGACTACTTCCCGGCTCGTCGTGTGATGGATCGAATCTCGATTGTCGGCGATCGGCCCGTGGGCGTCGGGGGCTGATACGGCGCTCAGCGCTTCACGATGTCTACTACGAACAGTAGTAACGCACCTCACATATTTTTTCGACGCCTTGTCGATATGATTTCGACAAGGCGTCGATAAAAGTCGGCGTAACTCGCACCGACGACTTTGGAGCTTCCCGAATGTTCCTCGCCCTGCGTGAACTGTGGTTTGCGCGAAATCGATTCCTCTTGATGGGCGCCGTGGTTGCCCTCATCTCGATCCTGATGGTGATCCTGTCCGGCCTCTCGTCCGGCCTGGTCAATGATGGTGTGTCCGCTTTGCAACGGACACCGATCCAGGCATTCGCCTTCGCTCCGGACACGAAGGCAGACTCTGCTTTTTCACGGTCGGTCGTCACCGAAGAGCAGGCGCAGGCATGGCGCGCGCAACCGGATGTCCAAGACGCCGAGCTCTTCGGCAACATGATCGTCAATGCAAAAACTCGCAGTGGTACGCCTGTCGATCTCACGCTCTTCGGCATCGAACCTGGCTCCTTCCTCGAGCCCGTCACCGCCGACGGGAGGGGACTGCAAGCCGACACGGACATCATCGTCAGCTCTACTTTCCGCGACGACGGTGTTGCGATCGGTGACACCGTGATACTCGATCGACTCGGTACGGAGCTGACAGTTGTCGGATTCACCGAAGACAAGCGCACTTTCGGTCACGTCGACGTCGCCTACCTGCCCCTGCGTACCTGGCAGGAGGTTCACACCGGTGCCAAGATCGGCGAAACCGCCAACGCCAGTGCCTATTCCGAAGCGAGTGTCGTTGCGATTCGGGGCCTGGACGATGTAGTGCCGGACCTCGTGTCGGGAGATGCGGCGGCGGGAACGTCCGCAAAGACGCTCGAGGAATCTTTCGACTCCTCACCGGGCTTCTCCGCGGAAATGATGACAATGTCGATGATCAAGGCGTTTCTGTACGCGATCTCCGCACTGGTCGTCGGCGCATTCTTCAGTATCTGGACAGTTCAGCGTGGTCGCGAACTCGCAGTGTTGCGTGCGATGGGAGCCTCCACCGGCTTCCTGCTTCGCGACGGCATGGCACAGGCACTGGTAGTGCTGCTTGGTTCCATCGGCATCGGTGTGTTGCTGGGCTTGGGGCTCGGCTCGGGACTCGAAGGCGGTGGGATGCCGTTCGCTCTGGAGTCCGGCCCTGTCGTCAACGGCGCAGTGCTCTTGGCGGTACTCGGGCTGATCGGCGCAGCCGTTTCCATCGTCCGCGTTACGCGTGTCAACCCGCTCACCGCATTGGGGGAAAACCGATGACCACAGTCGAAAAAACCACTACCGGACTGGTATTGACCGCTGTCAGTCTTCGATTCGGTGACGGTGACTTCACAGTGCTCGCCCTCGACAACGTGGACCTCGAGGTCGCGGGCGGCGAACTCGTCGCGATCGTCGGGCCGTCAGGGGCTGGAAAGTCGAGCTTGCTCGCTGTGGCAGGCGGACTCGGTCGGCCGTCGAGTGGAACGATTGTCATCGACGGCGTCGACGTGTCGGCGATGCCGGCCCGTGCATTGGCCAAACTTCGACGAGACAAGGTCGGCTTCGTCTTTCAATCCGGCAATCTGATTCCAGCGCTGACGGCGCGCGATCAGCTTCGGCTGATTCCCAAGCTCACGGGGCGGCCGGGGCGCGATCCCGAGGAATTGCTCGACTCGGTCGGTATGAGCCACCGTGCGGATCGTCGACCTGGTCAACTCTCCGGCGGCGAACGACAGCGCGTCGGTATCGCTCGGGCATTGATGAGCAATCCCTCGCTACTGCTCGTCGACGAGCCGACGGCTGCTCTCGACCGAAAACGTAGCCATGAGGTGGTTGAACTGCTCTCGCGCGAAACTCACGAGGCCGGCGTCGCTACGATCATGGTGACCCACGATCACGACGTGCTCGGGCACTGCGACCGCATCCTCGAAATGGTTGACGGTCGATTGCGTCAGAGCGAGTAAGCCCGCAAGGGGACTGGAGGAGATTCGGTGCCGAGGATCGATGCCCCCACTGTGGTCGAGCATCGTGCTGCTCAGCGCCGTGCCCTCCTCGACGCTGCACACGCTCTTCTGTCCGAGACCCCGGACCGGCCGCCGGGGCTCGGTGAGGTGGCAGCGAAGGCCGGGCTCGCCAGGTCGAGTGCCTACCACTACTTCCGGTCCCGAGAAGATCTCCTCAGTGCCGTCGTCGAAGACATGTTCCCGCGCTGGAACGACAAGATCGTCGAGGCGATGGCAGGCGCAGACGATCCGGTATGGGCGTACGTCGAGGCAAACCTCCAACTGGTAGCCGACGGGGAGCATGCGATAGTCGGAGCGCTGGCGACGCTGACCCCGCAAACGTTTCGAGATTCGCGGATCATGGAAATGCACGACAGTCTTGTGCTTCCGCTTGTCGAGGCCCTTCGCCTCCGTGGCGTGTCGGACCCGAAGCTCACCGCCAAGTTGATCAACTCGCTGGTGCATACGGGTACTGAACTGATCGAATCCGGTTGCAGCATGGACGAAGTCAGGTCCGCCGTGCGTGAGGTCCTCGCGTGAATGGCAGCCTCAGGCCGTAATCAGATCCATCCGAAGGTACTCGGTGATGCGGAGCAGCCTCGGGGGTTGGGAGACGTCTGAGGAAAGTGCTTGAAATGCTTCGTCTTTCGCGACGAGGCGCGGGGCGCCGAGGCTCACCTCCGTCTCGTCGACCGACAGTCGAGCGCTCCCCGCTTTCAAGACGTTCTGCACCCAGTCCGAGCCTGATCCGTACACCAGAATGAAGACGTAGCCACCCTCGACCGGATAGGCGTCGAGAGGTGTCCGGTAGGTCGTGCCGGATGTGCGTCCGACGTGTGTCAGTATCGGCCATTTCCCGCTCGAGATCGCGCGAGGATTGAACACTCGCTTGTTGACGTGTCCCCACCATCTCGGCATCGGCATTGCGGTCTCCCTTCGCGAGCGCCTTACGAACGTAAGGCTGGCTTACACCTGTAAGGGTGACTTACGGATGTAAGGTTGTCAACGTATTCGTTCCTCGGAGGGGAGTCTGTGTGTCACGGCAGCCGCGACAGTCGCTGAACAGGACTCGCGTAATCGAGGGTGCGATCCGCGTTGCCGACGCGGGTGGTGTCGAGGCCGTCACGATGCGACGGGTGGCCCAGGAGTTGGGCATCGAGGCGATGTCGCTCTACCACCACGTGCCCAACAAAGATGCGATTCTCGACGGCCTCGTCGATGCGGTCTTCGAGGCGATCGACCTACCCGACGGCGAGTGTGCGGATTGGCGAGATGCAATCCGTGGACGCGCCTTTTCCGCTCGCACAGTCCTGTCGCAGCACCGTTGGGCTCTCGGTTTGCTGGATTCGCGACGCAACCCTGGCTCGGCGACCCTGCGTCATCTCGACGCTGTGCTCGGAGTCCTCCGGAAGGCCGGGTTCACGCTGCCGATGGCCGCCCACGGAGCCTCGCTGATCGACAGTTACATCGGCGGATATGTTCTCCAGGAGGCGAATCTGCCGATCAGCGGGCCCGTCGACGTCGAAGAAGTTGCGAGTGACATCCTCGAGCACCTTCCGGCTGGAGAGTTGCCCTTCCTTCACGAGATGATCGTCGATCACGGTCTGAGTCCGGCTTACGACCACACGAGTGAGTTCGCCTACGGTCTCGATCTCATCCTCGATGCGCTGGAGGCGCGCCGATCCTAGCGCCGAACCGGCACGTGCTTGGTGACTATCCGGTGGATCAGGCGAGCAGCGGTCCGGGCAGTGCGATTGTCGATGTCGAGGCTCGGGTTCAGTTCGGCGACATCGAGAACCGCGAGTTTTCCGCTGGATGTGACTCGATCACATACGTATTGGATTGTTTCCAGGCTGACGCCGTAGGCCGCGGGTGCGCTGACGCCCGGCGCCACGGCGGCGGGAAGCACGTCGAGGTCGATGGTCAGGTAGACCAGATCGACGTCGTCGAGGAAGTCTGCGAGGAACTGATCCACGACGCCTCGACCGATCACTCCGCATTCTTCGTCGAGCAGATAGCGAACGCCAAGGCGGTGAGCCGTGTCGAACAGAGCAGTGGTGTTGCTCGGTTGGCTGATTCCGATCACGCTGTACTGATGTGAGGTGCCTGCCGCGGCTTCGTCCTCGGCGATCTGACGAAAAGGCGTGCCGGAACTGGGGATCGGGTCGCCACGTAGATCGAAGTGCGCATCCAAGTTGAGGATTCCGAGTTTGGCTCCGGCTGTTCGCAACTCGGAGCCCGCGACGCCGAGGTATGTACCGTAGGCGATTTCGTGTCCTCCCCCGAGAACCACGGGGAAGTGTCCCGAATCGAGCGCGGCACTGACGGCGTTCCCGAGTGCGGACTGACCGGCCTCGAGTTCTTCACCCGACACGGCAACGGTTCCCGCGTCCTGAATCTGCAGTGGTTCGGCCAGCGCCATGGAGGCCAACCCCGCTCGCAATGCGTCCGGGCCATCCGCGGCGCCGCGGCGGCCGTTGTTGCGGCGGACTCCTTCGTCGCTGGAGAATCCGATCAGAACACAGTCGCCGGGAGCTGTTTCGGCTGAATACGGTTGCACGGCATGATGCCACCGCAGATGCTCGGCAGTGGTGCCGTCCGAGCGCCCGGTCCACGGCTTGGGTTCGATGTCGACTGCGATCTGATTTGCCACGACGGCCTCCCGGTGAGTGTATTTCAGTAGCTTGTGGCGAGTGCGCCGTTTTTCCAGACCTCGCGCACCAGTGGCACGCCCGGGCGGTAGGCGAGGTGGAGGTACGACGGTGCATCGAGCGCGATGGCGTCGGCACGTGTTCCGAGAGAAAGGGTTCCGACGTCGGTGCGCTGCAGCGCCCGAGCGCCACCTGCAGTGGCTGCCCAGACTGCCTCAGCGGGCGTCATGTGCATGTCTCGCACCGCAATTGCGATGCAGAACGGAAGGCTCGTGGTGTAACAGGTACCGGGATTGCAGTCGGCGCCCAGAGCTACGGTGACTCCGGCGTCGAGCAGTGCGCGTGCGTCGGGGTACTTGTTGCGGGTGGAGAAGTCGGCGCCGGGCAACAGTGTTGCGACGGTGGAACTCTGAGCCAGGGCGTCGATGTCCTCGGCGGTGACGTACGTGACGTGGTCGACGGACGCTGCTCCCATCTCGACGGCGAGCTGAACTCCTGGCCCTTCGCCGAGCTGATTGCCGTGGACGCGGGGGATCAGTCCGGCGGCTACGCCTGCGCTCAGGACTGCATGAGCCTGTTCGCGGTTGAATGCTCCTCGCTCGCAGAAGACATCGATCCACTTTGCGTGTGGCGCACAGGCAGGGATCATCTCGTCGCACGCCATGGCGACGTAATCATCGGCGCGGCCGGCATATTCGGGTGGTGGAACATGGGCGGCCAGCAGTGTGACCTCGTCGGTGAACTGTCCGGCGATCAGTGCGCTGCGTAGTTCGCTCTCGGTGTTCTGCCCGTACCCGGTCTTGCATTCGACGGTTGTGCTGCCCGAGCGCAGGGATTCGTCGAGTAGGCGCCGAACATTGGCCTGCAATTGTTCGTCGGTGGCCGAGCGCGTCGCTTCGATGGTGTTGCGAATGCCGCCGGCGGCGTACTTCTCGCCCGCCATGCGAGCTGCGAATTCCTCGGCCCGCTCGCCACCGAACACCAGGTGCGAGTGACTCTCCACGAAACCGGGGAGCAGGGCCCGACCGCCGATATCCTGACCGATATCGGCAGCCGGGGCGTCGGCGGAATCGCCGACCCAAGCAACAACGCCGTCGTCGAAAACGATTGCCGCGTCGTGTCGTACGCCGAGCTTGCCCTCACCCAGAGTCGGGTCATTGGTGACGAGGGTTCCGATGTTGGTCAGAACTGTGGTTCGAGAACCATTCGTGGTCAATGTAATTCCTAACTCAGTGTGAGGTGGTGGAGCTGTTTCAGTTCTCGGTCATCGGGATACGGACGCCGCGCGTGGCCGCCGTGTCGATGGCGTGGTCGTATCCTGCATCCGCATGCCGGATGACGCCCATCCCGGGATCGTTGGTGAGAACCGCTTCGAGCTTCTTGGCTGCGAGTTCGGTGCCGTCGGCGATGCACACCTGTCCCGCGTGGATGGAGCGTCCCATACCGACGCCGCCGCCTTGGTGAAGTGAAACCCACGAAGCGCCGGACGCGGTGTTGACCAGGGCGTTGAGCAGCGGCCAGTCGGCGATCGCGTCGGACCCGTCGATCATCGATTCGGTTTCGCGGTACGGCGAGGCGACCGATCCCGAGTCGAGGTGATCGCGGCCGATGGCGATCGGCGCGGACAGTTCGCCCGAGGCGACCATCTCGTTGAACTTGAGGCCCGCGAGGTGGCGCTCACCGTATCCGAGCCAGCAGATGCGGGCCGGAAGGCCCTCGAAGGCAACCTTTTCGCCTGCCATGGTGATCCAGCGACGCAGGTGCTCGTTCTCGGGGAAGAGTTCGAGGATGGCCTTGTCGGTGGCCTCGATGTCCTTGGGATCACCGGAGAGAGCTGCCCAGCGGAAGGGGCCGAGACCTTCTTCGAAGAGCGGGCGGATGTAGGCCGGAACGAATCCGGGGAAGTCGAAAGCGCGGTCGTAGCCGGCCTTGCGGGCCTCGTCACGGATGGAGTTGCCGTAGTCGAACACCTCGGCGCCGGCGTCCATGAATCCGACCATGGCCTTGACGTGCGCGGCCATCGCGTTGCGGGAATCTTCGGTGAACTTCTGCGGATCCTTCTCCGACATGATCTTCATGTCGGGGAAGTCGATCCCGATCGGCAGGTAGGCGAGGGGATCGTGCGCCGAGGTCTGGTCGGTCACGATGTCGATGGGGGCCTTCATCTCCAGTAGCGCCGGGAAGATCTCTGCCGCATTGCCTTCGAGGCCGATGGAGAGCGGCTTCTTGGCGTCGCGTGCCGCTGTCGCCAGTTCGAGCGCGTGCTCGATGCTGTCGGCCTTGGTGTCGAGGTACTTGTGGGCGATACGACGGTCGATGCGGGTGATGTCGCAGTCGACGCAGATCGCGACGCCGTCGTTCATGGTGACGGCGAGAGGCTGGGCGCCGCCCATTCCGCCGAGACCTGCAGTGAGCGTGATCGTTCCGGCGAGCGATCCGTTGTAGCGCTTCTTCGCAATGGCGCCGAAGGTCTCGTAGGTGCCCTGCAGGATTCCCTGGGTGCCGATGTAGATCCAAGAGCCTGCGGTCATCTGGCCGTACATGGTCAGGCCGAGGTCTTCGAGACGGCGGAACTCTTCCCAGTTCGCCCAGTCACCGACGAGGTTGGAGTTGGCGATCAGCACTCGCGGTGCCCACTCGTTGGTGCGGAAGACACCGACCGGCTTGCCGGACTGCACCAGCATGGTCTCGTCGTTCTTCAGCGTCTTCAGTGTGGCGACCATGGCGTCGAATGCCGCCCAACTACGTGCTGCGCGACCGGTTCCGCCGTAGACGACGAGGCTGTCCGGGTGCTCGGCAACATCGGGGTCGAGGTTGTTCATGAGCATGCGCAGGGCGCCCTCCTGCTGCCAACCGAGCGTCGTGAGCTCGGGGCCGCGGGGAGCACGGACGGGGCGCGGCTCGTGGCCGGGGGTGCTGATTTCCATGGTGTTCTCCTTGCTTAACTGAAGTTCGAAAGATGTTGGGGGATCAGACGCGAGAGTCGGTCATCGCGGTGTGATCGGGGTAGATCATCGATGTAGGCGGATTGCTGGTGCGCTTGGCGAGCGGGTAGTAGATCAGGCCGGTGAACACGATGCCGACGATCCAGGAGATGTCGGCGCCGCCGAGCATGTCCGTGACGGGGCCGGTGTACATCTTCTGGGCGAGGAACGGGATCTGGGCGAGAACGCCGGCGGCGTAGCAAGCCAATGCGGTGAAGTTCCATGCTCCGTATCGACCGTTGACGTCGTAGAGCGCCGGAATGTCGATGCGCTCCTTGGAGATCAGGTAGTAGTCGATCAGATTGATCGCACTCCACGGCGTGAACACCATCAGCAATACCAGGACGAAGTTCTTGAAGTTGTCCAGGAAGTCGGCGCTGGCGGCGATCGCGATCAACACCGAGACGGCGGTGAAACCGAGGATGTAGAGGGTGCGCGCGGTGCTCGAGATTCGCGACTGGCCGTTGAAGGCTGTGACGGTGGTCAGGATCGACATGAATCCGCCGTACGCGTTGAGCACGTTCACCGTCAGCTTGCCGACCAGGATGACGAAGTAGATCAGGAAGGCGATGGCAGCGGGTCCGGCCAGATCTCCCATGAAGCCGACCTGGTTACCCAGGAACGCGTCGCCGGCGCAGGCCGCGACGAGGGCGCCGAAGGTCATGGACCACTGTGATCCGATGACGCTACCGAGGAACGTCGACCAGAAGGTAGTGCTCTCGGAGGTGCTGCGCGGCAGGTAACGCGAGTAGTCGGCGACGTACGGGCCGAACGTGAGCTGCCAACCGGCGCCCAGCGAGATCGCGAGCAGGAAGGTGACGATGTCGAAGCCCTTGATACCGACGTACGAGGCGACGTCGTACTCGAGGAACAGTCGAACGGCCAGGTAGGAGAATCCGACGATGCCCACGACGGTGGCGATCCTGCCGACGATGTGGATCAGCTTGTAGCCGGTGACCGCGACGAATGCGGTGAGGAGACCGAAGACGACGATGCCGACGGTGGGGCTGTCGATGTGCAGGATCTTGTTGACGGCTTGGCCGGCCAACACGGTGCCGGTGGCAGCGAAGCCGAGGTACATCAGGATGACGAGAACAAGCGGTACGACGGCTCCCTTGACGCCGAACTGGGCGCGACTCGAGATCATCTGGGGGAGGCCCATGCGCGGGCCCTGTGCGGAGTGAAGCGCCATGACAGCGCCACCGAAGATGTTGCCGATCAGAAGTCCGACGATTGCCCAGATGGCGTCCGCGCCGAATACGACGGCGAGAGCACCGTCGACGATTGCCGTGATCTGCATGTTGGCGCCGAACCAGAGAGTGAACTGGCTGCGCGGGGTGCCGTGTCGTTCTGCATCCGGGACGACGTCGATAGTGCGTCGTTCCGGAGTGAGGATGACCTCGGCTGGTCCATCGTGAGTCATAGGCCTGTCTTTCTGCTGCGAGCCCGTCGAGCGACGGAATCGACGTCGGGGTATTGCCCACCTTCTTCGTGCTTGGTGCTTTGCGCCTGGTGCTCTGTGCGCTGGGTCACTGTCACTGCGGATAAATGTATATGCCTGTATATACAGGCGTCAATACCTGAAACCCGATTTCGCGTAAATGCTGTGTAACACCGCTCGAGAATCAGAAACCCTTACCAGGGTTGAGGATTCCGAGTGGATCGAACGCGGCCTTGATCGATCGGTGCAGTTGCATGCTGTCCTCACCGAGCTCGAGAGAGAGCCAGCGACGCTTCAGAACGCCGACGCCGTGCTCTCCGGTCAGAGTTCCGCCGAGTTCGAGAGCACGCCGGAAGACCTCGTCCGCGGCGGTCCACACGGCTTCGGGGACCGAGCCGTCGGCTGTGCGGTCGAAGACGAAGGTCGGATGGACGTTGCCGTCACCCGCGTGCGCGACGGTCATGATCTTGACCGAGTACTCGGCGGCCGCCCGGTCGATACTTTCGAGCATGTCGGGCAGTTTCGACCGCGGAACCCCGACGTCTTCCACCAGACATTGCCCGAGTCGTTCGGATGCCGGATAGGCGAGTCGGCGAATCTCGAGTAGCTGTGCGGCTTCTGCTGCGTCCTGTGAGACGGCGACAAAATCGGCGCCAGCCTGCTCGAAGTGTTTCTGCATCGCCGCGGCTGCTGCGTCGGCATCGACCCCATCGGCCTGTGCGATCAGCATCGCGGCAGTGTTGTCTTCCAACCCGATTCGTTTCCAGTCGTCGACTGCGCGAAGGGTTGCTCGATCGATCAGCTCCAGCAGGCTCGGCCCGATCCCGTCGCGAACGACCGCGGCAACCGCGTCCGCTGCGGAGCGGAGAGAATCGAAACTGCCGACGACGGTGACCGGTGCTCTCTTGGGCTTGGGCTGCAACTTGAGCGTGGCACTCGTGACGACTCCGAGTGTTCCTTCCGAACCGACGAGAAGACTGGTCAAGTCGTATCCCGCAACACCTTTGACGGTCCTTCGGCCTGTCCGCACGATCCGACCGTCGGCGAGCACAACCTCGAGACCCAGGACTGAATCGCGGGTGACGCCGTACTTCACGCAACGCAGCCCGCCGGCGTTGGTGGCGATGTTTCCGCCGATCGTGGAGATCTCGAAGCTGCTCGGATCGGGGGCGTACATCAGCCCGTACTCGTCTGCTACTCGACTGATGTCAGCGTTGATCACCCCGGCTTCCACGACAGCCAGCTGATCGTCCGGATTGACCTCGAGAATCGAGCGCATGCGAGTGGTCGAGATGACTAGGCAGCCCTCGACGGCTGCCCCGCCACCCGCCAAACCGGTCCCCGCACCGCGGGTTACCACCGGGACACGGTGAGCAGTAGCCCATTTCAGAGCCTCGGAAATGTCGGCCGCAGTTTCAGCGAGCATGACGGCTGCCGGATGGCCGGGTTCGGCGAGATGGGCCTCGTCGCGACGGTACGAGTCCATTACCGCCGGGTCGGTGATCAGGCGACTCGAACCGATCGACCGAGCGAGTTCGTGGACGGACATTCTTTTCTCCAGTCGGTCAAAGGTTTTGTGCGAGAGCGTCCACAGCTGAGATCACGGCGTCTTCTGCGTCCCGCTCGCCGACGGTGACCCGCACCCCCTCGCCAGGGAACATCCGGACCGAGACACCCTGGGCGACGCAAGCCGCTTCTAGTGCAGAAGCTCTCTCGCCGAGAGGGATCCACACGAAGTTCGCTCCGCTGGGGACGGACTCGACGCCGCGCAGAGCCAATTGCTCACGTAGGTGAGCGCGACCCTGCGTCACCGTTTCGACTATCGAATCGGTGTGCGCCGGATCGGTCAACGCTGCGCAGGCCGCGGCCTCGGCAACGGCGCTGAGCCCGAAGGGCGGTGCCGCGCTGGAAAGATCCGCTGCGATCGCCGGATTGGTGATGGCATAGCCGGCCCGAAGGCCGGCCAATCCGTAAGCCTTGGAGAAGGTTCGGAATACGACGATGTTGGGAAAGGCTCGAAGCAGGTCGACGCCGTCGACATCGCTGGTCGCGAACTCCCGGTAAGCCTCGTCCAGAAGGATGAGGACGTCACCCGGGATCGAGCGGGCGAACGAGACGAACTCGGCGGTCGAGAACTCGCTTCCGGTCGGATTGTTGGGGTTGCAGACGAGTACCGCGCGGGTCTGCGGAGTCACGGCTGCCGCCATTGCACTCAGATCGTGCCGATGTTCGGAATCGAGTGCGACGGGTACACCGCTCGCCCCAGCGATTCCGATCAGAATCGGGTACGCCTCGTAGCTGCGCCACGGGTAGACGACTTCGGTGCCCGGGCCCGTGTATGCGGTCAGTACCTGCTGGAGCAGTGCCAACGACCCGGCGCCGACCAATACCTGGTCGTCGCCGACGCCCAGGCGGTCGCTCAACCGGGCGATCAGCGTGTCGCCGAACAGCGACGGATACAAGTGCGAGTGTGAGGCCGCGAGATTGACGGCCTCGAGAATTGCCGCCGAGGGTGCAACCGTCGACTCGTTGCTCGACGCCCGCCACCGAACCTGCTCGAGGCCGGCGGCTTTGGAATATCGAGGGAGTGCTTCGATTTCGGGTCGGGGGCGAGGCCGCAGCGCTCCGGGCGCGCTCATGCCAGGGCGCCGATCGCGTTCTCCGCGGCCGCAACGAGTGCACCGGATGCCGCCAAGTCCACCGCCGCCTCGATCTCGGGGGACAGGAAGCGATCGGTGCCCGGCCCCTGCACCTTCTCGCGCAGGGTCCGAAGGACGGCTCCGGTGGCTGGTGAGGGTTCGAGTGGGGAGCGCAAATCGATTCCTCGTGCTGCAGTGAGTATCTCGATCGCGAGAACGCGGGTGAGACCGTCGATGGACCGGCGGAGCTTACGTGCACCCGACCATCCCATGGAGACGTGATCTTCCTGCATGGCCGAGGAGGGAATCGAATCGACGCTGGCGGGGCTTGCGAGTCGCTTGAGTTCGGACACGACGGCAGCCTGTGTGTACTGCGCGATCATCAGTCCGCTGTCGACTCCGGGGTCGTCGGCAAGGAAGGGAGTCAGACCGTGGTTGCGTGCTACGTCGAGGAAGCGGTCGGTGCGGCGTTCGCTGATCCCCGCGACATCCGCGGTCACGATGGCGAGGAAGTCCAAGACGTAGGCCACGGGAGCTCCGTGGAAGTTTCCGTTGGATCGAACCCGTCCGTCGAGGGTGACAACGGGATTGTCGACAGCACTGGCTAATTCGCGCCCGGCGACGAGGCGGGCGTGATCGACGGTGTCGCGTGCGCCGCCGGCGACCTGCGGTGCGCACCGCAGTGAGTACGCGTCTTGAACCCTGGTGCAGTCAGGGCCCGCATGGCTGGCGACGATCGGGGAATCGGCAAGCAGACGCACCATGTTCGACGCGGCCGCGCCCTGGCCGGGGTGGGGGCGAAGCGTTTGGAGGTCCGCGGCGAACACCTGATCGGTGCCGAGCAAGCCCTCGACGCTCATGGAGGCAGCGATATCGGCCAACTTGAGCAGATGATCGAGATCGGTGATCGCAAGGGCCAGTTGGCCGAGCATCCCGTCGGTACCGTTGATCAGTGCGAGGCCTTCTTTCTCGGCCAGAACCACCGGTTCGAGGCCATGGGCAGCCAATGCCGTTGCCGCATCGGTGAGTTCACCGTCGGCGGTGCGGACGGAACCTTCGCCGATGATTGCCATCGCCACATGAGCCAGTGGTGCCAGATCTCCCGAGCATCCGAGGCTGCCGTATTCGTGCACCACCGGGGTGATGCCTGCGGTGAGTAGGTCGGCGTACGCCTGTGCGACCACGGGGCGCACTCCGGTCCTTCCGGTGGCGAGCGTCGACAGGCGCAGAAGCATCAAGGCCCGGATCACTTCGCGTTCGACTTCCGGTCCCGAACCTGCCGCGTGTGAGCGGATCAGGCTGCGCTGCAACTGCGTCCGCAGATGCGCCGGAATGTGCCGGGTGGCAAGTGCGCCGAATCCGGTGGAAACCCCGTAGACCGGCGTGGGATCTGCGGCCAGGGCCTCGATGCGTGCACGACTTTCGGCGATCGCGGTCAGTGATTCCGCGGTCAATGCGACGCCGTAACCGTTGCGCGCGACGTCGACGACGTCGGCGATGGTGACAGCCCCGATTCCGACCTCAATGGTTCGGGTGGCTGTATGGGTGGCAGGGGTGGCGTTCATGGGACTCCAATGATGATGCGGTGGTGATCCAGCAAGTCTTGTATACGAGACTCTAGTCTTGAATATGAGACGAAAACAAGGCCCGCAAAGTACGCAGCGGAGAAATTGGCTACATGTCTGCGGTCGGGGTCTCCACCATTCGATCTCCGAGATCGGCGGAGAACTCGGCGCTGACGGCGCGCACTCGGTCGGCGATCAGGGCACTCTCCTCGGCCGATTTGGAGCCGGAGAGGAAGGTGACGCCGAGAGCTGCGACCGGACGACCGTCCCGCGTGATCACGGGGCTGGCGATGCAATTGATCCCGGATGTCGTCGCATTCTCTTCGACCGCATATCCGCTCTCACGTGCTGCGGCGAGCAGTTCTCGCAGTTCGGCGAGCGTCGACGGTCCCGTTCCGGTCCGCGTCGGCCAGGTGTATCCCTCGTAGAGCGCGCTGATCTGTTCCACGTCCAGACGGCTCAGAATCGCGCGTCCGACTGCGGTGAGATGCGCTGGAAGGCGAGTCCCGATTTCGGTCACCAATCGCACGCCCGGCTTCAGTGGTTCACGTTTGTCGAGGTAGATGACGTCAGAGCCCTGTAGTACCGCCAGATGAGACGTCTCATCCGTCGACTGAGTGAGTGCCAGCATGAATCGTTGGCCCTCACGGTGAAGTGGGCCCGAGCGCATGTACGACGCACCGACTTCGAACGCCGAGACACCCAGGGTCCAGGCGCGTTGATCAGCCCAGTACGAGACGAACCGTCGATCCCGCATGACATTGAGGAGATGATGCGTCGTACTCTTCGGCAGCTCGAGGGCGCTCGAGATTTCGGCCGTCGCCAGCGGCACACCCCGGCGGGCCAGGAGATCGAGCACGTCGAGCACGCGCTCAGCAGATTTCACGCGACTCGTCGTCATGTGGGGTGTGTCCTTACGAGTAGGTAGGAAATCCGGAGCGGGGAACCACATTGTCTCGGATACGAGACTGAATCGCCAAGTGCTCGGGGTGGTCAGGGAGCCTGGCTGCCGAGTTCCGCGGACAACCGGGCGCAGTGCTCCACCAAGACGCGACCGTGGCTGGCGCAGACCTCGTCCGTCAGACGGAATGTCGGGCCGACGACGCTGAGCGCTCCGGCTATCTGACCGACTGCGTTGTAGATCGGCGCGGCAACTCCGGTCGAGTGATCCTCGATGGTGTCGTGCGCAATGGCGTACCCGCTCTCTCCTACCTTGCCGCTCAACGCTGCGCCGACGGCGGTGCCGTCCAGGGGAACGCTCTGTCCCACCCACCCCATGTGGCGGATCGCGTGCGTGCCCTCGATCTGATCGAGATACAGCGCAGTGTCTTTCGGTCCCATCGTCGACAGGTAGGTCGATTCCCTCGTGGTTTCGGCGATGGCCTTCATCGCGGGCCGGGCTCTCGGCAACAGTTGATTGTCACCGAGAGCGCGAGCCCCGATCTGCAGTAGCCGCGGGCCGACGCGATAGACGTTGTCCTCGCCGCGAACGACGAACTCGGTTTGTTCGAGGCTTCTGATCAGGCGAAGGGCGGTACTGGTTGCCAGATCGGTTGCCTTGGCGGCGTCGCCGAGCGTCAATCCGCCGTGCTCGACGATCGCACCGAGAAGTTCGAACGTGCGATTCGCGCTGCGGGTCACGTCGCCGGGGGCCATGTCCTACTCCAAGTGCCGAGGGATGTCTGCGCTGAATCTATCGCGAGCCCGGCAGTACCTCACCGTGGTGCTCGTCCAGCAGGGGACTGCGGCGGACATCGGGGCGTTGGCTCTCACCGAACACGACGGGTTGTCGTACGTAGGAGATCTTTCCTGCTACCGGGTGCTCGAACGATTCGACGACTCCGCGATACTCGGCCTGTGCGGAGGTGAGTGCCTGCTGGACGTCCCAGATCTCCGAGCCGGCGAGGCCCGCGTCGCCGAGAATGCCGACCACGTCGGCGACGGTCTTTCCGGCAGCCCAGTTTTCGATCTCCTTGCGCAGTGCCGGCTCGTTCTCGGTCCGGGCGGTGTCGTCGGCAAATCGAGGATCTGCGATCAGGTCGATGCGATTCATCGTCTGCGCCAATTTCTCGAAGCCGGATTGGCTCGCAACCGCGAGGACAAAGAGTCCGTCGTCGGCCCGATAGGTGTCGAATGGTGTTGACACCGGATGACGGTTACCGACGCGTGGGGGAGTGAGCCCGGTGGATTGCAGTTGGCTGTGTGCTGTCGGCAGCATGGCGAGCATGCTGTCGAACATCGCGACGTCAAGGTGCTGCCCGAGTCCGGTCGCCCGTGCACTCAGCAGGGCGGTACTGATTCCCCAGGCGGCGAACAGCCCGGCGACCAGGTCTCCGAACGACTCACCCAACCGTGTCGGCCCGGATTCCTCCGAACCGGTGATGCTCATGATTCCCGAAAGAGCCTGGACTACAAGGTCGTAGGCGGCGGCGCCGGACATGGGACCGTCCTGTCCGAAACCGGAGATGGACGCGTACACGATCCGCGGATTGCGAGCCCGCGCAGCCTCGTAGTCGATTCCCAGGCGCTTGGTGACGCCCGGGCGAAAGTTTTCCACGACGACGTCGGCGGTCTCGATGAGCGTCAGCAGCGCCTCACGGTCCTCGTCGTCCTTGAGGTTGAGTGCCACCGAACGCTTGCCACGATTGAGCACGTTGAAGTAGATGCTCTCGCCGTCGCGGAACGGGCCGAGGTGCCGAGAGTCTTCACCGTGTTCGGATTCGATCTTGACGACGTCCGCACCGGCGTCCGAAAGCAGTGCGGTGCAGTAGGGTCCGGCGAGGACGCGCGAGAGGTCGATGACCCGGATGCCGTCGAGTGGGGGAAGTGCAGACATGTCCGCGCCTTTCAGAAATCGGTGGAACGCGGCGACGGAGCGTTGCCGGCAATGGTGAGCAATTGGATCTGCGAGGTGCCCTCGAAGATGCGGAGAATGCGGCAATCGCGGTACAGGCGTTCGATTTCCGATTCGCGCATGAATCCCGCGCCGCCGTGGATCTGCACGGTTTGATCGACGATCGAGAAGCAGGCCTCGGTGGCGACGTACTTCGAAATCGATGCGGCGCGGCGGATGTCCTGACCGGCGTCCTTGACGTCGGCGGCCCAGTCTGCGGTGACGCGTGACGCGACCAGTTGCGCGTCGCAGCCACCGAGGAGTAGCTGAATTGCCTGGAAGTCGAAGATCGGCGTGCCGAACTGCTTTCGCTCCGTTGCGTACTCGCGTCCCAGTTCCCAAGCGCGCAAAGCGATGCCGTTCGCCATTGCCGCCACGTCGATGCGCGCACGGTTCAGGGCGGTCAAGGCGATGTTGCCGCCGCGACCTTCGGTGCCGATCACCGAGTCGAGCGGCAGCACGACGTCGTCGAGGTAGACGGTATATGTCGGAGCCGAACGAATTCCCATCTTGTCCTGCGGCTCCGAGTAACTGATTCCCGGAGTGCCCTTGGGGACGACGAAGGCGGTGATGCCGCGGAATCCTGCGCTCGGGTCCGTCTTGGCGAAGAGCACGACCAGGTCGGCTTCCTTCGCGTTGGAGATGTACGTCTTGGATCCGGAGAGATGCCAGCCGTCGTCCTCGCGTCGAGCGACGGTACGCATCGAGGCGATGTCGGAGCCGGCGTCGGGTTCGGTGAGTGCAAATCCGGCCAGCAGTTCGCCCGACGCGAGCTGGGGCAACCAGCGGTGCTTCTGCTCTTCGGAACCGCCGACGAGAATCGGCTCGAGGCCCAGGTAGTGCGCGGTGTAAATCGATGCCAGTGCGGCGTCGGTGCGTGCAACTTCTTCGATGGCGACCAGTTGGGTTCGTGTCGACAGGCCCAGACCGCCGAATTCCTCCGGCACGGAAATGCCCATGAGGTCCTGCTGTCCGAGGCGCTTGACCAGCTGCGCCGGAAACTCTTTGGATTCGTCGCGTGCGGCTGCTCCGGGTTGGATCTCGGCGTTGGCGAAGGCTCGGACGGTGCTGCGGAACTCAGCGAGATCAACGCTGTCGATGTCGTGCGCGGTCTGGGTGGTCACGGGGGGCTCCTTCGAAGCGAGGTAGTTCACGAATTTCATCTAATGGAATCTAATTGCCACTAGTTGGCACGACTGACTATGGCTGAGGGTGGCGAATTTGTCCAGGGGTGGAGCTGTTGTGTCGCGGCTCACGTTCTGCAATGATCAACTTGTCTAAACCTGTATAGACAAGTTGATCGCGGATCGAACCCACTACAAGTCGGAAGCAGCGTGGCTTTCGGCGGAAGGTGCTGACATGAGCCTCGTTTCAGTCGACACGACACCGGACTCCGAGAATGTGAGGAGGGTGTGCAGTACGTATTTCGAGGGCTTGTCGGCTGATCGATACGCGGCGCTCGCCGAAGACCGCAAGCTTGCGATGGTCGCCGCGCACATGGATCTTTCGCGCCGACGGGGACACAACTCGTCGATCTCGAGACTCGCGCCGGCCGGGGAGCTGGGGGACGGGCCGGCAATTCAATACGTCGGCGACGACATGCCGCAGCTCGTCGAAGCGGTACTGGCGACACTTGCCCGCGCGCGCATGGAGCCGGAATTCGTGGTGCACCCTGTGCTTCGCACAGTCGTGCATCCGGCGCACAGCACCGAAGACGCCCGGGTCGGGGAGCGTGCCGAATCATGGATCCACATAGGACTACCCGCACATTGTTCGGACGCGCAGGCGCAGGTGATCGCTGATGACGTCGGCGGAATCCTCGACCGTATCGCGCGTGCCTTCCGCGATTCCGTGCCCCTGCGAGATCTCGTCGACGAGGCGCGCGGGCAACTGACCTCGGGCGGTCACGCCGAAGAAGCTGACTTCCTCCAGTGGTGCAGTGCCGGAAATTTCAGTGTCGTCGGCGGTGCGCGAACAATCGACAGGCACGAGCCGTACACCCTCGGCGTGCTCCCCGATCCAACCGGCTCTTCGGATTCGAAGGCGGTGCCCCTCGCGATCGGAGTGGTGTACCTCGGGCAAGGGTTCGGTGGATCCGCATACGCCACAGAGATCGACGTGTCAGTCGGTGACCGTGAATACCGATTCATCGGGTCCTTCACCTCGACCGGACTTGTCGCAGACGTCAGGCGAACCCCCCTCGTGCGAGGGCGCGTCGCAGACATCTTCGACGCCTCCGGATCCACCGTGGATTCGTTTGTCGGACAATCGATGCTGGCGGTGATTCAGTCGATTCCGATCACAGTCCTCTTTGCCGCCGACCCGGCCCGAATTGCGGACGCACTGGACGAACTCACTTCTGTGGACGGCCGCACGTCGTTCCATCTGTTCCTGCAACCCGTGGGATGCTCTCCGACGACGGGGCAAGACCAGGAGCTGTCGGCTTTGCTGTTCGTTCCGCGCGAGAAATTCAGTACGACGATCAGAACAACGGCCGAGTCGGTACTCGCCGAGGCGCTTGGTGCCCGCACCATCGAGTTCTCCAGTCGAGTATCGGAATCTCCCTTGGCCGTCGTGCATTTCACGGCCACAGTCGGCGGCGGCGCGAACTTTGCATCGGCGCGACAAGCGCGGGAGATTCGGGATCTCGTCGTCGACGCGTGCCTGACGTGGGACGAGCGTTTCGTTCTGGATGCTTCGCACTACGACGAGCAGCGCAGGCGTGCTCAGTTCGCCGAGCGAGTTCCGGTGGCGTACAAGCAGGATTTCGACGCCGTCCGAGCCGCCGAGGACATGGCGGTATTCGACGGCCTCGAACTCGGAGAGGTGAGCCCACGGTTGGCCCGATCTGTCGACGGACCCGGTACTCACCGACTCGGGCTGTACGTATCGGGTGACCCGCTCTCGCTGGGCGAGGTGCTGCCCGTATTGCAGAGCCTGGGCGTCGACGTGGTCGACGAGCGTCCGTACGAGCTCGTCTCGGCAGGCTCGGAACAGTCCTGGATCTACGAGTTCACGCTCGACTATCCGAGTGCGCCGGTCGAAGGCTTCGACAACTTTGCCGCGCGGTTCGCGGCGACGTTTGCCGCGGTTCGAAACGGCTCCGCCGAGCCGGACTCGTTCAACGAACTTGTCGCGATCGCCGGACTCGGTTGGAAACAAGTAGTGGTGCTGCGGGCATACGCGGAGTTCTTGCAGCAAGCAGGATTTCCGTACAGCGCCAGTCGCGTCGCCGAGGTACTTGCCGATCATCCCGAGATCGCCGCCGGTCTGTGCGAATTGTTCGAGAGCCGTTTCGATCCCGACGTCGTAGACGGAGATCGAGGTGCGCGTGCAGCAGCGGAGGTGGAAACAGCCATGGCACAAGTGCAAGGACTCGACGCCGATCGGATCCTGCGCGCATTGTCCGAACTGGTCCGTAACACGTTGCGTACCAACTACTTCGTCTATGGCACCGAATCGCTCGGCGCACTCTCGTTGAAGTTCGATTCGGAGAAACTGTCCGTACTGCCCTTCCCTCGACCGAAGTTCGAGATATTCGTGTACTCACCCGATGTAGCAGGTGTGCACCTTCGCTTCGGTACGGTTGCCCGCGGCGGCTTGCGCTGGTCGGATCGGAAAGAGGACTTCCGCACCGAGGTACTGGGATTGGTGAAGGCGCAGGCAGTCAAGAACGCAGTCATCGTGCCTGTCGGTGCGAAGGGCGGATTTGTCGTCAAACGCCCGCCGGTTCCAGGACAGGGTGTAGACGCGGACCGAGAAGCCACGTTGGCGGCCGGGATCGAGTGCTACCGATCCTTCATTCGCGGACTACTCGATCTGACCGACAACGTCGACAAGCAGAGCGGCGCCGTTGTCGCGGCGCGAAGGGTCGTTCGCCACGACGGGGACGACACTTATCTTGTTGTCGCCGCGGACAAGGGCACTGCAAAGTTCTCCGACATCGCGAACGACGTTGCCGCGCAGTACGGATTCTGGCTCGGCGACGCCTTCGCATCCGGCGGATCGGTCGGCTACGACCACAAAGCCATGGGTATCACGGCGAAGGGCGCCTGGGAGAGTGTCAAGCGGCACTTCCGGGAATTCGGCGTCGATACCCAGCACGACGACTTCACCGCGGTGGGGATCGGAGACATGAGTGGTGACGTCTTCGGCAACGGTATGTTGTGCAGCAAGCACATTCGTCTCATCGCGGCGTTCGATCATCGGCACGTGTTCGTCGACCCGAACCCGTCACCTGAGCGCTCGTACGACGAGCGATCACGTCTCTTCTCGCTCCCACGATCGTCGTGGGCCGACTACGACCCGACCTTGATCAGTGCGGGTGGCGGAGTGTGGGAACGCTCGGCGAAGCGCGTTCCGATCAGTGACGAGATGCGACAGGCACTGGGTCTCGACGCCGACGTCACCGAACTGACTCCACCGCAACTGGTTCGGGCGATTCTGCGGTCCCCGGCAGATCTCTTGTGGAACGGCGGCATCGGAACGTACGTCAAGGCCTCCGGTGAGTCCGACCTCGAAGTCGGCGACAAGAGTAATGACGCGGTTCGGGTGAACGGCAACGGAGTGCGTGCACGTGTGATCGGTGAAGGAGGCAACCTCGGCCTCACCCAAGCAGGACGAATCGAATACGCGCGTATCGGCGGACGGATCAATACAGACGCCCTCGACAATTCCGCGGGAGTCGATTGCTCCGATCACGAGGTGAACATCAAGATCCTTCTCGACTCCCTGATCAGCTCAGGCGTCGTCGCGGACTCACATCGCGACGCACTGCTCGAATCGTTGACCGATCAGGTCGCCGAACTCGTTCTTGCAGACAACCGTTCACAGAACGAACTGATGGGCACCACGCGTGCGGATGCGGGGGCAATGATCGGCGTGCACGGCAGAGTGATTTCGAACCTCGAATCTCGCGGAATCGTCGACCGCGTCATCGAAGGGTTTCCGACCAAGAAGCAGTTCGCCGCGGCCGAGAAGACGGGAACGGGGCTGACGTCGCCGGAACTCGCCACACTGATGGCCCACGTCAAACTCGATCTGAAATCCACGCTGTTGGCTGGAAGCTCGATCGACAACCAGATCTACCGCAAGGCGCTGGTGAACTACTTTCCGGAGGGCGTTCGAGATGCAGGGGGCGACGCCCTCGACCGGCACCCACTGCGGCGCGAGATCGTCGCGACCGTGCTGACGAACAACGTCATCGATCGGGGCGGCATCACCTATGCGTATCGGCTCGGTGAAGAGGTCGGCGCTGATCCGGAAGACGCGGTACGTGCCTTCACCGTGGTTTCCGAGGTGTTCGGACTGTGGAAGTTGTGGCACGACATCAGCAAAGCCTCGATCTCGACCGCCGTATCCGACGAGTTGATCCTGCTCACCAGGCGACTGCTCGACCGGGCGTCACGGTGGATGCTGACGCGTCGGCCGCAACCGCTGGCCGTCGGGGCCGAGATCAGCAGATTCGGTGATCGCATCGCGGAGGCGTCGACCGAGCTCGATGACTGGCTGGTAGGCGCAGATCAGCGGAACCTGGCTGCGCGAACGGTCCTCATCACGGACAAGGGCGCGCCGGAGAACCTGGTCAGGCGAGTGGAGATATTGCTCGATCAGTTCGGACTGCTCGATGTGGTGGAGATCGCTGACCTCGCCGATCGCGCAATCTCGGAGACCGGTGAACTCTACTTCCGGCTCGGTGAGCATGTTGGGCTCGTCCCGATGCTCAATCGAGTGTCGGCATTGAGCAAGGACGGAAAATGGAACGCATTGGCGAGGTTGTCGCTGCGGGACGAGTTGTACTCGACGGTGCGGGCCTTGACCCTCGACGTCTTGGCCGACGCGGAAGCGGGTGACTCGACAGCGGAAAAACTCTCCAGGTGGGAAGAAAGGAATGCGTCGAGAATCGAGAGGTCGACTCTCGCGCTCGCCGAGATCGAGGCATCGGGGCAACACGATCTTGCTGCGCTTTCGGTTGCGACGAGCCAATTGCGGCGCATGGTGGGCTAGGCCCGGCGCGGACGCCCGCGGATTGATCGGAAAGGTGCGCGAGACGGATAGACTTCGAAGGCCGAACGGGAGAACCGACTCGGTGGTTTTCGACGAACGGGTGGTGGCGATGGCGATTGCTGAAGTGGACGCAGAACTCGCCGTGCTGTTCAACGAGGCAGGCGGCGAGTCCGCCCCTGCCTACGAACGGGTGAAGAACCTGGTGGTCTCGCAGATCAATTCGGGTCGGTGGACCGAAGGCGATCAGCTGCCTTCGGAAAATCAACTGGTCAGTGCACTTGGGTTGTCACGTATGACGATCAACCGAGCGCTTCGTGAACTCACCAGCGACGGTCTGATCGTGCGGATGATGGGGGTCGGTACTTTTGTCGCCGCCACGAAGACCGCGTCCCCGCTGTTCGAAGTAAAGAACATCGCCGACGAGATTCAGCGCCGCGGCCACCGTCATCGAACCGAGGTCGTCTTCGTTCGTGAGGAAGAAACCGACCACGGGCAGACGTTCCTTCGTGAATCGGTGGGCAAACGGGTGTTCCATTCGCTGATGGTGCACTTCGAGGACGAAACCCCGATTCAGGTGGAAGACCGGTTCGTGAATCCGAACGAGGCGCCCGACTATCTGCGCCAGGACTTCACCGCGATCACCCCCAACAACTACTTGAGTGACGTTGCGCCTCTGGTTCGCGGCGAGCATGTCGTGGAAGCAGTGTTAGGTAGCCCGGACGAATGCGAGCTGCTCCGCATCGATCGAGGGGAACCGTGTCTGCTGATTCGCCGCCGCACCTGGTCGGCCAACGGGTTGGTCAGTGCGGCGCGCTTGATCCACCCCGGTTCACGCAATCGCTTGGAAGGAACCTTCGAGCGCTGATCGTTTCGAGTGGGGAGTCCTGAACGCAGGCTCGTCCGATCGCACCATTTTCGGGGTCGAGTTCGGTGCAATCGACCAGGACGTGACTGCGAGCACACTGAGATCATGGGTGGACGGTTATTGCTTCCGCAACCTCACTTCCCGACGAGTGAGACCTGAGCGGATCGCAGCAACGCTGTCTACGCCACTGGCTTCCATGATCGAAGGAGTTCGACCTGTGACCGACTTGCCCAAGGACCTACTTGTCGCCCCGAAGTGGCAGGAACGCCTCGACGAACTGGCAGCCAAGCATTCGGTACCTGGGGCGCAGGTCGGTGTGATCGCGCTGGGCGAAGACGGTGCAGCGGATATCCGTGTCATCACCACCGGAGTGACGAGTCTGAACACGCGTGTCGACGTCGACGCAGACACCCTGTTCCAGTACGGATCCGCGAGCAAGATCTGGACGACGACGCTGATCATGCAGCTCGTCGACGAGGGCAAGCTGACGCTGGACACCCTGGTGGTGGAGGTGCTTCCGGAGTTCACGATCGCGGATCCTTCCAACACGAAGGAAATCACGATCCGCCAGTTGCTCACGCACACAAGCGGTATCGACGGAGACCTGTTCAACGACACCGGCGACGGCGACGACTGCGTCGAGAAGTACGTCGACGAACTCGCGACCGCGATCAGCGTCACCGAGCCCGGCGGGCATCTGAGTTACAGCAATGCAGGTTTTGCCGTTGCCGGCCGTATCGTCGAGGTTCTTCGTGAGATGACGTGGGACGAGGCGTTGGTCGAATACCTCTGGAAGCCACTCGGATTGACGCACATCATCACCAAGGCCAAGGATGCCCCGCTGTTCCGCACCGCCGTCGGTCATGTGGCGAACCCGGATCGGACGTCGCCGGACAAGGTGGTTCCGACCAAGCAGTGGCTGCTTCCTCGCGGTATCGGTCCGGCCGGGATCATCACCGGATCCGTCAGCTCGCTTCTGACCTTCGGCGCTGCACACATGCGTGACGGCCTCGCGTTGACGGGTGAACGCATCCTGTCCGAAGAATCCGCGCGTCTGATGCGCACCCCACAGTTCGACCTGACCGCGGTTTCGAGCGTCGATCAGGCCTGGGGGCTCGGCTGGATCCTGTCCGACTGGGGCGGTGTGACGTCCGCGCAGCACGGTGGTGCGACGATCGGCCAGATCACTCGTTTTCACACCTTCCCCGAGCTCGGCCTGGCCATGGCAGTTGTCACCAACTCGCGTGGTGGCGGCGCCCTGGCTCACGACATCGAGAAGGAGATCGCTCAGGAACTCGATCTCGTTCTGCCGGAGCCGAAGTCCGAACCGGATGCAGCAGACATCGATCTGTCTCACATTCTCGGGACCTATGAATCGACAACCGTTCGAATCGAACTCACGCGTGGCGACGACGGCGGATTCCAGGTTCAGAACTTCGCCAAGGTCGAGATCGACGGCGAGCCGCCGGCCCCGCCCACCAAGGTCGTGCCTCTGTCTGCTTCCCGGTTCTCGATCAGTAACGAGAGCGCTTCTGGCGAGATGGCTCACCTCACGATCGATGGCGAGGAATATCTGTACATGACACGGCTTTTCAAGAAGATTTCCGACTAGCCGCGGCGAGATGATTCTCTCCGCTGAATGAAATCTCGGGCAGGTCGAGGGCGATGAGGGCCCTCGACCTGCCCGCACTACTTTCTCGAGGAAAACTCATGTTGAAACCTCTCGCTCCTTTTCCGGACGTGAATCACCCAGCGGCACTGGATGCTTACGGCCTTGCGCCGGTCATCGACGGTCACAACGATCTGGCATGGACGGCTCGCGAAACTGCCGCATACTCGGTGGAAAATCTGGAGAAAGATTCCATCTTCCAAACCGACATCGACAAACTCGGTCGCGGTGGCGTCGGTGCGCAGTTCTGGTCGGTTTACACCCCGTGTGACAGGACGGAGGCCGAGGCTGTTCAGTACACACTCGAACAGATCGACTACGTGTACCGGATGATCGAGCGGTACCCGGATACTTTCGAATTCGCGCGCACCGGTGACGACGTGCGTCGCATCTGGAGCGAGGGCAAGGTCGCGTCATTGTTGGGCGCGGAGGGCGGTCACAGCATCGGCAGTTCGCTCGGCGTTCTGAGAATGATGGCGCGCCTTGGTCTTCGGTACATGACTCTGACGCACAACGACAACACCGGGTGGGCGGACTCCGCGACGGACACTCGAGTACACGGCGGGCTGACCGACTTCGGTCGCGAGATCGTGCGCGAAATGAACCGGCTCGGCGTGCTCGTCGACCTGTCGCACGTCTCGGTGGAAACGATGAGAGATGCCATCGAGACGTCGTCGGCGCCGGTGATCTTCAGCCATTCGTCCTGCACTCAGCTATGCGGTCACCCCCGCAACGTTCCCGACGACGTCATGAGGCTGCTCGCGGACAACGGCGGGGTCATCATGATCGCCTTTGTGCCCATGTTCCTTTCTTCCGAGTACAACGAGTGGTTCAAAGGCGGGCGGGTCGGCCCACGGCCGGCGATGACGGTGGACCATCTGGCCGATCACGTCGAGCATGCCCGAGACGTCGCGGGCATCGACCACATCGGTTTGGGTAGTGACTACGATGGGTTCGACGACTTTCCGGACGGTATGCAGGACGTATCCGGTTTCGCGGTGTTGATAGACCGTCTGGCGGAACGCGGTTGGTCCGCGGAGGACTTGGCAAAGCTGATGGGCAACAACGTGTTGCGTGTGCTCGACGAGACCAGTGCGGCCTCGATATCGAGCCTTTCCTAGCCGTATCGACGCCCGAGAAGATGAGGATGAGAATGAAGAAGATTCGTACCGTTGCACTGAAGGTGGTTGCTTCGGTGTCCGTAGTTCTGGTTGTGCTGGTATCGATAGCGCTCGTATTCAACGTCGGCTCCAGCAAGGCGAACGTTCCGACCGCGGAAACGGGCAACCAGTTCGTGTCCGTCGACGGCAAGAACATGAGCTACTCGATTCGCGGCAGCGGTGATCGGACCATCGTGCTGCTGCCCGGGTTCGGAACGTCCGCGCCGATCCTCGACTTCAAGTCACTCATCGACGAGCTTGCACCTGACTACCGCGTTGTCACGATCGAGCCCTTCGGCTACGGATACAGCGACGCAACCGACAAGGACCGCACGGCTGAGAACATCGTCGAAGAGATACACGAGGCTGTGCAGGCCTTGGGGATTGACGAATACATCCTCATGGGTCACTCCATCACAGGTGTTTATGCCTTGGACTACACCGCGAAGTACGGCGACGAGGTCACCGCTTTCGTGGGCATCGACAGCAGCGTCCCGGGGCAGCCGAACATGGACACCAAGTTCCCGATCGAAGTCTTCCGCGTTGCAAAGAAATTGGGCTTCTCCGACGTTCTGGCGAAACTCGGTGGCAGTGAGGAAACCGATGCCTACCTCGATGAAGCCGAGAAGGCAGAGATGAGCCGACTGGTCGCGAAGAACAACTTCAGCGACACGTATCTCAACGAAATGGATCACCTTTCCAGCAACTTCGCCGCGGCGATCGGCAAGACGTTCCCTGCCGATCTCCCGATTCTGTTGTTCGCTGTACAGAATTCCAAGGTCCAGGGCTGGACAGAGCTGCACGAAGAACAGGCAGCATCGGTCGATCATGGTGAACTGGTCTTGCTGGACGGAGACCACTACCTACACCACACCAAGTCGAAGGAGATCGCCGAGAACCTCGAAAGGTTCCTGGGCGAGCTGAACTGAAACTCGTAGGACGTTAATGTTGAATGCGGGGCCATCGAGTCGAGATGGTCCCGCTTCTTCTTTCTCTACTGATCGTTCGGAGGCATTGTGGCGCAGACCTTGTCACGTGAGGAACTGGCGAGTGCGCTGGACTCGGCGTATTCGAAACTCGACGCGTTACTCGACGGCGTCGTCGAGGCCGATGCGTTCGACGCCGTTGCCGTCGATGCGTGGACGGTGCACGACGTACTCGCTGTGCGTGTCTGGTGGGCAGAGGCCGTCGTAGAGTGGATAGGTGCCGGACTGCGAGACGAGACACCGCAGACGCCGGCTGCGGGTTACAAGTGGACGCAAACACCCGCGCTGAACCAGTCGGTGGTCGAGGCGAGTGCAGGTACGTCGGTTCGAGAGCTTCGGGATCGTTTGCGCGCGGCTGTCGCAGCGCTGCGTCGATACGTGGGAACTCTCGAAGACGATCAACTGCTGTCGGTCGGGGTTTTCTCGTGGACCCGGACGTGGCCGGTCTCGAGGTGGATCGCCGTCAACACGATCACCCAATACGCGTCGTTGTCGAAAATGATTCGGCGAGTGCTGAAGTCGAACAATCAGCCCTGAAGTCGATGCATCCGCCATATGTCCGGTCCGTCGGGGAGCGAGGTCTGGCCGACGATCGTGAAACCGAACCGTTGGTACAGCGGGAGATTTCGTTCGGTCGACGTGTCGAGCCAGCAAGCCTGTTCGGTTCGATCCAGTTCCGCCAAAGCATGTTTCAGTAGTGCAGAGCCCAATCCACTGCCCTGCGAATGCGGTGTCGTACCGATCGTTGCCAACGACCACGCGTGCTCGAGGGCGGGAAGCGCAGACAGTTGTTCGTCAGCCTGGAGAACGCGCTCGAACCGATCTCCGTGCAGTTCCACGATCTTCTCGACAGTCGCTTCATCAGGCTCCGGGGCGTCGGGCGGCAGGACTGCGATGACGCCGTTGCCTGAATCATCGATGTATGAACGTCCGAACGGTAGTGCCAGGTGTTCGAGGTAGATCCGTTGTAGAGCGGCGACCCGTTCCATGTGAGAGTCTTCGGCGACGCACCAGTTCGTCCAGGGATAGTCGGCAAAAGCCTCGCCGAGAACCTCGGCGGCACGGTCGAGGTCGTCGATGGACAGCGGTCGAACAGAATTCTGCATAGTGCCACTTCAGCACAATGGAGTCTTCCGTCGCCACTCGATTTCGGCGGTGTAGCAGGTGCGCGGGCCGTGGTCACGTACTTGTGAGTTCATTCAAGAAAGTTGGACGCGGCTGTCGATCCTGCGTTCACTGGTAGTGATCGGGTAATCGCCGAGCTGTCAATTTCGGGCACATGAGATCCGGGTACGGCGATTCCCCGCGAAGGGAATGAATATGAACAGGCTCGAAGGCAAAAATGTAGTGATCACCGGCGCCGCCAGCGGAATCGGGCGTGCAGCAGCACAACTCATGGCGGCAGAAGGCGCCAAGGTGCTGGTCGCCGACCTCGATCCAGCTCGAGCGGAGGAAGCAGCGGCGGCGATACGCGAGACCGGCGGCACTGCGCTGGGTTTCGGCGTCGATGTCATGAACGAGGAGTCTCTGGCAGCGATGATCGAAAGGGCGGTCGCCGAATTCGGTGGCATCAACGTCTTGTGCAATCACGTGGGCGGTAGTAATCCGCGCAAGGATCTCGACCTGCTCCGGATGGACCTGGACGAGTGGGATCGCGTGATGTCGCTCAACGTCCGCAGCACTGTCGTCGCTTCACGACTTGCCATTCCGCACATGAACAGTGCCGGTGGAGGATCGATCGTCAACACGGCCTCGGTAGGTGGATTGATCGGGGATTCCCTGCAGTCTGCCTACGGATCCGCCAAAGCGGCAGTCATTCGTCTGACGCAGTACATCGCAGTCCAGTACGGAGCAAACGGTGTTCGATGCAACGCCGTAGCGCCGGGCGCGATCATGACACCCGCACTCGTGGACAACATCCCTGCTGATGTCATCGACGGCATGAAGCAGGCAAACGCGCTGCCCTACCTCGGTGAGCCCGAAGACATCGCACACGCCATGCTCTACCTGGCCTCGGACGAATCTCGCTACATGACGGGGCAGACCTTGGTGGTCGACGGTGGACTCACCAGCAAGAGTCCACTCGCGACCGGCCGTTCGTCGATGTTGAGCTGAGTCAGCTCCGCCAACCGCTGGGGCCGGCGCCCAGAACCTCGATGGATCCCTGACTGGCGTGTGAATGCTTGGTGCGGTGCGTCATTCGCCACCTTCCGTCGATTCGGGTCCAAGAATCGTGGTAGTCGCCGAGGGTGAAGAAGTTCAGGTGAGCTTTGCTCCCGGTGCCCACATGCATGTCGCTGACATAGGAGCGGCTGGTGGCAATATCACCGACCACCTCGACCAGCACGTTGCCGATCAGATGTTGGGTGGGACCGCACTCGTCGAGGAACGAGCGGATGGAAGCCACTACCTCGGCAGGTCCACGAAGAGTTCCGGTTCCCAGTTCTGCCGTAGCGTCCGGAGTCATGATCCGGTGGAGTTCATCCCAGTCCCGCGCGTCCATGGCTCGGGCGAACTCGAAAATGGAGCGGGTGATCTCGCGTTCGTCGAGAAGAGTGGTGATGTCGACGCCCATGCTGTGCGCCTTTCTTAACGTCGGGGGGTTAATAAAGGCGCACAGCAGAAGTCAGCGGTTCAGCAGCTTGCGCATCGCTTCGGCAGCGCCCTTGACCATCTTGTCTCGGGGGAAGCCGCTGCGCTTCTTGGCGCCTTCGTAGTTTCCTGCAGCAACCCAGATCGGGCCGTCGGCAAGGTGTTCGAGGCCTTCGCGTGCAACATCCTCGGGCTCTGCGACGTTCATGCCCGGGATGTCGAAGTTCAATCCCGCGCGAATCATGGCCGGCGTGCGAGTGACGCCGAGAATGAACTCGACGACGTGAACGCCGTACGGCTGAAGTTCGAGCCACAGGCTTTCGGCGAAGATGCGACCGAAAGCTTTCGAGGCCGCGTAGATGCTCTGGTGCTCGGAGCCCATGAATCCGGCCAGCGAACCGAGCAGCATGATGCCGCCTCGTCCGCGATCCTTCATCAAACCGCCGAAGTGGTGCGAGAGTTCGAGTTGCTTGTTGATGTTCAGCTCGATGACTCCGGCGAATCCCTTCAGATCACCGGTCACGAACTCGTGGCCGTAGCTGTTGGCGCCGGCGTTGAAGATGAGCAGGCCGACCTCGACGTCGTCGGTGACAGCCTTGATCTGGTCGAGCGCGTCGGGAACCAATAGATCCAGTGCGAGAGTGCGTACTTCGACGCCGTTGGCGCGTGCCTTGGCCGCAGTCTCCTCGAGCGGCCCCGGCTTGCGGGCGATGAGAACGAGGTTGATGCCGATCTTGCTGAGCTCGTCGGCGAACCCTGCGCCGACACCTTCGGAACCGCCGGCGATGACTGCCCACGGGCCGTAGTACTGGGGATCGATCATTACTACCTTCTTCGAAAGATGTTGGCTCGGCTAGTGAAACGGAGCGGGTACTGGTTCGCTGTCGTCGACGATCGGCTGAGGTACCGGCTCGTCGTTGAGAATCTCGAGCTTGCCGGCCGTTGCAGCGTTCACGATGGACGCGATCAAGGCGCCGCACTCCTTGCGGGGAGCACCGGGTCGTCCCTCACGTTGCCCGAATTCACGGTCGTCGGCGATTTCGAGGCACTGGGCGCGGGCCTGGTCACTCCACTGAACTGTGGTGTGTTCCCAACTGTTCTTCTGGACCAGGACCTGCGCCTTGCACTCAGCGCACTGAAGAGGCTGCATCTTCGTCTGCCTTCTTCGCAGCGAGGTTGTCTTCGACTTCCTTCTGCCAGGCGGCGACGGGTCGCGCGGTGTCGAGTTCGAATTCGAAGCGTTCGGTCATCTCGGGAGCAATGTCCGCGACGTCGACGTAGAACTGTTCGTACCAGCGACGGAGCTGGTAGACCGGGCCGTCTTCTTCGCACAGGAGCGGGTTCTCGATGCGAGTCTTGTTCTTCCAGATCTCGACGTCCTGCTCGAAGCCCTTGGCGATGAACGTACCGAAGTTCGCGGCCATCGCGTCGGCGGCTTCACCCTGGAAGCGATCGGACTTCTTGACGATGATGCCGTACTGGAGCACGAACTTGTCAGCGCTGACCGGGTAGTGGCAGTTGATGAGCACAGAGTCGACGTTGTAGTCCTCGTACTCGTAGGTCAGGTCGTCGACCATGAAGGAGGGGCCGAAGTATGTCGCAACCGAGTTGCTGCCGACCATCTTCGGGGTGCCTGCTGCGTGGGGACGCATATCGGAGCGAGCGACGCCGCGCATGTACTGCGTTGCGGCGTGGCCTTCGAAGACGTTCTTGAAGTACGTCGGGAAGGAGTAGTGCACGTAGAAGAAGTGCGCCATGTCGACGATGTTGTCGACGATTTCACGACAGTTGGTGTCGACGGTCGTGGTGTACCAGACCCAGTCGCTCCACTCGTCGCTGAGCGCGCCTTCGATACGGGGGATGGCTACGTCGTCGGTCGGCGGGTTGCCCTCGGGGTCGTGCCAGACGAAGAGCATGCCGTCCTGGTCGAGGGTCTGCCATGCGCGCGTCTTGGCCAGCGGGGGAACGCGGCGTGCATAGGGAATCTTTTGGCACTTGCCGTTGCCGCCCCAGCGCCAATCGTGGAACGGACAGGCAATGGCGTCGCCCTTGATGGTGCCCTGGCTCAGGTCGCCACCCATGTGACGGCAGTACGCGTCGAGGATCTTGACGTTGCCTTCACTGTCGGCGAAGACGACGAGCTTGGTGCCGAACGCCTCGATGGAGTGCGGCTGGCCGTCCTTGAAGGACTCCGTGAGCCCAATGCAGTGCCATCCACGTGCAAAGCGAGTAGGCGCGGTTCCAGCTTGGATCTCGCGAACTTCGTCGTTGTCGGACTGATTGATCGTCACGATGAGTCCCGTCCTTTCCAGGGTCAGTGTCGACGCCCGACGCTAGGGGAGCGTGAATTACCGCTGGGGCCTCGTCTCACTGGCCGGGACCAGCGGCGAGCGCAAGGATCCGGCGGCTGATCCCGGCCTCCGGGACTTCCGATCATCGGAACGCGTGACCGACATATCGTGACGGGGCAGCCGTTATGTCTATCTGCCGATCCGCTCCCTCACGGTTCGGTGCGAGGAGTGTCTTCCATGGTCAACAAGGTTCTGAGCTCAGTCCGTGATCTGCTTCCGAAGATCGCGGCCCGCGCTCAGAAGGTCGACGATTCGCGCAAGATCTCCGAACGGACCATCCGGGAGCTTTCCGAAGCCGGCGTCTTCTCCATGCTGGCGCCGAAGAGATATGGGGGCGCCGAGAGCGACCCGGTCCACTTCTACGAAGTGGTCAGGGCAATCTCCGCTGCCTGTGGTTCGACCGGTTGGGTCGCGTCGGTGGTGGGAGTGCACCCGTGGCATCTGGCGCTTTTCGACGACCAGGCACAGGCAGACGTGTGGGGAGAGGATCAGACGACGCTCATCTCGTCCGCGTACGCTCCGGTCGGTCGACTGACGGCGGTGGACGGTGGTTACGAACTGTCGGGCCAGTGGGGCTTCTCTTCCGGCTGTGATCACGCGAGTTGGGCATTGCTGGGCGCGATGGTGGTCGGGATGGACGGCCGGCCGGTCGATTTCATGACGGTGTTGGTGCCGCGTACGGATTACGAGATCCGAGATGTCTGGGATGTCGTGGGGATGCGCGGCACCGCGAGCAACGAGATCGTGGTCGACAAGGCCTTTGTGCCCGAGCACCGATTGAAGCGCAACTACGAGACCGCACAACTTCGCGGCCCAGGCCAAGCAGTCAATCCTGGTCCGCTGTACAAGCTTCCGTTCGGGAGTATCTTCACCTCGACGGTCGCGGCTCCGTGTGTGGGCATCGTCGCCGGTTGTTACGAGGGGTACCTGGACGTGATGCGTGAGCGGGTCCGTCTGAGCTTGGGTGGTGGACGGTTCAGTGAGGACCAGTTCGCTCAGGTTGCCGTCGCGCGTGCGTCGTCGGAGATCGATGCCGCGATTCTGCAGATGGATCGCAATATCCGGGAGATGTACGAACTTGCTGTCGCCGGCAAGGAGCTTCCGCTCTCGATGAGGCTGCGCGCGCGTCGTGATCAGGTTCGCGCGACGGAACGTTCGGTGGAGGCGATCGACATGCTGTTCAAGACGGCAGGCGGGAACTCCCTCTCTCGTGGAAACTCGATCGAGCGTGCGTGGCGAGACGTTCATGCGGGCAGCGTTCACGTTGCCAACGAACCCGAGCGCGCGTTGGCGCTGTACGGCCGGGCGGCGTTCGGACTGCCGGTGGAGGACAACCTGATCTGACGGGTTGGCGCGCCGCCGAGTGGGGTATTTGCCTCTGGATGAGGGAAGTTCCGGCGCTGACCATCGGCTCGATCGTGGACATGGCGGGTGTCGCGCGGGCGAAAGTGATGCCGGCAGGCCGAAGCGGTGTCTTCGAGGAAGTCGGTGCGGGGGTCTCGCCGAGTTGGAATGTTTTCTGCAGCGACGATCGGATTGCCTTCACCGATTCCTTTTCCGTCGTGGGTGATCTCCGGTTGCGTATCGACCGCTCCGACCTCCGCGATCTCGGCGGGGGCGTGTCGTGGGCGCCGGCCACTTTGTACGAGCAAGACGGTTCGACGGCTGCCGTGTGCACTCGGTCCGCACTCACTGCCGTCGTGGCGCGGCTTGCTGCCGACGGACTGGAAGCTCGGGTGGGTCACGAGATCGAATTCACTCTTTTCGGTGATGCGTGCGACGGAGCGTGGTCGGCGTACGGGTTAGGTGCAGTCCTTCGCCGCGATGACTTCCTCAAGGACCTTCTGCGCAATGCCGAACGCGCACAACTTCATATCGAGCAAGTTCATGCGGAGTACGGACCGGATCAATTCGAGATCTCCATCGCTCCGGCAACTCCCGTTCAGGCCGCCGATCTTGTGGTGCTGGCCCGGATCTTGATCAGCCGCACTGCCAGAGCCCATGGATTGGCGGCATCGTTTTCACCGATACCTACGATCGGAGGTGCCGGGAACGGTGCACACCAGCACTTTTCGTTGATCTCAGGTGGGCGGCCCGTCTTCTCCGGTGGTGGTCAGGACTACGGGATGACCGACGAAGGATCATCAGCTTTGGGTGGAATCCTTTCTCACCTCACGGAATTCACGGCCGTCTTTGCTTCCTCGCCGCTCTCCGGCCTCAGGCTGCGTCCGGACAATTGGTCGGGGGCCTACGTCTGTTGGGGGCTCGAGAACCGGGAAGCGGCACTGAGGTTCTGCACGGAGTCACCGTCGAATCCACACGGCGCCAACGCCGAAGTCAAGATCATCGATCCATCGGCCAATCCGTATCTGGCCACCGCTGCGGTACTCGGTCTTTCGCAGATCGGTATCGACAATGCCGCGCCATTGCCGCCTGAAATCGTGGTGAACCCGTCGACTCTCACAGAGGCGGAACGTGATGAGCGCGGGGTGACCCGAGTCCCCACCGATCTCGGCGAGATCGTGCAGAAGTTCAACTCCTCCTCGGTGGCGAGGGAAATCTTCGGGCAGTCGATCATCGAAGCGATGGTGTCCGTGAAGGGAGCTGAGCAGGAGACGTTCTCCCAGATGGACGAGGCGACAACCGTCGAGAGGCTTCGATACACCTGGAGTTGAAGGGGTTGACGCTTAGGATCGTGAGTTCTATGTTTAAGTTATTCCTTAATTAAGGAGTTGCTTACATGGACGAGCGAAGTGGTCGACTCGATGCAGTGTTCAGCGCACTGGCCGACCCGACGAGGCGTGAAATGCTCTCTCGCCTGACGGATGGTTCGATGACCGTCGGTGAGCTGGCCGAGCCGTTCGAGATGAGTCGGCCCGCCATCTCGCAGCATCTGAAGGTGCTCGAGCGAGCCGGTCTCATCGAACGAACCGCCACCGCGCAATGGCGCACCTGCACCCTTCGCGCAGAGGGTCTCGACGACGCCAGCGCCTGGGTCGACGAACACCGGCGCGGTTGGAACGAACGCTTCGACCTCCTCGACGAGCGTCTACGTGAGCTGAAGCAACGTCGACCGAAGAAGGAGAAGGACAATGAGTGACCAGAATGCCGATGCCACCGCAGAATTCACCATCACCCGGATCTTCGATGCGCCGCGTGACCTTGTCTGGCAAGCGTGGACCGATCCCGACGAGGCGGCGCGGTGGTGGCACCCTGAGGGTGTCAGCAGCCCTCGGGAGCACGTCACGATCGACCCCAGAGTTGGCGGAACGTACCGCTACCTGATGATCAACGACGAGAATGGTGCCGAGTTTCCCACCGGTGGAACCTATCTCGAGGTCGACGAGCCGAAGAAGCTAGTCTTCACCTGGGGGAATCCAGGAGATTCGGTGGACACCGCGCCTCGAATCACGGTCACGCTCGCAGATCGGGGAGACAAGACCGAGATGACATTCCATCTGGTCGGGATCCCGGGTTTCAAGGGCGACGGCAACGTCTACGACGGGTGGGAATCCGCGTTCGACGTGCTGGACAAGGTATACCGCGGCGAGTAGTCGGGAATCGGACACCGCCACCGGGGCACCGGTGATTGAATGGAGTGAACACACCATTCAATCACCGACGTGGGAGAGCCTGATGGCACCAGAGGTTGCGGTAGTTCTCGAGGGATATACCTACTTCGAATGCCCGCGCTGGCACGAGGACCGAATTTGGGTGTCGGACTTCTATACCTACCAGGTGATTTCGGCCCGTGAGGACGGGACCGACGTACGCGTCGAGGCGGAGATTCCAGGGCAGCCGTCCGGGTTGGGGTGGCTTCCGGACGGCAGATTACTGGTCGTCTCCATGCGGGACCAGAAGATTCTGCGGCGAGAATCCGATGGCGATTTGGTGGTGCACGCAGACTTGTCCGAGTACGTGAGTGCCAACGTCAACGACATGCTGGTCGACGCGCAGGGACGAGCGTACGTGGGCAACTTCGGGTTCGACCTGATGAACCTGGCCCCCGTCGAGACGGCAGATCTCCTCCGCGTCGACCCGGACGGATCGGTGCACGTCGTGGCGCGAGATCTCCACTTCCCCAACGGGATGGCTCTGACGTCGACCGGAGATCTGCTCGTGGACGAAACGCTGGGAAATCGAATCAGTGCGTTTGCCGTCCAGCCCGACGGCTCTCTGGGCGAACGCCGTGATTGGGCGTCGTTCGGGCCGGTACCTGGTGGACCCGAGATGGAGACCACCCTCGCTGAGATCATCGTTGCGCCCGACGGATGTTGCATCGACGGAGACGATTCGATGTGGGTGGCCGACGCACTCGGAAGTCGAATTCTCCACGTCGACCCGTCTGGCAAGATAATCGGTGAAATTGCCTTCGACAGCGGCGTCTTCGCTTGCGGGCTCGGCGGTTCCGACGGTCGTACGCTGTTCGTCTGTGCCGCCCCGGACTTCAACGAACACGCTCGCGAGGTGGCAACAGAAGGAAAGCTGCTGTCGATTCGTCTGGAGCCTTTGGGCTGACATGGAATTGGTGACCTCGCTACCTGCCGACACTCCGCTGCGGCAGGTGGCTCAGCACGTCGAACGCATCGAGAACCTCGGTTTCGACACGGTGCACATCTCCGAGACCATTCGCGACCCCTTTGCCGTGGCGGCACTGGCCGTCGAGCACAGCAGTACTCTCACTGTCCGGACGTCGATGGTTGTCGCGTTTGCGCGCAGTCCCATGGTGACGGCTTTGGCTGCCTGGGATCTTGCAGGTTTCTCGGGTGGGCGATTTCAACTGGGGCTCGCAACGCAGGTGCGCGGGAACATCGTCGGGCGGTACTCGATGCCGTGGACCAATCCTGTTGCACAACTGCGCGATTACGTCAGTGCTGTAAGGGAGATATTTCAAGCGTTCCAGACGGGCGGCGAACTCGACTATGCCGGCTCGCACTACACCTTCAACCGACTGCAGCCCTACTTCAATCCGGGGCCGCTCGACGTTCCAGCTCCCGAGATCTGGACCGGGGGAGTGAACTCCCGCATGTGCTCACTGGCAGGAGCCGTCGCCGACGGCTTTGTTGCTCACCCCACCAGCTCCCATCCGAAGGTGCTCGCGGAGAGGATCATTCCATCATTGACGGCAGGCGGAAGGAAGCCGCGGCTGATTGCCGTTCCGAAGACGATCACCGGCAAAGATCGTGCCGCGATACTTGCTCGACGAGAAGCGGTGCGCAGTGAACTTGCCTTTCTCTACTCCACACCGGCATATCGAACCGCGCTCGAGGTTCTCGGCTTGGCGGGGATCGGCGAGAAGCTGACTGCGATGGCACGAACGGGTGATTGGGCTCGACTACCAGCTGTGCTCACGGACGATGTTCTCGACATCTTGGTCACGCAATGCACCTACGCCGAACTCCCCGGGGTGCTGAGTTCGAAATACGCGAGTCTCTGCGACGGCATTGCACTGGCAGTGCCGGCGGATCCCGCCGACGATCGCGCCTTCGCAGCGATGTGTGAGGAGATTCGAGCCGCCGCAGCGTCCGCCAAGTGACTTCCTTCAAGTGGCGTCTGCTCGATGCGATCCCCGGCCACCTGGGGTTCAGCCGCGATCTCATCTGCCACGGGTGATGTGCAAATACCGCGAGACCGCCAGATTGACTGGACAGGGTTCCGCGTGAGGTCACGTCCGATGGCATCGCGTTCTTGCGTGGACGAGGACACAAGGACCGGAGGAGAGTGCTCATGGGTGCTGAGACCAAGCCTGCAACACCGTTCACCGTCGAGGTCAATCGCGCGGCAGTCGACGACTATCCCATGTCTGACCGGGAGGATTTCGGCGACGCGGACCGCGGGTTCATCGCCGGGTGGGAGAACGATCAGGTCTTCAACGACGAGGGCGATCTGATTCACGACGGTCAACCTCTCGAGTACATCACCGATGACAAGCAAGCGCCTGACTCTGTGAACCCCAGTCTGTGGCGGCAGTCGCAGTTGGTGAGGCGCTGCGGGCTCTACAAGGTTGTCGACGGGCTGTACCAAGTCAGGTTCGCGGTTAACCTGACCATTGTCGATGCGCCGGACGGACTGGTCATCATCGACACCACCACCAGCGCTGATCTAGCCAAAGCAGGCCTGGAACTCTTCCGCCGTGAACTCGGCAACAACAAGCCGATCGTCGCGATCATCTATACCCACACGCATTTCGACCACTACGCCGGCGTCAAGGGCCTCGTCGACGAAGCAGACGTGGTGTCCGGCAAGATTCCGATCGTCGCGCCTGGAACCATCGAGTCTTTCAACAAGTTTGCGATCGGCGAGAACGTCATCACCGGCAATGCGATGTCGCGGCGGATGGGGTACACCTTCGGTTTGATTCTGCCCCAATGTGATTGTGGTCTGGTGACCGTCGGTCTGGGATCAGGCGCCGACGGGATGAACATCCACATGACCTACATTCCGCCCACTGACGGCATCACCAAGACCGGTGAGGTACGCAATCTCGCCGGGTGGGACTTCGAGTTCCTCTACGCTCCCGACACCGAAGCGCCGGAGGAGATGCATATCTGGATCCCGGCCATCAAAGCGCTCACCTGTGCCGAGAACGCCAATCACTCGATGCACAACATCCAGACGATCCGAGGCGCACGCACCCGAGATGCGCGCAACTTCGCCAGATACCTGGATGAGACTTTGGTGCGGTGGGGCGACGAGGTCGAAGTTCACCACGGTCCGCACACGTGGCCTGTGTGGGGGAACGCCACGGTGGTGGAATTCCTTGAATCACAACGGGATATGTACAAGTTCATTCACGACCAGGCGCTAAGGTTCGCGAACCAGGGCTACACGCCGCTCGAAGCTGCGGAGGTCGTCCGGCTACCGGAAGCCATCGGACAGAAGTGGTACAACCGCTACTACCACGGCGGACTGCACCACAACGTCCGCGCGGTCTTCCACAAGGAGCTGGGATTCTGGGACGGTGACCCGGCGACGATCTTGCCGTTGCTGCCCGAGGATCATGCCAAGCGGCACGTCGACCTGATCGGGCGAGAGAAGATACTTGCCGAGGGGCGCAGTGCTTTTGAAGCGGGCGACTATCGGTGGGCGGTGCAGCTACTCCATCACCTGGTCTTCGCCGATCCTGACGACGAGGAAGCAAAGAACCTGCAGGCCGACGCCTACGAGCAACTCGGATACCAGCAGGAAGTCCCGCAGTATCGGTCGATCTTCCTCGCCACCGCAATGGAATTGCGCAACGGCGTCACAGGTGCCGGTCAAGTCAACACCGACAGCACGGACACGATTTTGTCGATGCCGATCGATCTGCTCTTCGACTATGCGGGAGTACATCTCATCGCGGAGAAGGCGGACGACGTCGACATTTCGATCAACTTCAGTTTTGCTGACACGAAACAGGATTGGAACATGTGGATTCGACGGGCAGTTCTCAACGCGCGTTCGGGCCGCGCCCCTGACGCGCAACTGACCCTGACCGGTCCCAAGCCGTTGCTTGCCGGCATCCTTCTCCAACCAGGAAAGGCCTCTGCCATCCTCGACACCGGAAAAGTCACGTCCGACGGTGATGTTTCGGCGCTGACTCGCTTCGCCGACATCATGGACACGTTCGATCCGAATTTCAACATAGCGACGCCGTGAGAAAGATTGTGGGGCAGCCGATTGCGATATCGGCTGCCCCACGATCTGTTGCCACGGAGTGTGATTGAACTGTGTTACTTCGCCATGTCCTGAGCTGCTCGGTACGAGAAGACCATGGCCGTGCCGAGTGGAACTCCGGGGCCTGGGTAGAAGCGGCCGCTCAGTGACGCGCTCGTGTTGCCGGCGGCGTACAGGCCGTCGATGGCGCTGCCGTCAGCACGCAGGACTCGGCCGTTGACGTCGGTGACCAATCCGCCCTTGGTGCCGAGGTCACTGAGGACGATGCGGGCCGCGTAGAACGGTCCGTTCTCGATGGCCGTCAGTGCCGCATTCGCACCGCCGTTGGGTGGGCAGAAGAACGCGTCGTACGGGTCTTCGCCGCGATGGAACTCTTCGTCGACGCCCAGTTTTGCGGCATCGTTGAACTTTTCGACAGTGCTGCGCAATGCGTCGGCCGGTAGTCCGGTCTTGGCAGCGAGTTCTTCGAGAGTGTCGGCACCGACCCACGTTCCGGCTTCGAGGTGCTTGGCGGGCGCCGTGTTCGGGATGCAGATGGCGGGCAGTCCGCCACTCTCGCGCGAGTCGAAGATCATGAACGACGGCACGGCAGAACCGTTGTCGTCGTGAGCATCCATGGCTCGTCCGAACTGGTCGTACGGAAGCGACTCGTTGAGGTAGCGCTCACCGGCGCTGTCGACGACGAGCCCACCGCGAACGCCGACCATGAAGGCGGCGCTGCCGTCGGGCTGCTCGACGCCGGGGCAGAACCACGCCTGATCGAGCAAGGCTGTTGCGCCGCCGACGGCAATTCCGGCGGAGATCGCGTCGCCGGTGTTGGCGCCGAAGGGGCCCATGCTCCAGATCGCCTTGCCTGGGGTGCCGGCCTGCTCACGCATCTCGGCGTTGCCTTCGATGCCGCCTGCTGCCATCAGGACACCGCGGTTCGCCTTGATTCGCTGGGTTTCGCCGCCGGATTCCACCTCGGCGCCGACAACACGGCCGTCTTCGACGATCAGGGAGGTGAGGACGGATTCGGTGCGAAGTTCTGCCTTGCCGGTGCTCTGAACTGCGGCCAGCAGACGGCCGATCAGTGCGCGCCCACCGATCATCGGGCCGGGAGCATGATCCTGACCGGTGCGGTCTTGGTCCAGTTCCGGACGCACCTTGCCGGCGAGGTCACCGATGTCGGCGGGATCGAGATCGAGAGGGTTGATGGAGCGTCCCGTGTCCATCCGGCCTTCGGCTTTGTAGTAGTCGGGGAACGCACGGAACTCGAATTCGATGTTCGGGTTCTGCTCGAGTAGCGCGACGACAGCGGGAGCGGTCTCGACGTAGGCGTCCTGGCGCTCGGACTCGGCGTCACCGAGCAACGCGCGCAGATAGGTGCGGGCATTCTCGGTCGAGTCGGGAAGTCCGGCGCGTTCCTGTACCTGGGTACCTGGGAGCCAGATCGAGGCACCCGAGTAGGCGGAGGTCCCGCCGAAACGATCGGTTTTCTCGAGGACGATCGTCGTCAATCCCTGAGCAGCGGCGGTATATGCGCCGGTCAGCGCTCCGCCGCCGGAGCCGACTACCAACACGTCGCACTCGCTGGTCCAGTCCTGCATCATTGCGTCCTTACTCCAAGAGGGTGGGGTGTCCACGGAATACCGCACGGCACTGGAAGGCCATGCCAGGTCCCACTGAGCGGGCAATATGCCGAGATGGGTGGTCCAGGTGAGAGAATTAGCGCGGTCGTTCGCGGCCGGGACACATAATCGATGATGGGGGCGACGTTGCCGAGAATTGCCGAGGTCAGGGACGCTGCTGAGCCCAGTTCGGACGAGCAGCGAGCGCGCCATGTGCGGATGCTGGAAGCGGCCGCCGAATTGGGGACCGAGAAAGAACTCTCGCGGGTTCAGATGCACGAAGTCGCCAAGCGGGCAGGCGTGGCCATCGGCACTCTCTACCGTTATTTCCCTTCGAAGACGCACCTCTTCGTTGCTGTGATGGTCGAGCAGATCGATCAGATCGGCGACAGTTTTGCCAAGCATCAGGTGCAGTCGGCCAATCCGCAGGACGCCGTGTACGAGGTCCTGGTGCGCGCGACTCGCGGGTTACTGCGTCGGCCGGCCCTTTCGACTGCGATGCTGCAGTCGTCCAGTACCGCCAACGTCGCGACGGTGCCGGACGTGGGCAAGATCGATCGCGGCTTCCGGCAGATCATCCTCGATGCGGCCGGGATCGAGAACCCGACCGAGGAAGACAACACCGGGTTGCGTCTGCTGATGCAGCTGTGGTTCGGGGTCATCCAATCGTGCCTCAACGGTCGAATTTCCATCCCGGATGCGGAGTACGACATCCGCAAGGGGTGCGACCTGCTTCTGGTGAATCTCTCACGACACTGATGTGACCTCGCCCCTTCTCGGGGTGGGTTCGTCGTGTTCTCAAAATTGAAATCAATTCTATTATTTGAGTCAGACTTGGTTCAAAGATGACGTTCATTCTGGCATTGCCCTGACATCAACAATAGAATACATTACAGAAAAGTTGACGGTGAGTCAGCTCACCGACCGAAAACTCCACGAAGGAGCGCACATCATGGGTCATGCAGTCATCGTCGAGGCCGCTCGGACACCGATCGGCCGTCGTCGCGGCGCCCTGGCGGGGCTGCACCCCGCCGAGATTCTGGGAGCAGCGCAACTCGGCGTTCTCGAACGAGCAGGCGTCGCACCGGAAGACATCGGGCAGATCATCGGTGGCTGTGTCACCCAGGCAGGTGAGCAGTCCAACAACGTCACGCGGCAAGCGTGGCTGCACGCCGGATTGCCGTACAGCACAGCGGCAACCACCATCGACTGCGCCTGTGGATCTGCCCAGCAGGCAGTACATTTGATTTCCGGCCTGATTTCCTCGGGTCAGATCTCAGCCGGTATCGGCTGCGGCGTCGAGGCGATGAGCCGTGTGTTCCTGGGCCAGGCAAACGCGCCCGGTACGGGAAACCCGTACCCGGACGACTGGACCATCGACATGGGCGACCAGTTCACCTCTGCGCAGCGTATCGCCGAGAAGCGTGGCATCACACGCGCCGACGTCGACGCCTTCGGCCTGGAATCGCAGCGCCGCGCAGCCCAGGCTTGGGCAGAAGGACGCTTCGACCGTGAGATCGTGCCCGTCAAGGCTCCTGTCGTCACCAAGGAAGGTGTGCCGACCGGTGAGATCGCCACTGTCACGCGCGACGGTGGCCTGCGCGAGACGACAGCCGAGGCGCTGGCCGGACTCAAGCCGGTCATCGAAGGCCATATCCACACCGCCGGCAACTCGTCGCAGATCAGTGACGGCGCGGCTGCGGTACTGCTGATGAGCGAAGAGCGCGCACAGGAACTGGGATTGAAGCCCCGCGCGCGGATCGTCGCGTCCGGCATGGTCGGATCTGATCCCTTCTATCACCTGGACGGACCGATCGAGTCCACCCAGATGGTGCTCGACAAGGCCGGAATGACTCTGAACGACATCGATCTCGTCGAAATCAACGAAGCGTTCGCCTCGGTAGTGCTCTCCTGGGCGCAGGTTCACGACGCAGATCTGTCCAAGGTCAACGTCAACGGCGGTGCGATCGCACTCGGGCATCCCGTCGGTTCGACCGGCGCTCGTCTGATCACGACCGCGCTGCACGAACTCGAGCGCTCGAACAAGTCCACGGGGCTGGTCACGATGTGCGCCGGTGGCGCTCTCTCTACCGCCACCATCATCGAACGCATCTGACCCGTACTCACACAGTCGAATTGACGAGGTAGACATGACCATTGGATTGAGTGAAGAAGATCGTGACCTCCGCGACTCCGTACGGGGCTGGGCGGCACGTCACGCAACACCCACCGCTATCCGTGAAGCGGTCGAGGCGAAGGTCGAAACTCGCCCCCAACTCTGGAGCGGGCTTGCCGAGCAGGGACTTCTCGGACTACACGTGGCCGAGGAATTCGGCGGCGCTGGATACGGATTGGTCGAGCTCGCGATCGTCGTCGAGGAACTCGGGCGCTCCATGGTTCCCGGCACGTTCCTGCCGACAGTCGTGGTCAGCGCCGTTCTCAGCGACGCCGGAGTCACCGCTCCGCTGGCCGGACTGGTCGACGGCAGCACGCTCGGAGCCGTTGCACTGCAGCCGGGTTCGCTGAAGATCGCCCGCGACGGCGACACCGCCACCCTCAGCGGAACATCCAGCCAGATTCTCGGTGGCCATGTCGGCGACGTGTTCCTCCTCGCGACGGACAGCGGATTCGTTCTGCTCGGACGTGACCGCCTCGAGGTCACGGACTTGGCCAGCTACGACGTCGTACGTCGTAACTCCGAGGTCACCGTCGACGGTCTGATCCTCGCCGATTCCGAGATCCTCACCATCGATACGCAGCGTGTACTCGACATTGCCGCAACACTGTTCGCGGCCGAGGCATCAGGTTTGGCCGACTGGGCCGTCACGACCTCGGCCGACTACGCGAAGGTGCGTCAGCAGTTCGGTCGCCCGATCGGCCAGTTCCAGGGCGTCAAGCACAAGGCCGCTCGGATGCTCGCTCTTGCCGAGCAGGCGCGCGTCTGCGCGTGGGACGCTGCGCGCGCACTGACGCCCGCCAACGGCGTCGGTGCCGAAGAGGCTTCTCTCGCAGCAGCCGTCGCTGGAGCCACGGCCCTCGAAGCAGGCTTTTCCGTCACGCGTGACTGCATCCAGGTGCTCGGCGGAATCGGCTACACGTGGGAGCACGACGCGCACCTGTACCTGCGCCGCGCGCAGTCCCTGCGAATTCTGCTGGGTTCCACGGCATCCTGGCGTCGTCGCGTCGCCGCGCTGACCATTGCCGGCACCCGCCGCGTGCTCAGCATCGAATTGCCGCCGGAGGCCGAGGCGATCCGCGCCGATGTTCGCGCTGAACTCGCTCCGGCTCTCGAACTCGAAGGCGCCGCGCAGAAGACGTACCTCGCGGAAAAGGGCTACACCGCACCGCACTTCACGGCTCCGTGGGGCAAGTCCGCCGACGCCGTCAGCCAGCTCGTGATCGCCGAGGAACTGCGCGCGGCGAAGATCAAGCCGCACGACATGATTATCGGAAACTGGGTCATCCCGACGCTCATCGCGCACGGCAACGAAGAGCAGCTTGCCAAGTTCGTCCCACCGTCACTGCGCGGTGACATCGTCTGGTGCCAGCTCTTCTCCGAGCCGGGCGCAGGTTCCGACCTCGCAGCTCTGAGCACGAAGGCCACCAAGGTCGACGGTGGCTGGAAGTTGCAGGGCCAGAAGGTATGGACGTCGATGGCACGCGACGCGCACTGGGGCATCTGCCTCGCCCGCACCGACGCCGACGCCCCCAAGCACAAGGGCCTGTCCTACTTCCTCATCGACATCAAGAACAGCGGCCTCGACATTCGCCCGCTGCGCGAGATCACCGGTGAAGCACTGTTCAACGAAGTCTTCTTCGACGACGTCTTCGTTCCCGACGAGTGCCTCGTCGGCGGGCCGGGCGACGGCTGGAAGCTCGCTCGAACCACGCTGGCCAACGAGCGTGTCTCGCTGTCGAACGACTCCTCCCTGGGATCGGGCGGCGAGGCACTGCTGAGCCTGGTCGACGGACTGCCAGGCGGTATCGACGACGAGCAGTTGACGGTGCTCGGAAAGGTGCTGTGCGACGCGCAATCCGGCGGTCTGCTCGGTCTGCGCACCACGCTGCGCTCGCTCACCGGCGCGCAGCCGGGGGCCGAATCCTCGGTGGCGAAGTTGATCGGTGTCGAGCACATCCAGCAGGTCTGGGATGTGGCAATGGAGTGGGCCGGGCCGAGTTCACTTCTGGGCGACCAGCATCGGATGTCTGCAACCCAGATGTTCTTGAACTCGCAGTGCATGTCCATCGCGGGTGGTACAACCAATGTTCAGCTCAACATCATCGGTGAGCGAATCCTGGGTCTGCCTCGCGACCCCGAACCGGGAAAGTGACCTGCACATGAGCAATCGCACCTTCGTCATCGGCGTGGGCATGACCAAGTTCGAGAAGATCGAGACCCGCGACTGGGAATACCCGGACATGGTGACCGAAGCCGTCTCGAATGCACTCACCGATGCCGGGATCAGCTACGACCAGATCCAGCGTGCTGCAGTCGGTTACGTGTTCAACGCGTCGACAGCAGGCCAGCGTGCCCTGTACGAAACGGGTCTGTCCGGTATCCCGATCTTCAACGTCAACAATAACTGCGCCACCGGCTCGACGGCACTGATGATGGCGCGCGAGTGGGTACAGGCCGGACAAGCGGACTGCGCACTGGCCGTCGGCTTCGAAAAGATGACCAAAACGGCGCTGACCGGAACCGGTGAGATGCCCAAGGTCACCACTTTGGACTCGCAGCTGAAGATCATGGTCGAGGACTACGGCTTCGCCCGATCGCCCATGACCGCTCAGTTGTTCGGTAATGCCGCCGTCGAGCACATGAAGAAGTACGGCACCACGGTCGAGCAGATTGCGGCCGTGGCGGTCAAGAACCACAAGCACTCGGTCAACAATCCGTATGCGCAGTTCCGTGACGAGTACACCCTCGAACAGGTGCTCGGCGACAAGATGATTCACGAGCCGCTGACGCGCTCGCAGTGTTCACCGACTTCGGACGGTGCCGGTGCTGCCGTCGTCGTGAGTGAGAAGTTCGTCCGTGAGCACGGACTCGAGGACCGTGCGATCGAGATCGTCGCTCAGGCCATGACCACCGACACCTCGGCAGCGTTTGCCGAGAAGTCGATGATCGACGTAGTCGGCGCGCCGATGACGGCTGCGGCCGCCGAGCAGGTCTTTGCCGAAGCCGGCATCAGCATCGACGACGTCGATGTCATCGAACTGCACGACTGCTTCGCGATCAACGAGATCATCACCTACGAAGGTCTCGGAATGTGCGGCGCTGGTGAAGGCGGAAAGCTCGTCGAATCCGGTGCCACTACGTACGGCGGCCAGTGGGTCGTCAACCCGTCTGGCGGTCTGATCTCGAAGGGCCACCCGCTGGGTGCCACCGGGCTGGCACAGTGTGCCGAACTGACGTGGCAGCTTCGCGGGACCGCAGACGCTCGCCAGGTCGAAGGCGCACGAATCGGATTGCAGCACAACCTCGGACTGGGCGGCGCGTGCGTCGTGACCGTCTACCGAGCCGGAACTTTGGAGAACTGATGGCTATCGATCTCGAGGTGGCATTGTCCGCCGAACCGACTGTGCGCGAAGCGTCGTGGACCGACCGCGACGTCATGCTCTACCAGTTGGGGCTCGGAGCCGGCGTGAACGCTCTGGATCCCGCCGAGCTCACCTGGGTGTACGAAAAGGGTCTGAAAGTGCTCCCGACCTTTGCAATGGTTGCGGGCCAGGGAGTTTCGGCGGGTGTACTGCCCGCAGCGTCGATGAGTATGCCGGGAATCGACATCGACCTGCGCAAGATTCTGCACGGTGGGCAGTCGCTGACACTTCACGCGCCGATCCCGTCGACGGGTGCTGCTCGTATTTCCACTCGCATCGCTGACGTGTGGGACAAGGGCAAGGCTGCCGTCATCGTGCTCGAGACGGCGGCCGAGGACCTTGACGGGAATCCGTTGTGGACCACCGGAATGCAGATCTGGGCCCGCGGCGAAGGTGGCTTCGGCGGCAGCGCCGGTCCCGAAGTTGTTGCCGGGGTGCCTGACCGGGCGCCCGACAAGGTACTGACGTCGAGCACGAGTCCCTCACAAGCGCTGGTGTACCGACTCAGTGGAGACATGAACCCGCTGCACGCTGATCCCTCCTTCGCGAAGATGGCGGGATTCGACGCTCCGATTCTGCACGGTCTGGCGTCGTACGGCATCGTCTGCAAGGCGGTGGTCGACGGAATTCTCGACGGAGATCCGACGCGGGTGAAGAACTACTCGGTGCGGTTCGCCGGTTCGCTGTTCCCCGGTGAATCCATCACCACCTCGGTATGGCAGGACGGCAACACACTGACCTTGGCGGCGACGTGCCCCGAGCGCGAGAACTCCCCGGTTCTCACACACGCAACAATGGAGATCAACTGATGGACCTCGGCACACACCCCACGGCAGCCACACACCCGGGCGGCACGGTTTTGACGTCGCCGCCGCAGGACGCCCCGGTCGACCGGGCCACGGCAGCAGCGCGTCGTGTTGTCGACGCGATGCTGCGCACCGACCGCGGAAACGCCAATCTGGATCGGGTTGCGGAGGAGCTCAACAGCATTGCCGAGCACCTCGAGCAGCACTCGCCCGAGGTGGCCGAGCGCTTGATCGACATGTGGAACGGTGAGGGCGTGACTCGTCACGATCCGGTGACCGGTCCCGAGAATGCCATTGCGCCGCCGCTGGTTCTGGAAGGGCTCGCTGACGGGTCGGTGCAGGGAGTGGTCACGTTGACGCTGCCGTACCAGGGCCCTCCCGGCCATGTACACGGCGGTGTTTCGGCGCTGCTGCTCGATCACGTTCTTGGCGTCGCGAACGCCTGGGGTGGAACTTCCGGCATGACAGCACAATTGAGCACTCGGTACCATCGCCCGACTCCACTGTTCGAGCCCCTCACGATCAGCGGCAAATTCCTTTCCAAGGACGGCCGCAAGATTCACACCGTCGGTGAGATCAAGACTGCGGACGGCGAATTGTGTGTGTCGGTAGAGGGATTGTTCATCGACAAGACCGTGCCGCGCCCCAGGTAGGGGTTCTGATGAAGGAGGGCCCAGTGGGCAAGCTCGACGGACGTGTAGCAGTGGTCACCGGTGCCGGTATGGGCATCGGGCGCGGAGTGGCAGGCGCGTTCGCGCGTGAAGGCGCGTCGGTGTTGGTTGCCGAGATCGACGAGGCAGCGGGCCTCGAAACGACCCAGTGGTTGCGGGACGAATGGGGCGCGGAGGCGGAATTCGTCCGGACCGACGTCACCGACAAAGCTCAGGTTGTTGCCATGGTCGACAAGTCCGTCGAGCGGTTCGGACGCCTCGACATCCTGGTCAACAATGCGTGGCGGACTTTCGGTTTCGCTCGGCTCGAGAAGATGACCGACGAGCAATTGCGCGGCGGTTTCGACATGGCAGTGATGGCCGCTTTCTGGGCCATGCAGGCTGCGTTGCCGGAACTCGAGCGTCACGGCACCGGCCGCGTGATCAACATGTGCAGCCTCAACGGCGTGAATGCTCACATGTACTCGGTCCAGTACAACGCGGCCAAGGAAGCATTGCGAACATTGACTCGCACTGCTGCCCGCGAGTGGGCTCCCAAGCATGTGAACTGCAACGTCATCTGTCCCGGTGCGCAGAGTGCGGCGTACAAGCGTGTCGCCGAAGCCAATCCGGAAAACGTGGCAGTGATGGCCGCGCAGAACCCGATGGGGCGGATCGGCGATCCCCTCGACGACATCGGCCCCGTGGCGGCCTTCCTGGCGAGCGACGACAGCCGTTACGTCACCGGCAACACTCTCTTCGTCGACGGTGGTGGGCACATCAACGGTGTGCAGTGGGCGCCGACCGTCGACTGATCGGCAGTAATTCGGCTCGAGAATCCGGCGTCTATTTGGCCGTGAATCCCGCATCGACCGGCAACGCGATACCTGTGACGTATCGAGCCTGATCCGAGACCAACCAGGCTATCGCGTTGCTGACGTCGGAAGCTTCGATCAGCCCGACGTCCAAGAGATTGCCGACGTCGGCTCCGCTCGATGCGGGGGAGTCTGCGAACAGTTTCGCGACGGCATCGTTGACGACCATCGGTGTATTCGCTCCCGCCGGATGCACGGAGTTGACACGAATGTTGTGGGGAGCAAGCCAGTGCGCCCACGTGCGCCCCAACCCGACGATGGCGTGTTTACTCGCGCAGTAGCCGTCGGATCCGCCGGTTCCATCACCTCCGCGGCCGACAAGTCCCAGTGTTGATCCGGTCAGGACTATTGCGCCGCCTGTCCCTTGCTCGATCATCGCGGGCGCTGCGGCCTGGACGGTATTCCAGACGCCGAAAAGATTGACCTCCATCTGGTCGCGGAAGGCGCGGGCATCGTCGATGTCCGGGGACATCATGCCGATACCGGCGTTGGCCAGGACGATGTCGAGGCTGCCCAACACTGCCATACCTTCGGATACCGCAGCTCCCAGCGCGGGTAAATCGCGAACGTCGACTTCTCGCGCGACGGCATTTCGCCCGAGAGCCTCGATCATTGCCGTTGTCTGCCTCAAATCCTCGGCGGTACCCATCGGGTAGGCCACCGATTCGATCTGGCGGCAGATGTCGAGTGCAATGATGTCCGCACCCTCCTGCGCCAATCGCACGGCATGGCTTCGGCCCTGACCTCGGGCGGCTCCGGTGATCAGTGCGGTTTTGCCTTCCAACTGTCCGGGCATGGGTGCTCCGTCCGTCGTGAATCATGAGTACTCGGTCATGAGTACTGACTCGAGGGGACGGCGAAACTCGTCGCTGGCGACGTAGTCTGAGTTCAGATACAGCGGGAACTCGCTTCGGAAGAGAAGAGGCTCGGTATGTCCGATTGGGAGAAGAAGTTCGAAGCTGAAGCCAAGGGCCTCCTGGCCGAGGTTGAAGAAGAGCTGACCGTCCTCGAAGGTGTCGACACCATCGATCCGTTTGGTGACGACGATCCGGACCCGGTTGCTGAAGACGATCCTCCAGCGGGAGATGACGACACCAAGCCGGCCTCAGACTGACCCTGCGACACGTCGACGCGCCTCGACGCCGCTCGGTATCTCAGAACGGTGGCGGGTCGTCCCCGTAGTCGATGGGTTCTCGGTGGGCTCGCGGTGATTTCCGCCGCTTACGTTGAGCGCGTTGTTCTAGCTGCCTTTGAATCCGTCGGCGTTGACGATTGCGTTCGGACTGGATACGGGCGGCCTTGTTCTCCGCCTGGGTCCGCCGATCTCGACCGTACTGCGGCGGCATCGGGCCGTGCGGCCCGGCTATCAACCCTGCGGGGCGTGTTCGGTAGCAATGCCCGGTCGGCGATGTCAGCGACATGGTCCGATCCTCGTTCGACGCGAATCGCCACCGGTCGGAATGCTTGAGGCGATGGTGGTTGCGGCAGAACGCACTCATATTCGATTCGACTGTCTTGCCGCCGCGTTCGGGGTCGCCATGATGGAACGGTTCATTGTGGTCCAGATCGGAATTCCAGGCCGGGACATCACAATGCAGCCATTGGCAGCTGCCCGCGATGATCCGCAACCAGGTATCGAGAACTGAACCCGGCCGGTAGACGTACGCCGAAGCAAGCACCGGTTCGGTGGCGGCATCAGCGGGTACTCGGACGTTTCGAATTACGGCGTCTTGGGCGATGTCGCGAGCATGCTCAGCGCTGATCACCCCGTACCCGTCGAGGTGAGCGGGCTCGCCGCCTCCGCGCAGAGTGGAATCAGTCATCACGACGTGAACCACGGGCCGACGAACGACAACACCACCGCTACGATCCTGCGGGCAATCATCTCGGTCACAGTTGCACGGCAAGAACGGTGATCCGTTGGTCAACTCGAAGAGCGCGTCGGCTCGTCGCTGCTCGTATGTTCGAGAGTCGTTTCGGCATACCGACATTGCCAACTCGCGTAGTCGGCCGTCGAATGCCCGAGCCTGCTCTGCCGGAATGCTTCCCAAGATCTTTGCCATCCCGTCCTCGGCAGCGCTGACCCCGACGAAGCGATCGGTGAGAGCGCGGCGTCGACGTTCTCGCATACCTTCCGGGTCCACCATCGCCACGATCCGATCGATCGCCGCTGTCAGTCGCCTTCCCGTCAAGCCCGTTCCGCCGGCTACTGGTGGGGCGAGAACCTGCTCGAGCAGTAGTCGTTCCACTTCGTCGATCAATTCGTCTTTCACGTTCGCGGTCGCGGAATCGATCAAACCAACTCGGTACAGATCCAACTCGCCACGCGCCATCGCCGCTCGAGTGCGATGCAAACGAGTCTTCAACGAGAACCCCAACCCGATCAGCTTGCCTGCAGCCGCGCGGCCCATCGTCAGTGACGCACCGACTTCCGATTCAGCCAACTCGTGTGCGGTCGACGACCACGCACCACTGGCGGCATGCTCTGAGCTTCGCCGCGAAAAGAACTCGGCAATCACAGCGAGCTTGCGTTCGACCAGCATCGCCTCACATGCGTGCAGATCTGTCATGAGATCAACCAGCGCACAATCAGTTTCGGTACCGGTCAGCTGCGCTGAGATACCGAAGAGCTCTGTTGTCGGGTTGAACATGCATCCATTCTATTCGAATGTGTGTTCGATATGAACTGAATTCTCAAATCGGTCGGAATAGTCCGAATCGGCCGAAATGCTTATTGTGCTTGCATTTTCGATCCTGTCCATTCGCAACTCGGACATGTTGTCGTGCCACTGTGTAAGTATCGGCATATGGCAGACAACGCGGTGAAACTCAGTGAACAGTCGCTTGTGCTCTTCATGGACTATGGACAGTTTTACATATACGGCGACGATGACGGTTTCGGGAGGGAAACGGACCTGCTCGAACTCGCGATGGCTTCGCGCCCTGCGTACAGTGACGGCACAATTGTGATTGTCCTGAGCCCGCACCAGAACAACTTCGACATGCATGCAACGGTCGAAGTCTGGTCCTCCCGACCCGCATCCGACCGCCAGAAATGGCAGCAGGTCAGTGAGTCGTTTCTGAAGGTTGGTCCGCAGGGGTCAATTAGCTTTGATTCACCTCCGGGTGGGGAGTTCATTGTCTGTGATGTACCGGAGGGGTCATATCTGGTCGAGATTGCCGGCCGCGGTTTTGTGAACTACGGCTGGCCCGGATCGACAGAACCCGGAGATGTTTGGCGGGTGCGTATGTGGCCTTCAGGCGGCGACGAGGTGCGGCCATCGCTGCAGTGGGACATGCCGGGATATGGCGTTCCGGTGGACGAACCGATACCTGAACCGATTCCTCGTGCACAGCGGGACATCGAGTCGACATGGATAACGATTGACGGCGAGAACGGCGAGCCGTCCAGGTTTGTGCAAATCAGTGACCTCCGCGCCGAAGCTGCTGAACGAGAGCGGCAGGAGTGGGGAGGAGATCCGATGCCTCAACTCGAACGATTCCAGTCCGGCAAAGACATAGCTCGTATGGACCGACCACTTGCCGAAGCGGTCGTCCGCATGAACGTCCCGACTCTTCGTCGACTCGCGTTTTGGGCCGCTGTGCAGGCGTATGAGTATGCGGGATTGGCCGACAGGGACTGGGTTCGCCCGGCCCTCAACGCTATGCATGTGGGACAACAACTTCCGGAACCCTTCGGAAATCGCACAACGGCATTCGAACACCTACACGAGGAGGAATTCGGCGCGGGGACCGACAACGTGCAGTTGGAAGTCAAGGTCGAGATAGTGGACCGTTCGCCGCAACCGGAGTCCAATCCGTTCGATCACGGGAATATTCATGTCCCGTCCTACGCTCTCAATGCGATTTTCGACGCGCTCGAATCGGACCCGTTGACCGCAGCGGTCAATGCATTGGGAACGGCAGCAGTCACGTTCGGGAAGGACATCCGCATGTTGTTCGCGAGAGCGCGAGTTGAATTCGACCTCGAAGACTGAACCCCAAGTTATTCAAGGGAACTTCGTAGTGCGCTCAGAGGATCCGAGGCGTCACGACGCCCACGCGGACCAGGCCCTTCGGGGTTGACGAAGCGGCCCTCGTCCGAGCGAGTCCACTCTCGTACGGCCCATCGCTCCTTGATCGCCCAGCGACCGTTGCGACGCTCCATGTGGTCGATGAATCGCGCACCGCTGGTGAAGTTGATCATCCCGATGCCTTCGGGCCCACCCCAGTGTGTGGACATCGAATACGCCTCGCTGATCGCGTGGTCGCCGTGCAGTTCGACCAGATGGTTGCCGATGTGATGCATCGTGCCGCCGATCGCCGAGAGTTTTGGTGTCACCCAGGCGATGTACTCGTCGATGTTGCCGTCGAATCCGGTGTGATGGTCGATCGCATCCGGGTGGTAGGCGCTGCGGACGAGATCGAAGTCGAGGCGGTCGATGCCACGGCAGTACGTCAGAACCACCTCACGGATTGCCTGCTTGTCGATGAGATCTTGCAGTGCCCGGTCCATGTCACGCCTCCTTGATGCTGGTCATCCAGTCGAGTAGTTCTGGTAGTTCTTCGGCAGCGCAATCGAATACGGCGGGTCGGAGAACGACGACGGACGCGCCGCGGGCGAACCAGTCCCGGGCCTTGTCTGCGGTTGCCGAGAGGTCGACGGACCCGTTGTCGCGTCGAACCGGCGCCGCAGACACTTGCACGCGCGCCGACTCCGGGTCACGTTGGTGGGCTTCGAACGTGTTGCGCAACAGTGCAACACTGTCGGTGAACGTTCCCAGATCGGTCGGGTTCACGGTCCAGCCGTCTGCGACGCGTGCGATGCGGTCGAAGTTCCGCCGGCTTGGTCCGAAACCGAAGAGCACCGGTATTCGGGGTTGGATCGGCAGCGGGAGGCTGTGGTAGTTCTCGAAAGCGAAGTCGCGCCCCTTGAAGGTGGCCGGTGCATTGGTCCACAGTTCGCGGCAGGCTGCGACGGTCTCCTCCATGCGCCCGAATCGCGCGTCGAAAGGCATGTTGGTGGCGGTGTATTCAGCTTCTTGCCATCCAACGCCGAAACCCATGACAGTTCGACCTTCGGACAATGAGTCGAGAGTGGCAACCTGCTTTGCAAGCAGGGCCGCCGGGCGAACCGTGGCGATCAGAACCGATACTCCGAGGCGAGCTCGTTCCGTCACCGCGGCGATCGAAGACAGAAATGAAATCGGTTCGTACCAAGGGTGATCCAACGGGAACAGGAAGTTGTGTTCGACTACCCGCTGGGCGTGAGCGTCGGCATTGAACCCGAGGTGGTCGCCGGTGCAGATCAGATCGATCCCGGCTCTGTCAGCACCCGCGGCGAAGTCCAGGACCGGGCGGACCTTGCCGTCGAACAGGGCCTCGAGACCCAAAACGTTGACACCGATTTCCACAGTCGTTCCTCTACAGTGCCCGCTTGGCATGAGCGGACATGTCGCCCATGTTGTCCAAACAGAAGAGCCTCGAGCTGAACTGCCAGGACCCGTCGATGCACGAGAAGCGATCGAAGTAGCGTCCCGACAAAATAGGTTGCAGGGCAAGATCTTCGGTACCTTGTATGACCGTGACGTACGAGAGTGCCGTCGCTGATTCACCGTCGACCGAGATTCGCGTGTTGGTCAGCAGATGTTTGGTGCGTGGAACCGGCGGATCTCCGTACATCCGAATGAAGCCGCTGCAGGCTGCGAACACTGCGTCGGCGTCGGACGAAATGAGTGTGGTGGCAACCCCGTCCGGTCCGCACTGCCCGTAGTCGGACTGGGCGAACAATGCAGCGACTTCACGCAATCTGCCCTGATCGATCAGATGCGTGTACTCACAGAGCAGGTCACGGATCGCAGACTCGGCGACGATCCGTGACAGCTCTGCGGTCATACGGTGATCTCGCGCCGAACCATCTTGCCGGTTGCGTTGCGAGGCAACAGATCACTGGTGATGCGCCACTTCGACGGCACCTTGAAGTAGGAAAGTCGCTCGGCGGCATAGTCGCGCAGCTCCGCCTCCGTGGTGGCAGCCCCGGGACGCAGTACAACCACGGCGGACACTTCCTGGCCGAGGTCGGGGTGCGGCATGCCGATGACCGCGCACTCGATCACGTCGGGGTGTTCGTCGAGCGTCTGCTCGATCTCGGTGGGGTAGACGTTCTCGCCACCACGCAGGATCAGGTCGGAACGACGACCGGTGAGACGGAGACGTCCGTTCTCGATGACGCCGAAATCGCCGGTGCGGAGCCAGCGTCCAGGTGCAATTGCAGACTCGGTCGCCTCGTCGTTCTCCCAGTATCCGAGCATGACGAACGGGCTGCGCACGCACACTTCACCTTCGATGCCGTCCGGCAGCCACTCGCCGAAGGGATCGCGAATCTCCATCGAGACGGTGATGATCGGACGTCCGAGAGTGCCTGGGAACTCTTCGAGTTCGGCGCCGACGGCGACCGCAATGGCGGTGCTGCATTCGGTGAGGCCGTAGCTGTCGACCAGAGCATTGCGTGCGAACGGCACCTGCTCCTTGAGGCGTTCCTTGAACGCGGGCGACGACGGCGCGGATGCCAGCGAGAATGCAGTCAACGAAGAGACGTCGTACTTGGCGATGTTGCCGTGTTCGAGTAGCCGCGATGCCATCGTGGGGACAGCACCCCAGTTGGTGACGCGCTCGCGTTCGACCAACCCGAGCACCTTGTCGACGTCGAAGCCGCCCTCGGTCAGGATGACGGCGCTGCCTGTCGCGAGACGGGGGACCACCAGATTGTGCAGGCTGGCGATGTGGAAGAGCGGGGAGGTGAGTAGATAACGCAGTGGGCTCGGCTTGGAAGCGTCGTACTCACGGCCGGTGAATGCAGCGCCGATCGCGTCGCTGTATTTGTGGTAGTCGACGACGGCCATCACGTTGCGGTGCGAGTGGAGTGCGCCCTTGGGGCGGCCGCTGGTACCGCTGGTGAACAGGATGACGGCGGGGTCGTCCTCGTCGATGTCGGTGCTCGGCACGTCGGAGCCTGCATATTCCGCGATGAGTGCGGGCAGATCCTCTTCCATAGTGAGGACCGTGATGTCTGCCGGCAGTTCGGGGAGGGCGGCGCCGCGCTTGGCGTCCACGACCAGAACCTTCGGACGTGAGAGCTCGATCCCGTGGGTGACCTCGCGCGGAACCCACCAACCGTTGAGACCGACAGCGATCGCGCCGAGCGCCTGCGTCGCGAAGAACGTCATGACCCATTCGGGAGTGTTGGCAGCGAGGATGCCCACACGGTCGCCCTTGCGGACTCCGTACTTGTCCCGCAGAGCAGTTGCCAGCGCGGCGACGGAATCAGCGTGCTCGGTGAACGAGATTCGACGATCGCTGGTGACGAGATAGTCGCCGTCGCCCCAGGCGCGAGATGCCGAGATGAGTTCACCGATGGCGTGACCACGGTTCTTCATCACGGGCATTATGGTGCCGAGAACCTCTTCTTCGACGATCTCGAATGGCCCACCTGGACCGGTGAGGCGTGAGACCGCCTGGTCCAGAAGCAACTGCGGATCTGCGGGGGCAGTCATGGAATGGCCTTTCGTATTGTGGCGCTTTTCACGTCACAAAATCTCACGAGAAAATCATATCTGTGGCGGTGGTTACCACTGAGCGAGACTGGGACGGTTCCGGCATTGAGGCGTCGATACGTTCGAGTCGTATCGCAGTTGGAGTAATCGACATTCCGATATCGACTAGGACACAGGACACGATGACGAACACCGCCACCGAAGCATCTTCGAATGCAGCTCTTGCAGCTCCTCAGCGCGAGGACGTCGCGCAGATGTTGATCGACCGTCTCGGTGATCAGCACCTGGGTCTGCGGACGCGGACGCAGGACTGGAGCTGGGACGAGGTGGTGCGCGAGAGCGCGGCGCGCGGCTCGCTTGCGAAGTCGCTTCGCGCGCCTGGACCGTTTCACGTCGGAGTACTTCTGGAGAACGATCCCGAGTTCCTGTTCTGGCTCGGCGGCGCGGCCCTGACCGGGGCCACGATCGTCGGCATCAATCCGACCAGGCGTGGAGCTGAACTCGAGGCTGAGGTTCGGTACGTCGACTGCCAGCTGATCGTCACCGACAAAGCGGGCTACGAGAAGTTGTCCGGCCTTGACCTCGGACTGACCGAAGATCGTTTTGTTCTGGTCGACGACGCGTCATACCCGGACAAGATTTCCGCTCACCAGGTCGAGTCGCCTCAGATCGACCTCGGCGTCGACGCGTCGACGCTGTTCTTGCTTCTCTTCACCTCGGGCACCACCGGAATGTCCAAGGCGGTGCGGTGCAGCCAGGGGCGTCTGACGCGGTTGGCCTACGCGAACTGCGCCAAGTACGACATCGACCGCGACGACGTCTGCTACTGCTGCATGCCGCTCTTCCACGGCAACGCGTTGATGGCTCTGTGGGCGCCGGCCCTTTCGCAGGGAGCTACGGTCTGCCTCGTTCGTAAGTTCACCGCCTCGGGATTCATGCCGGACGTTCGGTTCTACGGCGCAACATATTTCACCTACGTCGGTAAGGCTTTGGGGTATCTCATGGCGACGCCGGAACTGCCCGACGACATCGAGAACACCCTCACGCACGGCTTCGGGACCGAGGCGTCGCCGGGGGACAAGGCAGAGTTCATCCGCCGTTTCGGTGCGCAGCTTTTCGAGGGATACGGTTCGAGTGAAGGTGCCGGTTCGGTCGTGCTCGATCCGAACCAACCTGCCGGCGCGCTTGGCCGTCCCGCGAGCGAGAACATCGTGATCGTCGATCCCGATACCCGCGAAGAGCGACCCCGCGCGATTCTCGACGAGCACGGTCACGTGCTGAACCCCGACGAATCCATCGGCGAGATGGTCGACAAGGCCGGATCGAAGAAGTTCGAGGGGTACTACAAGAACGAAGACGCAATTGCCGAGAAGATTCGCCACGGTTGGTACTGGACAGGCGATCTCGGCTACGTCGACGAGGCCGGGTTCATCTACTTCGCCGGACGTAAGGGTGACTGGATCCGCGTCGACGGTGAGAACACCTCGGCTTTGATGATCGAGCACATCCTGCGTCGGCACCCCAAAGTGATTGCCACGGGTGTCTTCGCGGTACCGGATCCGCGTTCGGGCGATCAGGTGATGGCAGCTGTCGAGGTCGCCGACTTTGCCGATTTCGATCCGGCCGAGTTCGCCGCCTACCTTGCCGCGCAGGCGGATTTGGGTACCAAGGCAGCGCCGCGATTTGTTCGTGTTTCGACTGATCTGCCCGTCACGGGCTCCAACAAGGTACTCAAACGTGAACTTCAAGCCGACCGCTGGCGGACCGACGAACCAGTGTTCCACTGGGTGGGCCGCGGTACTCCCGAATACACGTTGATGACCGAAGCTGACGTGGTGGACCTGGAGAAGGAGTTCGAGACTCACGGCCGCACGCGGTTCCTATGAGTCGTGTTGCGCTGGTTACCGGCGCTTCCCGGGGGATCGGCCGTGAGTGCGCGCTGGCATTCGCGCGCGTCGGATTCGATGTTGCGATCACAGCCCGCACCGTTCGTGAAGGCGAAGGGCGGGCGGCCCCGCGAACGAGGCAGGGGGAGCAGGTCATTCCGGTACCCGGCAGTCTGGAGACGACGGTTGCCGAGATCGAGTCCTTCGGTGTGCGCGCATTGGCCGTTCCGATGAATCTGCTCGATCTGGCCTCCGTCCGCGGCGCCGGTGAACGGGTGCTGGCGGAGTGGGGACATGTCGACGTGTTGGTGAACAACGCCTACGCACAGACGGTCGGAAACATGGACCGGGTGCTCGACATCGAGATCGACGACGCCCAGGCGATGGCGATCGGCAACTATCTGCACCAGCTTGCGTTGATTCAGGTGATTCTGCCGTCGATGATCAAGAGCGGCAACGGGGTGGTCGTCAACCTCGCATCTGGTTCGGCGACCCTGGATCCGCCTGCGCCTCCCGGCGAGGGTGGTTGGGGTTTGTCGTACGCCGCGTCGAAGGCGTCGTTCGGACGTATCGCCGGAGCGATCAACTCGGAGTATCGAGGCGCCGGAATCAAAGCGTTCAACCTGAGTCCAGGATTTGTCATCACGGAATCAGGGAAAGCCCGTGGTGGCGCGGACGCGATAGTGGAAGCCGGATTTGCGGCCACACCGGCATCCGTGCCCGCCGCTGCTGCGGTGTGGCTTGCAACAGATCCGGATGCGGACCGGTTCCTCGGTCGCGTCGTGGACGGTCCGAAATTGATGGCGACACTGGAGGAAACGGTATGAAGCTCGGCGTAGTTGTTCCGGTCGAATTGGGTCGAAGTGGAGATCCCGCCTGGATTCTGCAATTCGCCCGTGCCGCCGAATCGTTGGGTTTCGACGAGATCTCGGCCGTGGAGCACTCGGTTGTCATCGCGGATACGGCGAGCGAATACCCGTACTCTCCGACCGGAAAATCTCACCTACCCGATGACTGTGACATCCCGGACCCACTGGAACTACTGTCATTTGTTGCCGGCGCCACAACGACTTTGGGTCTGTCCACCGGAGTTCTGGTGCTTCCCAACCACAATCCGGTAGTGCTTGCCAAGCGCTTGGCGACGCTGGATCGACTTTCGGGTGGGCGATTGCGCATCTGTCTCGGTCTGGGCTGGATGAAAGAAGAGATCGAAGCGTGCGGCGGTGACTTCGAGCGCCGCGGCAAGGTAGCCGATGAGGCCATCGCGGTGATGCGTTCACTCTGGGAGGGCAAGGAAGCAGTCGATTTCGACGGCGATTACTTCTCGTTCAAGGGTGCGTACAGCTGGCCGAAGCCGCACCGCGAATCCGGAGTTCCGCTCTACATCGGTGGACACAGTCTCGCTGCTGCTCGGCGAGCAGGCCGGTTGGGTGATGGTTTCCAGCCGCTGGGACTGGCCGGTGAAGATCTCGACAAGGCTGTAGCGGCGATGAAAGCGGCTGCGGTGAAGGCAGATCGAGATCCTGCCGACGTATCGCTGGTACTCGGTGCGACACTGCCCAGGCTCGACGAAGCGAAACTCGACTGGGCACGCGGGTTGGGAGCCGATCGAATCGTGTTGTCCGCGAGCCGTCGTGGCACGTCGTTGGAATTGATCATCGACGAAATGGCTGAATGCTCGAAGCGGCTGGGGCTCGGCGCGTAGTCCTTCGTCTGATCAGGGATGCGCCAGCCCGTTCAGGACCATCGCGCCGACGAAGGCAGCGTTGTCGGCTGGGCTGTCCGATCGGCGGGTGAAGCACCTCAGTAGGAGGGTGTTGGTGATGCCTGCGGCGATGTCCATCGGAGCACTGATGGTCGACATCGCTCCGTTGTCCTGGCCGCGCTGCACAATCGGCGCGATGATCGAGGGAATGTTGAGTTTCTCTTTGAGCGAGAGCAGGCTCTCGGGCTCGCCGTAGGTGTCGTGGGCAACGGCAACCAGCAGTGCATCCATGAACTCTGTTTCGTCAGAGGCTAGTTGTGCGCAGCGGAGTAGGAAGTTCTCGATGATCGCGACGTCACCGAGACCGATCAGGATGTCGTCGGCAACGGTCTCTCGCAGTGAGTCCACGCGGCTCTGAAGGGCTGCCACCAAGATGTGGGGCTTGGTGGGAAACAGTTTGTTGGCGGCGGCGCGGGGAACTGCCGCCGTGTCGGCGATGTCGTTGATCTGCGTCATGAAGTATCCGCGCTTGCCGAATTCGCTACGCGCAGCGGCGAGAAACGCCGCTCGCGGATCACGCGGCAGCGGACGCGGCTCAGCGGGCTGGTCGATGGGACCGACAACGTCATCGAGGTGTTGGTGAAGGCCGGACGTGTCGACGACGGCGCCCAGTATCGCGAGCAGTGCGTCGGACATGATGTCGGGTGAGACGGAGCGGGAATCGATGCGGCTACGAATGCGGAAGCCGTCGATCACCGCGTTGACCGTGACAGCGAAGGTCTTGGTGGTGAACGGCCTTCGGAGTGTTGCGTCGGTTTTCTCGAAAAGGGCCTCGTAGGCCGCGGATACGAGCTCGTCGCGTCGACGATATTCGTTTTCCAGAGCGGTGGAGGTTCGCCGGTGTGAGCCCGCAAAAATGTGTGAGAGAAGGCTTCTTGCAGTCGACGCGTCGTTGACGATTGCGTCGAATGCCTCTTTGACGAGAGTGGTGACCGTCGGACGAAGCGCGTCGTCGTTTGCGGCCAGCTGTGCACGCACGGTCTGCTTCACTTTGTCTGCGCTGTGCAAGGTCGATTCGGTGAGGCTGATGATCACGGCCTCGATGAATTCGGATTTGGTTCGGAACTTGCGAAAGAACGTGGCCTGCGACGCACCGGCTTGGTTGACGACCTGTTCGCTCCGAAGTCCGCGTTCGAGAATGTCTCGAGGGGCCTCGACGAGAGACGTCACGCCGGCATCGACGAATTGCATGGTGGAGGCGTCGCGGTCAGTCATCGCCGGTCCTTCGGTCGTTCGACGGTCTCTCCCACACATAACGGGCAAACAAGACTCTACCGAGGTCAAGGCCCACTCGAGTGGTGTTCTGAGAGTGTTCACTCTCGCTCGAGAGTTATCCCAGTCAACAAACGGAGTGACCCTGCGACCATGCTCCGTTTCCATGGGAGTTCGACCGCGCGAAAAGCCTGGAAGTTAGGGACACCACCGATGAAGACTGCTGACTCACCCAGCCTCAGTAGACGTGAAGTACAGGTGCTGTTGACCTGGATTCGCTGCGACTCGAAAGCCGAAGTCTCCCGTGAGTTGTACATCGCGGAGGGGACGGTGAATACGCATCTCGCGCGTATTCGAGGGAAGTACGACGAAGTGGGCCGGACAGCCCCGACGAAGATGGCGCTGCTTGCACGGGCCCTTCAGGACGGGCTGATCGGTATCGACGAACTCTGATCGAAGCGCGAGCGATCGGGTGCGTCGATCCGGGAAGTCAGTCGAGGGCGGTGGCGTCGGTTGTCGGCGTCTTGGTGCCGGGAGTCGCTTCGATGTCGAGAACGACCTGGCTGTCGGTGGCTTCTTCGGGGAAGACGTACCGACGCATGGCCCACCAGCGGAAGGCCGTCGCCAGCAGGGTCCCGATGATCGATCCGCTGATGAAGTCCGCGAAGTTCTCCATCAACACCGACACCTCGGGTTGACGCAGGTGGAACACGTACCTGGAGGTCCAGAGAGGTACCTGGTTGATGGCCAAACCGATACCCGCGACGATGAAGAACAGAGCGGCCTCGTGATGGCGCTGTCGACCGCCGCGCTGAGCAAACGACCATTCGCGGTTGAGGACGTAAGACAGAACCGTCGCGATCAGGACCGCAAGGATGTTGGCAGTCACCGGGTGCTGAGGCAGAACCGTCCACTTGATGCCGAAGAACAGCACCGTGGTGACGATGAAGGCGATGCCGCCGACCACCAGGAACTTGAGCATTTCTGCGTGCGGCAGGACGCGCACGAGAACCCGCTCAGGAAGCCTATTGACCATCTTTTCGACAAACGCCATTGTTCGAGGCTAACCCTGAATACGACCGACGGCACAAATCGTCGATGCCCGTGTCGGCAACATCATCAGAATCCGTACCCGAGAATTGCGGGCTTCTCTGCGTTGAAAGCGAAGTCGAAATTCCGGATCTCCCGCGGATCGGACGCGTGGAGTCGGTGCGCCGCCGCGAAGGTCTTGGCCTGGTGCTCGCCCAGGTACAAGCTGCTCAGGACATCAGAGGGCATCGTGATCGCGGGCTCCGCGTCAGTGGCCGTACAGGTGGCCTTGCCGCCCTTGACCTGAAGTGCAAAAGTTCCGCCGGCCTTCAGGAACGGATCTTCGACCTTGATGACGGTGTCCAGGTCAGCAGCATATTCACGAGCCTCGAGAGCCGCGGGCACGTCCATGATGCGCAGCCACAGTCGATCGGAGCGCGTCGTCGTCCGGGCAAGACGGTAGTCCGTCAGCATCAGCCGGAGTGGATCGGCAGGATGCTGGCGTGTCTCGATCCGGGTGACGAGGTCGAGGCCGCAGATCGTGCGCCACAGCGCCGCGTGCGCGTCTTCGGTGATGGTGACGAACTCGTCGATCCGGGCGATGCTGTCGCGGCCCTCGTTCGTGTGCCGGTAAGCGATGTATCCGTCCGCGTGTGTCAGAAAGAACAGTCCGGAGGCGCCGTCACGATCCTCGGACGGGTCGGCGAACATATGGTCCCAGAGCGGTTGCGGACGCAATTGAGCGCCGGGTGTCAGCAGTCGCCAGCGATCGTAGATCTCGGGTAGAAGCGTCGAGGCAGCTTTGACGTCGACGATCGACACGCCACCGTTGTCGGGCACCTCGGGGCGGAACCGCGCGAAGCGGCGATCGAGGGTGATGCCCTCGCTGAAGGTGGCCGGGCCGTATCCGAAGCGGTTGTAGATGCCGGCCTCGCTGGCCGTCAGGGCGGCAAGTGGTGCTCCGGTCGACTCGATGTGGGCGTGAAGTGCAGTGAACATCGAGCGTAGGACGCCACGGCGACGGTGAGTCGGGGCGACGGATACCCAGGTGATTCCGCGCGTGGGGAGTTGGCGTCCGCCGGGCACGGTGAATTCCATGTCGATTTCGATGGCCACGCCGACGGGTAGGTCACCGTCGACGGCGAGGATGATGTCCTCGGGCTTGTAGAGAGCCTTCGTCAGTTCGCTGACCGCGGGAGACGGGTGAAAACCGAACCCCACCGAGTCGAGTAGTTGGAGAGCCGGCCAGTCGCTCTCGGTAGCGGTGCGGATGGTGATCTTGTTTTCGGGGCTCACGTATATCGACTTTGGCATAGATTGCGTGAAGACGCACATGAATATCGGGGCTGACGTTTCCGCACCGGCTCCCAGGGGTACCGCCCGACGGACCAGTCCTGCGGCACGGAGAAAACCGATACGGAGAAACACTGTGGCGATCACCGACATCAAGGAATATGCCCATCTCACCGAGGAAGACGTCGAAGCGCTCGGGCGCGAGTTGGACGCCATTCGGCTCGACATCGAGGAGAAGCGCGGCGCGCACGATGCTCGATATATCCAGCGGACGATCGCGTTTCAACGCTCTCTGATGGTGGCCGGCCGCATCGTCTTGTTCGCCAGCAAGAAGAAGCCTGCCTGGATTCTGGGGACTGCGCTGCTGGGGGTCGGCAAGATCATCGAGAACATGGAACTCGGCCACAACATCATCCACGGTCAGTGGGACTGGATGAACGATCCCGAGATTCACTCGAGCAACTGGGAGTGGGACAACACCTGCCCGTCCTCGGGATGGAAGCACTCGCACAACTTCACTCATCACAAGTTCACCAACATCGTCGGCCTCGACAACGATGTCGGCTACGGCATCATGCGCGTCACGCGCGATCAGAAGTGGCACGCCGACTATCTCTTCCAACCGATCACGAATTTCGTGCTGGCGACCCTCTTCGAGTGGGGCGTCGCACTGCATCACCTCGAGACCGACAAGCTTCGCAAGGGCGAGGTGAAGTGGTCCGAGAAATCGGAGATGGCCAAGGACGTCGGAAAGAAGATCGCGCGTCAGGTGGCGAAGGATTACATCCTGTTCCCCGCCCTGACCGGCCCGGCGTGGAAGACCACGTTGACGGCCAACGCCGTTGCAAATCTCATCCGCAACTATTGGAGTTACGCCGTCATCTTCTGCGGGCACTTCCCCGACGGTGCCGAGAAGTTCACGCTCGAGGAATTCGAGAACGAATCCCGCGCTCAGTGGTACTTACGACAGATGCTGGGGTCCGCCAACTTTCATGCCGGCCCCGTCATGGCCTTCATGAGCGGCAACCTCTGCTACCAGATCGAGCATCACTGCTTCCCTGACCTGCCGAGCAATCGGTACTCGGAAATCGCGGTGCCGCTGCGGGACTTGTGTGACAAGTACGACCTCCCGTACACCACCGGGCCGCTGTGGAAGCAGTACGGATTGACGTTGCGGACCATCTGGAAGTTGTCGCTGCCCAACAGGTTTCTCTCCGCGTCCCAGGACGATGCTCCGGAGACGCACTCGGAGTTGAAGTTCCGCATCCGCGGCGGAATCAAGGAAGTCTTCGGCGTCGATCCGCAGACCGGTAAGCGGCGAGGCCTGCGAACTGCGATCGCGATGGTGTCGAGCTGATCGGTTACCGCTTGTGTGCCATCGAACGAACTACGAGATCGCCGGTCGACTGGATCGCCTGAACCAACACGATCAAGATCACGACAGCGACGAACAACACCGGGGTGTTGAATCGTTGGTAGCCGTACTTGATCGCGAAGTCGCCGAGACCGCCGGCGCCGATGGCGCCTGCCATGGCCGAGAAACCGATCAGCATCACCGCCGTCAGGGTTGCTCCGGCTACCAATCCCGGAACTGATTCGGGCAGTAGCACTTTGACGATGATGTCCTTGTCGGTGGCGCCCATGGATCGTGCTGCTTCGACGCGTCCGGAATCGACCTCACGCAGTGCGTTCTCGACGACGCGAGCGAAGAAGGGCACCGAGCCGATGGTCAGCGGGACGATCGCTGCCGTCGCCCCGAGCGCTGTTCCGACGATCGCCCGCGTCGCCGGGATGAGGAGGACCAACAAAATGACGAACGGCAGCGAACGGCCGATGTTCACCACGGTGCCCAGTACCGAATTGAGAACGCGGTTCGGACGGATTCCGTCGGGCGCGCTCGCGTGCAACAGAACGCCGAGGGCGATACCGATGATCACGGTGAGCACGAACGAGACGCCGACCATGTAGAGCGTGTCGAGTAGGGCTTCCCATGCTTCGCCCAGGGAATCCTGCCAGGACGTCTTGTTCATGAGAACGTCACCTTCACTCCGCGCTGCGAAAGATGTTCTTCGACAGACTTTCTTGTCTCTTCGTCGTTGGCGAGTCCGGTGTGCGAGGCGAACTCCACGCGAAGGCGGCCGACCTGATGGGCTCCGATGTCCTCGATACCGCCGGAGATCACGGTGACGTCGACATCGAGATCACGCGAGAGTTGGGAAATCACGGGCGAGGTCGACAGCGAATCGACAAAGGTGAGGAGTGCCGGAATTCCGGTCGGGGACGTTCGCACCGTTCCGGTCGGCAGTAGCGCCTCGCCGAGGGGTGAGTCCGGGTCCGCAACCAGTTCGGTGAGCGTTCCCTCGTCGACGATGCGTCCCTGGTCGATCAGGGCGGCGCGGTGACAGATCCGTCGAACCACGTTGAGCTCGTGGGTGATCAGAACGATGGTCACACCCAGACGTCGATTGAGGTCGGCGAGCAGGTCGAGGATCGAATCGGTCGTATCCGAGTCGAGGGCGCTCGTGGCTTCGTCGCACAGGAGGACATCGGGAGAAGCCGCCAAGGCCCTCGCGATCCCGACCCGTTGTTTCTGTCCGCCGGACAGTTGCGAAGGGAAGGCGTCACGTCGGTCTTCCAGGCCGACCAACTCGATCAGCTCGTCGACGCGGGCACGGCGATCTGCCCGCGAGTACCCCGCCACTTCGAGAGGAAAGGCGATGTTGGCGGCGACCGAGCGGGAGTGCAGCAGGTTGAAATGCTGGAACACGACACCGATCCGCTTGCGTGCATCGCGCAACTGCGCCGGGCTCAACGCGGTCAGATCGGTGTCGCCCAACAGAATCCGGCCACTGGTCGGGCGTTCGAGCAGGTTGAGGCAGCGCAGCAGAGTCGATTTACCGGCGCCGCTCTTGCCGATGATGCCGAAGATCTCGCCGTCTTCGATTTTCAGGGACACGGAATCGAGTGCATGCAGAACTTTTGTGCCGCTGCCGTATTCCTTGGAGACCGATTCGATCGAGAAGACCATGACGGGTCTCGATCAGGTAGCGCTGGCCGGAATGACCGAGCCCTGGTAGGTCTGCTCGATGAACGTCGCGACGTCGGTGGACGTCAACGCCTCGGCCAACTTCTGCACTCGCGCATCGTTTTCGAGGGAGGTACGAACCGTCAGGACGTTGGCGTACGGGTTGCCCTCGGCCTTCTCGAGCACCAGTGCGTCCTTGGCGGGATTGAGGCCGCCTTCGATTGCGTAGTTGCCGTTGATGATTGCAAGATCGACATTTCCGTCGTCGAGAGTGCGCGGAAGCTGCGGGGGATCGACCTGGGTGAACGTGAGTCCCTTGGGGTTGTCGATGATGTTCTTCTCGCTGATCTGCGTGATGTCGGTGCCGGGGGCGCCCAACTGCTGATCGAGCTTGATCAAACCGGCCTGCTGCAGCAGGTACAGCCCACGGGCGAAGTTCGTCACGTTGTTGGACAACGCGACCGTTGCGCCCTGGCGCAGGTCGGCCACGTTGGTGACCTTCTTGGAATATGCACCGAGGGGCTCGACGTGGACCTTCGCCACGGCGACCAGGTCGTCGACACCCTTTTCCTTCGACCACGATTCCTGGTACGGCACGTGCTGGAAGAAGTTGGCGTCGGTGTCGCCCGCTTCGAGCACCTCGTTGGCGTCGAGGTCGCCGGTGATCTCGCTGACCTCGATCTTGGTGTCGCCGAGCAGGCCCTTTTCTTCGACGAACTTCAAGATCTCGGCGTGCGGAACCGAAGAAGCGACGATGCGAAGGGGCGCGTTCTCATCGGAGGAACTGTCGCTCGAGCACGCTGCGACGGTTCCGACTGCGACGGCGGCCACTGCGAAGGCAGCGAGGAATCTTCTGGTGCGCGAGCGTGACATGTGAATCTCCAAGACATAGCCGAACGTCACGCCGAGATGGCGTGACAGTTGCTGAACGCTAGCCCGGTAAACCTCCCGTGAGGAGATACAGAATCACCGCGATTTTTTCCTGTACCTATTGTCCGAGCAGGATGACCGGAACGTCCTCGGCAAAATCGACTACCAATTCACGACGCGAGAACAACCAGGTGCCGTCGACCTTTTCGAAGCTGTCCTGATAACGAATCTCGATCCGGTTGTCCCGGTGGCCCTCGCCCCGCGGATAGATGTGGTGAGCGGAGCAGTAGGCCTCACCGTGCGCGGTGGTGGGGCTGTCGAGGTCGAGGATCTGCTGCTCGACGATGTGCCGGGTCGAGTGCAGATGTGAGACGGCATCGACCACCGACCTGCTGACGACGGTGTTCCCACGTATCTCCGTCGGCGCATCCGTTCCGTTCAATGCCGGCGGCAAGACGAATGCCACGTCGTCAGTGAAGAGAGCCGCAAGCGCGGTGGTGTTTCGGCGGTCGACGGCCTGTGCATACCTGGCGGCCAAGTCGGTGAGAGCGACGCGATCCGAGGAGTCCATGCGCATATCTCACCCTATGTGACGCCGCTCATGTTTCGGCTTCCCGCTCAACGAGACATTCACAGCGCCCACCTGGGCATCTGGTTAGCGTCCAGACCAAGAGTTGCCAGCCATGAATGCCATAGGAGAAACAGCGATGGATCTGAGGGAATCGCCCGAGCAGCAGGAGCTCCGCAAGGAGTTGCGCGCGTACTTCGCGGCGCTGCTGCCGGAAGAGAAGCGTCGCGCGGCCGGCGAGCAAGGTGTGGGCGGCGAGTACTTCCGCGAGATCGTGAAGTTGCTGGGTAAGGACGGCTGGCTCGGCATCGGTTGGCCCAAGGAATTCGGTGGACAGGGCCGCTCCATCGAAGAACAGTTCGTGTTCTTCGACGAGGTTCAGCGCGCGGGACTGCCGTTCCCCTTCGTGACGGTCAATACCGTCGGGCCGACGTTGATGAAGTACGGCACCGAAGAGCAGAAGGAACGATTCCTGCCCGGCATTCTTGCCGGCGACATCGTCTTCGCCATCGGCTACACCGAGCCCGAGGCCGGCACCGACCTCGCATCACTCAAGACTCGTGCGGTTCTCGACGGTGACGAGTGGATCGTCGACGGCAACAAGATCTTCACCAGTGGCGCAAACACCGCCGACTACGTGTGGCTGGCCTGCCGCACCGACGCGGACGCCCCCAAGCACAAGGGCATCTCGATCCTGATCGTCCCCACGGAGGACGCAGGCTTCGAGTGGTCACCGATCAACACCGTCGGCGGTTTGATGGTGACGTCCACGTACTACTCCGGCATTCGTGTTCCGTCGAAGGACGTTGTCGGCGAGGTCAACGGCGGCTGGCAGCTCATCACCGCTCAGCTCAATCACGAACGAATCGGCTTGGCGGCCATCGGTGGTCGCACGTACGGTCTGTGGAACCTGGTTCTGGACTGGGCCAAGGAAAACGGCGCCATCAACATCCCGTGGGTGCAGCAGGACTTCGCTCGTACACACGCCAAGCTCGAGGCCATGCGACTGCTGAACTGGAAGATGACGGCAGCCGTCGCACAGGACACGCTCTCCGGAGCCGACGCCGGCGCTACCAAGACGTACGGGACCGAGACTCACGTCGACGTCTACCGCACCCTGCTCGGAATTCTCGGCTCCGCCGGACGCATCCGCCCCGAGTCTCCGGGCGCTTTGCTTGCCGGTCAGATCGAGCAGATCTCCCGTCAGGGTGTTGTCAATACCTTCGGCGGCGGCGTCAACGAGGTTCTGCGTGACATGGTCGGCACCATCGGCTTGGGACTCGTTCGCGAAAAGAGGGTCAAGTGAGCGACATTTCGGCGCAACTCGACGCTTTTGTCGGCCAGACGCTTGTTCCCACCACCTGGGGACCCGACGAGGTCAACATCCCCATGATCCGGCATTGGGCCGAGACCATGGGCGATACCAACCCCGTCTACCTCGACGACGAAGCTGCCCGCGCCACCGGCCGTGACGGCGTCGTCGCTCCCGCTCAGATGCTTCAGGTTTGGATCATGCGGACGTTCACCGACAAGATGGCGGGCAACGACCCGTCACAGGTGTGGACCGATCTGATCGCCACCCTCGACGCTGCGGGCTACAGTTCCGTCGTCGCCACCGATTCCGATCAGGAGTTCTTCGCCGAACTGCGCCCAGGAGATCGCGTGAACTACACCGAGGTCATCGAGTCGATTTCGCCGGAGAAGAAGACCGGACTCGGTGTCGGACACTTTGTCACGACGCTCAAGACCTACCGCAACGGCGACGACGAGGTTGTCGGCACGCAGCGGTGGCGGACACTGCGGTTCAAGCCTCAGGAAGCTGCTGCACCGGAGGCGCCGCGCGCTCTGCGTCCGCGTCCGGCTCTCAACGCGGACAACGCTTTCTGGTTCGAAGCCGCCAAGGAGCACCGTCTGGTGATCCAGCGCTGCACGTCCTGCAAGACGCTGCGTCATCCCACCGGCCCGATGTGCGGGGAGTGCCAGTCACTCGAGTGGGACACGATCGACGCGTCGGGGCGCGGCACGGTGTACAGCTTCGTGGTCAATCATCATCCCAAGATCGACGCGTTCGACTACCCGCTCGTCGTTGCGGTAATCGAACTCGAAGAGGGAACACGATTGATCGCCAACATGGTGGGTATCGCGCCCGAAGATGTCGTGGTCGACATGCCCGTGGAACTTGACTGGATCGACGCCGACCCGGATCTGACGCTTCCCGCGTTCCGGCCGGCCGTACGCGAGGAGCACTGATGGACTTCAATTTCAGCGAAGAGCAGGACGCGATTCGCTCACTGGCCGACGAGGTCTTCACCAGCAAGGCAACGATCGAGCGCACCAAGGAGATCGAACTCTCCGCCGAGCGCGTCGACCGTGAACTGTGGCGAGAACTCGCGACCACCGGCCTGCTCGGTATCGCCCTGCCCGAGGAGTTCGGCGGCGGCGGACTCGGCTTGTCCGAGCTGTACGCACTGCTGGAGGAGCAGGGCCGTCACGTTGCGGCCGTGCCGATCTGGGAAACGACCCTTGCGGCATTGGCTGTCAATGAATTCGGTTCCGATTCCCTTCGTGCCGAGCTCCTTCCGAGTGTTGCCGACGGCAGTCGATTCCTGACCGTCGGTCTCGAAGAGTTCGGTCCGTACACGGGCGGCGACCCACTGACCACGGCCGAGCAGGACGCCGACGGCAACTGGACCGTGACGGGTGAGAAGGCAGTAGTGCCGATGACTCACGTCGCAAACCTTGCTCTCGTTTCGGCAACCGCTTCCACCGGTACGGCACTGCTGCTTGTGGATCTGAGCGCCGAAGGAGTGACGCTCGAACAGACGCAGTCCACCAACTGGGAGATCTGTGCCAACGTCACCTTTGCCGGTGCCCCCGCGCAGCTGATCGGTGCGGCCGATGGTACGACGGTTCCGTGGCTGATCGACCGAGTTGAACTGGCGTTGGCAGCAATTCAATGGGGTGTCGGCTCGGGTGCAGTCGCACAGGCTGTCACGTACCTGAACGGCCGCAAGCAGTTCGGCCGTCCGCTGGCGACCTTCCAGGCCGTCAATCATCAACTCGCTGACTGCTACATCGATCTCGAAGCGATGAGGGTGACACTGTGGCAGGCCGCCTGGCGTATCTCCGAGGGATTGGATCTCGGCACCTCGGTACTGGTCGCCAAGTGGTGGGCAACCGACGGCGGACAGCGCGTCGTGCATCGCACCACGCATGTTCACGGCGGTATGGGCGTCGACACCGACTACCCGGTTCACCGTCACCTCTTGTGGGGCAAGCAGATTGCTGCCACCCTCGGCGGTTCCAGCTCCGATCTCGCGCGTCTGGGTGCGCAGCTCGCATCCGGTGTGGAGGTGCTCGCATGACCGTTCTTGCCGGTCGTAGCTACGCAGACGTCGTTGTCGGAGAGGCATTGCCCGAGTTGGCGATCCCGTTGACCCGTACGTTGATCGTCGCCACCGCAATCGCCACTCGCGATTTTCAGGACGTGCACCACGATCCGAGCCTGGCCCAGGAGCGCGGATCCAAGGATGTCTTCATGAACATCCTCACGAGCAACGGTCTTGTCGGTCGATACGTCACGGACTGGGCCGGATCTGCATCGACCTTGCGCCGCATCGCCATTCGTCTCGGGGCGCCCAACTACCCGGGTGACACCATGACGATGACCGGTGAGGTCGTGTCCAAGGAAGATGGAGTGGTCGTGGTCAAGGTGCAGGGTGCAAACAGCCTCGGCAACCATGCATCCGGCACCGTCGCAGTCGCTTTCAAGGAAGAGGAGAGGCTCTGATGGCGATCAGCCCACTCTCGGGAGCCGCCGCCATCGTCGGCATCGGATCCACCGAGTTCTCCAAGAACTCCGGCCGCACCGAACTGCAGTTGGCGTGTGAGGCCATCGTCGCGGCACTCGCTGACGCCGGTATCGATCCGTCCGAGGTCGACGGTCTGTCCACCTACACGTCGGAGACAAACGGCGAAGCCATTGTGGCTCGCAACTGTGGCCTCGGCGAGCTGAAGTTCTTCTCGCGCATTCACTACGGCGGCGGCGCCGCGTGTGCCACCGTGCAGCAGGCGGCCATGGCAGTTGCGACGGGTGTTGCCGACGTCGTGGTTTGTTACCGCGCCTTCAACGAGCGCTCCGGTGTGCGCTACGGCCTTGGGCAGCACGATCGCCCCATGGACAGCACCGCGGATCGCGCGGCATATGCGTGGATGACTCCGCAGGGATTGTCGACTCCCGCTCAGTGGGTCGCCATGTTCGCCCGCCGCTACATGCACCAGTACGGTGCGACGAGTGAGGACTTCGGACGAGTTGCAGTGGTGGCGCGCAAGCATGCCGCCAACAACCCGGCTGCCTGGTTCTACGAGCGTCCGATCACACTCGAAGACCATCAGAACTCGCGCTGGATCGCCGAGCCTCTGCACTTGCTCGACTGCTGCCAGGAAACCGACGGCGGCCAGGCATTGGTCATCGTCTCTGCCGAGCGTGCAAAGGATCTGGCCAACAAGCCCGTCATCATCAAGGGCGCCGCTCAGGGCAGTAGCAAGGATCAGCACATGATGACCAGCTACTACCGTCCTGACATCTCGGGTATCCCGGAGATGGGCCTGGTTGCTCGTCAGTTGTACGGCCAGAGCGGCCTGACCCCTGATGACATCAACGCCGCGATTCTGTACGACCACTTCACCCCGTTGGTGCTTCCGCAGCTCGAAGAACTGGGCTTCTGCAAGCCAGGCGAAGCCAAGGACTTCATTCGCGAAGGCAACCTCGAGATCGGTGGACGCTTGCCGTCCAACACTCACGGTGGTCAGGTCGGCGAGGCATACCTGCACGGCGTCAACGGAATTGCCGAAGGTGTGCGACTGGTCCGAGGAACGTCGACCAATCAGCCCGATGGCGTCGAAAACGTCTTGGTCACAGCCGGAACGGCAGTGCCCACCAGCGGTCTCGTTCTGGGCGCTGTTTAAGAGAGGAAATGACAGTGACAACTTCGGAAGCTGCGAAGACCGCCGGCGATTGGCGCGGAGCCGATCTCGGCACCCGCACCGTGGCGTACACCGAGCGCGACGCGATCTTGTACGCACTCGCCGTGGGCGCCAAGTCAACCGAGCTGGACCTCGTCTTCGAGGATCAGCTTCGGGTACTGCCGACTTTTGCTCTGACGCTGGCACAGTGGGCTCCCGACGCTCTGGGCTCGGCGGGCGCCTTCGACACCTCGACGGCACTGCACGGCTCGCAAGAGTTGAAAGTGCTTGCTCCGCTTCCGCGTAGCGGTGAGGTGACGTTGAAGGCTTCGGTCGGCGAGGTGTGGGACAAGGGCGCAGCAGCGGTGTTCGAAGTGAAGGTGGAATGCGAATACTTCGTCGCGACCTGGTCACTTTTTGCTCCCGGTGCCGGTGGATTCGGCGGAGAACGTGGACCCTCACGTCCGGCGGAGCCGACCGGTGAGCCTTCGCTGACCGGTGTGCTGACCACAGCGGAGAACCAGACGGCGATGTACCGGCTCCTGGGCGACAAACACCACATCCACATCGATCCCGAGGCTGCGGCGCGGATCAACCAGCCGCGTCCGATCATGCACGGGCTGTGCACGTTGGCAGCCAGCACACTCGAGCTTGCTCGGGTCGCCGGAGTGCATCCGGCTGATCTTGTCAGTCTCGAAGGTCGATTCGCTGCGGCGATCCATCCGGGTGAGTCGCCGTCCATCATTGCGTGGGGAACTCCCGACGACTTGGCTTTCCAGGTCACCAAGGGTGATCAGGTAGCGATTTCCGGTGCACGAGTGAGCTTCTCCGCTCACTAGTCCCTCCAGACTCAACTGCGGGGTGCTTGACCCCTTGTCGCGCCCCGCAGTTGTTTGCACGAAGAAGCAGCCCCTGAGCGATTCGCTCAGGGGCTGCTCTGTGCTTGTGTTCAGTCCTGATGGGTCGCCATGTAGCGAGCCGGGTACTCACCGCCGCCGTGAACGGCGATGTCGGCGCCGTTGACGTACGAGGAGAGTGGGCTCGCCAGGAACAGGCAGGAGTTTGCGATATCGGCCGGGACGGCCATGCGCTCCATCGGAATGGTCCTGGTGACCGCCGCGCCGCCGTCGGCGCCGTAGACCTCGGCGGCAGCCTCGGTACGGATCAGGCCGGTGGTGATGTGGTTGATCCGGACCTTCGGCGCCCATTCGAGGGCCAATGCCTTGGTCAGAACGAGGAGGCCGGCCTTGGCTGCGCTGTACGCCGCGGTTCCGGGCTGCGGATCGATTGCCGAGACACTGCCGATGTTGATGATGGCACCGCCGCCGTCCTGAGTCTGCATCACTGCGTTGGCGGCCTGGGCAACGTTGAAGGGTGCCAACAGGTTCAGGGCCACGATCTTCTCGACGAAGCGGGGTGACACCGTCGCAGCATCGGCATCGGGGGAGCCGCCGGCGTTGTTGACCAGGACGTCCAGACGGCCGAAGCGCTCGACGGCATCCTGGACGAGGGCTGCGGCGTCGGCGGGATCGCGGACGTCCGTGGCGCGAAAGGCTGCGCTACGGCCGTCGGCGGTGGGTAGGTTTTCGGGCTCGTTACGGCCACAGACCAGCACGTTTGCACCCGCGGCGAGGAAGGTTTCGGCGATGACGTAGCCGATGCCTTTGGTGCCGCCGGTGACGATCACCGAGCGTCCGCTGAAATCGACGGGGTTGGGCAGTGTCACGGTGGAGCCTTCCTGGTGCGGTGCCGAGCTGAATTGCCGCCCAATGTGATTGACGTGACGTGGTCGCACACCTTAGGGTCAAGCAAGTGCTTGGTTGTTTTGTAGGTCGAGTGTAGACGACAAACGGCGGCAGTCACCAGAATCGACCGGTCCTTCCCGCAAAGGGACCTCTGCGTCGACAGACATTGGAGTAGTCACATGGGCAAGCTCGAAGGCAAAGTTGCACTCATCACGGGTGCGGGTCAGGGAATCGGGCAGGGGATTGCCCTGGCCTTGGCCAAAGAGGGCGCCGTGATCGCCGTTGCCGGTCGCACCGAATCCAAGTTGCACACCACCTGCGGACTACTCGCTGACATCGGTGCGCGCGGTGAGGCCGTGGTTTGTGACGTCAGCAAGAAGGACGACATCACGGCGGCCGTGGACCGAACCGTCGAACTGTTCGGCGGAATCGACATCCTGGTCAACAACGCCAACGACTGCAAGCCCGGCCCGCTCTTGAGCGTGCTGGACGAAGACTTCGAGCGTTCTTTCGCGACGGGCCCACTCGCCACCCTGCGCATGATGCAGGCGTCGTACCCGCACATGAACAGTCGTGGCGGTGGCGTCATCATCAACATGGTCACCTCGGCAGCCGTGCGCTGGGATGCGAGTAACTACGGCGCTTACGGTTCCATCAAGGAAGGCATGCGCTCGTTGACCCGCGCTGCCGCCTGCGAATGGGGCAAGGACAACATCCGCGTTCTCAACGTCGCCCCGCACGCCAAGACCCCCGCGTTGCAGTGGTGGATGGACAAGAATCCGGAAGAGGCGGCGGCTTTTGTCGCGGGTATCCCGCTGGGACGCGTCGGAGATCCCGAGACCGACATCGGTCGTGCCGTCGTCTTCCTCGTCAGTGAAGACGCCGGTTACCTGACGGGTGCCACGATCCCGCTCGACGGCGGTCAGTCGCGCTGGGGCTGACCGCCATCGACCCGATCAGGTCATCACGGCGCCGCCGTCGACGGCAATCGTCTGCCCGGTGACGTTGCGAGCCTTGTCGCTGAGCAAGAACGCGACCATCTCGGCGATATCTCCGGGCGTCTGGGCTCGACCCATCGGAACCATTTGGGCAACAAAAGAATCGAAGACATCAGCATCGGAAACGCCCGCTAGTGCAGCATCGCGCCGACGCAGTTCCTTGATGGTTCGCAGCCACATGTCGGTGAGGATCAGCCCGGGCATGACCGTGTTCGAACGGAGCCCTCGAGTCGCGCCGATCCGGGCGACGCTGTGACTCATCTCGATCACGGCGGCCTTCGACGGTCCGTAGTGCGCGAGCATGTCACCGCCCAAGCGGGCACCGATCGACGCAATGTTGACGATCGCTGCCGGACCTTCGGTTCTACTGACGAATTCGCGGCACATCAGAAAGCTGCCCTTGGTGTTCACTGCAAAGGTGTTGTCCCACTGGTCTTCGGTGATCTCGAGGAACGGCGTGAAGACGCCGATGCCGGCACCGTTGACGAGCGCAGTCGGACTTCCGACCGACGCAGCCACGTCGAACGCGTTCTTGACGTCGCCTTCACGTCGAACGTCGCATCGTGCCGTGTGGACTGCTACGCCAAGGCTTTCCAGGCGTGCTGCGGTGTCGGCGAGTGCAGCCTCTTCGATGTCGAGTAGAAGCAGGGTGCCGAAGTCCTCGGCAAGCCGCTCGGCAATAGCGGCGCCCAACCCGGCCGCTGCGCCCGTGACAATGGCTACGGGCGCGCTCACGGCAGGTGCGTTTCGAGCAGTGGGGCAAGCAGTTCGGCTGCGCGCGCTGCCGTGATGACCTCGCTCGGATCCACCTTGGTGACGACTTTCGAAGCAGAATCTTCGTAGACGTGCTCACCGATGAGTCGGCCCTGCTCGTCGTACGGCCAGACGAATGCCAAGGTCCGACGCACGAGATACCAACCGTCGGAGTCGATGCCCGACGACTGTTCGGGGGCTGCGGACGTGGATCCGCCCGATTCGTGCACCGCGCCGAACACCCCGTCTCCGAGGATCGATCCAGGAACGAATTGACTGAAGAGTGTCTCACCCGAGAACCCGCTGTCCGATACCGCGAAGTCGGACTTCCCGGTCCGTGTCCGTCTCGGCGAGTGACTGGTAGAAGTTGGTGACGGCGTCCATGCCGTCGAGGACAATCGACTGGCCGTCTTCGAACAACCGGTAGACGGGTTCTTCGACGGTCATGTCCGGCGAGAGGATTTCCTTGTAGCGACCGGAGACCTCAAGCAAGGCGTGGCGTCGGTAGTTACGGAGGATCTTCTGGTGCCGCGGATTGTCGATGGTTTCCAATTGCTTTTCGACGCCATCCATCATGTGGACGAATTCGTGCTCGTACTTGCTCATCACATCTCCTGGTTTCGCAGATTCGGCGGGCTGTCCGGATCTGCGACAACTGTGACCTGGCGAGGCATTCGCTGTACATGTAGATCTTCGTTCGAGAATTGCCAGTTTGCTTAACTCCGCTGTTCAGATACCGTGATGGTCGTCACTTTAAGTCGAGCGGCGGGCCGAAAACAACCGAATGGACGGTAATGAAGAAGGCGAGAAGAGGCGAAGATCTGAATCTGCGTTTGGTGTCCTCGTTGCTCGTCGTCGTGGCGGAAGGGCACTTCGGGCGAGCGGCAGACCGGCTGTTCGTCACCGCGCCCGCCCTCAGTCAGCAGATTCGACGACTCGAGGAGCAGGTGGGAGTCGAGTTGGTCGATCGCAGTTCGCATCCGGTGGTGCTCACCGCCGCGGGTGAGGTGTTCGTCGCGGATGCGCGGCCCGCTCTCGAGTTTGCCGTTCGCGCGATGAACGGTCTCGACGCACTCGAGCGTCGGCGGGCCAGGCGGTTGCGGATCGGATTCATCAACGGGGCTGCCGGGAGTTTGGGGCGTGCGGTGATCGATTCGTTGCACGCGGAGGTGGAGCTCGTCCAGTTGGATTGGTCCCAACAGGTTTCGGCGGTGGCGAGCGCGACCGTCGACGCGGCATTCGTGCGACCGCCACTGCCGGTGCTCGACGGTGTGGTGCTCGAACGGATAGGCGTCGAACCGCGGGTGGTGGCTCTGCCTCGAGGGCACCAACTGGCGGGCCGTACGAGCATCGAGATTTCTGAAATAGATGGGATGGTGCAGGTTTCGAGTGACGGTGCACCACTCGAATGGGTGAAATGGTGGTCGGTGGACCCGCGCCCGAGTGGTGTACCCGTCCGGTACGGTCCCTCGGTCCGCACGATGGACGAAGCACTCGAGGTTGTCGCCAACGGTCGGGCGGTGGTGATAACGGCAGCAACCATTGCCGAGTACTACACCCGCTCGGATATCAGTTTCGTGCGCATTTCCGACATCGAGCAGTGTTCGATCGATCTGTGTACCCGCGAGGGCGACAGCAGTCCGGCAGTGATCGAGCTACGCAAAGCTGTTTCAGCCCTCGGTGCCGCCAGGTGATTGCCGTGTCCTGATGTGATGCGCATGTACTCGGATGAAATACGCATTCTTGCCGTCTTCGTTTTAGTCAGTTAGACTAAAACCATGAAAACGATCAGCACGGCACTTGAAATCGTCGAGGCAGCACGAGTTTCGGCCGATGTGTTCGGGGGAGACTCCAGCGATCTCGACACCCGTCGCGCTGCGAAGCGTCGTTTTCATCGGCTCGCCTCCGCCATTCATCCGGACCGGGCGAAGCCCGAAGATCGGGTGCGATACTCGGCCGCAACATCTCGGTTGAACGAGCTATACCGCAGTTGGGCAGCGGAGTTCGAGCCGGCAGATTCTCGACCCGTTTATGTAGGCGAGCGGGGCGAGTACACGTTGGGTGGACTGGTAGCGCGCGGCTCGGTCGCTAACCTGTACCGGTCCGATGCCGGTGTCGTACTGAAGATTCCGCGAAACCCTCGGGCGAACTCGATGATCGAGGCCGAACGGAATGTGTTGACGGACATCGAGAATTCGTGCGAAGCCGGTTGGGCAGTCTCGTACTTCCCGCGATTGATCGATCGAATCACCCATGTGGGCAGCGGCACGAGACGTCAGATCGATGTGTTGGACGATCTGACCGAAGGTTTTGTGAGTCTCGCCGACGTCCGTGAGGCGTATCCAGGTGGCCTCGATCCACGGGACTGGGCGTGGATGCACCGACGGCTACTTCGGGCTCTGGCAGCAGCGCATGCGACTGGTTGGGTGCACACCGCGATTACCGCGGAGAACGTGCTGATCGAGCCTGATCGGCACGGGGTGGTGCTGGCCGGCTGGTCCTTTGCCACCCGTACGGGCAGCCGCCCGGTGGCGACGATCGGTTCCGATCGTGATTCGTACCCACCGGAACTCGGCGAAGGAGCGTCTCCGGCCTGGGACGTCTACATGGCTCATCATTTGATGCTCCGAATGCTGGGCGAGCAGACCCACGAACGGATGAAGGCGTTTGCCGACGGCTGCATGCAGGACAACCCGAGATTGCGTCCCGACGCGGTCGACCTACTTGGCGAGTTCGACGAACTCCTCGATCTTCTCTATGGCCAGCGGACATTTCGTCCGTTCGCCGTTCCATCCACGAAAGGACAGTGATTGTCATGGGCTACGGATACTGGGACGACAACACCTATCTGGCGGGCAAGACTTTTCGTGCCGCACGCGGTGTCGACGATTTCGGTTACACCGATTCGCTTCGGTCGCGTCCGCGAAGCAGTTGGAAAGCGGACCCGACCCTCGACCCCTTCGGCGTCGACAAGCGTGAATGCCGAGACTCGGACGGGCACCCCGATTCTCTCCCGATAGCGGTGCTTTTCGATGTCACCGGCTCGATGGGCGCTGTTCCTCGAATCATGCAGGACAAGCTCGGAAAGCTGCACGGGCTGCTGCAACGCAAGGGATATGCGGATGATCCGCAGATTCTGTTCGGTGGTATCGGCGACGCCGATTCCGATCAGGTGCCACTACAAGTCGGCCAGTTCGAGTCGGGTAACGCGATGGACGTGCAGCTTCGGACGATCTTCCTCGAGGGCAACGGTGGTGGTCAGAAGTCGGAAAGCTATGAATTGGCCGCATATTTCATGGCACGTCACACCAGTACGGATGCCTGGGAGAAGCGCGGAAGGAAAGGCTACCTCTTCATCATCGGCGACGAGCTGAACAAGCCGCGGCTCTCGGCTCGTCACATCCGTTCGGTGATCGGGGACAAGGTACGTCAGGACGTGTCGGTGCCGTCGATCTACCGTGAACTCGAAGAAAGATGGAACGTCTACTTCGTTCTGCCGGATCAGTCGTCGTACTTCAACGATCCGGAAATCGCGGATCACTGGAAGACGTTGCTCGGTGAACGCTTCGTCAAACTCGACGATCCCGCCGCGGTGTGCGAACTGATCGCGCTGACGGTCGGAATCGGCGAGGACCGCATCGACCTGCGTGACGGACTGGCGGATCTCCGCGACATCGGTTCAAGAGCTGAAGCCGAGACTGTCGGAAAGGCTCTCGCCCTGATTCCAGGGCGCAGCACCGCGACGGTGGCCGGGTTGCCTCGCGATCTCGGAACCGGCACGGACGATGTCGATTTCGCCTAGAAGGAGAACATGATGGAGCCGTTCGAAGACCGCGATATCGTCGTCGTAGACCTCGGGTTCGGAGATGCAGGGAAGGGGGCAACCGTCGATTGGCTTTGCTCCGATCGAGCCGATCTGAATGTGGCCGCAGTGGTCCGCTTCAACGGTGGGGCACAGGCAGCGCACAACGTGACGGTCGGCGAGCGCCACCACACGTTTTCGCAGTTCGGCTCGGGAACGCTGTCCGGCGTCCCGACGTTTCTCTCGAGATTCGTGTTGGTCGAACCCATCGCGCTCGCACGGGAAGCGCGTGCACTGGAAGCGCTCGGAGTTCGAAATCCGTTCGATCTGATACGGATCGACGCGCGCGCATTGTTGACGACACCGATCCACGTGGCCGCCAACAGGGCCCGCGAGGATGCTCGCGGCGGTAACCGACACGGCTCGTGTGGCAAGGGGATCGGTGAGACCGCGGCGTATGCGCTCGAAGTTGCGAGTGCGCCTACGGTGGGAGACTGCCGGCGACCTGATTCCTTGCGTCGTAAGTTGTCGGCGTTGGCCACATTCTACGGACCGTTGATCGCGGAGAGTCGCCACGGGTTTCCGCCGATCGACGACATGGTCGACATGTACGCCGAATTCGGTGCCGTCGTGGACATCTCCGGCCCGGATGCGCTGGGCGCGTTGGGTGCCGGTGGTCGTCTGGTGTTCGAGGGGGCACAAGGTGTCCTTCTCGACGAATGGCGGGGGTTTCACCCACACACCACGTGGTCGACGGTCGAGCCGTCCAACGCGCGAGCGATGATCGACGAGTTGGGCCGGGACAGTTACGTACTCGGCGTCACCCGCACGTACATGACACGACACGGAGCTGGGCCGTTCCCGACGGAGGATCCGGAGCTGGCGAAGGTGTTGCCCGAGCTGCACAACGGGACGGGTGAGTATCAAGGCGGATTCCGGACGGGCCACTTCGACGAGTTGTTGTTGCACTACGCAATCGAGGTGAGCGGTGGCGTCGACGGCTTAGCGCTTACTCATCTCGACGCGATGGATCGCGCGCGGGCTGCAGGCATCCCGATCCACGGGGTGCACGCGTACGAAGGATTGCCGTTCGTTCCCGTCGGAGAGTGGAAGGATCTCGATCACCAGCAGGCGCTGACAGATTCCCTGAAAGCCGTAGGGGTCGTGCCGAAGGAACTTCCGGCCGACCCGGAGGATTTCGCCCGGTATCTGAGCGAGGAAATGGGTGCGCCGGTAGTGCTGACCGCGAACGGTGCCGACCGGGTCGATCGTCAGGTGCGATGCCCAGTGCCTGCATGATGGACGGTGTGGACCAGTCACTTGTCTCGATCGATGTCATCGCGCTCCGGTTCGGCAATCCGGAACCCGGGATGTTGCGATTTGCCGTCACTCCGCGGCAAGCGGAGCCGTACACCGGGCAGTTGGCGCTGCCCGGTGTACTGCTGGGCGCCGGTGAGCGGTTGCAGGACGCCGCCAGGCGAGCCGTGACCACCAAGCTCGGAATTCCCGACGAGAAGATCCTCGTCAGCGGTCAATTGACCGTGTTCGACGAACCCAATCGCGACCCCCGCGGTCCGACGCTCTCGGTGACCATGTGGGCAGTGATCTCGTCGGACGAGGTGCCGGGTTCGGCCGAATGGGTGAGCTGGGACAACCTGGGGGACCTTGCGTTCGACCACAATCGGATAGTCGCCGATACCCGCCCGATCCTTGCTGACACCCTGTTGTGGCGAGATCAGGCTTTCACGCATGCACTACTGGGTCCGTCGTTTCCGGCGTCGTACGCGCTGGCCGTGGCGGAGGAGCTTTCCGGTGTGCGTCCGGACCCGGGCAACTTGAACCGGACGCTCAAAGCGTTGCCAGGGCTGGAACGTACGGACGAACGAGTCCGGGTCAGTGCCACCGGGCGACCCGCGGTGGTCTGGGCGTGGACCGAAAACAGCTGACCTACCTCAGAAGTTGCCCCGCGCGGCCTGCTCACGCTCGATCGCTTCGAACAGGGCTTTGAAGTTTCCCAGTCCGAATCCCAGTGAGCCGTGGCGTTCGATGATCTCGAAGAACACGGTGGGACGATCTCCGATCGGCTTGGTGAAGATCTGAAGAAGATAGCCGTCCTCGTCGCGGTCGACGAGGATGCCTCGCTTCTGCAATTCCTCGATCGGAACTCGAACCTCTCCGATACGCGCGCGCAATTCGGGATCCTCGTAATACGAAGCAGGAGTAGAGAGAAACTCGATTCCTTCGTCGACCAGAGCATCGACTGCTCCGAGGATGTCGTTGGTCGCAAGCGCGAGATGCTGAGCGCCGGGACCTTGGTAGAACTCGAGGTACTCGTCGATCTGTGACCGTTTCTTCGCGATGGCAGGTTCGTTGAGTGGGAACTTGACTCGGTGATTGCCGCTCGAGACGACCTTGCTCATCAGCGCGGAGTAGTCGGTGGCTATGTCGCCGCCCACGAACTCGGCCATGTTGGTGAATCCCATGACCCGGTTGTAGAAGTCGACCCACTGGTCCATCTTGCCGAGTTCGACATTGCCGACGACGTGGTCGAGGGCCTGAAAGATTCGCTTGGGCGCGCCGTCACGCTTGCGGTACGACGACGTCCGTTCAACGTATCCGGGAAGGTAAGGGCCGGTGTAGCGGGAACGGTCGACGAGGGTGTGCCGAGTCTCGCCGTACGTCGCGATGCTGGCCAGGCGAACGGTGCCGTGCTCGTCGGTGACGTCGTGCGGTTCGCTCAACACCGTCGCGCCTTGGGTGATGGCGTGTGCGATGCACTTGTCCACGTCAGGGACGCTGAGCGCGATGTCGCGGATACCGTCGCCGTGACGGCTGTGATGTTCGATCAGCGGACTTGCCGGATCCACAGCGCCCTTGACGACAAACCGCACCGCCCCACTCTTGAGTACAAACGCGTGGTGGTCGCGGTTTCCCGTCGACGGGCCTGAATAGGCCACCAATTCCATGCCGAACGCGGACTGGAAGAAATGTGAAGTCTGCGTGGCATTTCCGACGATCCATTCGAGGCCGTCCCAACCGCTCACGGGGAAGGGATCGTGATCGCTGTCGTACTCGACCAAGCCGACCAACTGGCGCAATTGCTCCAGATCCAGGCCGGCCAGCTGTTCGTCGTCGGTGAGAGTCTGTTCGACGGTCATGATGAGTCCCCTCTGAGTGCGATGTACACAGCGCGGTGCTCGAGTTATGTTCGGCACTGCCAGTACAAACAGATAAGTCCTTCAGAGGTTGGGTAGTCAACGGAGGTAGTTGAAAGTAGACACAGCGCCGGAATGCGAAGATGGTGGCACTGTTTTGTAGGCAATTTGCATAGTTGAACGACGAGTGGAGCAGACGTGAATCTCGACGCAGTGGATCTGGCTCTGTTGGACGCGATGAACAAGCACCCGAGAGCCGGTGCGTTGGAGCTTTCGCGTCAGGTCAAGGTTGCGCGGGCGACAGTGCAGGCGAGATTGAAAAGGATGGAAGATGCGGGCGTCATCGCCGGATACGCGCCGCACATCAATTTGGCTGCAGCGGGTTTCGGAGTACAAGCATTCGTGACTTTGCAGATCGCCCAGGGGGCGCTCGACACCGTCACCGCGGAACTCGAGGCAATCCCCGGTGTGCTCGAAGCCTTTGCCACCACAGGCTCCGGCGACGTGCTGTGCCGGATTGCCGCTGCGTCGCACGAGGATTTGCAAGCGACGCTGCTCGAACTGAATCGGTCGGGGATAGCCACCCGGTCGACCAGCGTCATGGTTCTCTCGGTTGTGGTGCCGCTCCGGTCGATGCCCCTACTGCAGACTCTGCAATCGGAGCAGACGACCAAGGCCCCGGCATACCGACGGGGCGGTCAGTCTCGCTGACGACCCGGAGCCCAGAATCCCAGAACGATCGCGGATATCCACATGATCGCGGCGAGCGTGAGTGCTCCTTGATCCATGCCTTTGATGAAGGCTTCACGGGCGAATTCGGCCAACTGGGCACCCTGCGGCCCGGCTGCTTCGGCGACATGGAGAGCGGCGGCCAGAGAACCGGATACCGGTTCCTTGGCGGGTTCGGGCAGCAAGTCGACCGCGGGCTGGACGTGATTGCCATAGCCGGCGGCGAGGATACTTCCCGCCAGTGCAACGCCGATGGCAGAGCCGATCTCCCGGGTTGCGTCGTTGACTGCTGAGGCAACACCCTGTTTGGAGTCTGGTGCGTTGGAGACGATCGCAGCAGTGGCGGGGGTTGTCGACAAGCCCAATCCGATAGCGGCTACTACCAAGGGGACACAGACCTCGGCATAGGTCGAACTGGCGTCCAAGCGCGTCAAGAGTGCAATTCCGGTTCCGAGGAAGGCAACACCGGTGGCGGTGAGAGCGCGAAGGCCGATACGCGGAATCAGTAGGGGCGCAACCACGGACAACGCCATCACCGGCACAGCGATCGGCATGAGGGCGAGCGCCGATTGCAGTGGGGAGTAGTCGAGCACCAGTTGGAGATACTGCACGATCAGGAAGAACAAGCCGAAAGTCGCCAGGAATTGCAGGGTCAGTGACGCTGCGCCGCTGCCGAATGCGCGATTGGCGAACAGTCTCACGTCCAGAAGTGGATGGCGAGTACGTAATTCGACCCAGCTGAATACCGCGGCCATGGCAATTCCGCCGACCAGCAACGCGAGAACTACCGGATCGAGCCAACCACGGGCCGGCGCCTCGATCATCCCCAGGACGAACAGTCCGATCGAGCCGGCGATCAGCGCTGTACCAGGTAGATCGAGTGGAGTTGCCTCCGTGTCCTTCGACGTCACGATCGTGAACGACACCACGAGGATGAGGACCGAGACGACGGCCAGGCTGACGAAAATCGAATGCCAGGACCATTTTTCGAGGAGTAGCCCGGAGACGACGAGTCCGGCGATTGCACCGGACCCTGCGACGCCGGACCAGACTCCGACGGCACGGGCACGCTGCGCCGGCGGGAAACCTGCAGTGAGTAGAGACAGCGTCGCCGGCATGACAAATGCGGCGCCGACGCCGGAGATCACGCGGGAGACGATGATCCACGACGGTTCGTCCGCGAAGACCGGAATCGACGAGCCGGCAGCAAAAACGAGTAGTCCGAACATGAGCAGTTCTCGTCGACCGTATCGATCGCCGAGTGCGCCCGCCGGCAACAAGAGACAAGCCAGCGTGAGCGTGTACCCGTCCACGATCCACGTGAGCTGGCTCTGTGTTGCACCGGTATCGCGGGCCAAGTCGGGAAGGGCCGTGTTGAGAGCTGCCATCGCTGCGACGACCAGCGCGACGGCGCAGCACGCGACCGTCAGCATCCAGATCTGTCGGATGGTCCACGTGGACTGTTCGAGCGTCGTATCGCTACTCACGAAACCTCCCGATGGAAACAAGACCATCAGTATCGTTACAAGAACAGCAGTTCCACAACCCCCAAGTGGGTATAACTGAGGTTGTGACGGCGGGAATCGACAAGCAGGAAATCGACAAGCAGGTCAGCGACGAGGATCCGCGTAAACAGCGTTCCAGGTCCAGGTTGCTCGACGCGGCGACCAAGCTGCTGGCAGAAGGCGGCGTGGACGCGGTGACGATCGATGCTGTCACCAAATTGGCCAACGTCGCACGTGCGACGCTGTATCGGCATTTCGACAGCGGCACGGAGTTACTCGCCGCGGCATTTGCTCGCCTCTTACCGCCGGTGCCCGAGATGTCCGGGGAAGGTGACCTCCGCGCGCAATTGCTCGAGTTGTTGACCAGTCAGGCCAAGGCCATCGAAAGCGCACCGATCCAGGTGACGGCGATGTGCTGGCTCGGCTTGGGGCCGGAGCTGAAGGGCTACTCGAGCGTCGACGCGCTGTCGACGGACAAGCCCGAATTGCGATCGTTGCGCCAGACGGTCTTCGAGCAGTACCGTCACGCGTTCGATCGGATCCTGCGCTCGCCGGATGCGATCGAAGCGTTGGGGGAGTACGACTACGACGTCGCACTTGCTCAGTTGGTCGGACCTTTGGTGCTCACCAAGCTGGCCACGCTGACGCCTCTCGGGGAGGCCGCGTGTGAGCAGATCGTGGACGATTTTCTGGCTGCACGCGGAGTGTCGAACTGACAGCTCACGGCTCCAGATTGCGTCGTAGCACGTACTGCTCGAGGCGGTCGATGCCGCGCACTCGTCGTGGACGAAGGTGTCGCAGTTTGAAATTGGCGTCCGAGCCGAGCTGGGTGGCCAGCTCGGAGTCGATCAGCACGGTGCCGGGGCGAGCGGAGCTGGTCAGGCGCGCGGCCTTGTTGACCACCGAACCGTAGAGATCTCCGAAGCGAACCAACGTCGGACCCATGGCCAGACCTACCCGAAGCTGTGGATCGTCGTGATCGGCGAGGACCGCCTGCTGGATCTGCAAGGCGATCTCGGCGGCGTGATGAGGACTCTCGGCGGCAAACATGACCTCGTCACCGACGGTCTTGACCACCCAGCCGTAGTTGCGTCCGATGATTTCGGTGGACGCGGACTCGAACCGCTCGAGCAGATCGTTGAGTTCGGCGGAGTCGAGTCCGCGAGTCAGCGAGGTGTACCCGACGATGTCGGCGAAACCCACGACCAGAACACGACTCGCGACTTCTTCGCCCGGGTTTCCCACGTTGCGGCCCGTCGACGACGCGACGTGACGCTTCCATACGTACGTCTGCAGAGATTCGACAGCGGGAATGATCTCGGCGCCGAGGCTCAGGACGACATTTCTGATGGCGTCGGGTTCGTGATCCACCGAGTCCGCAAGCTGATCGATGATGTGTGTGCTGATCAGCGATACCTGCCACTCCGCCAACCTCGACATCGACTGTCCGAGAGAACGGGCAGCTGCCACCTCACTGTTCTGCGAGATGACTCCTCGATTGACCATGTCGGTGATGGTCTTGAGGGCGTCGGCGTCTTGCTGCGTGAACATGACCGCGTCGGGATCCTCGTCGACGGCAAAGCCCATCGCCACCCACAGACGATCGGCGCGCTCGCGTGTCACCCCGGCGAAATCCGCGATCTGCGACTGTGTGAAGCAGCGCGGTCCGCCGAGGAGGGACTCCTCGATGTCGGCTTGAATCCGGCTGAGCAGATGAGCATCGACGTCGATCGGCTCAGCAGCGTGAGATTCAGCAGCGTTAGATTCAGCAGGGGCGGGTTCGGTGACCTCGTCGATCCACTCTGACTCCGAACTGCTCACCGTGCTCCTTCTTGCCGCAACGAATTTCTGTCCACCATCTTCCACGCGGTGCCCCGAGAACAGTACTGAATTGGCCGAACCGGCTACGGATCCTCGCGCCCAGGCGGGCGGTGAGAGTCAACACGTCGGTGGCTTGTGCAAGAGTTGCCCCGAGAAAAGCACTGTCGATACTGAAATGCACGAGATACTTCTGAAAGGACCTGCGCATGCCACCCCGTAGACGTTCCGGCGCTGCCGCATCAACGCCGGATCACCTCACTGCGGACAATCTGGCAGCGCTCGCCACGGCTGTCGCCGAAGGCAAGCGCGCCACCGTCTATCTGCGCGAGGCGACTCCCAGCCTGGGGATCGAAGCCGGTACCTCGGCGAAAGTCGTGTCGGTGGACGGCAACACCGTGCTGATTCGTCCCAAGGGCGTCAACGACGAATTGCCTTTCGAGGCAGAGGAATTGCGCATCAACCGCGTCTCCGCGGCACCGGCCAAACCGGCGCCACGGCCCAAACCAGTTGTGGAGTCCGAGCCCCTGATGGAGCCACTCGTAGAGCCTGTTCGACCGAAGCCGCGTGCGCAGCCTGCACCCGCTCCGGTAACGACTACCACTGCTGCCCCTGCCGCGACACCTCGTCCGGCCGTCAAGCGTGCGAAGAAACTGCCGGCCGGAATCAGCGTCACCATCCATGCGGGCGCGGACAACGACTGGAGCGTGACGGTCACACAGGGCGCCAAGCGTCCGGGCAAAGCAGTTCCGGTCGCACCCGATGCGGTCGAGCGAGCTGTCCGCGAGTTGGGTGAGCCCACCGCAATCGAGGCTGTCGAGTCCATTATCGTCGCTGCACGGGACATGGCTGCAGCGCGAGTCGACGAGTTGAGTCGTCAGCTCGAGGAAGCACGCAAGATGCTCGAAGCGCTCGGAGCTACCGACTAGAAACGCTGCGTAGGTCCGCACTTTCCGGGGTATGCGTTTTTTGCAGCGGGGAGATTACCGGCGGAGAGATTGTGATGTTGCAGCGAATTGTTTCGGCTCTGGCAGCGTTGGTCTTGGCACTCGGACTCGGGTTCATCGTCAGCAGCAACGCGGTTGCTGCACCCACGCCCATGGGTGGTGGTTCGGGCATCATCATCGACAATCAGCTGGTCTGCACGTTGACCACTATCGGGCACGACAACGGCGGCAGACTCGTGGGTATCACCGCAGGTCACTGCGGTGGTCCTGGATCGTTCGTGATCCCGGAAAGCAACGAGGACGCAGGCGTGGTCGGCACGTTCGTCGAGTCGAACCCGGACCTGGACTACGGGGTCATCCAGTTCGATCCGGGCAAGGTCACGCCAGTTCGAACGGTGGGCGCGGCAACCATCACCTCGATCGGCGCTCCGGCCAGCTTCCCGGCTACAGCCTGTAAGGAAGGCCGTACGACGGGCACGACCTGCGGCGTCGTCTGGGGAGACCTGAGCGCCGACGCATCCACCTGGACTCAGATCTGCGTCGACCACGGTGATTCGGGAGCCCCGGTCACGGTCGGCACGACGCTGGTCGCGATGGTCAACGCCTACCTCTGGGTACCGTGCCTGGGGCCGGAACTCGGCACCAACATGACCTCCATCGTGGACACGATCAATGCCCACGGAGGCGTCGGCGCCGGGTACCGGCCCATCTAGCGGCGAGCTGGGATCAGCCGCACACTGCTCCACCCGATGCTGATCCCACGAGCTTGGAGTACTTGGCCAACACACCACGTGTGTAGCGAGGCGGCAACGGCTCCCAGCCCTTCTTGCGGGCTTCCAATTCGGAGTCGTCGACCAACAATTCGAGTTGTCCGGTACCCACGTCGAGCCGGATCTGGTCGCCGTCGCGAACGAACGCGATGGGACCGCCGTCGACGGCCTCGGGCGCAACGTGTCCGACACACAGGCCGGTGGTGCCGCCCGAGAATCGTCCGTCCGTCAGCAGCAGGACGTCCTTGCCGAGACCCGCACCCTTGATTGCGCCCGTGATGGCCAGCATCTCACGCATTCCGGGACCACCCTTCGGGCCCTCGTAGCGGATAACGACGACGTCGCCACCAGTGATGGTTCCGTCTTCGAGCGCGTCCATTGCGGCGCGTTCGCGTTCGAAAACCCGTGCAGTGCCGACGAATACATCAGACTCGAATCCTGCCGACTTGACCACCGCGCCGCCGGGCGCGAGTGACCCCTTCAAGATCGTGATGCCTCCGGTGGGGTGAATGGGCTTGTTCATCGCCCGCAGGACCTTGCCGTCTGGATCGGGCGGGGTGATGTGCGCGAGATTCTCGGCCACGGTCTTACCGGTGACGGTCAGGCAATCTCCGTGCATGAGTCCTGCGTCGAGCAATGCCTTCATGATCACGGGGACGCCGCCGATACGGTCGACGTCCGTCATGACGTGCTTTCCGAAGGGCTTGACGTCGGCGAGGTGCGGGACCTTCGCGCCGACGCGGGCGAAATCGTCGAGCGTCAGCGGGACGTACGCTTCGTGCGCGATCGCGAGGAGATGGAGCACCGCATTGGTGGATCCGCCGAACGCCATGACCACCGCGATGGCGTTCTCGAACGCTTCCTTGGTGAGGATGTCCCTGGCGGTGATGCCCCGACGAAGGAGTTCGACAACGGCTTTGCCGCTCTCGCGGGCGAATCCGTCGCGGCGACGGTCCGGCGCGGGCGGTGAAGCGCTGCCGGGCAGCGACATTCCCATGGCCTCGGCGGCGCTGGCCATCGTGTTTGCGGTGTACATGCCGCCGCACGCGCCTTCGCCCGGGCAGATCGCCCGTTCGATGGTGTCGACGTCGGCGCGGCTCATCAGTCCGCGCGAGCAGGCGCCCACAGCCTCGAACGCGTCGATGACGGTGACTTCCCGCTCGCTGCCGTCGGAAAGTTTGGCGACGCCGGGGAGGGTGGAACCGGCGTAGAGGAACACGCTGGCGAGGTCGAGGCGGGCCGCCGCCATCATCATGCCGGGCAACGACTTGTCGCAGCCGGCGAGAAGAACCGATCCGTCGAGGCGCTCGGCCTGCATGACGGTCTCGACGCTGTCCGCGATCACTTCACGGGAGACGAGGGAGAAGTGCATGCCCTCGTGACCCATCGAAATGCCGTCGGAAACGGAGATGGTGCCGAACTCCAGGGGGAATCCACCGGCCTCCCGGACACCTTCCTTGACGGCCTTGGCCAGGCGATCGAGGGACAGGTTGCACGGCGTGATCTCGTTCCAGGACGAGGCGACGCCGATTTGCGACTTGACCCAGTCGTCGTCACCCATTCCTACTGCACGCAACATGCCGCGCGCTGCGGTCTTTTCGAGTCCGTCGGTGACGTCACGACTTCTGGGCTTGATGTCGGGTTCGGTCATTTTCCAAGCATAGGCGTCAGCAGGATGTCTTTCCGGCAGACGAGCGACTCGAGTTGCCAATACACGTCGCCCGTCGTGAATAGACTCGCCGCATCACAGTTGGGGCTGGGTGTGCTGGGCGATTCAAATACAGGGGGATTCAGGTGGAGTCGGAACTGATTTCAGCTTTCGGGTTTGCAGTTCTGGCGGCCGTCTTGACCGGTAGTGGTGTCTTCCTGGTTGTTCTGACGGTTCTGCACGAGATTGCCCGGTGGAAGGGCCGCTTCGTATCGGTGTGGGTGACTTTCTTTGCCGCACTGCTGATACTGCCTGTGCTGTTCGGTGCGTTGATCGCCGGCTATTCCGCGTTCTCCGAGATCGACGGGTCCGAGGCTCTGATTCCGTCGGCGTTCTGGATCCTGATCGCGGCCGGGGGTGCACTCGGCGGTTACATCGGAGTCAAGGTCGGTGTGGTTCGAGGCTCGGCCCTCGACTACCGGTTGTGATCGGGATCGGCTCGGTCAAACTTTCAGAGAATCGCAGGCGAAGCCTGGGTGAACATCCCGAAGCTCTCTTGAACGGCCGTTCAGGTGCGGGTTCACTCCTAGCGTGCACACGAATGCCTTCGATCGAATATCCAGACGTGTCCTACTGCAGGGATCGGCGGCTCTCGCCGGCGCAGTAGGTCTCGGTGTCGCTTCGGCGAGCCACGCCGGTGCCGAGGTTCCGGGTGGCAGCCCGGGATTCGCGCACGGCGTGGCATCCGGTGACCCGTTGCCGGATGCCGTGATCATCTGGACCCGCATCACCCCAACGGCGGACGCAACGCCAGGTTCGGGCGTCGGGGCGGCGGTGACGCTCAACTGGCAGGTCGCGACCGATGAGGGGTTCGCGAGAGTTGTGGCGTCGGGAAGTGTTGCTGCTTCGGCAGAATCCGATCACACCGCGAAGGTCGACGTCACCGGACTCGATTCGTCGACGACGTACTGGTACCGATTCACTGCGGGTTCGGCTGTTTCTCCGGTGGGACGCACCCGCACGGCTCCGTCGAACTCGGCAGATCTCGATCGTCTCCGCTTCGGCGTCGTGTCCTGCTCCAACTGGGAAGCAGGATATTTCGGTGCTTATCGCCACCTCGCATTCCGCGAAGACCTCGACGCGATCATTCATCTCGGTGACTACATCTACGAGTACGGGCAGGGGGAGTACGGCGCGCGGAACGGATCCGTTCGCCTTCACGAGCCGGCCCACGAGATCATTTCGCTGGCCGACTACCGAATTCGGCACGCGCAGTACAAGACCGACCCGGATCTGGCTGCTCTTCACCTGAAACTCCCGTTCATCACTACGTGGGACGATCACGAATCGGCCGACAACGCGTACCGGGACGGCGCCGAAAATCACACTCCCGGTATCGAAGGCGATTGGGCAGATCGAAAGGCGAACTCGGCCAAGGCATATTTCGAGTGGATGCCTGTCCGCCCGTCGGGTAGTGGTTCGAGCGTTCAGCTGTATCGACGGTTCCGCTTCGGGAATCTGGCCGAGATCTCGATGCTCGACCTGCGTACCTACCGCGACGAGCAGCCGACGATGAAGCAGGTCGACGATCCGTCACGCACCATTACCGGACGCGCACAGATGGATTGGTTGACCAGCGGAATCGTCACCTCCCCGACGCAGTGGAAGATCGTCGGCAATCCGGTCATGATCACGCCCTGCGTGTTCCCGCCGCTGGAACCGGCGACCACCGCGGCGTTGACCGAACTGGTGGGAGTGCCGCAGGCCGGTGTCCCGTACAACACGGATCAGTGGGACGGGTACACCGCCGACCGCACCAGGCTTTTCGATGCGATCACCTCGAACGGTGTGGACAACACCGTCTTCATCACCGGTGACATCCACACGTCGTGGGCTTGCGACCTACCGACCAATGCCGCGAATTACCCAGGCGGGCCGACTGTCGGCGCCGAGTTCGTCGTCCCGTCGGTGACGTCGCCCAACATCGACGACATGCTGAAAGTGCCGCCGCGAACGGTAACCGTTGCGGCAGAAGAAGCATTCAAGGCCGTGAACCGGCACGTGCGGTACGTCGAACTGGACTCGCACGGCTTCGGCGTATTCGAAATCGCCCGCGAAGGTACTCAGATGGATTGGTACTACGTCGACGATCTCACCAATCCACAGAGCAATGCGCACTATGCCGTGAGCTACCGTCTACCGGCAGGCGCGGGCAGTAGAGTCTCGCCCACTTCGGCCGCCCTCGATCAGGCCTCGTACCGACCAGGAGTCGACCAGTGAGTATCGAAGTTTCGCGTCGTAGCGTTCTGATCGGTGGAAGTGTTGTCGCCGGAACGGCATTGCTCGGAACGCCCGCTCGCGCGAGCGTTCCCACCAGCGCAGGCATCCCAGACCTGGACGTGCATGTCATCGTCGTCGACGGCATGCGTCCGGACGAGTTGCGATCGGAGCTCACCCCGACGCTGACCGGGCTTGCGGCCGGCGGTATTCACTACCCGGACGCCAGCGCCATCACGATCGCGGAGACGCTGCCGAATCACACGGCGATGATGACGGGAGTGCTGCCGGCGCGTTCGGGAGTGCCTGCAAACTCCGTCTACGATCCGTCCACCGACAAGAAGCGTGACCTCGATCGGCCTTCCGACCTGCAGGCATCGACGGTTCTGGATCGGGTGCGCGCCGAACTCGGATTGACCACTGCGAGTGTGCTGTCGAAGCGCTACCTTCACGGGTTGTTCGGTGACCGCGCCTCACTGGTGTGGGATCCCCAGCCGCTCGTTCCCGGCACGGAGCACGCGCCGGACAACTTCACGATCGACGCCTTGATCCGTATCGTCGGCGGGAACTCGCCGCGGCTCTCGTTCACCAACCTCGGTGACGTCGATCGGGTTGGGCACCTGGATCTGTCCGGTCCGTCCATCCGGATCGCTCGCACGGCCGCACTTCAGAACACCGACAACCAGGTTCGCCGCTTCGTCGACTTCCTTCATGACACGGGTCGCTGGAATCGGAGCATTCTGATCGTGTTGGCCGACCACTCCATGGACTGGTCGGAGCCCGCGCGGCTCATCGGACTCGATCGACCGCTGAACGCGGACCCGTTGCTGGCAGGCAAGATTCGAATCGCCCAGAACGGTGGCGCAGACCTGATCTACTTCGTCGGACCCGATGGCGAACGGGCGGAAGCCGTCAGCCGGATTCAGCAGATCGTGGATGGTGTGGACGGCGTCGAATCCAGCCACCTCCCCGCCGAATTCGATCTCGGCACCAATGCCGGTGACGTCGTTGCGTTTTGCGCTCAGGGCTGGCGGTTCAGTGATCCGACTCCACTGTCCAACCCGATTCCCGGCAACCACGGCCATTTCGTGACACTGCCCATCCCGTTCTTCCTCAGCGGCGGGCATCCCGCTCTCGACGGTGGACGGAAGATCGACACGCAGGCTCGCACGATCGACGTCGCGCCGACGGTTGCGGCTCTGCTCGGCCTCGGTGCACCTGCCGGCGGCTGGGACGGCGTCGCCCGCACGACGGGCGTGACGCTGAACGTCTAACGAGGATCGCGGCCGGTCAGGGCAATCAGCTTGTCCTGCAACGACGCATCGTCAGGAAGATCGACGGGAGCGGAGAACAGGCCGCTCTCGGCGAGCATGTCGCGCTGCCCGTCGAGGTCGGACCAGACGGCCTCGACGAGGTCTGGATCGAGTCGCTCGTCTGCTCCGACCGCTCGCGCGAGATCCCAGGTGTGGATCGTGACGTCCGAGGTCTGCTGGCGCAGATAGGGTTCCACCTTCACCGTGCCGTACGAGAGGTGAACGTGGGCACTGAGGTCCGTCGATTTCCACGCTTTGATGGCGGCATCGGAGTACTTCTGCCATTCGGTCCACAGGTCGTCCCCGACGGGAACGATGTCCGGTGTCGCCTCGCCGACCGTCAGTCCGGCCAGGAGCGGCGGTACCCACTGCTGCTCCTCGATGACGTGGCGGACGAGGTGTTCGACGTGCCAGTCGGAGTCGGGCGTGGGTGCGTTCCAGTCCTCGACTGCGGCGAGTCGTGAACCGAATTCGCGGTGGGCGGTGAGCACGAGTTCGAGCCAATCGAATGCCATCACTCGAGGGTAACCCGATCAGCGTGACGTTAATCGGTGCGTGAGGCTTCGATTCGGTGAAGACTGTCGAGGTTGTCGCTTAGTCGAATCGAGGAGTTTTCATGACCGTCCCCACCGTCACTCTGGCCGAAGGTCTCACTGTCAGCGCTCAGGGATACGGCGCGATGTCCGTCGCCCCTGTCTACGGCCCGGTGGATCCGGCCGAGGCGCTTGCCACATTGCACCATGCGGTGGACATCGGGATCACGTTCATCGACACCGCCAACGTGTACGGGGAGGGCTCGAGCGAGCGCGCGGTGGGAGAGCTTCTCAAAGACCGCCGGGACGAAGTGCAGTTGGCGACGAAGTTCGGTCTGGTCGGCAACATCGCCAACGGTCAGCGCGGGATCAACGGAGACCCGGCCTACGTACCGCAGGCACTCGACGAGTCTCTGGGACGACTCGGCGTCGATCATGTCGACCTCTACTACTTGCACCGGGTCGACCCGAACGTTCCGATCGAAGACACCGTCGGCGCGATCGCAGAGCAGGTGAAGGCGGGCAAGGTCCGCAACATCGGCCTGTCCGAGGCGACCGGCGATGAACTGCGTCGTGCGTACGGGGTGCATCCGATCGCGGCGATCCAGTCCGAATGGAGCATCTGGAGTCGGGACGTCGAGAACAAGGTAGTACCCACCGCCGCGGAACTCGGAGTCGGATTCGTGCCCTTCTCACCTGTGGGCCGAGGCTTCCTGGCGGGATCGTTCGATGCGGAGACGCTCGGTGACAACGACCTACGCCGACGCTTCCCACGCTTCTCGGACTCCGCGCTCCCTGCTAATCAGAAGGTTCTCGACGTGGTCCGCGCCGTCGGTGAGGAGCTCGGCGCGACGCCTGCACAGGTTTCCCTGGCATGGCTCGATGCCAAGGGCCGTCAGTACGGGTTGCCTTCCGTTTCGATTCCCGGCACGCGGTTCGCTGCACGAGTCACGGAAAACGCCGGAGCGTTGGACATCGTTCTGAGCGAAGACCAGATCGCTCGCCTCGACTCCCTCGCCGCGATCACCGAAGGCTTCCGTTCGGCTGATTTGAATTGGGTCTCTCAGGGCCGCGAATAATCATGTCCTGAGCCTTGCGAAAGACAGGAGTAACATACAGACCCGATGAAAAAAGTGTGGTTGGTCTGGGGTGTCGGTGTTTTTGCCTACGTGATCGCCGTGCTTCACCGCACTTCGTTCGGTGTCTCGGGTCTGTCTGCTGCTGATCGGTTCTCGATATCACCCAGCGTTCTGTCGAGCTTCGTCGTACTGCAGATCGTCGTGTACGCCGGTATGCAGATTCCGGCGGGAGTCCTCCTCGACCGCTACGGTTCGCGGATCATGATCGCAGTCGGTGCGTTCATCATGATGTCCGCGCAGTTGGCCCTCGCCTTCACCGAATCGCTGCCCGTCGCGATCGGTGCACGTATTGCCGTCGGCGCCGGCGACGCTCTCACCTTCATCTCGGTGCTGCGGTTGGTACCACAGTGGTTCCCGCCCCGGCAGGTGCCGTTGGTCTCGCAGTTCACGGGCATCCTCGGTCAGCTGGGCCAGGTGATGTCCGCGCTCCCGTTCATGTTGCTGTTGTCCGGTCCGGGCTGGACTTTTGCCTACGGCAGCGCTGCGGCCGTCGGACTGTTGGCGTTTGCTCTGGCGCTGAGTGTCATCCGCGACGCGCCTCCCGGTGCCGACGTGGTGGCCGTGCCTGCCGGTGCCAAGGAGATCGGGCGACAGATCAAGACGGTGTGGATGCGACCCGGCACCAGACTCGGGTTCTTCAGTCACATGGGGACGCAGTTCTCGATCACGACGTTCGCACTGCTGTGGGGTGTGCCGTATCTGAAATCGGCTCAGGGTCTCGATTCCGCGACCGTCGGCTCGCTGCTGACGCTGTCGGTCATCTCGGCAATCGTGGCCGGCCCGATCCTCGGCATTCTCACCGGTCGCTATCCCATGCGTCGATCGTGGTTGGTTCTCACCATCATGGTGGCCAGCGCGCTCATGTGGACGATCGTGCTTTCGCGCAGTGAACCGTCTCCGCTCTGGTTGTTGACGATCCTGGTGGTTGTGATCTCGGTGGGTGGGCCGGGTTCGGTGATCGGCTTCGACTACGCGCGCACATCCAATCCGAGTTCGGCGATGGGAACCGCCCAGGGCATGGTCAACATCGGCGGATTCCTCGCATCCCTCATCGTGATTCAAGTGATGGGCGTGATCCTCGGACACATGGGTGGGTACACGTTCGACGGATTCCGCGTCGCCTGGATGGTGCAATATCCGGTCTGGGTTCTCGGCATCATCGGCGTACTCGTCACCCGGGGCAAAGCCCGGCGCGCCCTCGCGGCAGAAGGCGTACATGTACGCCCGATCCGCGAAGTCATTCGTCGCAACAAATAACTCGATCGCCTCGGGTAATTCATCCCCTGCGGGTGAGGTCACTGCGCGCCAGAGCTACCAGGCTTGATGGATGAACGACACAATGAACATCGGACCGGTCGAGCTCGTGGTGCTGGCATTCCCAGGTTCAACTGTGGATCCTGAAGCTGTCGCCGCGCTGCAGAACGTGGTGGAACGAGGTTTTGTCACCCTGCTCGACCTCGTGTACATCGCCAAGGACGCCAACGGACAGGTGTCGCAGATCGACGTCGACGAAGATCTCACCGACATCGGACTGGCGATTCTCTCCATCGAAGCCAAGGCATTGATCAGTGACGAGGACCTGGACGTGGTCCGTGAGTCACTCGAACCAGGAACGTCCGCCGCAGTCATCGTCTACGAGCAGACATGGGCGCGTGAGCTCGCGACGACGGTTCGCGGTGGCGGCGGCGATGTAGTCCTTCACGTTCAGATACCGCGCGAGGTAGTCGTCGCAGCGGTAGAAGCAGCATTTCAGTAGCGACAATTACCCAAGGAGTTCGGCATGGTTTTTCGAGGTGGACGCAGAGGGCGGCCCGGATTGCTCGGCACGGTGGCACGCACTGCGGTAGTGGCTGGAACCGCAAAAGCGACGTCCAACGCCATGGATCGACGGAGTCAACGGAAGGCTTCCGAGCAGCAACAGGAATATCAGCAGGAGTACCAGCAGCAACAAGCGCCGCCGGCGCAGGTCGCTCCCGTGCAGTCCGTTCCCCCTTCGGGTGCTGACGATCTGGTCTCCAAGCTGCAGGAGCTGGGGCAGCTTCATCAGTCCGGCGTGTTGACCGACGCGGAGTTCGCGGCGGCAAAGTCGCAGCTGTTGAGCTAGTCCCCGCTGATTATTGGAGTCTTGAACGGGTTTACCACACTGGACAATTGAAGATGAAAGGCTGATCTATGATCGATCCACGCGCAGCATCGGCCGCAGTCGAAGCGGCGAACGCCCGAGTCGCCGAGACCCTGCCGTTCTCCGACAAGACCGATTTCACCGATGCCGAGCGGGGGTTCATCGGCGCGCTCGATCCCGGCGTGGTATCCGGTCCGGACGGAAAAGTGCTGTGGGACAACGACTCTTACTCATTCCTGGATGAGGAGTGCCCGCCGACCGTCAATCCGAGCTTGTGGCGTCAGTCGAGGTTGGTCGCCAAGCAGGGACTCTTTGCGGTGACGGATTCGATCTATCAGATACGCGGCCTCGATCTGTCGAACATGACGTTGATCGAGGGGGAGAGCGGGATCATCGTCGTCGATCCACTGATTTCTCGGGAAACCGCGGCCGCTGGTCTCGCGTTGTATCGGGAGCATCGTGGTGATCGACCGGTTGTCGCGGTGATCTACACGCATTCGCATATCGACCATTTCGGTGGGGTCAAAGGGGTGACCACCGACGACGATGTCGCTGCCGGGCGATGCGTAATCGTCGCCCCCGCTGGACTCGTGGAGCATGCCGTCGAGGAAAACGTCTATGCGGGAACGGCAATGGCTCGACGTGCGGCCTATATGTACGGGGCTGCATTGCCCCGAGGTCCTCGCGGTGCCGTCGGAGCCGGGCTGGGGCAGACCACCTCAACCGGGACCCCGACGCTCATTTCGCCGACGGTGTCGATCTCGACGACAGGTCACACGGAGACGATCGACGGCGTTCGGATCGAGTTCCAGATGACGCCCGGAACCGAGGCCCCGTCCGAGATGAACTTCTACTTCCCGGAGTTGCGTGCACTGTGCATGGCGGAGAACGCAACTCATACTCTCCACAACCTGCTCACGCTACGGGGTGCCCTGGTACGAGATCCTCACGTCTGGTCTGCGTACCTGACCGAATCGATCAATCGTTACGCCTCACGATCCGACGTTCTGTTTGCGTCCCACCACTGGCCGACGTGGGGGACCGAACGGCTCACCGAGTTCATGTCATTGCAGCGCGACCTCTACGGGTACCTTCACGATCAGACACTTCGTCGAATCAATCAGGGGTGGACCGGTCTCGAGATCGCCGAATCGATCGAACTGCCACCTGCATTGGCGCAGGCATGGCACACGCACGGGTACTACGGTTCCGTCAGTCACAACGTCAAGGCCATCTACCAGCGCTACATGGGATGGTTCGACGGTAACCCTGCGCATCTGTGGGAGCATCCACCCGTCGAATCGGCAAAACGTCACGTGGAGTTCATGGGCGGATCGGCAGAGGTGCTCCGAAAAGCTCGGGAATCATACGAGAGCGGCGACTTTCGGTGGGTCGCGCAGGTGGTGAACTACGTCATCTTTGCTGAACCGGGCAACACCGAGGCCAAGACCCTGCAGGCCGATACCTTCGAGCAGCTCGGGTACGGCGCAGAGAACGGCACCTGGCGAAACTTCTACCTCACCGGTGCATACGAACTGCGCAACGGTTCGGTGGGTACGCCCACAGTTGCTGCAGCTCCTGATATCACCGCAGCGTTGTCGGTGAAGCAGGTGTTCGACGCTGTGTCGCTCCGCGTGGACGGAGTGAGTGCAGCGAATTCCCACATCGTCATCGACTGGAACATCACCGACGAAAACATCGTGCACCGAACGGAACTGAGCAACGGCGTGCTGATCCACTTCGACGTGGAAGGTGGGTCTGCAGATGCTGGGTCTGTGGATGCGACGTTCAGTGTGAGTCGTCTCGGCTTACTCGGTGTGCTGCTCGGTGGTGCGGACCTGGGCGCCGAGATTGCGAACGGCAGTATCTCGGTTGCCGGCGACCCGGCGAAACTCGCAGAACTTGCGGGGCACCTTGACGAGCCTGATCCGAATTTTGCGATAGTCACGCCGACCTAGCGGCGTGAGACAGTTCAATGATGATGTATTTCAACGAGTCTCGAGTTCTGGGCGCTTCTGAAGTTGTCCGTCATGTCCCTGGTTGCCGAAAGTGTGTTCGATTAAGCTTTCGGTATGGGCAGTCGGGGCTCGTGGCAGCTGGATGGTGAGGACCTCGAGGGGGAGGTTCTGGATCTGGTGCGTGTCCGGCACGAATTGCAGTCGCGGATGGTGTTGCTGATCGTGGAGATGTTTTCCCGGGAGGTTCTCGGCGGGAGGGGTTTTCGGGCGATCGCGCAGTGGTTGCACGGGTCGACGAATCTGGAGATCGGTGAGTGCAGTCTGCTGGGTCGGGTTGGCGCGGTTGTTGATGCTCGAACCCGTGGTGGGCGATGCGTTTCATCGTGCCGATGTGGACAAGGCTCGCAGGATTCTGCTTGATCTGGCGTCGAAGAATATTGCGGATTGTGATGCGGTGCGGGCGGCGATTCGGCGGATCGAGAAGCAGTACGGCAACCGTGAGGACGGTGTTCCGGTCGGGGAAGACTCTGAGCGCAATGAGTTCTATGCCTCGAAAGGCTTGTACGGGCGGGTGACCGTGAAGGGTGATTTGGATGCGGTGAACGGGGCGCGGTTGATCACGTTGTTGTCGAGCCTGTCGGCTCCGACACCGGAGAAGGACGGCGCCAAGGACACGCGTACTCCGGCTTTACGGCGCGCGGACGGGTTTTGCGAGTTGTTGCGCCGGTACGAGCGGGCGGGGTTGGGTCCGATCGAGGGTGGGGTGAAACCGCACATCACGGTGACAGCGTCGGCGAAGGACATGACCGACCTCAAAGCCTTGAAGGATCTGTTGCCGTCCACTGAGGAGTTGGGATTCGCGTGGACGGATTGGGTAGGTCCGATCAGTATCGACACGGCCCGGATGCTGGCCTGCGACTGCACGATCACGCGGATCTTGTTGGATGAGAATGGTGTTCCGCTCGAGTGCGGTAAGGAAGCGAGAACGGCGACGGTTCCGCAGCGGCGGGCGTTGGCGGTTCGTGATGGTGGGTGTGCGTTTCCGGGGTGTGGGACGCCGTCGGGGTGGTGCGATGCTCACCATATTGTTCATTGGAATGATGGTGGCCCAACAGATCTCGATAATCTGATCTTGTTGTGTGGTCATCATCATCGGACGTTGCACCACACGGAGTGACGTTTTATCCGCCGATGTCGATCGACCCGTATCAGCAGCCGATCGGCGGGAACAGCCCACCCACAGCGGCGTGAACCGCGACAACTGAAGACGTGAGCACCGGGGCATAACCATGCCCCCGGTGCGTGCTCAATCCAGTATTTACTCAAGACAACGTGATGTCGGCGATCAGTCCGTGATGATCGGATCCCTTGATCTCGATCCGTTCGAGGGACGTCGCCACAGCGCCTTTGGTGATGATGTGGTCGATACCGACCATCGCCGGATACGACTTGTCGGTCGGGTAGGTCGGGATCAGACCGGAACCCAATTGATCGGCGGCGCTGGTATATCCGTTTCTGAGGAGATTCCGAAACTGCTTGTTCGAGTACGACGCATTGAAATCGCCGCTGACTATCACATTGTCCATCCCGGCGGCTTCGTTCATGTAAGACCCAAGCCTTTGCTGCTCGGCCGCCCACACCGAAGCCGGCGAGATGTACGCCGGTGCCGGATGCACGGCGAACAATGTAACTGGCCGCGCCAAGCCGACATTCAGCTCTGCCGAGAGCGTTTCGGGTGAGAACCCGTCGAGGCTACGTGGATTGGAGAGAGGAAAGCGACTGTAGATTCCGGCCCCGCCACCGCCGTCGGCGTAGGGGACCAGGAACTGGTGGCTCAAAACCTCTTCGAGCCCGGCGGCTTCGAGCGCGTCGACTTCCTGGTACGTCAACTCCTGGACCGTCACCACGTCGACGTTGCTTTCGCGGACCATCGCCACAAGCGACTCCGGATCCGCTGTACCGATCATCAAGTTGGCCTGCATCATCCGAATCGACGGGCCGTTCGCAGACGTCGACTCGCCAGTTCCGCTGATGTACAGCGGGCTCACGGACCATCCGAACAGTGCAAGGACGACAAGGGATGCGGCGCATACGATCCACTGACGCCCGATACCCGAGACGACGGCACCGATCAGCGGAGCAATCATCAACAAGGGTGCCACTGATGCCAGAACGATCACGATGTTGTGATCGACGTCCAGCTGAGTTGCGATCAAGGCAACCACACCAGTCACGATTCCGGCCACGCCGACCACGGCCGAAAGGCGGCGAAGAACCAGTCGACGAGGGGTCACGGTATCGGGGTGCATGACGTCCATGGAAGCAGAAGAGCGTCGTAGCGCAGAGGAACCGCAGGTGGAGTCGGTGCGCCCTATTGTTTGCGTCCTATTGTTGCGGATACGGCAGATGGCTGCTGCTGTTCTCACTGACGGAGATCGAGCGGCCGAGTTGGGGGAAGGCGCGTTGAGAGCACGCTGGTCTGTCACAGACTTTGCACCCCGCGCCGATCGGCACGATGGTCGCGGGGTCGTCGGTCTGGATTCCGTGGGAGTAGACCATGCGATCGGCGTAGCCGATGTCGCAACCGAGTCCGACGGCGAAGTTCCGCTCGGGCGCGAGGTACCCGAGTCCGCCGCTGTGGGTGGTGCGCGCCACCCACAGGTACGTCCGGCCGTCAGGCATCTTCGCGACCTGGGTGAGGATGCGTCCAGGGCTCGCGAATGCCTCGTGGATGACCCACAGTGGGCAACTGCCGCCGACTCTGGAGAAGTGAAAAGCGGTAGCAGACTGACGCTTCGAGATGTTTCCGGCGCGATCGGTTCGGACGAAGAAGAAGGGGATGCCGCGTTGGCCATGACGCTGGAGAGTGGACAGCCGGTGACAAACTGTTTCGAAGCCGACCTCGAATTTGAGGCTGAGCAGATCGATGTCGTACCGCAGAGCCTCGGCCGATTCCAGGAATTGGGTGTACGGGAGTAGCAGTGCGCCGGCGAAGTAGTGCGCGAGTCCGATTCGAGCCAGTGCCGCGGACTCGGCACTCAACGATTCGTCCTCGGCGACAAGGGAATCGATCACGTCGGCCTGCGTGAAGAAGGCCAACTGCATCGCGATCTGGAATGCGCGTTGGCCTGCCGACAGACGCCGCGCCAGGGTCAGGATCGACTTCTCCCGATCGTAGAAGCGCTTGGGCCCGAGCTTGTCTGGTTCGTCCGTGCGGATCGTCACGGTGACGCCGTGCTGATCGCGAAGCAGTCGTGCCAGCTGCAGATCCACTGCTCCCACGGACAACCCGTTGTCCACGAACATCCGCTCGGCAGCGTCGTCGAGAACGGCGATGTGGTTCTTTCGGTCGTAGAAGAAGTCCCGAACTTCTTCGTAAGGCATGGGCACCAGCGACACGTCAGATGCTGCCTCGCCGGACAATTGCGTCGAGAACTGGTCCAATTGCTCTGTTGCGGCGTGAAGGCGGCGGTGCAACATCACGAGGGTGCGTCCGACCGCCGGCATTCGGGCCACCAATTCGTCCACCTCTGCCAGCGATACGTCCCCGGATTCCGAGGTTTCAGCCAAGGCGTGATGAACGTCCGCAACGAGTCGTGCGTCGGAATCGGAAGCGAAGAATTGCACGTCGAGATCGAACTCGGCGTTGAGCTTGAGAAGGACGGGGACGGTCAGCGGTCGTTGATCGTTCTCGAGCTGATTGACATAACTGGGGGAGAGTTCGAGCGCCTTCGCCAGTGCGGACTGTGACAGGTTTCGTTCTTCCCGCAGTCGTCGCAGCCGCGCTCCCGCGTACATCTTCTTCATCGAATCTCCTCGGTGCCGATCGGGTTCACCCTACCGAGAAGCCATTCGCAACATTCGCAACATTGCAGGATTGTTATTGCACAAATAGGCAATTGCGAGGACCTATCCCGAGGTGAACGAGCTGCGTAGCGTGCAAATAGATACCGAAGCACGTGAGAAGAGGATCGATGAAGACGCATCTCGTACGCACCCACCGCTCTGCCGAAGAGTTCCCCAAGGAAGACCACCTCGCGTGGAAGATCGCGGAAGTTGCGACGGATTCCGTCGAGGTCACCGACGCCACGTCCGACATGATCGTCAACCGGATCATCGACAACGCGGCAGTTGCCGCAGCTTCCCTGGTGCGCCGCCCCGTAGTGAATGCGCGTGCACAGGCGCAGTCTCATCCGTACACGCCCGGTTCCACCGTGTTCGGTATCTCGGGTACCTTCTCGCCTGAATGGGCCGCCTGGGCAAACGGCGTAGCGGTTCGTGAACTCGATTTCCACGACACGTTCCTGGCCGCCGAGTACTCGCACCCCGGTGACAACATCCCGCCGATCCTTGCCGTCGCTCAGCACGCCGGGCGTGACGGTCAAGACCTGATTCGCGGTCTGGCGACTGGCTACGAGATCCAGATCGACCTGGTTCGGGCTATCTGCCTGCACGAGCACAAGATCGATCACGTCGCACACCTCGGCCCTTCGGCCGCGGCAGGTATCGGAACCTTGCTCGGCCTGGAGACCGAGACGGTCTACCAGGCAATCGGCCAGGCGCTGCACCTCACGACGGCTACACGGCAGTCCCGCAAGGGCGAGATCTCCAGCTGGAAGGCATACGCGCCGGCGCTGGCCGGCAAGGTTGCCGTCGAGGCAGTCGACCGTGCGATGCGCGGTGAAGGTGCACCTTCACCGATCTGGGAAGGCGAAGACGGCGTGATCGCCTGGCTGCTCGGTGGCCCGGACAAGGAGTACCACGTTCCGCTTCCGGGTTCTGGTGAGGCGAAGCGCGCCATCCTCGACTCGTACACGAAGGAACACTCCGCGGAGTACCAGAGCCAGGCGCCGATCGACCTCGCTCGCCGGATGCGTTCTCGCGTCGGCGATCTCGACCAGATCGCCTCGATCGTCTTGCATACCAGTCACCACACCCACGTCGTCATCGGCACCGGTTCCGGCGATCCGCAGAAGTTCGACCCCACCGCATCACGCGAAACTCTCGATCACTCGGTGATGTACATCTTTGCCGTTGCGCTGCAGGACGGTACATGGCACCACGAGCATTCCTACGCGCCCGAGCGTGCACAGCGCCCCGACACGATCGAGCTGTGGAACAAGATCTCCACGCGCGAAGATCCCGAATGGACACGCCGTTACCACTCGACGGATCCGGACGAGAAGGCTTTCGGTGCCCGCGCCGAGATCACCTTGAAGAGCGGCGAGGTCATCGTCGACGAGCTTGCGGTGGCCGATGCGCACCCGCTCGGCGCACGTCCGTTCGCTCGCGATCAGTACGTCGCGAAGTTCCGCACCCTCGCCGAGGGCGTCATCGAGCCGAGCGAACAGGATCGCTTCCTCGACGCGGCACAGCGCACCGCCGAATTGAAGGCAGGCGAACTCGATCAGCTGACCTTCACCGTTTCCGAAGACGTTCTCGCTCGGGCCCCCAAGGTCGCCAAGGGACTCTTCTGATGACGGGCCTCATTGCCGCATCGACGTCTGCAGCCGACAAGCGGATAGCCTTCCGGGCCGGGCTGACGTCCGGAAAGATTCAACGACTCCCCGGTGCGATCAATCCGTTGACAGCCAGGCTCATTCAGGAAATCGGGTTCGAAGGTGTCTACGTTTCGGGTGGTGCGTATTCCGCCGGATTGGCGCTTCCCGACATCGGGCTGACCACGTTGACCGAGGTCGCCGCCCACAGCAAGCAGATCGCGCGGGTCACCGACCTCCCGACGCTCATCGACGCCGACACCGGTTTCGGTGAACCCATGAGCGCTGCCCGCACGGTCACGATCTTCGAGGACGACGGTATAGCCGGCCTGCACCTCGAGGATCAGATCAACCCCAAGCGCTGTGGGCACCTCGACGGCAAAGCGATCGTGCCCACCGAAGACATGGTTCGCCGAGTTCGTGCTGCAGTCTCGGCACGTCGCGACCCGAACTTCGTCATCTGCGCGCGCACCGATGCTGCCGGAATCGACGGTATCGACGCAGCGATCGAGCGAGCAAAGGCCTACGCGGATGCCGGTGCCGATCTGATCTTCACCGAAGCTCTTGCCACCGAAGCAGACTTCGAGAAGTTCCGCGCAGCAGTCGACACTCCGTTGCTCGCCAACATGACCGAGTTCGGGAAGTCGAATCTCATTTCGGCGAAGACGTTGGAAGAGATCGGTTTCAACGCCGTCATCTACCCCGTGACCACTCTTCGGTTGGCGATGTTCGCCATCGAAAAGGGCCTGCGCGAGATTTTTGCGGAGGGCACGCAAGAAGGGCTGCTCGGTGAGATGCAGCACCGCAGCAGGTTGTACGAGATTCTCGAGTACGAGCGTTACAACGAATTCGACAGTGGCATTTTCAATTTCAGCTTGGAGGGGAGTAGGACATGACCGAACAGATTCCGACGATCTACAAGGGCTTGGCCGGAGTTGTCGTCGACACGACGGCTATCTCCAAGGTAGTGCCCGAGACGAATTCGTTGACGTATCGCGGTTACGCAGTGCAGGACCTCGCCGCGAATTGCAGCTTCGAAGAAGTTGCGCACCTGCTGTGGTACGGCGAACTGCCGACACCCGAGCAGCTCGAATTGCTCTGTCTGCGTGAGCGTGCGGCTCGCCGTGCCGATCGCTCACTGCTCTCGCTCCTGACCAAGATGCCCGACAACTGCCACCCGATGGACGTGGTCCGGACGGCGATCAGCTACCTCGGCGCCGAGGATCCGGCGGAGGACGACAACTCCGAGAAGGCCAATCTAGCCAAGGCACTGCGGATGACGGCCGTGCTGCCGACCATCGTCGCAGCCGATTTCCGCCGCCGGCGTGGTCAGGATCCCATCGCGCCGCAGTCGGACCTGGGTTTCGCCGAAAACTTCTTGAACATGTGCTTCGGTGCTGTTCCGGAGTCGGCGATCGTGAAGGCCTTCGAGGTCTCGCTGATCCTGTATGCGGAGCACTCCTTCAACGCCTCGACCTTTGCCGCTCGTGTTGTGACGTCCACACTTTCGGACATCTACAGCGCAGTGACGGCTGCGATCGGCACGCTCAAGGGCCCACTGCACGGCGGCGCAAACGAAGCCGTCATGCACGACATGCTCGAGATCGACGACCCAGACCGCGCGGAAGCCTGGATGTCGGAGAAGTTGGCCGCCAAGGAGAAGGTCATGGGCTTCGGACACCGTGTCTACAAGAACGGTGATTCGCGTGTTCCGACCATGAAGCAGGCGCTCCTCGACGTAGCGGCAGCGACGGACGGCGAGAAGTGGGTGCAGATGTACGAGATCCTCGAGAAGACGATGGTCAGTGCCACCGGAATCAAACCGAATCTCGATTTCCCCACCGGCCCTGCATATTTCCTCATGGGCTTCGATGTCGAGATGTTCACGCCGATCTTCGTGATGAGTCGAATCACCGGATGGACGGCGCACATCATCGAGCAGGGGCAGTCGAATGCACTGATCAGGCCGCTGAGTCAGTACTCCGGTGTGCCACAGCGGACCGTTGTGGCATAACGCTTTCAACTATCGTGGCCTGACGACTCTTCCAATACTGCGTCGGCGAGGTTCGGTTCTGGCATCACCGTCTCCTGGCCTCGTCGACGCTTCTCCACGCATGGCCCGCACTTTCGCGTGCGGGCCATGCTCATTCGCGCACTGACACTCTCGACAGCGAAGGTTTTCTCCATGTTCTCCAAAGTGCTTGTCGCCAACCGGGGCGAAATCGCCATTCGTGCGTTCCGCGCGGCCTACGAACTGGGTGCCGGAACCGTGGCCGTGTTTCCGTACGAGGATCGAAACTCGATCCACCGCACCAAGGCCGACGAGAGTTACCAGATCGGGGAGGTCGGGCACCCCGTCCGTGCATATCTTTCGGTGCCCGAGATCATCGCTGCGGCCCAGAAGGCCGGCGCCGACGCGATCTATCCCGGGTACGGATTCCTCTCGGAGAACCCTGAATTGGCGGGAGCATGCGCGGACGCCGGAATCACCTTCGTCGGCCCGTCGGCCGAAGTGCTGGAGCTGACGGGAAACAAGGCGCGCGCTATCGCGGCTGCGCGGGCAGCAGGGCTTCCCGTTCTGGAGTCGTCCGAACCGTCCACTGACATCGAAGCACTGATAAGCGCGTCGGAGTCCATGGAGTTTCCGCTTTTCGTCAAGGCAGTCGCCGGAGGCGGCGGACGGGGGATGCGACGTGTTGCGGAGCGGGGCCAACTGAGAGAATCGATCGAAGCCGCTGCGCGAGAGGCTGAGTCAGCCTTCGGTGATGCGACGGTATTCCTGGAGCAGGCGGTGGTCGACCCACGCCATATCGAAGTGCAGATCCTCGCAGACGGTGAAGGAAACGTCATTCACCTCTTCGAACGAGACTGCAGTGTGCAACGACGCCATCAGAAGGTTGTGGAACTTGCGCCCGCTCCGAACCTTCCAGCCGGACTGCGGGAGAAGATCTGTGCCGACGCGGTGGCGTTTGCGAAGGCTATCAACTATTCGTGTGCCGGCACTGTCGAGTTTTTGCTCGATACCCGAGGCAATCACGTGTTCATCGAGATGAACCCGCGAATTCAGGTGGAGCACACCGTCACCGAGGAGGTGACCGACGTCGACCTGGTTCAGGCTCAACTACGGATTGCCTCTGGTGAATCGTTGTCCGACTTGGGTCTTCGCCAGGAATCGATTGTTCTGCGCGGAGCCGCACTGCAACTGCGCATCACCACCGAGGATCCGTCCAACGGATTCCGTCCGGATACCGGGCGCATCACGGCCTACCGAACCCCGGGCGGTGCGGGTGTTCGCCTGGATGGCGGGGCTACCCTCGGGGCAGAGGTCGGTGCCCATTTCGATTCCATGCTGGTGAAGCTGACCTGCCGTGGACGCGACCTGCCCACCGCGATTTCGCGGGCAAGGCGCGCGGTCACCGAATTCCGAATCCGAGGGGTTTCCACCAACATTCCCTTTCTGCAGGCAGTGCTCGACGACGCCGACTTCCGGGCGGGGGAGGTGACGACGTCGTTCATAGAGGAGCGTCCGGGACTGCTCACGTCGAGGGCGTCTGCCGATCGTGGCACCAGAATCCTCACGTATCTTGCCGATGTGACGGTCAATCGCCCACATGGGGAGCGGAAGTCGGCTGTCTACCCGCACGACAAGCTGCCGAAGATCGACGTGACTGCTCCACCGAAGGATGGTTCCAAGCAGCGGCTGATGAACTTGGGACCGGCCGGATTTGCCGCGGCCCTGCGTGAGCAGAAGGCTGTGGCCGTCACTGATACGACCTTCCGAGATGCACATCAGTCGTTGCTCGCCACCAGGGTTCGTACCAGCGGTCTGCTGGCGGTGGCCGGTCACGTCTCCCGTATGACTCCGGAACTGTTGTCGCTCGAGGCGTGGGGCGGAGCGACTTACGACGTTGCTCTGCGTTTCCTGAAGGAAGATCCGTGGGAGAGGTTGGCGGCACTGCGAGAGGCCGTACCGAACATCTGCCTGCAGATGCTTCTGCGTGGACGCAACACTGTGGGGTACACGCCCTATCCGGTGCAGGTGACCACCGCGTTCGTCCGCGAAGCAGCACGAACTGGGATCGACATATTCCGAATCTTCGACGCTCTCAACAACGTCGATCAGATGCGGCCGGCGATCGATGCAGTACGTGACACCGGTACGACGGTTGCGGAGGTGGCACTGAGTTACACCGGCGATCTGTCTGATCCGGCGGAGACGCTGTACACACTGGACTACTACCTGCGGTTGGCGGAGCAGATCGTCGATGCCGGGGCACACGTCCTGGCGATCAAGGACATGGCCGGACTGCTTCGTGCTCCTGCCGCCGCGACACTTGTCTCTGCATTGCGTCGCAGTTTCGATCTCCCCGTCCACGTGCACACCCACGACACTCCCGGCGGTCAGTTGGCTACGTACCTGGCAGCGTGGCAGGCCGGAGCCGATGCAGTGGACGGTGCGGCTGCCCCGATGGCGGGGACCACCAGCCAGCCTGCACTCTCGGCGATCGTTGCGGCGGCTGCACATTCGGAGTTCGATACAGGTCTCGACCTTCGGTCGGTGTGCGATCTCGAACCGTACTGGGAGGCGCTGCGGAAGGTCTACGCACCGTTCGAGTCGGGCGTGCCCGCACCCACTGGCCGCGTCTACACCCATGAGATTCCGGGTGGTCAGCTCTCGAATCTCCGTACACAGGCGGCCGCCTTGGGTCTCGGCGACCGCTTCGAGGACGTCGAAGTGAACTATGCAGCGGCGGATCGGATGCTCGGACGGTTGGTGAAGGTGACGCCGTCGTCCAAGGTAGTCGGTGATCTTGCACTTCATCTGGTGGGCGCAGGCGTAAGTTCCGACGAATTCGCCTCGGATCCAGCCAAGTTCGATCTACCGGAATCGGTGATCAGCTTCTTGCGCGGTGATCTGGGTACACCGCCGGCCGGCTGGCCGGAGCCGTTCCGCACTAAGGCGTTGGAGGGGCGTGGACAGGCGAAACCTGAAGTGCCACTGTCGGAAGATGACACTAAAGCGTTGAGCGGTGATGGCTCGAAGGTGCGCTCTACGCTCAATCGGTTGCTGTTCCCCGGCCCGACCAAAGAGTTTCTCGATCATCAGGAACAGTACGGAGATACGTCGAGGTTGTCGGCGAACCAATTCTTCTACGGTCTGCGCCGTGGCGACGAGCATCGAGTTCAGCTCGAGCAGGGCGTCGAGCTGATCATCGGACTCGAAGCGATCTCGGAACCGGATGCGCGCGGATTCCGAACGGTGATGTGCATCCTGAACGGTCAATTGCGGCCGGTGTCGGTGCGAGACAGAAGCATCGCGGATACTGTTCCGGTGGCCGAGAAGGCTGACCGCAGCATTCCTGGGCAGGTACCGGCACCGTTCGCCGGTGTGGTCACGCTCACTGTCGTGCAGGGGCAGAGCGTCGAGGCCGGAGACACTGTCGCGACGATCGAAGCGATGAAGATGGAGGCGGCGATCACCGCCCCGTGCGCGGGTATGGTTGCCCGACTGGCGATCAGCGAAGTCCAGCAGGTCGAGGGCAGTGATCTGCTTCTCGTGATCGAGTAGTGGCAGATCGGGTGCAGGGTTCGCACTATCTGCAACTTTGCATCGGTTGTTCGCAAAGATACTCGAGTGCAATGTGTTTCATTTGTTCCTTCCCGGCAATAGCGTCATAGTCATGACTGAAACGCACGAAGACATCTCGATCATCCGTCGTGGCGAGACGCTTGACGTCGTGTTCAACCGGCCGGAAAAGCGCAACGCACTGACCCCGCAGATGTACGACGCCATTGCCGGAGCCTGCCGGAGCGCCGACTCCGACCGCGAGATCCGGTTACTCACTCTCCGCGGGGCGGGGGGAGAGGCGTTCTCGGCGGGTTCCGACATACGCCACTTTCAGACCTTCTCGAGCTTTCACGACGGGCTCGATTACGAAAGACGGTTCGTCGGCGTGCTGACCGAGCTCGAGAAAGTTCGGGTTCCGACGATTGCGGTGATCGACGGTGTGTGCGCGGGGGCAGGGCTGTTGCTGTCGGCGGCGTGCGATGTGCGGATAGCGACGCACGGGTCCCGCTTCTGCCTTCCGATCGCGCGCACCCTCGGAAACTCGTTGTCGACCCATTCCGTGGCGTTGCTGGCGGACAGGATCGGCAGTTCGCGCCTGATGTCGTTGGTGGCTCGGGCGCGGGTCATGTCGAGTGACGAGGCTCTGCGGAACGGCTTCCTCAGCGACAGTGCGCCGGAGAGTGAGTTCGCGGACCTGACTGCTCAGGTATCGCGGGAACTGCTTGCTGCTGCTCCGATGACGGTCTGGACGATTCGAGAGTCACTGCGACGCATCAGGACCCGGGCGCTCGATGGCAACGACGATCTGATGAGCATGATCTACAGCAGTGGCGACTTCAAAGCCGGCGTCGACGGTTTCCTTCGCGGTGAGCGACCGGTCTGGGCCGGGGTGTAATTCTGTGGTCGGAGCAGAGGCTTGCGTTGGAGCGCGCTCTAACCCTTAGCGTTCCCGACCATGACAACAAAGACCTGGATCATCACTGGAGTTTCTCGAGGCTTCGGCCGCGAACTAGCACTGTCCGCACTTCGATCAGGGGACGCGGTGGTCGCGGCAGTTCGTCGCCCTGAAGCCGTTGCAGATATTGCGTCGGAGCATCCGGATCGGTTCTCGACTGTGACGTTCGACGTCCGGGATACCGAAGCAGCTCCGGGGGTAGTCGAACACGCGCTCGAGCGTTTCGGTCGCGTCGACGTGCTGGTCAACAATGCCGGTCGTGGGATGGTCGGCGCGGCGGAGTTGGTCGACGATTCGACCTTGCGGGATCTCATGGAACTGCACCTGATCGGACCCGCCGCGTTGGTTCGCGCCGCCCTCCCTTCGATGCGAGTGCAGGGAAGTGGGACGATCGTGCAGATGAGCAGCCAAGGCGGCCGGATGTCGTTTCCCGGGGTCGGGGCGTATTCGGCGTCGAAGTTCGCGCTCGAGGGTTGGTCGGAGGCTCTCGCCGGTGAGGTCGGGCAGTTCGGCATCCGAGTGATGATCGTCGAGCCCAGCAGATTCCGCACGGCATTCAACACCCCCGGCGTTCTGAGTTTCGCCGAATCATCATCGGACTACCGTGAAGTGCTCGATCCCGTTCTGCGTGACATGGCGGCGGCAGACGGTGTTCAGGAGGGCGATCCGGAGAAAGCAGCGGCAATCATCAATGCGCTGGTGCACAGTGAGAACGTGCCACTTCGTCTGCCACTCGGAAAGGAAGCCGTGGAGCGGATATCCGCGTCGTATCGGAAGAATCTCGCCGAGGTATCCGTCTGGGCCGACCTCGCTCGCAGCGCCGATTTCGCGGATGCTGCCGGACCTGTCCGCCCGTTCTAGGCTGGGAGTCATGGCTACCGAAGACTTGATGCGTAAGGCGCTCGAGGCCCTTGGGGAAGTGGACGGGCCCATGTCGATCGAGGTCATTCACCGGCTCGTCGATGCAGGGGACGTCGAAGATCCGATGTCGATCGCCGAAGTGTCGGACCTACTGGATGTTTCGGCACATACCCTGCGCTACTACGAGAAGATCGGCTTGGTTGCGGTGGATCGTGATTCGAGCGGACATCGTGTGTACGGCCCGGAATCTATTCGCAGGCTGGTGTTTCTGACCCGCATGCGTATCTCGGGCATGGCGATTCGCGACTTGCAGCACTACGTCGAACTGGTCGACGCCGGTGAAGGGACAGTTCCGGAGAGGCTCGACATGCTGCTCGAGCACCGGGACACCGTTCGTCGGCAGATCAAGGAGCTCACGTTGTCTTTGGCTGCGACGGAGTACAAGATTGCGACGTACGGCGGGCGGACCGGGGAGCAGGAGTAGCGCGGGCTACTTCTTGTCCTGCGTTCGATCCAACCCGCCTTCCATGGATAGCGCCAACTGCTCGAGTGCCGCGAGAATTTTTCCGCGGTCCCGTCCGAGTTTGGTGAATAATTCACCGTGAGCGGCGAGTTCGCGAGGAAAGACGTCATCGACGACAGCGTTTCCCTGGATCGTCATCGTGATCAGTGCAGATCGCCTGTCTTCGGGATTTCTCGTGCGGGAGACAAGGCCTCGCTTCTCCAATCGTGCGAGTGCCTTGCTGACTCCGGCCCGAGACATACCGAGGCGTTCGGCGAGACGAATCGCGGTGACCGGTTCCTCGGCGTATCGAAGCGGCACAAGCAGTTCGACTTCCGAAACGGTGAGGTCCGCGGATCGGTACACCGGTTCGACGGCGAGTTCGAGAAGCGCCGTGATCCGCTTGAGTTGCGCGACAACTTCCATGGGCGACGTGTCGAGGTCAGGATTGTTTTCGGCCCAAAGGTTGCACGTACGGGAGCGGAGTGTTGGTTCGTTCACGATTCCTCAGTTTTGTTAACTGGTAAACAAATTTGCTAGATTGCCAGAATAGCTCACCGTCTGGGGTGGGACGAACTGCGGGACTGGGGGAGTGCATGAGGTTCGATGTGGTGATTGTCGGTGGCGGTGCGGCGGGGTTGAGTGCCGCGCTTGTTCTGGCTCGGGCTCGGCGGCGAGTGATGATCGTCGATGCTGGTAACCCGCGCAATGGTGTCTCCGAGCACCTGCACGGGTACCTGACGCGGGACGGTGAGAGTCCGACGCAATTACTTGCGGCCGGACGCAAGGAGGTTCTCGAGTACGGCGGCGAAATGACGACTGGCACCGCAATCGGAATCGAGCAAACGGAGGACGGTGGATTTCTTGTGCAAACCGACGCGACTGCGTCGCTGGAGGCACGGACTGTTCTGGTGGCGACGGGGTTACGTGACGAGCTGCCGAACATCGCTGGGCTGCAGGATCGCTGGGGAGTCGACGTTTTGCATTGTCCCTACTGTCACGGGTACGAGGTTCGTGATACGCCGATCGGTGTACTCGGTGGTGACAACAGACCCTTCACGATTCATCAGGCGTCGTTGGTGCGCCAATGGTCGGACGATGTTGTCTTCTTTCCGAATCGCATCGAGCTGACCGGCACCGAGCGGGATCGGCTGACTGTCAGCGGGATTCGCATCGTAGAAGGCGACGTGGCCGGGGTCTCGGTGGCAGACGGTCGATTGGACGGCGTCGAGCTGGCCTCCGGTCAGGTTGTTCCGCGGAGTGTGGTGTTTGTCGGTCCACGGTTTGTTCCTCGCGACGCTTTGCTGACTGACCTGGGATGTGACGCTGACGAAAATGGTTGGGTGGTAACTGATCCTGCGGGAAGTACCAGCACGCCTGGTGTGTGGGCCGCCGGGAACGTGTCGGACTCGCCTGCACAGTTGATCACCGCCGCCGCCGCTGGGTCGAAGGCTGCGATTGCACTGAATCACTATCTGCTCGAGCAGGATATCGTGCGAGCGGGCGCGACCGCGACCGAACTTCAGCCAAGTGTCACCGGAAGCAGCCCTCGCGGGGTCTCCTGAGCGATCTGTTCCAGCGCAGACTCCAACGTCGGAAATTGATACTGGAAGCCGCTGTCCGCGAGCACCCCTGGTGAAACCCAGCGGCTCTTGAGTACCAACTCGGCCTCGGTGCGGATGATCCGAGCGCCGAATTCCAGCATCCAACCGGGCGTGGGCACACCGTACCGTCGACCCAACCCTGCGCGCACCTGTCGCATCATGTCGGTGTTGGTTACCGGATACGGGGATGCGATATTGACGGGGCCTGAGATCTCCGGATGCTCGTAGATGTGGATGATCGAGCGAACGACATCGGAAATGTGTATCCAGCTGAACATTTGTCGTCCGTCGCCCATTCGTCCGCCGAAGCCCGTTCGGGCCAGGTTGACGAAAGGGTTGATTGCTCCGCCGCCGGCTCCGAGAACGATCGACATTCGTAGCGCTACTTTTCGAACCGGGGTTGGGGCGGAGAACAATTCGTGCTCCCACGCTCGCGCGACAGCGACGGAGAATCCCTTACCCAGTTCGCCGTTCTTCTCGTCCATCAGTCGATCCCGCGCGTCTCGGTAGATCGTGCCGGTACTGGCATTCGCCCAGAGCGAAGGTGGCTGCGGCGTACGGGCCAGTGCGCGACCCAACAGTGCGGTCGTTTCCACGCGGGAGGAGAAGATTTCGTCGGCATTGCGCTTGTTGTATCGGCAGCTCACAGAGCGTCCGGCGAGGTTGATCAGCAGATCCGCGCCGCTGAGTACGTCGGCAACACCTTGCTCGTCGGACCAGGTGGCATCGCTCGTTCCTCCCCGGCCGATCGTTCGTACGTCCACCCCGTTGGGTTCGAGCGCTCGAACGAGAGATTGCCCTATGTAGCCCGACGCGCCGGATACAACGACAGTCTTCATGATTTTGTGTTCCCCTCTGGAGAAACGACTTTGGTCATCAGGGCGGCGACGTCACCGACCAGGCCGCGGGCCACCGGTAGCCGGGCGAGGGCGAGTGTTTTCGCGATGATCGGGACCAGTCCGTCGACCAGGGAACGAGTGCGCGTTTGCCCCGGAGACGAGTCGGTGACCCAATGCAGCGTCACGCCCAGATAGCTGAGCCACAAGAGTGTGGGGAGCTGGGTCTCCAATGACGCCGGCGTCTTCTGCTTGGACGCCGCCAGTGCTTCGCGCATCAATTCGACGGCCATCGATCTCGCATCGCTCGACTCGGCCGAGAACGGGCTGGACGGCGATGCGGTTGGTAGGGCAACGTGCAGAAACGCGCCACCGAACCCGTGATATGGCCCCATGACATCGAGTCCGGTGTGCAGAACGGTCGCGAGATTTTCCGCGAGTGAGCCACCTTGCCGCAGGAGTGGAAGCGCACGCTCTCGGTGATCACGTTGGATGACGAGATACAGCTCGTGAACCAGTTCGTCCTTGCTGGCGAAGTAGTAGTAGGCATTCCCGAGGGAGACCTCCGCTTCGGTCGCGATCTTGCGCATGGTCGTCGCTGCGAAGCCTTCGTCGCGGAAGAGCCGCAAAGCTGTTGCCACCAGCTTTTCCCTGGTTTCGATCCCGCGACTGCTCATGGGGTCCCTTCCTTTGAACGTGTTCAAGTTCAGCATACGCCCAGAAGTTGAACACGTTCAAGAGACGATCTGTTGCGCGGAATATAATAAGCGCGCATACTAAATTCATGATTGAACTTGCGATCGGTTCGCCAGGCGGTCGGCGATGAACGCCTGGTTGGGGGTTGTCTCTGCCGAACATGTGCGTCACGCAGTGGATCTTGGGATCGCGCAGATCGGGCACGGGAAGAGGTTCGGATTGGCGCGGATGAAGGCGGGCGATGTGCTTGTCTACTATTCGCCGGTCAAGTCCATTGGTGATCGAGATCCGTTGCGCGAGTTCACAGCCCTCGGTGTGATCGAAGAGGGTGAGATCTGGCAGGCGGACGAGGGGTGCTTCAAGCCGTTTCGGCGTCGAGTGCGATACGAGCAGTTCACGCCCGTTCCTCTCGGCGACGTACGGAGTCGATTGGCATTGACCTCGACACCGAACTGGGGGTATCAGCTCCGCCGAGGCTTGATTCCGTTGGATGGCAACGACGTCGAGATTCTGCGCTCGGCAACGAGCTGACACACTGACGCTGTGGCGAAGAAGCTGGAAACCGACTTCGAGGATGCGGGCGACAGTCCGGGTCTGATGTTGTGGCGTGTCACCAATGCTTGGCAGGCCTCGATTCGCGCGGCGCTGCGGCCCTTCGACCTGACTCACGTGCAGTTCGTTCTGCTCGCCGCTCTGACCTGGCTGGACGCGGAAACGCCGATAATTCAACGCGATCTTGCCGAGTATGCGCGCACCGATCCGATGATGACGTCACAGGTGATACGGACCCTCGAATCCAAAGGGTTTGTCGAACGACGTCCACACCCGACCGATGCCCGGGCACGCTCACTGGCGGTGACCCAGACGGGTGCGGCCCTGGCAGGCAAGGCGAATCGCTCGGTGGAAGCGTCGGACCGGGAATTCTTTGCCGCTCTCGGGGATCGTCAGGCGGCCTTCGTTGCGATGCTCGGCGTGCTCGACCGAAAGTAGCGACCCCTAGTTTTCTGAGGACTACTCTGAAGTGTGCTGCAGCAGTGCATATTTGGCTTCCAGCCCGTCCAACAGGGATTCCAGCGCGAGTTCGAAACTGGCACCGTCGATTTCCGCAGCACGCTCGCGTAGCAGGTGTGCTCGCGTGAGGTGCGGGTAACGCTCGGCGTAGATCGCCGGATCGTCCACGAATCCGCCGGAGAACGTCGCTGTCGCAGCACCCATGACCACGTACTTGACGGAAGCGCCGATCAGCGTTGCCGTGCGCTGCGGCCATCCGGCCCGCACCAGGCCGCCATGGATGGCGTTGGCGCGGTCAAGGGCGATGGGCCTGACGCTCGGACCGTAGGCCAAGTAGGGAACGATGTTGGGATGCTTGCCCAGGGCCGCATGGTAGGACCGCGCCCACGTGCGCAGCGCACCGCGCCAATCGTCTGAGTCGAAGCCGCTCACGTCGACGGACTCCATGATGACGTTCGCGACGTCGTCGAGCAATTCGTCCTTGTTGGCGTAATGGCTGTACAGCGACGGTGCCTGCACGCCGAGGACAGTGGCGAGTTTGCGCATCGAGAAGTCGGTCAAACCGTGCTCGTCCACCAGTTTCAGGGCGGTGTCCCTGATGATCGGCTTGCTCAGTAGTGGAACCCGCGGTCGCGCCATCGCACAGAAACCTTTCGTCTGAGTACTGGACAACCTTACACTGTGAGTTTATTATCCAATTAACCTAACAGTGTTCGGGAACGTGGAGGATCAGATGACACGGGTGTTCGAGAACAAGTCAGATCTCCTGGGGGCGGTCGGTGAAACGCTGGGCTCGAGCGAGTGGGTCGAGGTCACCCGCGAGATGGTCCATCAATTCGCCGACGCGACCGGTGATCATCAGTGGATCCACGTCGACGACGAAAGGGCAAGGCGTGAATCACCTTTCGGTGGTCCGATTGCCCACGGGTATCTGACCCTCTCGCTCCTGCCGCTTCTGTCGAAGTCCGTGTACCGCATCGACGGGGCGAAGATGGTCATCAACTACGGGTCCGACAAGGTTCGATTCCCGAGTCCGGTGCCGGTCGGAGCCATGGTTCGAAACACTGCAGTGCTCTCCGCGATCGAAGAGTTGCCGAACGGTTCGCTGCAGAGTCAGATCACCAACACCGTCGAGATCGAAGGCGTGGACAAGCCCGCCGTTGTTGCGCAGACCGTCGCACGAATCTTTTTCTGAATTCCTGACATAAGAAAGCAGACTCCACATGAATCTCGAATTGACCGGTGAGGAAGTTGCGTTCCGCGAGGAGATGCGAAGGTTCTTCACCACGGAATTTTCGCCCGAACTTCGTGCACGTGCAGCAGGATTCGGAAAGCTGACGCGTGAAGATATCGTTTCGGGCCAACAGATTCTGAACGCTCACGGACTGGCGGTTCCGCACTGGCCGGTCGAATGGGGCGGCAAGGACTGGACTCCGGTACAGCGCCACATCTATTCCGAGGAAATGCAGTTGGCGTCGGTACCCAACCCGTTGCCGTTCAACGTGAGCATGGTTGGGCCCGTTATCGCGGCCTTCGGCTCGCAGGAGCAGAAGGAGAAGTTTCTCCCGGCGACGGCCAACGCCGATATCTGGTGGTGCCAGGGTTTTTCGGAACCAGAAGCAGGCTCGGATCTCGCTTCACTCAAGACGGCCGCTGTCCGTGACGGCGCGGATTACATCGTCAACGGTCAGAAGACGTGGACTACTCTCGCGCAGCACGCCGAGTGGATCTTCTGTCTGGTGCGGACAGATGCCAGTGCCCAGAAGCGTCAGGCAGGAATTTCGTTCCTGCTCATCGATCTGGCGACTCCGGGCATCACGGTTCGTCCCATCAAACTGATCGACGGCAGCGTCGAGGTCAACGAAGTGTTCTTCGACAACGTCCGCGTACCTGCGGAAAATCTTGTCGGCGAGGAGAACAAGGGCTGGGACTACGCCAAGTTCCTGCTCGGCAACGAACGCACGGGGGTCACACGGGTCGGGTTCTCCAAAACCCTTGTCGCCACGGCAAAAGAGAAGGCGCGGGAGGTTCGCGTCGGAACGGGCACCCTCCTCGAGGATCCGTTGTTCGCGGCTCGATTGGCCGAGTTGGAAAACGAATTGCTTGCACTGGATCTGACTCAACTGCGAGTTGTGGCGAGTTCGGCAGACGGAAAGCCGAATCCGGCGTCCTCGCTGCTCAAACTCCGCGGCTCCGAATTGCAGCAGGCGGCAACGGAATTGCTGATGGACGTTGCCGGGCCGGACTCACTGCCGGTAGATATCGCCGACATCGACTCGCCGGAGTGGGCGCAGCAGGCGGCGCCGCGCTACTTGAACTACCGGAAGGTTTCCATCTACAGCGGATCAAGTGAGGTGCAGCGCTCCATCATTGCCTCCTCGATCCTCGGATTGTGAGCATCTGACATGAATTTCGAACTCGACGACGAACAGACGATGCTTCGCGACACAACACGCGAATTACTCAGCCGCAGCTACGACGCGGAGAAGCGCAACGCCACCTCGGCCACCGACGAGGGATGGACTGCCTCGGTGTGGAAGCAGTTCGCAGAGCTCGGGCTGCTCGGCCTACCATTCGCGGAGGCCGATGGCGGGATGGGCGCTGGGCCGGTCGAGACCATGGTGGTGATGACCGAACTGGGCCGCGCGCTTGCACCCGAGCCGTATTTGGGTGGTGTTCTGATCCCCGGCGGTTTGATTGCTGCGATCGGTTCGGCAGATCAGCGGGCGCGACTCCTGCCGGTGCTCAGCGACGGAACCACTTTGTCGGCCTTTGCCCATCCGGAACCTGGCACGCGCTGGCCGGTCGCCACTGTCACGACCGCGGCCTCGCAGGCGGGATCGGGGTGGACGATCACCGGCGTCAAGAACCCGGTCCTGCAGGGCGACAGCGCGCACGTCGTGATCGTCAGCGCCGCACTTCCAGGCGGCGGCACCGGGCTCTTCCTGGTGGATGCAGAAGGTGCGGGTGTCACCCGGACTGCGTACGCCACCCACGACGGCCGTCGCGGTGCGCAGTTCACGTTCACCGATGCCGCGGCCGAACAACTTGGTGAGGGCGGCGATGTCACGGCGGCGATCGTCGAAGCAGAGGTCCGGGCGCAGGCAGCTCTGTGTGCCGAGGCCATCGGAATCATGGCCGAGGCGCTCCGACTGACGACGGATTATCTGAAGCAGCGCAAGCAGTTCGGTGTTCCGCTCGCGAAGTTCCAGACGCTGACGCATCGTGCGGCCGACATGTACGTCGCTCTCGAACTGGCGAGCAGCATGAGTCTGTACGCCACCATGGCCATCGCCGACGGGGTGATCGATCCGACCATCGCGTCGCGAGCGAAGCTGGCTGTCGGTCGCGCTGCGCATCAGATCGGTCAGGAAGCAATTCAGATGCACGGTGGTATCGGAATGACGGCCGAGTATCCGGTCGGGCACTACGTCTCGCGGCTGGTGGCCATCGAACACACTCTGGGCGCTTCGGACGATCACCTCAGGGTGCTGGCCGGCGGCGTCTCGAACTATTCGATGGTGAACGTCACCGAGTAGATCGGTGGGTGAAGATAACGGGAGGTCATGCGCAGGTCGCGTGGCCTCCCTTGTCTGTGCGGGGGCCGGCCCGCGGTATTCGAGGTCGAGTAAAATCCCTGTGATCAGTCCGAGAAGAGAAAGGGATCGAAGTGACCGCGCATACCGAGCAGCTCGAGTTCCAAGCAGAAACACGTCAGCTGCTGGATCTGATGGTTCATTCAATCTATACGAACAAGGACAGCTTCCTTCGTGAGTTGATCTCCAACGCTTCGGACGCGCTGGACAAACTCCGCCTCGAGTCGTACCAGGACAAAGACCTCGACGTCGACGTCTCCGATCTGCATATCGAGATCGACATCGACAAGGCGGCACGCACCCTGACCATCCGCGACAACGGCATCGGAATGTCGCGTGACGAGGTCGTCGACCTGATCGGCACGCTCGCCAAGTCCGGCACCGCCGAGGTGCGTCGTAAGCTCAAGGAAGCCAAGGATGCAGCGGCATCCGAAGAACTGATCGGTCAGTTCGGCATCGGCTTCTACTCCACGTTCATGGTGGCGGACAAGGTCACGTTGCTGACCCGTCGCGCCGGTGAAGATCACGCGACGCGCTGGGAGTCGACCGGCGAAGGCACGTACACGCTCGAGCATGTGAACGAGGCGCCGCAGGGCAGCTCCGTGACCCTGCACCTGATGCCCGAGGATTCCGAGAACGGCCTGCACGACTACACGTCGGAATGGAAGATCAAGGAACTGGTCAAGAAGTACTCCGACTTCATCGCGTGGCCCATCCGCATGGATGTCGCTCGTACGTCGACGCCGGCGGAGGGCGAAGAGCCCGAGGTCACCATCGAGACCGAGACGATCAACTCGATGAAGGCTCTGTGGACTCGCTCCAAGGACGAGGTGTCCGAGGACGAGTACAAGGAGTTCTACAAGCACGTCAGCCACGCCTGGGACGAGCCTCTCGAGGTCATCCCGATGAAGGCCGAAGGTACTTTCGAATACCAAGCGCTGCTGTTCATTCCGTCGACGGCGCCGTTCGATCTGTTCATGCGTGAGCGCAAGGCCGGCATCCACCTCTACGTCAAGCGCGTCTTCATCATGGACGACTGCGAAGAGTTGGTGCCCGATTACCTGCGCTTCGTCAAGGGTGTGGTCGACGCACAAGACCTCTCGCTCAACGTCTCTCGTGAAATTCTGCAGCAGGACCGGCAGATCGCTGCCATCCGTCGTCGTCTGACCAAGAAGGTCCTCTCGACCATCAAGGACATGAAGGCGAACGAGCCCGAGAAGTACTCGACCTTCTGGACGGAGTTCGGGCGCGCGCTCAAGGAAGGCCTGATGGCCGATGTCGACAACCGTAAGACCTTGCTCGACGTCTCGTCCTTCGCCTCGACCAACAGCGAAGAGGGCGTGACCACTCTCGCGGAGTACGTGGAGCGAATGAAGGACGGTCAGGAACAGATCTACTTCATGACCGGCGAATCTCGTCACCTCATCGAAAGCTCCCCGCACATGGAGGCTTTCAAGGCCAAGGGCCTCGAGGTTCTGGTTCTCACCGACCCCGTGGACGAGATGTGGGTCGACGCCGTCTCGGACTTCGACGGCAAGACCTTCCAGTCGATCGCCAAGGGCGAGGTCGACCTCGACACCGAGGACGAGAAGAAGGCGGCCGAGGCCGAGCGCGAAGAGAAGGAGAAGGAATTCGGCGAGTTGCTGACGTGGCTGACCGAAACCCTGTCCGACGACATCAAGGAAACGCGTCTGTCGACGCGACTGACCACGTCGGCCGCCTGCATCGTCGGCGACGCGTTCAGCATGTCTCCGACGCTCGAGAAGATGTACAAGGCTTCGGGTCAGCCTGTTCCGCACAGCAAGCGCATCCTCGAGCTCAACCCGGAGCACCCTCTTGTTTCGGGGCTGCGGGAGGCGCAGGCCGCCAACGACAATGCGGAGAACCTGACGGAGACGGCTCAGTTGCTCTACGGCATGGCGTTGCTTGCCGAGGGCGGCGAGCTCAGCGATCCGGCGCACTTCACGCGTCTGCTGGCCGATCGTTTGGCCCGCACGGTCTGATCTCGCGCAGTCCTATTTCGTCGTAGCTCGCTCGTACTCCCGGCACTCACCTTCATGGGTGGGTGCCGGGAGTTTTTTCTTGATCGTTTTCTATTGAGGACCGTTTCTGTCCGCAATGACTTCTAACGTAGTTCTCACAGACAAGAACCCACGAGCGAAGGAAAACATCATGAACGCACCGACTGCCACCGTCACCGGCGAGCGCGCGGATCTCCTCCAGAGCCTGCGTCAGCATCGCGAATTCCTGCTCTTCACCGTCAAGAACCTCACCGACGACCAGGCTGCTTCGAGGCCGACCGTGAGCGAACTGTGCCTCGGCGGATTGGTCAAGCATGTAGGTCAGGCAGAAAAGGGTTGGGTCGACTTCATTCTGCAAGGGCCGGCCGGACTTGGTGGTGACTTCGACCCGACCCAGTGGTCGGAAGAGATGCAGCAGGAACGGGCGAACGAATTTGCCATGGTCGAGGGTGAGACCTTGGCAAGCATCGTGTCCGAATACGAGGGGATCGCGGCGAGGACCGACGAGTTGGTGGCCTCGCTGGACAGCCTCGACATCTCGCATCCACTGCCGTCGGCGCCGTGGTTCGAAGTGGGAGCTCGCTGGTCAGCGCGGCGCGCACTGCTGCACATCATCGCCGAGACGGCCCAGCATGCGGGCCACGCGGACATGCTTCGTGAAGCCGTCGACGGATCCAAGACGATGGGTTGATCGACAGCTCGATCAACCGGGATGTTTACACATCACACAAATATGTAACACTAGTGTCTATGAGCACCGAAAAGTCTGCCTTGCAACCGCCGATGCAGTGGGACGCCTGGGGCGATCCGGCCAAGAAGCGTGAACTGTCGGACGCAGTCACATCACTGTTGACCGGATTTCTCGGTGTCTCCGCACCGACGCGATCGCGCCTCGCGATCGAAGACGTCCAGGTGGTTCCGTCCGCTATGGCTCAGTCGCACGTCGAAGCGCTGGCCGGGATGGTCGGGGCGGAGTACGTCAGCACCAAGGATTCGGATCGAATCCTTCGGGCCGGTGGCAAGAGCACCCCGGATCTGCTCCGCCGTCGTAGCGCCGAGCCGCAGGACGCACCGGACGTAGTCGTCACTCCAGGGACAGACGCAGAGGTCGAACAGGTTCTCCGATACTGCTCTGCCAACCGGATCGCAGTGGTCCCGTTCGGTGGTGGCACCAGCGTCGTCGGCGGGCTCGATCCCATTCGTGACGGGTTCGACGCAGTTCTATCTCTCGATCTGCGCAGGTTCGATCAGCTCGTCGGGTTGGACGAGGAATCGGGTATCGCGACGTTCGGCGGCGGAACCACCGGTCCACGCGCCGAGGAGCTTCTGCGTGAGCACGGCTTCTCGGTGGGGCACTTCCCGCAGAGCTTCCTGTTCGCCACTCTGGGCGGGTTCGCCGCCACCCGTTCTTCGGGGCAGGCGTCGGCTGGATACGGGCGCTTCGAGGACATGGTTCAGGGCCTCACCGTTGTCACCCCGAGTGGCGTGATCGAGACCGGGCGTGCGCCGGCATCCGCTGCAGGCCCCGATCTGGGTGAGCTTTTTGTCGGCTCCGAGGGCACGTTCGGCGTCATCACGCACGTGCGTGTAAGGGTTCACCGCCTGCCCGAAACCACCGTGCGCGAGGGATGGAGCTTCCCCGACTTCGCTACCGGCGCAGCCGCATTGCGTGAGCTGGTTCAGGAAGGATCGGCTCCGACCGTCCTGCGGTTGTCCGACGAGGCCGAGAGTGGCGTGAATCTGGCGACCACCGACAAGATCGGTGAGAATGCCTTCACCGGTGGTTGCCTCGGCATTACCACCTACGAGGGCACGGCTTCGCACACCGCTGAACGGATGGCGGAGGCCCGCGCAATTCTCACCGCTCACGGTGGAACTTCGCTCGGTGAGGAGCCCGGAAACAGTTGGGAGCACGGGCGATTCGATGCACCGTATCTGCGTGACGCTCTCCTCGATGTCGGTGCGCTGTGTGAAACCCTCGAGACGGCAACCACCTGGGGCAACCTCGCGAACCTGCGCTCCTCGGTCACCGAGGCACTGACGAAGGCTCTCGTCGAGCAGGGTACTCAGCCGCTCGTCATGTGCCACATTTCGCACACCTACAAGACCGGCGCTTCGCTGTACTTCACAGTGGTCAGCGCGCAGACCGAAGACCCGATCGCTCAGTGGCACAAGGCGAAGACTGCCGCGGGCGATGCGATCATTTCGGCCGGCGGCACGATCACCCATCATCATGCAGTCGGCGCTGATCATCGCCCGTGGATGAAGGACGAGATCGGCGAATTGGGCGCGAATATCCTTCGCGCAGTGAAGAATGCAGTGGACCCTGCCGGCATCCTCAATCCTGGAAAGCTGATTCCGTGACCGAAACCCGCAGTCAGATCGAGAAGGTTACCGTCCTGATCAATCCGATGGCGGGACATGGTCACGCGCCTGCGGCAGGACGCAAAGGTGTTGCGCGGCTGCGCGCTCGGGGCGTTGCCGTCACCGAGATCATCGGAACCGACGCCGACGACGCCAAGAAGTTGGCGCGTCGTGCGATCGAGGAAGGTACCGACGCACTCGTGGTTGTCGGCGGCGACGGTGCCATCAGTATCGGACTGCAGGCCGCCGCGTTGACCGACACACCCATCGGGCTCATCCCGGCAGGCACCGGCAACGATCACGCCCGTGAGTTCGGGATTCCCACAGGCGATCCCGAAGCAGCAGCCGATGTGATCGCAGATGGTGTCGTGCAGCAGTCAGATCTGGCGAAGATCACGCTGGCCGACGGTTCCGTCGTCTGGTCGGGAACTATCATCGCCAGTGGATTCGACTCGCTGGTCAGCGAGCGGGCCAATCGGATGTCCTGGCCCAAGGGGCCGATGCGCTACAACCTGGCGATGCTTGCCGAGTTGGCGAAGATGAAGCCGTTGCCGTACCGGATCGAACTCGACGACGAGGTCATCACGGTGGACGCGACGCTGGTCGCAGTCGGTAACGGGCGTTCGTACGGTGGCGGCATGCTCATCACCCCGGGCGCGTCGAAGTCGGATGGGTTGCTGGATCTGACCGTCGTCGGGCATGGTTCGAGGTTGCGTCTGGTGCGCCTGTTTCCGCGGGTGTACAAGGGAACTCACGTCTCCTTGGATGCGGTGCAGACCTACCGATCGAAGAAGGTGCGGTTGGTTTCCGAAGGCATCATCGCTTACGCGGACGGTGATCGGGTGGGGCCGTTGCCCATCACGATCGAAGCAGTTCCCATGGCGCTCAACATCTTGACGCAGACTCGGATCTGAGTCGGTTCTGTCGGTCACGCGCAGGTATGGGGCACACCTCCGTCGAACCGCGAGGCCAACTGAACAGCATTGAGGCCGACCAAGGCTGGTCTGGTGCCCAACGAATTTCGTTCCGCACCAGACCAGTCCGCCAGACCACACCCATACTGAGGGTGTGAGAACATGTTTCAGTCGGCGCTTGCCGACTCCAGACTTCCCCACCCGGCGCCTTCACTGGATGCTGTGTTGAGGCCGAACAAACCGATGGTGATGAGACCGGCGATCAGCGCCGCTACATTTGAAAAGTAGTCAGACGACATCGTATTGCACCTCAGCCTTTCTTAGGATAGCGCGGGGATCAACTCAGCGATTGGCCCCAACGAGCCCATCCATGAGTCGAATACCACCGCAAGGAGGTCGAGAACTACTGCCTGCAAAGACATTGCGCGGTTGTTCCTTTCACTGGGGGATGAACCCGAACGATAGGTTCAGAGGGGTCCGGATCAGAAGATCGAACATCATAGGGAGCATCTGCGTCACCGTCTGGCCCAACGATGACGTGGCCTCGGCAATAGATCCCATCACTGCGCTCCGCTCGAATAATTGTTGGACGACATCGCGTTCAGGCCGTCGATCGAACCGCCCAGCACGGGTGCTACCCCGGAAATGAAAGCACCCATCAGGGCGACGAATACTGCAAGCATTCAAAGGTCCTTTACGAGACGGTGAAATGGAAGTTGTATGCCGACAGCCATATCAAGTGCTTGTGAGCAAGGAAGGTCGAGGTGCCGATGTGGGTGGTGCCCGCATTGGACCAGGGGTTAGCGCTCGTGACGGTTGTCGGCGGAGTCGTAGTTGGTAGGGTGGCAGTGTTGAGCGTCAGTTCGACGTATCCACCGTTGTTGACAACGACATCGGACAAGCTCGAATTCGCATTGACACAGTACTTTCCGTTGGCGTCGGTCGCCGTGGATGTGCCGGTAAAGACCGGTACGGTCGGGGTTGCCGACGTCGGGTCATACAAGTTACCGGTGATCGTGACACCCGCGACTCCGGTGGAGCCGGAGCCTGAGGGCGGAGCCGAGTTCGAATTCCAGGTCCCTTTATAGACGTTGCCGCACAGTTGGTAGTTGGTTGTGGGTACCGAGTTTGCCGCTGCTGCGGATGCGGGCCCTGCGAATGCGAGGGTGGCGACTGAAGCCAGTGCTGCGGCCCCGAGTCCGATCTGCTTGATTTTCATACTGATTGATTCCTCACTGGTGAGATCTCGTGCGTATGTACATTTCCTCTGCCTGCCTGCCTGCCTGCCTGCCTGCCTGCCTGTCTGCCTGCCTGCGTGCGGGTCGGGTCGATGTCGTGACCTCAGTTGCACCCCTCAGCGCGTCTGAATCAGGCCATGAATTCGATAGGCCCGATTTGTGACAAGCAAGACGATAACCCGAAAAACTGAAACCTGTATCTGTTTTTTAGATTCGTCTTTTCGAGCTGGATGCTGCCGATTTGCCGCTCGACGGAAACGTGAAGGATTGCCAAAGATAGGCCGTTTGGACGAGCCTCGAACTGGAAGCCATATGGCAAACGTGATGAAATATCACCTATGTGAACAGGGATGTAATTCTCTGTTGGGCGCCCGTGTCGAGTTCGACGTCCAGAATCGACTGTAAGGTTTGCCTCCTGCGGAAAATTCTGTGAGCAGCATCGAATCATTGAAAATTGTTCAAGAGAACTGTTAGAAGACGCTTGAAGTATATGTAGGTATGGAGTTTCAGTATTTGGAGATTGGGCGAAAAGTCGTGGGCGGACCTGTCGGCCAGAAGCCTTCTGAGAATTCCGTGTCAGCTCTGAGAACTTAAACATCAAGGTTTGCTTCGTTCCGGAAATTTCCCGCATATCACTAACGCTTTTGACGGGTAATGGTATATCGATTCTTAATACTTTTGGAGGATGTGAAGAAAGTTTGGTTGCAACTTTTGGTGGGGTCAGCCCATTCCGCAGTGAATTTGCGGCAGCGATCGAGGATGCCCTGGAAGATGGGATGAAGCGCACAGCGGTTGCGCTGCCATTTATCTGGCGTGGTGCAGACGTGCCGATCGAAGAACATTCGAAGTTCCCACGGCGCTCAACATCTTGACGCACACTCGGATCTGAGTCGGTTCTGCCGGGCACTAGGTAGCAGTGGTGTAAGACTTCTCGGATGAACGAATCGAGGAAGTCGGTGCACCGCCGCACTGCGTGGACGTCGGAGCGGTGGCAGCTCACCACCGACATCCCCTTGACCGCTGCGGCCTGCCTGTTCTTGGTGGCGTACGCGTACCAAGTCCTGGCGCAACCGACTGGCTTCCCGCATCGCCTGACCGAATGGATCATGTGGGCCGCGTGGTTCGTATTTGCCGTCGACTACGCAGTTCGCCTGTGGTTGGCTCCTGCACGCGGTCGCTGGTTCGTCAGGCATCTCTTGGATTTGGCGATGGTGGTGCTACCCATGCTGCGTCCCTTGCGCCTCCTTCGATTGGTCACCCTGCTTGCAATAGTCCACCGCTCGAGCGGGCAAAGCTTGCGTGGACGAGTGGTTGTTTACGCCACCGGGGCTACGGCCTTGCTGATCGGTGTCGCGGCACTGGCCATGCTCGACGCCGAGCGGCACGCTGAGGGCGCCGCCATCACGTCGTACGGGACGGCGTTGTGGTGGGCGATGGAGACGGTTACGACCGTCGGTTACGGAGACATGGCTCCTGTCACTACAACCGGGCGCCTGATCGCCGGAGCGTTGATGATCGGCGGAATTGCATTGCTGGGCATCGTGACTGCCACACTCGCTTCCTGGTTGGTCGAGCGAGTGGCGGAACAGGACGAGGCAGGGCAGGCCGCGACGCGTAAGCAGGTGGCAGATCTGTCCGTGGAGGTCCGAGCTTTGGCCACCCGCACGCACCGAGTCGATCTCGCGTCCGTCGATACCGATTCGCTGCGTCGCGAACTGGCGTCGAGGGGAGTCGTGGCGCAGCATGCACCTTCGGACAATTGACCCGCAGTACAGCAAACAATAGAACGATGGTCTGATAATCTTGCGTGATGGTGGCGACCCATGAATTCCAGCGCGCGCGCAGGCCCGAGCAGATCGAAGCACGTCGGTGCGCGATTCTCGACGCAGCTCGCGCGATGCTCGGGTCCAAGCCAGTCGCAGACATCAGTCTGCGTGAGCTCAGTGAGAGTGTCGGCCTCGCGAAGTCGAACGTGCTCCGGTACTTCGACAGTCGCGAGGCTATCTTTCTCGAAGTGCTCGACGAGAACTGGGTAGCGTGGCTGGACGGGTTGTCCGAGTCGTTGACTTCGACCGGTGGCGACTCACCGTTTGCCGCTGAAATTCATGTGGCATCCGCGGTTGCGGAATCGCTTGTCTCACAGCGATTACTGTGCGAGTTGATGAGTGTCATGGCCGGTGTCCTCGAAAGAAACATCTCCGTCGACTTCGCCCGTGACTTCAAGAAGCGGGCGACGGTCAACTCGGGAAGGTTTGCGTCGCTGGTTCATTCGCAACTGCCCCATCTCTCGGAGGGCGACGCCGCTCAATTCGCCAAGGTAACCCTGGTGATCGTTGCCGGCTTGTGGCCGACTGCCGAGCCGACTGAATCCATGGTCGTCGTACTGAACGAGATGCAGGCGCCCCCGGCCTCCGACATGTTCGCAGTCGGCCTGCGTGAAGGTCTGGTCAACCAGCTCGTCGGGTTGTCGGCGCGAGCGGCAACCCGAACGAGCTGAGAACGATCAGGCGCTGTGCAGCGTCAGAACGGTTATCTCGCTCGGTGCGAACACCCTGAAGGGTGGACCCCAGAATCCGGTTCCCCGGCTGGTGTACAGCTGCGTACGTTCTCCGTGCCTGGTAAGCCCGTGCACCGACGGTTGATCGAGTTTCACCAGAAAGTTGAAGGGCCAGATCTGTCCGCCGTGGGTATGACCGGCGAGCTGCAGATCCACTCCCGCGGAAGCGGACTGAGTAACCTGCTTCGGTTGGTGGGCGAGCATCAGGATCGGCAATTCGGGGTCGGAGCCGGCCAGGGCCATGTCGAAGTTCGCGCCGTGCCCGTCCAGTTTCGATCCCAACGCTGTCGCATCGTCGACTCCGGCGATGACCAGTCTGTCTCCGCCCTTGGTGACGACGAGGTGGCGGTTGTGCAGCGCGTCCCAGCCGATCGAGGTCATGTAGTCGAGCCACTCCTGAGCCTCGTGGAAGTACTCGTGATTGCCGGTCACGTAGACGCGAGCGAGCCCGGCTTCGACCGATGCGAGGGGGGTCGCTTGGCCGAGGCGCTGCTCTACCGTTCCGTCGGCGATGTCACCGACGTGGGCCACGATGTCGGCGTCGAGATCGTTGACTGCCGCGATCACGCGCTCGGACCACTTCTCGCGATTGATCGGCCCGAAGTGAGTGTCGGTGATCGCGACTACCCGAAGTTTGTCCATCCCCGCACCAAGGCGGGGGATGGTGACGTCGACCTGCTTGATCCGTGGCAGTCTCATGGCTTCCCGGTAGCCCCAGATCAGCAGAAGGGCCGAGATGATCAGTGCGGCAACGGCGACGATTCTCGATCGAAGCGGGTCATCCACGCCGCCGACGAGCAGTCCGAGCCTCAGAACTTCGCCGAGCAGGGTCCACACGAACACGACCCAGATGATTCCGAGGAGTGCGTCGCCGATCAGGCGAACTGGATCGCGGTCGGTGTGTCCGTGGCTGAGCACCATGCTCGCAGGCAGGGCGATCAAGAGGGCGGCAAACAGAACGGTGCCGAAAACTGCCACCGCCGTCGGCCAGTCCGGCCGGATGAACAAGCTCCACCATGGGTACACGAACAACAGAGCCAAGATCGACGCGACAATCGCGGATATGGCAACGATCCGCAACGGTCTGCGGCGCGGAACTCGAGCGACGTCGGTCGCCTGGGGTGTAGTCACCCCGTCCAGAGTAAAGGTCCACTGGTCTATTAACAAGGGGACAGTGGTCCGCTATCGGGATGTCGGTGTTCTCGGATAGGTTTCCGAACGTTGAAACTCGGCCAGTGATCAGGTGGGTGGCGCATGGAGAAGTACGACGTCAAGAAGGCATACAAGGATCTCTACTCGCCTGGGCGCCGCGATTTTGCCCTCGTGACCGTTCCCCGCTTCGGCTACTTCGGCGTCGACGGTCACGGCGACCCCAACACTGCCACCGAGTACTCCGAGGCGCTCGAAGCGCTGTATTCGGTGTCCTACTCGGCAAAATTCGCGAGCAAGAAGGAATTGGATCGCGACTTCGTCGTTGGCCCGCTGGAAGGGTTGTGGCGGGCAGATGACCCCGAGGTGTTCGTGACACGGGACAAGGCGTCGTGGGATTGGACGATGATGATCTCGCAACCGGAGTGGATCACGGCGGCCGAACTGTCTGCGGCGATTGCAGCAGTCCGAGCCAAAGCCGTCCGGGCCAAGAAGAACGTGGCCGCTCTGGACAAGGTCAGGTTCCTCGAATTGGAGGAGGGCCTGTCCGTCCAGATTCTTCACGTCGGCTCGTACGACGACGAAGCTCCCACCCTGGACCGGCTGCACAACACGTTCATCCCGTCGAACGGCCTGAGCTTCAACGGCGATCATCACGAGATCTATCTCAGCGACGCTCGCCGTACACCGCCCGAGAAACTGAAGACGGTTCTGCGTCAGCCTGTTTCGAGGTCGTGACGCGTTCGAGGCGGTGGTTACGGCTCGAGGCCGCGCAACTTCTCGAGGTCACGTCGCTCGCGCTTGGTCGGTCTGCCGGCGCCGCGATCACGTCGCGGAATGGACGCAATCAGTTCGGGCGGTGGTGGGGGCGGCGAATTGTCCTGCAGGCAATCGGCGGCCAGCACCGCGCTGACTCGCTTCGTGATCGGCTTGACCACGACGACAATGCGTTCGATGCCGGATACACGCACCCGCACCTCGTCGCCGGCTTTCACCTGCTGAGCCGCCTTTGCCGACGTTCCATTGACCCGAACGTGTCCCGATCGGCAGGCCGTCGCCGCCTGCGAGCGTGTCTTGAACAGCCGAACCGCCCACGTCCAGCTGTCCACGCGGACACTGATCGCGTCGGAGGGGAGTTGGGCTGGCACGCACTCCAGCCTACCGACGAGTGCTCACAGACCCTGCGCGCGGATGCCCGAGTAGGCGCGCGGCGCATACCGCAGTCGTAGCGGCAGCAGATGCCAGAACCGATCTGTCAATGTCAGGAAGCGGGCGAACCAGAAGTACATCCGTTCGTCGCGCGGCGTCCATTCCCATTCAAGGGTCTTGCGTGCCTTCTCCGGCATCAGTGCCTTGCCGATCCAGTTCGCCACGGCCATCGTGGGGCGAGAGCTAAGACGCCACAGCCACGTCGGAACCTTCGGAGCCGGTGCGATGTCGTGCTCGGCGATGCGCGTCGACCATTTTGTGGTGTGGGTGTTGATCAGGTGGTTGTCGAGCATGTCTTCCCAATACGTGCGGAAGCTGGCGTAGTCGTCGAAAGCCGGTCGATCGGTGAGTCCGTAACAGCGCCACCAGGTTACGGCCTCACGGACAAGTTGGTCCTTCTGCTCCTGCGTGAACTTCTTGTACGCGAATCGCTCGTTGAAATCGAGAATCACCTCGAAGAACGTGACGTGTGTCCACCAGAAAGTGTCAGGAGTGAGGGCGTGGTAGCGCCCGCCGGTTTCGTCGATTCCTTTGAGATCGGTGTGGAAGTTGCGAACGAGCGTGCCTGTGCCCTCTTCGGTCCGGTCGTACACGACGCCGTAGATGGGCGGCAGTGAGCGGAACAGGCGGTCGAGCGGGTTGTCGAAGAAATTCGAATGATCTTGCAGCGCTCCACTTACCGCGGGGTGCATGTTCTGCAGGGTGCCTGCGCGTCCGAGATACAGCAGACCGCGAATATCGCCGAAGTGTTTCCACGTCAGGGAACCGGGGCCGATCGGATCGGCTCGCAGTTCTCGGGACTTGGGTAGTTCCCGGGGCTTCGGCCGACGAGTACCGGTGTCTGCATCGCTGCTCATCTGGGTGACCCCTCCGCCTGCGTTCATGTGACAACGGTTGTTGTCACATGATGACTTTTGCCGCGCTACACGAATTTGTCAATCGATTCGACAAGATCTGTCCGAAAAACAACTCCGGCCCCTCACCTGCAACAGGTGAGGGGCCGGAAGAGTGAAGCGGTCGGACTCAGGCGTATTCGTAGAACCCGCGACCGGTCTTCTTGCCGAGACGACCGGCGTCGACCATACGGCGAAGCAGCGCCGGCGGAGCGTAGTGCGGCTCTGCGAATTCCGCGTACAGGGACTCTGCCGCTGCGAGGGCAATGTCGAGACCGACGGTGTCGAGCAGCGTCAGTGGACCCATCGGGTAGCCGCAGCCGCCCTTCATGGCCTCGTCGATGTCTTCTGCTGTGGCGTAGCCGGATTCGAGCATCCGGACAGCCTGGCACAGGTAAGGGATGAGCAGAGCGTTTACGATGAAGCCCGAGCGGTCGCCCGCGCGAACCGTCTTCTTACGCAACGTGTTCTTGGCGTAGTCGGTGACGGCGAGGACGGTCTCTTCGGACGTCGTGAGGCTGACCACGATCTCCACGAGCGGCATGACCGGCACGGGGTTGAAGAAGTGAACGCCCACAACCTGGCCGGGGCGCGAGGTGGCCTTGGCGATCTTGATGACGGGGATCGACGAGGTGTTGGTCGCGAGAATGCCTGCAGGCTTGACGATCTTGTCGAGCTTGCCGAAGATCTCGTACTTGAGAGCTTCGATCTCGGGAGCCGCCTCGATCACCAGGTCGCGATCGGCGAACTCTTCCATGTCCAGGGTGACGCGAACGCGTGCGATGGCGGCGTCGGCGTCTTCCTGCGTGATCTTGCCCTTGGCTACGCCGCGGTTGATCGACTTGGCGATCCGTTCGCGAGCAGCGGCGGCAAATTCTTCCTTGGTTTCGAGCACCAGTACCGAGCTACCGGCTTTTGCACAAACTTCGGCAATGCCGGCACCCATGGTGCCGCCGCCGATTACGCCTACGAGTTCCACGATTCTCCTCAAGATTCTTCAGACAGGGGTCAAGCCCCCGTGCGCGGTTAAGGAGTCTATGGACTGCCTGACCGCGCACAGGGCCGGAGGCCCTACTTCAGTAGCGCACGCGACATCACGACGCGCTGAATCTGGTTTGTGCCTTCGTAGATCTGCGTGATCTTGGCGTCGCGCATCATGCGCTCGACCGGGAAGTCGGTGGTGTAGCCGGCGCCTCCGAACAGCTGTACGGCGTCGGTGGTGACCTCCATGGCAACGTCGGAAGCGAAGCACTTCGCCGCAGCGGAGATGAAACCGAGGTTCTTCTCGCCGCGCTCGGCGCGAGCAGCGGAGGTGTAGACCATCAGACGTGCGGCTTCGACCTTCATTGCCATGTCCGCGAGCATGAACTGAACAGCCTGGAAGTCGCTGATGGACTTGCCGAACTGCTTGCGATCCTTGGTGTATGCCAGAGCCGCGTCGAGTGCGCCCTGGGCCAGGCCGACAGCCTGAGCGCCGATGGTGGGACGCGTGTGGTCGAGGGTCTCGAGTGCCGTCTTGAAGCCGGTGCCCGGTTCGCCGATGATGCGGTCACCGGGGATGCGGCAGTTCTCGAAGTACAGCTCAGCGGTGGGGGAGCCCTTGATGCCGAGCTTCTTTTCCTTCGGTCCGACGACAAAGCCCTCGTCGTCCTTGTGGACCATGAAGGAGGAGATGCCGTTTGCGCCCTTGTCGGGATCTGTGACAGCCATGACGGTGTACCAGGTCGACTTGCCGCCGTTGGTGATCCAGCACTTGGAGCCGTTGAGGATCCAGTCGTCACCATCAGCCTTCGCGCGGGTACGCATCGAGGCCGCGTCGGATCCGGCTTCACGCTCGGACAGCGCGTACGACGCCATTCCGCCGTTGACCAGATCCGGGAGCACCTTGGACTTGAGCTCTTCGGAACCCTTGAGGATCAGGCCCATGGTGCCGAGCTTGTTCACGGCGGGGATCAGCGAGGAGGAGCCACAGACGCGGGCGACTTCCTCGATGACGATGCAGGTGGCGACGGAGTCGGCGCCCTGGCCGTCGTAAGCCTCGGGAACGTGGATGGCGTTGAAGCCGGACGCGTTGAGGGCGGTGAGCGCTTCCTCGGGGAATCGTGCGTTCTCGTCGACGTCCTTGGCGTACGGCGCGATTTCCTTCTCGGAGAGTCCGCGGATAGCAGCCCGCAGTTCGTCGTGCTCTTCGTTCAGTGCGAAGAGATTGAAATCCGGGTTTCCTGCCATGGGAACGCTCCTTGGTGAAGGTTGCTTGAAGGCGGTCGGTGCGGCTCCGGCGTTACCAACGAGATTCGCGGACAGACCGGTGCCAATGACCCCAGTCAAACACGGCACTGAGTGCCAGGTCAAGGGATGGGAGTGTGAAGTTCCGGTGCACGAGCGGTGTCAGCCGAGTTGTTCGTGGATTTTTCTGCTGATCTCCTCGGCGGACGTTCCCGGGGGAAATGCTACTACCAGCACAGACTTCGATTCTGGCGTGCTGGTCTTGGACCCGGATGCCACGCCGTACGTCCGCCGAACGTCGAGCAATGCCTGGCTCAGCGCTTCGGCTGTGGCGTCTTCGTCGCCTTTGATCATGCTTCGCAAGAGGTAGTTGTGGCACGCGGTGACAGCTGCGGCAAAACCGACAACCTCGAGGACCGGTTCGCGGGGAACAGCGCTGCGCAGGTAGTCGACGAATAGGCGCTCATAGCGGAATCCGGTGACGAGTTCGCGGTCGCGAAGAGCCGGAACATGCTGTACGACGCGGTATCGCCGCATCGAAAGGTCACGGTTCCGGCGGAAGAAGTCGAAGACCAGTCCCGCGGCCTCGCACACCGACGCCCAGGGGTCGGCGGAATCGGACGCGAGGAACTCGGCCACGTGTTCGAGGAGGGACTCGTGATCGGCGAAGATCACGTCTTCCTTGGAGCGGAACTGCCGGAAGAACGTCCGGCGCGACACACCGGCGGCAGCGGCGATCTGCTCGACGGTGGTGGCTTCGTACCCGTTCTCCGAGAACAACCGGATCGCTTGAGACGCGACGTGTACCCGAAACTGTGCGGGGTCAGTTCCGGGCAGGTCTGCGCGTTCACTCATGGGGACAAGTATTGCGCCTGTTCGCGCCATCCCGGTGTGGCGGGCAGCAACCGCATGCCGATCGGTTCCATCTCAACGGTGTGCGGTGGACGTGAATTGGTAGGTTGCCGCCTCGACGATCTCGTCAGGGGTAATAGCGATCTCCTCGTTCAGCCACGCGGTGACCAATTCGGCAAGGCCCCCGACGAAGAGCAGTCCGTTGATCTGACCTTGATGAGATGGCCAAGCTCGGTCGCCGTACATTCGCGAGGCTTCGTCCGCGACCATTTGCGCGAAGCCGTGCAGTACCGCGCGCCGGTGTGCGCGAAGGGGCTCGTATGCAGCGGATTCGATCATTGCCACACGCCCCTTGCGGGGATCGTCGGTGAGGAGGGTGACGAACGACGTGATGGCATCTCGTACGCGCTGCTCGAGCGTTCCGTCGCTCGCTCGTAGTGCGGTCAGGCCGGCGTCGCGAACCTCGTCGGCAATTCCGTCCAGGATTGTTTTCAGCAGTTCGTCTCTGCTGGAAAAACTTTCGTAAAAGTAGCGTTCCGTCAACTTGGCTCGCGCACAGATCGCGGTCATCGTGGCGCCTCGACTGCCTGCGACAGCGAATAGTTCCAGCCCTGCCTCTAGCAAGCTCTCGCGCCGCAATGCTGAGCGCTGGTCGCCGCTGAGGCCGGCATACCGCCGCGGCGTCGGAGAAGTCATAGGTCGATATTGACAGACGCAACCACTGTGACGCAGACTACAGTCCATCTGACAGGATGCACTGTCAGATTGAGCGAGAGTAGAGGTCGCAGTGTCCAAGATCCTGGCTCGTCCCCCCGTGAACTCGCAGTTGCACCCGATTTCGGGCCGTTCCGGGCTGCCTCTCGTCGGGCACGCTCTTGCATACATCCGCGATCCACTCGCATTGATGCAAGAGAACTGGGATCGATACGGCGAGGTCTCTTGGTTCTCGATGGTCGGTCGGCAGTGGATCGCTGTTCTCGGACCCGACGCGTGCCAGGAAGTGCTGCAGAACAAAGATCGGGCTTTTGTGAACAGCGACGGCTGGTCGGTGCTTATCGGCCCCTTTTTTCACGGTGGGCTGATGCTTCTCGATTCGGAAGAACATCTACGGCATCGTCGAATCATGCAGCAGGCGTTCACTCGGACTCGGATCGAGAAGTCTGTCGACGTTCTCAATCCGGCAATCGACTCGGCGCTCGACACATGGACCCCCACTGACGGATTTCGTGCATACACAGCGCTGAAGACACTCACCCTCGATCTCGCCACCGACATCTTCATGGGCGGTGCGGAAGGAAGTACCGAAAGCGAAATATCTTCGGTGAAAAAGGCTTTCGTGGATTGTGTGCAGGCGGCTACTTCTCTGGTCCGCTACCGCGTGCCGGGGACCAGATGGAAGCGAGGACTCGACGGCCGCCGGGTCCTGGAAGACTTCTTTCGTCGCTACCTGCCGGCGCGTCGAGCTCGCGCAACCGATGATCTGTTCTCCGTGCTCTGTCACATCGAATCCGAAGCAGGACAACGCTTCAGTGACGACGAAGTGATCGACCATATGATCTTCCTCCTGATGGCCGCACACGACACTTCGACGATCACCCTTTCCACGATGATGCAATATCTAGGTCAACATCCGAAGTGGCAGGACAGGTGCCGTGCCGAGTCGCTCGCTCTGGGGACCTCGACGCCCAGCTATGCAGATCTCGACGGCCTGAGCAGCCTTGACCTGGTGATGAAGGAATGCCTCCGACTCGTCTCTCCCGTACCGGTCATGGCGCGGCGAGCGGTCCGCGACACTCAAGTACGGGGTCACTTCGTGCCTGCGGGAACGTATGTTTCTGTCGCCCCTCACTTCACGCACCACATGGCGCAGTACTGGCCTGATCCCGAGCGTTTCGATCCCGAACGTTTCGCCGAGAATCGACGCGAAGACAAGGTTCATCGGTACGCGTGGGAACCGTTCGGAGGTGGAGTGCACAAATGCCTGGGAATGCACTTCGCCGGCGCCGAGATCAAGGCAATCATGCACCACCTCCTCATGCGCTTCGACTGGAACGTCGACGCAGATTACGTCGCTCCGCTCGACTTCACGTCCTTGCCGTTCCCTTCGGACGGGCAACCTGTCGATCTGCGCCGACGTCACAGTTCGGTGCGCTGAGACCCTACGGCCGAATTACTTCGACGCACGCAATTGGAACTTGAGAACCTTGCCGGTCGGGGTGCGAGGAAGGTCGAGTGGAAAGACGATGTCGCGGGGAACCTTGTACCCGGCCAGCAATGCACGGGTGTGCTCGACGATGTCTTCGGCGGAAGCCTGTAATCCCTTGCCCAGCACCACGAATGCCTTCGGGCGCTCGCCCCACTTCTCGTCGGGAACGCCGACGACTGCCACATCGATCACGGCAGGGTGACTCATGATCGCCTGCTCCACCTCGACGGTGGAGATATTCTCACCGCCCGAGATGATGATGTCCTTCGCGCGGTCCTTGAGCTGGACGTAACCGTCGGGATGCATGACGCCGAGGTCGCCGGAATGGAACCAACCACCGGCAAATGCTTCGGCGGTCGCGGCCTCGTCACGGTAGTAACCGAGCATCACGTTGTTGCCGCGGAGCACGATCTCACCCATGGTCTGGCCGTCGGCGGGAACGTCGTTCATCTCGGCATCGACAACGCGAGCATTTTCGGCCTGCACCATGCCGACTCCCTGACGGGAGAGAAGTGCGGCGCGCTCGGACTGCGGCTTGTCGTCCCAGGCTTCCTGGTACTCGCAGATCGTGTACGGGCCGTATACCTCGGTGAGGCCGTAGACGTGGACGACGGTGACACCGATGTCTTCGAGTTTTCCGATGATCGTCGGTGACGGGGGAGCGCCGGCGGTGGTGATGTGCAAGGCTTCGACCTTGTGGGCCTGGTCCGCGTCGGCGATGGTGGAGCAGACGGTAGGAGCGCCGCACAGATGCGTCACGCCCAGATTGTCGATGGCGTCCCAGATCGCGTCGGCGCGGACCGCGCGCAGGCAGATGTGTGTGCCTGCGGCCTGAGTGACGGCCCACGGCGTGCACCACCCGTTGCAGTGGAACATCGGCAGTGTCCACAGATACTTCGTCGCTCCGTCGAAGCCGTTGTGGAATGTCTCGCCGAGCGAGTTCAGGTATGCCCCGCGGTGGGAGTACATGACGCCCTTGGGTTTTCCGGTGGTGCCAGAGGTGTAGTTGATGGCGATGCACTGCTGCTCGTCGTCGACGCCCCAGTGCAGTGGCTGATCGGTGAGAGCCTGACCTTCGGCAATCAGATCGGCGTACTGCCCGGTGACGATTCCGGTGGGAACCTCCGGGGACGGGACGGTGGAGTCCGGGATCTCGATGATCTCGCGCAGGCTCGTCACGTTCGCCTTGGACGAGGTGACCGAGCCGACGAATTCGGAGTCGACGAACAGGATCGTGGTTCCCGAGTGATCGATGATGTACTCGAGTTCGGGACCGGCGAGGCGTGAGTTAAGGGCGATCAGGACTCCGCCGGCGAGTGGGACGGCAAAATGCGCGAACAGCATCTCGGGAACGTTCGGCGCCAGGTATGCAACGCGGTCACCGGGCTGAATGCGTTGACGCAGGACGCGGGCCAGCGCTGCGACCTCGTCACCGAACTCTCGGTACGTGTAGCTCCGGTCGCCGTGAATGACGGCGGTGCGATCGGGGAACACCGCAGCGCTGCGCTCGAGAAAGCGCAGCGGACTGAGCGGGGTGTTGTTGGCTGCGAGAGCTGTCGAGACAGACACGGTTCCTCCGAAGGCGACGTGACACGGTTGGTGTCACGGTAGTTGTGATCGGCACTACAAATGGCCTGGATGCACGCTATTGCCCAGTCAAAGGTGCCGCTACCCTCTGAATTGGGTATGTGGAGGTGAGAGTGAGCAGGGTACTGAGACCGAGCGACGACGACGCGTTGCGCGCCGAACTGCGTCGACTGCACCCCCGAACCGAGTTGCCGGTTCTGTTCGGCGGTTGTGTCGACGACCGGTCGCTGACCATCACCGGCTACGTCGGGACTCGTAGCAACATCCTGCGAAATTTGAAGATCGACGCCGAATGCGGACTCGGTGGTCGTGCGATCGCAGAACAACGACCGGGCGCAGTCCAGGACTACGCGAACTCGTCGCACATCACTCACGACTACGACTACGAAGTGGGCACCGAAGCGATCGAATCCTTGATGGCGGTGCCGATCGTCGTACGCGGGGTTACCCGCGGAGCGATCTACGGAGGACTGCGCGCCAACCTGCCGATCGGAGACGTGATTGCCGAGACGATGATGCGATCGTCGTACGCGTTGGCCCGCGAATTCGAGATCCGCGACGAGGTGGATCGGCGGGTGGCGATGCTCGATACCGCTGCGGTGGAACATGGTTCGAACCGAGACGCCCAGATATCCGAAGGGCTGACCGAGAGCGTTCTGGCGCTCGGCGAGATCGCGGCGAACCTCGAGGACACGGCTCTCAGCGCACAGGTCCATGCCGTCGAGGCCAAGCTGCGTGCATTGGTGTCGCCGAAGCCTTCGACGAACACTCCAGCTGTGAACAGTGTCGTCCTGTCGCCACGCGAGCGAGAGGTGATGAGCTACGTCGCTCTCGGACTGCGCAACGCCGAGATCGCCGAGAGGTTGTCGTTGAGCGTCGAAACGATCAAGACGTACATGCGGAATCTGATGGGAAAGCTCGATGTCCGCAGTCGTCACGAAGCTGTTGTGGAAGCGCGGCGGCAAGGTTTGATTCTGTAGGGCTGACCCTGCGCGGCGGTCCCGCCAAGCGGAATTTCGACACCACGTCGAGGCTCCGATTGATATGACGGACCTCACTATCGGCAGAGTTCCACACGAGTGATGAGGGCATCGATGCAGGATTTGTTCGACAACAACGACATGACCGGCCTTGCCGAAGCGATCAAGAGCGGTGACGTCTCAGCCAAGGAAGTCCTCGAGTTCAGCCTGGACAGACTCGACGAGCGCAACCCTGCAGTCAATGCGGTGATCAGTGAGCGTCGCGAGGAAGCGCGCAACGAAGTATCGAACGGCCTGCCGGAAGGTCCATTGCACGGCGTCCCGTTCGTGATCAAAGACCTGGGCTTGGACGTCGCAGGATTGCCGAGCACCAACGGATCTCGATTGTTCGCCGACGCTGTGGCAGAAAAAGATTCGACGCTCGTGGAGCGATACCGTGAGGCCGGTCTGGTTGTCATCGGCAAGACGAACACACCGGAGTTCGGTAAGAACGCGAGTACCGAACCTGCGCTGTTCGGGCCCACCCGCAACCCATACGCCCTCGATCGTTCACCCGGCGGATCTTCGGGTGGCACGGCTGTAGCGGTTGCCGTCGGGATCGTGCCCGGCGGCCATGCCAGTGACGGCGGTGGATCGATCCGCATTCCCGCATCGGCCTGTGGCTTGGTAGGCCTCAAGCCCAGCCGCGGACGCACTCCGACGGCACCGGCGCGCACGCTGTTCTCGTCGCCGATGAGTGTTCATCACGCACTCACCCGAAGTGTCCGCGACACTGCGCTGCTTCTCGATCTGTCCGCCGGGCCGACAGTGGGCGATCCTTACGTGATCCTGGCGCCGAGGCGGCCGTACATCGAGGAAGTGGGTGCGGATCCCGGACGGTTGCGGATTGGTCTGAGCAACGTGCTGCCGGACGGCACCCCGGTGGACCCGGAGTGCGCGGCCGTCACAACCAGTGTTGCCGGCCTGCTCGAAGAACTCGGTCACGATGTCACCGAGGGCGCCCCGAACTTTCCACTCGATGCCCTTACTGCCGGACTTTCCGTGTTGATGGGCATTCCGATGACGATCGAGGTCGATGAACGACTGGAGACACTGAACCGCGCAATCCGCGACGACGACCTCGAGCCGATGGCTCGGATGATCTACGACCGCGCGAAGTCCGAAAGTGCGACGAACGTCGTCAAGGCATTGCAGGAACTCGAGCGGGCTGCCCAGGTGATCGGTGCGTTCTTTGTCGATCACGACCTGCTGCTGACTCCGACGATGGCTCGGCCGGCAGCTCCGCTCGGTTTGCTCGATACGGCAAATCCCATGTCGATCTGGGAGCATTCGGCCGGATACAGCGGCTTGACCAGTCCGTTCAACAGTTCCGGTCAGCCTGCGATTTCCTTGCCGATGGGTCATGACTCGGCCGGTGTGCCGATCGGCGTGCAGTTGGTCGGCGCGTTCGGGCGTGAAGATTTGCTGATTCAGGTTGCGTCGCAACTCGAAACGGCGCGTCCGTGGTCCATTGCGCCGGTGTGGCCGCCGGTCCAGGGATAGCAGTGGGCAAATGCGATCCGGCAGTCCGACTAGGCGCGCTGCACGCCCTTTCGTAGTGCGTCATGCGCGTTTGCAAGCTTGTCGAGAATCTCAAAGTATTTCTAATCGAAATATCACATGCTGAACTACCATTCTGCGTAGAATTCGCGATGAGCGGTAGTGAGTAGTCGCGCCAGTGTGGTGCGTGCAGACTTCGATCCGTGCCGACGTCCCACCCAACGCGGCCGAAATGCGTTGTCAGAGAAATGGTTCAAGGATGGTCGTTCAACCGGACATGCTAGACAGGCGCTCTTTAGCTGTGGCAGAACTGACGCGCCCGGGGCAGTTCTTCGAAGTGGCTGATGAGTCCGTGCGTGGGCACGTCATGCCGGTATTCAAGAATCGACCGCAGACACTTCGTGAGATATTGGCCGCATCAGCCAAGCATGGCGACACCGAGTATCTAGTATGCGACGAATCCCGGATCACGTTCACCGATCACTTCGGCCGCGTTGCGTCACTTGCGGAAGAGTTGCGCCGCACGTACTCGATCGGTAAGGGTGATCGCGTCGCGATTCTGTCCGCTAACAACGCCCAGTGGATCATCACGTTCTGGGCAGCGACGTCACTCGGGGCAATAGTGGTCGGGATGAACTCGATGTGGTCCGCTCCAGAGATCGACTACGGGCTGGATCATTCCACTCCGAAGCTTGTTGTTGCCGATGCTAAACGACGAAAACTACTCGGTGACATCGATGTGCCCGTTCTGTCGACTGAAGTCGACGTACCTCGGTTGTCTGCACTGCATGCAGGCGCGGGACTGTCGACGACCTCCATTGACGAGGATGACCCCGCCGTCATTTTGTATACCAGTGGCACAACCGGGCGGCCGAAGGGGGCGACGCATTCGCACCGGAACATCATCACGGCAAACGATTTTCACCGATTTAACGATGCATTGGCAACGCGATTAGGAAGCCCGCCCGCGAACCGGCGGTTTCTCTTGTCCAATCCGCTGTTCCACATCGCCTCGCTGCACAACCTTGCTGTGCCCAGGTTGTCGATCGGCGACACCGCTGTCATCTACAGCGGCCGATTCGAGATCGAACGTGTGCTGCGGTTGATCGAGCGTGAGCGTGTCACCAACTGGGGAGCCGTGCCGACCATGGCTAGTCGCCTTGTTTCACATGGTGATCTGTCTCGATATGATCTGTCCTCGCTCAAGACGATGTCCCTTGGATCGGCGCCGTCGTCAATTTCACTGAAAGAGAAGGTCCGCAAGCTTTTGCCGGTGGCGGGGCGTTCGTTGGGAACGACATACGGGCTCACCGAGTCGTCCACGGGAGCTACCTTGGCGACAGCTGCCGACCTGGAGGATTACCCCGATTCCGTGGGCCGCCCCGTCGTAACGATGAGTGTAGAGGTCCGGGACGACAACGGGCATCGGCTTCCAGACGGTTATGAGGGTGAGATCTGTCTTCGCGGACCACAGGTGATGATGGGCTACTGGAACAACGATGCGGCGACAGCCGCCGCGCTCGATGAGGAAGGGTGGCTGCGCACAGGCGATCTCGGGTTCGTCGCCGACGGTCATCTCCGCATAAGCAGCCGTCGTTCGGACTTGATTCTGCGTGGTGGGGAGAACATCTACCCGATCGAGGTCGAGAATGTTCTGAGCGAACATCCTGTGGTGCAGGAATGCGCCGTGATCGGAACTCCCCACGCCGACTACGGTGAAGAAGTCGCAGCAATTGTCGTTGTCGAGCAGCCGGGATCAGTGACTGAGACGGAGTTGCTCGAGTATTTGCGGGAACGGCTTGCGAAATACAAGGTTCCGTCACGATGGCGACTGACAACAGAACCTTTGCCGCGCAATGCAACCGGAAAGGTAATGCGTAATCAACTCGATGTCGATGCTGAACCGGCGATGGACTCGGAGAATCGTCACGCGTGGGCACCGCTGCTGACGGTACTCGACGAGCGACGCCGGGCGGCACGTGAGATGGGTGGCCCGGACAAACTAGTGCGGTATCGACGGTTCGGACGCGTTGATGCGCGCGATCGAGTAGCTAACTTCTTGGATCGGGGCACATTTCAGGAGATTGGCATGTTGGCCGGTGACGCGTCTATTCCGGCGGACGCCTTCGTGGCAGGGTCGGGTCTTGTCAACGGTCGCCCAGTTTTGGTCGGGTCTGAGGATTTCACAGTTGCCGGCGGGTCCATCGGAACTGCAGCGGCTACCAAGCGCGCCCGGATCGCCGAGCTCGCCAAGCGTGAACGGACTCCGCTGGTCATGATGCTCGAAGGTGCCGGGCATCGGGCAACAAATGCATTGCATCCACACCGGCCGGCACCCAACGATCTCCAGGCAATGGCGGAGCTTGCCGGCTTGGTCCCGACGGTCTCGATTGTGTGTGGCCCCTCTGCCGGTCACGGAGCCCTTGCCGCACCCATGTCGGATTTTGTCATCATGGTCAAAGACCATGGCGCGATGTTCACGGCCGGTCCACCGTTGGTGGAGGCGTCGCTTGCCGAGAAAGTGACAAAAGAAGACCTGGGTGGTTCGGCAGTTCACGCGATACAGAGCGGTATTGCCGACAACATTGCGCTGGATGTGAATTCGGCTCTCGAGTTGGCGCGCCGCTATCTGTCCTACTTTCCGTCGAGTGCATGGGACCACGCGCCGACGTCGGATCCTGACTCTTTGGTTGCCGCTCCGCGCCCGCTCGATGCCATTCTCGACATCGTTCCACCGAATCCTCGTATTCCCTACGACATGCACGATGTGTTGTCCGTGATGGTGGACGAGAACACGCTCCTCGAACTGCAGCCGGAGCACGGTTGTTCTGTCATCACAACGCTGGCTAGGATGGGTGGCAAAGTTGTCGCCGTAGTCGCCAACCAGCCCCTGGTACTAGCAGGTGCATTGGATGTTGCTGCGGCGGAAAAGGCGTGCCGATTCATCCAGATGACTGGCGCTTTCCATATCCCGTTGATCTTCCTGGCCGACAACCCGGGAGTTCTTGCCGGCAGCAAATCCGAACGGGACGGGATTCTTCGGGCGAGTGCCAGGATGTTTGCGGCGCAGCATCGGTCCACGGTGCCGAAAATGCATGTGACAGTCCGCAAAGCATTCGGATTCGGAGGCTCGGTCATGGGGCAGAATGCGTTCGACAACCAGACCGTGTCGTTGTCGTTCCCGGGTGGAATGCTGGGTGGGATTCCTGCAGCCGTGGGCGGGAGCACCTCGAAGGCAGACGCGCGAACACAGCGCGCCCTGATCGAGAACGAGGCTGCGGGTCCGTGGCGTCTCGCCAGCTCGGTGACCTACGACGACGTGATCGACCCTCGCGAACTTCGTAACGCATTGCTCGGGGCGCTGAGGCTCGCGAGTGTGCGGGATGCGGAAAAGAAGGCTCCGGTGATGCTCACCGGCTACCTGCCTTGACGAAACACCGGGTTACATGAGGAGCTTAGACCGAGTCGACGCCCGATTGTGGACCCGCTGGAGATATTCGACCCCGACCACGTGAAGAGCGGCAGAGCACTGTTGCCGCACTGCCGCCATTTGATCGTGGGAGCGCATGGACTTTCGAGACGATGCTGGGAGCCAGATGGGCTGTCGAACAATCATCGCGAGAGATGCCCCGACTGTCCCAATTACGGGGGCTCGTCGCAATTCGGACACGGTGAACCCGATTCCGTTCATTCACTGAAACGCAAAGCCTTTAAAGGAAGATCATTTTCACGGCGTGAACTCCTGGTCATGCGCGTATTGTTGGCAGCCTGTTCGGAGTTAACGTGCATGCTTGCTCCGTCCACCAGGGCTCTGGGCTCAATGCCGAGGAACTGAACGAGCAGTTCTCCGTGAAGGAATCGGTGAAACCGCTCGGACCGAGTGTGTGAGCGCCTGGACGAGAACATGGACGGATGTCTGGAGTGTGACGACATCTGAGAGAGGCACCGTTACTGCTCAACAAATCGGCCATCAGCTGTAGTTGACATCTGTTTTCGCCAGTCACTTTCCCGGTGATCGGGACTTCGACTGTTTTCTCCAGCACCGATTGCGATCCTCAAAACTGGTTCCAAAAAACGTATACCTAATAGTTATATCCAGGTTAGTCTGCCTGTGAGCCGAAGAGGCCGTGTGCGTGGGGTTTCTCGCCGACTTTGATCTACCTCGAGAGGGAATTCGATGAGCGGAAAATGGAACGGCAAAGGCAAAATTGCCGCAGTGTCGCTGGTGACTGCCTTGGCCGTCGCGGGATGTGGTGGAGGTGGCGGCACCGGCACTGCAGGCGGCTCCACTGCATCGGCCGCGGATATCGACCGAGCGGCCGTACTTCGCGTCACCGCGTCTGCGCCGACCCGAAACCTCGATCCGTACCTCCAGACCAGCTACGGCGGCTGGGGATATCTGACTCCGATGTTCGATCGCTTGACCATGGTGGACAAGGACGGAAATCTTGTTCCGGGACTTGCGGAGTCGTGGGAGTTTTCCTCTGACGGTGGCTATCTCGAGCTGAAATTACGAGACGACGTTTCGTTCCACGACGGCACCAAGTTCGACGCCGCCGCCCTCGCCGCAAACGTCCAGCGTGGAAAGACGATGGCAGGCAGCACTGTTGTCGCCGCACTCGACGACATTACGTCCGTCGATGTTGTCGACCCGACTACTGCCCGGCTGAACCTGACCAAGGGTTCCGGTGTGGAGCTACCCGGGCTGTTCAGCACCAATGTCGGCATGATGGTCAGCCCCAAGACCATCGAAGCCGGCACGGACATCCGAAACGATCCGGGCCAGAGCGGATCCGGACCGTACACCATCACCAACTACGTACCCGAGGAATCTCTCGAGGTTACTCGTGCAGAGGGCGACTACTGGGATCCAGCGGCCGGACTGCTCGGTGGAATCAGCTTCAAGACCATGCCGGACGCGACAACGCGTTTGAACGGAATGCAGACCGCCGCCACCGATATCAGCTGGGTGAGCTCGGCCAACGAGATCGTTCAGGCGCAGTCGCTCGCAGACCGCAACGTGCTGGGTATCGACAAGGTGAAGTTCCGCAATGTGCTTGGTGTCTTCATGCGAGCGCGTGACGATCTCGCGAAACCCGAAGTGCGTCAGGCTGTTGCACACGCCATCGATCCCGAGGCCATCAGCGCGCTCTTCTCGGGAACCTGCACCCCGTACCGACAGATGTATCCGGAATCGAGCTGGGCGGCCGACCCGTCGTACCAGTACCCGTACACCTTCGACGTGGACAAGGCCAAGAGCCTGGTCTCCAGTGCCGGTGGAGCCAAGATCACACTGACATTCGGTGCCGGAACAAATACCGAAAAGCCTGCCAACGTTATCCAGTCCTCGCTGGCAGCAGCAGGATTCGAGGCGGAGCTCAATCCCGTTCCGAATACCCAGAACGAGCCCGGCTACATCGCCGGCACCTTCCAGTCGATGGTGTCGAACAGCTTCAGCCCCAAGGTAGACCCCGCTGAGACCGTCAATACCTTTGTCGTGGGTCCCTACGACTTCGGTAACGGCAATCCCGAGATCGCCGCACTGGCGACAAAGGCTGCCAACCCGACGTTGTCGCAGGACGAGCGGGCCGGGCTGTACCACGAGATCTGGTCGAAGACACTGGCCGAGGCCATGTTCGTCCCGATCTGCAATCAGACGAACGCGACGATCTTCAGTGACAAGGTAGTCAACGCCGACAACATCCCGTGGGTTGACACCGGAATCTTCGATCTGCGCTACGTCGGAATGACCAAGTAGCACTGCAGATTCAGAAATCTTGCTGATAGACCGATCTGCTTCGCAGGTGATGCGACAAAGAATTCACGCAGACGCATCACCTGCGAAGGGGAACCGCCGACAAGACCGGCTGTAAGCGCCGGTGAGGGGTGCTTATGTTGCGTTACGCGGGGCGACGGCTGCTGGCGGCGGTGCCGCTGTTGTTGATTGTGCCTTTGATGATTTTTCTGTTGATCGATTTGGCGCCGGGGGATCCGGCTGCGATTCTTGCCGGTGATGATCCGACTCCGGAGCGGTTGGCGGAAATCCGGTCGACACTTCATTTGGACGACAACATCTTTCTGCGGTACGTCCGGTGGGTGGGCGGTGTTCTGCAGGGTGATCTGGGTACGTCGTTTCTGTCGAATCAGTCGGTGACGGAGCTGATCTTCCGCCGGATGGCGACGACGTTGTCGCTGGTTGTTTTTGCGATGGTGCTTGCGGTGACGATCGGGTTGATCTTGGGTGTTGTCGCCTCGCTTCGTCCCGGCGGAATTGTCGATCGTCTGGTGAATGTGGTGGCGTCGATTGCGATCGCGATTCCCGCGTTCTGGTTCGGTCTGGTGCTCGTGTCGGTATTCGCGGTGACCAATCAGATCTTCCCGGCCTTCGGGTATGCGCCACTCTCAGACGGGTTTGTGCCGTGGATTCAGCACCTCATTCTGCCGGGTACTGCGTTGGCGTTGTTGCCTGCGGCGGAGGTGACGTTGCAGTTGCGGTCGTCGCTGGGGCAGGTACTCAAGAGCGACTACATCCTCAACGCGGAGGCGAAGGGTCTCGGGCGCGGACGTGTCGTGTTCAAGCACGGACTCAAGAACGCGTGCATCCCGGTGGTCACGGTGCTCGGTTTCCGTGTCGCGGAAGTGCTGGGCGGGGCGGTGACCATTGAAATCATCTACAGCATGCCGGGGTTGGGCTCTCTGGCCGTGAACAGTGTCCAGAACCACGATATTCCGGTGTTGCTCGGGTTTGTCCTGTTCACCACCGTGGTGGTGGTGCTGGTGAACCTGCTTGTCGACATTTCCTACGGCTACTTCAACCCTAAGGTTCGCGCATGACTGATCCGAAGGTAGTGACCACATCCGAGACGGCGGAGCGGCCTGCGAGGGGCCAAGGCTTGAAGGCTGTTCTGCGTAAGCCGGTGACGATGGTCGCGGGTATTTTCATCCTGCTTCTGGTGATCATGGCGGTGTTCGCTCCAATTCTGGCGCCGCACGATCCGTATGTGCAGGACCTGGTCAACCGATTGCAGCCGCCGAGTGCAAATCATTTGCTCGGCACCGATGATTACGGCCGAGATGTGTTGAGCCGGTTGATCTACGGCGCGCGGATTTCGTTGACGGCGTCGTTGCAGGCGGTGAGTGTGGCGCTGATCCTGGGACTTCCACTCGGTGTCATCGCCGGTTATCGCGGCGGCTGGGTCGATTCGCTGATCACCCGGGTGATGGATGCGTTGATGTCGGCTCCGTCACTGGTGCTGGCGATCACGATCGTCGCGGTCCTCGGTTCGGGAATCACCAACGCGATGCTCGCCATCGGTTTGGTCATGGCGCCCAGGTTTTTCCGGGTTGCGCGGGCGTCGACGATGGATGTGCGGCACGAGACGTACATCGAGGCCGCAATCGCGTTGGGCTGCCGTCCGGGCAGAACCATTATCAGGCATATCCTTCCGAACGTGATGCCGCCGGTGGTGCTGGTCATCTCCGTCTCTCTCGGTGCTGCGGTTGCGGCGGAAGCGAGCCTGAGTTTCCTCGGCCTCGGGGCGAAGGCTCCGGCGGCGAGTTGGGGTTCGATGCTCAGCACCGCGGCGTCGAATATGCAGTTGGCGCCGTACCTGGTGTGGCCTCCCGGCGTGATGATTTTCTTGACGGTCCTGTCCTTCACCTATCTGGGCGACGGTGTTCGCCGATCTTTGCTACGGAGTCGTAATGGTGACAATGACTGATCTGATGCGTAAAGAGCAGTTCGATGCGAGCACTGAACCACTGTTGCGGGTTCGGGATCTGACCATCGAATTCCCCAGCGGTGGAGGCGGTTGGCAGACGACGGTCGAAGGTGTCTCGTTCGACGTCGGTGCCGGCGAGTCGGTGGCGTTGGTCGGTGAGTCCGGATCAGGCAAGACGGTGTCCTCGCTTGCGGTGATGGGTTTGACGCAGGCTACCGGCGGCCGGATTTCGCGAGGTTCCATCGAATTCGACGGTCGTGATCTGACGAAGGTTCCGGAACGGGAGTGGCGCAAGCTCCGCGGTACCGGGATGGGCATGATTTTTCAGCAGCCTATTCGCAGTCTCAATCCGGCCTACACGGTAGGTGATCAGATCGCTGAATCCGTGCGCAAGCACTTGGGTTTGAGCCGCAAGGAAGCAATGGCTCGGGCGGTGGAGATGCTCGAGTTGGTGCAGATTCCCCGGGCGAAGGAGCGGGTAGGCGATTATCCGCACGCGTTCAGTGGTGGCATGTGTCAGCGTGTGATGATCGCGATGGTGATGGCATGCAATCCGCGGTTGCTGATCGCGGACGAGCCGACCACTGCGCTGGATGTGACGGTGCAGGAGAAGATCCTCGATCTGTTGCGGGATTTGCAGGAGCAGACCGGTGTGGCGTTGCTGTTCGTCAGTCACGATCTTGCGGTGGTGGCGGAATTGTGTCAGCGGGTGGTGGTGATGTATGCCGGTGAGATCGCGGAAAACGCTGCGGCAGAAGAAGTGTTCTTCCGTCCCCAGCATCCGTACACGTCGGGTTTGCTGGCTTCGATTCCGCAGCCGGGACTGAATGCGGATCGTCGGCTGCATGCGATCCCGGGCGGGATTCCCGCGGCGGCCGATTGGCCGACAGGATGCCGGTTCTCGCCGCGGTGCCCGCATGTGGCGCCGGGAGTGTGCGATGTGGAGCATCCTGCGATGGCGCAGGTTCCGACCGGAGAGGCGCGATGCCTGCGTGTGCAGGACCTCGATCTGCAGGGAGTGAGTGTGCGATGAGTCTTCTCGAAGTGAAGAACGTGTCGAAGTCGTTTGCATCGGGCCGCGATTTTCTGGGCCGTCGCACCAAGTGGTCGCATGCGGTCAAGGACGTCAGTTTCAGTCTCGAAGCCGGTGAATGTCTTGCCGTGGTCGGGGAGTCGGGTGCGGGTAAGTCGACGGTGGGCCGGATTGCCTTGCGGTTGATCGAACCGGATACCGGTTCGATCACGTTCGATGGCGTTGACGTGCGGGCCGCAAAACCTGCCGAGTTGCGTTCGATGCGCCGCGGTATGCAGATGATTTTCCAGGATCCGCACAGTTCTCTCAATCCGAGGATGACCGTTGTTGATGCTGTGGTGGAACCGCTGATCGTGCATACCGACATGGGTCGGGGTGAGCGTGAGAAGTTGGCGACGGCGATGTTGGACAAGGTGGGGATCGGTTCGCGTTATTTCGGCCGGTATCCGGCGGAGCTTTCGGGTGGTCAGCTTCAGCGTGTTGCTATTGCTCGGGCGTTGACGTTGAATCCGAAGATGATCGTCTGTGATGAACCTGTTGCTGCGCTGGATGTTTCGGTGCGTGCTCAGGTGCTGAACTTGTTGCGGGATCTGCAGGAGGAGTTGGGTCTTGCGTATCTGTTCGTGTGTCATGATTTGGCGTTGATCGAAGTGATCGCCGATCGTGTGCTGGTGATGGCGCGCGGTGAGGTTGTGGAAAGTGGGTCGGTGGAGGACATCTTCCGTCGCCCGCAGCAGGAGTACACCCGAACATTGCTCGACGCTATTCCGGTACCCGTTCCACGATCTGTCCGTGGGCAGGAATTCGAGGGCGTCCGAGCCGAACCTGTCAGTTGAGGAGAATTCGATGACATCGGCACCGATGGCAGTGGCACCCGCACAGTCTCGAACCATATTGCGTACCACGGAGTCCGGCGACTTCCTGATGAGTGACTATCTAGGTGAGCACTCCGACGGTTCGGCAACCGGGGGCTTTCAGGCGTATCTTGTCGGCCAGAAGGCGGAAAAGCTTCGGCCCCACTATCACGAGGTGGATCAGTTTCAGGTAGTTCTCGACGGCAGTGGACGCCTCGGTAGGCACGCCATCGGCGCGGGCACTGTGCATTACAGCGATGCGTACACGGTGTACGGGCCGATCTTCGCCGACGCTCCCGACGGTCTGTCGTACTTCACCCTTCGGCTCGACCCCGCCGCTGGATTGAACTACATGCCGGAATCACGCGTCAAAGGTGAGACGCGAGCCGGCGAACATTTCACCTGTGCGATCGACGACGCCGCAGGAGAGACGGGAAAGCTGGATCTACTGGCCCGTACCAGACGTGGCGCCGCAGCATTCGGTGTTGCGCTCGACCTCGGTGGGGTATTGACCGCCGGTGCACTCGCCGAATGTGTGGGCCGGGGGTATGCAGTTGTGTTGTCCGGCAGTGTTGCGTTCGGCGACCGTACATTGCCGTCGGGAAGTCTCATTCCGTTCGAGTCTGCTGTTGAACTGGAGGGGCTTTTGGGACAGTCCGATCGCACGAACCTGGCCCTGGTTGTCTTCGCGACGCTGAGTGAGCCCACTCAGTAGGAGCCGCCGAGTTGATCCGCCGCCGATCGGAGCAGTTCGCCGTACCGCGCGAAGTACTCCTCGGTGAGTCGAGTCGCCGGCCCACTGATCACGATCGCAGCCAGTGGCGATCCCGACGCATCCAGCACCGCTGCGGCGAGGCTGGTTGATCCTTGCTGGACGGCTTCCTCGCTTGCGGCCCATCCACGGCTGCGAATCTCCTGGTACTCGGCATCTGCGAGGAGGAGATCGGGCTGACCCGAGCTGTTCATGCGTTCTTCCTGCGACTGGTACGCGTGGATGACCCGTCCCGCTGCACTTGTCTCGGGTACGTGTATCTGCCCGGGCTTCAGGCCTGTCCGAACCATGTGGGTACCTTCAACCACCCCGAGGACGATCATGTGTTCTTCCTCCGCGACAGCGAGATGTACTGTCTCGCCGGTTGTATCCCGGATCTTGGTCATGACGGGTTGTGCTCGGGCAGCCAGCGACGAGCCGTTGTAGACCTGTCCGGCTACGACAACACAACGGGTGGAGAGCTCCCAGCGGGGTGGAGCCTCGCCGACAGGGTGGATCCATTGCGCTTCATGGAGGGTTGCCAGGGTGCGTTGCATGGCGCTTTTGTCGACCTCGAGTAGCCGTGAAAGCGCGGTCAAGCCGATTGGCTGATGGGCAGCAATGGCTTCGATGACGCGGAGTCCACGCGTGAGTCCACTGATTGTCTTGACTGCGATCTGAATCACCCCTACTGTGATTAAAGAATTGATACACAGTATCACATAGAGATACTTGCTGTGAAGACGATCTTCCTGAAAGTTCGCACTTTCCTTCCCGCTGGCGGTCCAGTGCACTACCGAGAGGTTGCTGTGAAGAAGTTCAAACCCACTGTTGATCAATTGATCCCGAACCTGACTCCGGCGGAGGAGATAGTTCTGCTTGCGCGAGCTCTGTGGGCCGAGGGGTACCGGGATCATCTCGCCGGGCACATCACGTACAACCTCGGTGACGGCACCATGCTGTGCAACCCGTGGCTTCTCACCTGGGAGGAGATCCTCCCCGCCGACATCATTCGTATCGACGTCGACGGCAATGTCGTACAGGGCGATTGGCCTGTCCCGCTGGGAATTCCTCTGCACCTTGCGCTTCACCGAGCACGTCCCGATGTCGGCATTGCGCTACACAATCATTCGGAGTTCGGAACGGTCTGGGCTGATCTGGGCGAGGTTCCACCCGCTTACGATCAGAGTTCCAGCCTCGGCGGCGGTGAGGTAGTGCTGGTCGACGAGTACGACGGCGGCGTCGACAACATGGAGGCAGCCGAGGCCGCGATCCGGTCGATCGGGCCCGCTGATCGCGCACTCCTGGCAGGACATGGCGTTTTTGTCACCGGAAGTACCGCCGCAGCAGTCTATTTGCGGGCGGTCGCTCTCGAACAACGTTGTAAGAATGCCTGGATGATCCGGGTGGCCGGTGGACCGGAGAAGACAGCTCTGCCCGACTGGTGGCTCGATCGAATGGCCGGTAGTGACGGAAACAGTTACCACGGCTTCTGGGAGGCTGCGGTGCGCGCTGCGTTGCGCTCGGATCCTGAACTGGCCGAGAGCCTTCAGGTCTCCCAATGAACAACCAAGGCTCTGCGGCCATCAGCCACTCCGGAACGGATACTCATGGATTTTGAACTAGATGCAGATCAGCGAGCGTGGCGAGAGGAGATACGCACGTTTCTTCGCGACAATGTCACACCGGAATTGCGTGCGGAGATGGCCGAGCACGATCTCGAGTTCATCGGCGGCGAGCTCACGGCCTTTCGCCGGAAGATCGGGGCAAAAGGGTGGTTCGGGCTCAATTGGCCCAAGGAGTTCGGTGGGCTTGGACTCGGTGCGGTGTATCAGCATCTTCTGGTCAGCGAATTCGAGTACTGGGGCGTGCCGGGACCGGACTTGACGGTCACGTCGGTGGCTCCGATGATCATGCGCCACGGCACGCAACAGAACCGGGAAGAATTCCTGCCGCCCATTGCACGAGGTGAACTGACCTGCGCCGTCGGTTATTCCGAACCCAATGCCGGAACAGACCTTGCGAGTCTGAAAACCCGGGCGGTGCGTGAGGGCGACGAGTGGGTGATCAACGGTTCCAAGATCTGGAACAGTATGGCGCAGCGCGTCACTCACGAATGGCTGTGTGTTCGCACCAATACCGAGGTGCCCAAACACAAGGGTATCTCGGTGATCATCGTGCCGATCGACGCTCCCGGTGTTGTGATTCGTCCGATCACTGCGTGGTCCGGATATCGAACCAACGAGACGTTCTTCGACAACGTCCGTGTCCCAGCGACCAACCTGATCGGTGAAGTCGACAAGGGATGGAAGTACATCACCGGTGCACTGGATCTCGAACGTGGTGCCCTCACGAATGCAGGTGACCTGCGCAGAGCCGTCGACGATCTGTTGATTCTCGCGCGTGAGATCCGAGAAGACGGAACACGTCCGCTCGACAACGCAGATGTACGACGCAAGCTCGCTCAGTTGGATGCGGATGTCGAACTCGCGCAGCTCATGGGATTCGAGGCGTCGTCCCTGCTCGAAAGTGGAACCATTCCGTCGGTGCTCGTCAGCGTCGAGAAGATTTTCTCCAGTGAACTCAGACAACGGATTGCCGATGTCGGAACGGCGATGCTCGGTCCGGCAGGTTTGATCGCGGGATCGGACCCTCACGCAGTGATGGCAGGAAAATTCGAGCGACTGTACCGCGCCGCGCCACTGCTGCGATTCGGTGCCGGAGCCAACGAAGTTCTGCGAGATGTTATCGCCCAGCGCGGGCACGGCCTACCGAGTTACGGACGCTGACATGATTCCGACCTTCCTTGACGGCGTAGGAGTTTGCCGATGAAACTTGTTGCTAACCAAGACCAACTCGATCTGCAGGCAATGTCGGCTGCCGTCCTGGCCAAACAATGCCCGATCAGTATGGTACGAGAACTGGCAGAACCGATGTCCGGAAGCAGCCCGGACAAACTGATGACGGCGCTTGCCGAGGTTGGTGTACTTGGCCTGGCGAACGATGAAGAATACGGCGGCGGTGGAGCCAGCCTGTACGAACTCGGTGTGTTCTTTCGGGAGGCCGGCCGGGTTCTCTGCCCGTCGATTGTCTACAGCACACTGAAATTCGGTATTGCCGTCGGGCGACTGGCTACGTCGGAACAACGCAGGCGTTATCTGCCTGCGCTGGCCGAAGGTCGACTTCGCGCCGGCGTTGCCGCCTGGAATCCCGGGGACGCCGGCGATATTCGACCCACTCTGACCGCAACACCAGCTCCGGGTGGGTGGCTGCTCAACGGAACCCTGCCATTTGCCGTGAACGCCTCGATGTCCGACGTGGTTCTCGTGACCGCTCGCACATCGGTGTTTGCCGAACCGGTACGGTTGATCTGCGCCTTCGTCGAGCCGACAGCCGAAGGTTGGAATGCCGTCCCATTGTCGAACATGTCCGGAGAGAGGCTATCTCGCGTCGAACTTGTCGACGTGTTCGCCTCGGACGCGGCCGTTTCTCTCGGGGGCAGTGGAAATGGGCTGAGCGCCGACGATCTTCGGTGGGTCGCCAATGCGGCAGTGGCGCTTCAATGCATGGAGATGGCAGGCGGCGGCGCCGCAGTTCTGGATCGCACCGTCGACTACATTGCCCAGCGTGAGCAGTTCGGGCGTCCGATCGGTAGTTTCCAAGCCGCACAACACATTGTCGCGGACATGCACATCGCGCTCGAAGGTGCCCGCTTGGCTGCCGCGCACGCGGTGTGGTGGGTGGCTCGCGGTGAATCCGCCACCCGTGCGGTCGCGATTGCAAAAATGCAGTGCAACGAGGCCTACAAGCGCGCGACCCTGGATGCACATCAATTGCACGGTGGTATGGGATACGTCCTCGAGACTGATTTGCACCTGTGGTCTGAGCGGGCGAAGGTCACGGAAATCCGATACGGCACAGCAGATATTGCGGCGGGTTGGCTGCAGAAGGAGCTGAACCTTGCCTAGCGAAGCGAAACCCGGACCGCGGCAGGCACTTCAGGATCTTCGGATCGTGGATTTGTCGAGGTGGGTGGCAGGAGAATACGCAACAAAGATGTTCGCAGATTTTGGTGCGGACGTTGTCAAAGTCGAAAAGCCGGAGACGGGCAGCTTGACGCGGGCGTGGGGACCGTTCCCCGGCGACGTTCCGAACGTCGAGCGAAGCGCACTCTTCCTGCATCTGAACACCAACAAGAAATCGCTTGTCCTCGACTTGACTTCGGATTCCGATCGGGAGGTTCTCCTGAACCTCGTGGACACGGCGGACGCGGTGGTGGAGTCCTTCCGTCCCGGCCAGCTGGAGAAATTGGGCCTGGGACCGGAAGTGCTGCACGCGCGCAACCCATCGCTGGTGATCACGCGGATCAGTGCTTTCGGCCAGACCGGACCGTACCGGGATCGTGAAGCGAGCGGCCTGGTCCTTCAGGCTGCCGGTGGCCCGATGAACGCAACTGGTGCGGCTGATCGTGCGCCGCTGCGTAAACCGGGACTGCTCGAGCACTACACGATCGGCCGTACCGCCGGCGAAGCCACGATGGCGGGAATCTTCAGCGCCAAGCGCACAGGAGAAGGTTCCGTGATCGACGTGTCCGGGCAGGAGGTTCTGCTCGCCGGCGCCGACCGGCGAGCGTCGTACCTCGTTTCGGCGGCGTATTCCGGCATGAATGCTCCACGCGGAGTGCGAAGCCCGCACCGGCACGGCGCGACGTTCACCGGACCGTTCCGGGCCAAGGACGGATTTGTGATGCTGTACGTGACCAATCAGGCTTTCTGGAATCGGTTGGTCGACATAGTCGGCGAGCACGACGACGCGTTCCATACGCGGTACCACGGGCGCGAGACGATCATGGGAAGGGATCGTGACGAGTTCATGGACTATGTCACCGAGTGGTTCGCGCAGCGGCCCAAAGTCGCCATCATGGAACAGTGCGAGGCGGCACGTATTCCCGTCACGGCGTATCTCGACGTCTCGGAATTGTTGAGTCACGATCACTTTCGTAGCCGAGGCGCATTTGTCAGCGGTACACATCCGGTTGCGGGCACGTTGGAGTACACGGGTGCGCCGTGGCGGATGGCCAACGGGTACCAGTTGCGTCATACCGCACCAACTCTCGACCAGCACGGCCCGCAGATCCGTGAGTCACTGACACAAACAGGGGAGCGAGTATGAGTTATCCGCTCGAAGGGATTCGTGTTGTCGACCTGACGGTTGTGTGGTCCGGCCCCGGTGCGACAGCGATGCTGGGGGACTTGGGCGCAGAAGTGATACGCGTGGAGGGGAACAACCGTGTCAGCCGACAAGTTTCGGCAAAGACAACGAAGGAATCGATCGCGCAGACCGGGTATCACGGCGGCACCTATCCGGAGAAGGATCCCGGCGAGCGACCGTACGACCGCACAGCTCTCTTCAACTGGCATTCCCGGAACAAACTGTCGGCGTGCATGAATCTCGATACCGCTGAGGGACACGCAGCTGTGATCGAACTGATCAAAGTCAGTGATGTTCTGGTGGAGAACAATTCCAACGGAACTCTCGAGAAGTTGGGGCTTGGGCACGAGCGTTTGCTCGAACTCAACCCTCGATTGATCGTCGCTCGCATGCCACCCCTCGGAATGGCCGGACCGATGAGTGACTATCTCGGTTACGGCCCCAATTTCAACTCGCTGGTGGGGATTGCCGCGATGGACGGTTACGAGGGTGAGGAAGCCGACTCGGCCGGCGAGAACTACCACATGGACGAGGCAGCTCCGGCAGGTTTGGTCTTTGCGGTGATGGCCGCGCTGTCGGACCGCGAGCACACCGGCGTTGGGGGACTTGTCGAGTTTGCGCAGGCGGAGAACGTTATGGCGGAGATCGGGGAGTTCGTGCTCGACGCGCAGGTGAACGGGAGAGTTCCGGAGATCCTCGGCAACTCCGATCCCCATGTGCTGCAGGATGTTTACCTCAGTGCGGATGAGGATCGGTGGGTGGCGATATCCGTTCGCAGCGATCGCGAGTGGACGGCATTGGCCTCGGTAATCGGCGGGGACGAACTTGTCGAAATGGGCGCCGATACAGTCGCCAGACGGACAAACTCCGCGTCGATCAGGGATCGAATTGCGAAGTGGGCCCGTTCGATGTCGGCTTCCGAGGTTGTTTCGGTGTTGCAGGAGTGTGCCGTTCCCGCAGGTGAAGTGATGAGCGAAACCGGATTGCTCGAAGACCGTCATCTGCGCGAGCGTGACTGGTTCCAGGAGCGGTCACATCCGTCGGTGGGAACCTATCGGTATCCAGGACATCCCTGGCGGGTAGAGGGATTCGATCTGGCATTCGGACGGGTACTCCCAGGGTTCGGTGAAGACAACGAGTACGTCTACAAGAAGATCCTCGGCTATTCCGATGAGAAGTATGCAGAACTCGAGAATTCCGGACTGGTCACCGACCATCAAATAGCGTGAGAGAGAAAGAACATGACTGAAAACGTAGCCGTGATTCCGGATTCGGAATCTCTGATCCCCGACAATGTTGCCGAGCGTGTCGGGGAGGTGGTCTCCCAGGCGAGCGGAGCTGTGGTCGCGCGGGACTGGCAACGGTGGGCTGTGTCCGTCGGCGAAACCAACCCGCTGTACTTCGACAGCAACTATGCCCGTGAGCACGGCTATCGCGATATTGTCGCTCCGCCGCTGTATTTGCAGTACGCGATTCTCGGGGTGACGCCGATACCGGAACTTCGGGTCGACGGCTCATCCGGTGCTGCCTCCGGGAATCTTGTTTTCCCGTTGTGCCCCAAGCGAATGGCAGGTGGCGAGAACACCACCTTTCTTCGGTCGGCCTACGACGGAGATGTGATCACCAGTGTGCGCGTTGTGGATTCGGTGGTCGAGAAGCGCGGTCGGTCCGGCCGATTCGTCCTGGTGACGTGGAAGACCACGTATACCAATCAGAACGACGAGGTTGTTGCCGAAGCGGCCACCTCGATGATCGCCCGACCGTAGCGCGAGGAGTTGAAAGTTATGTCAACACAAGTATATTTCGATGATATCAACACCGGCGACACGATTCCGGTGTTGGCTGTTAGTGTCACTGCACTGCAGATGTTCCTCTTCAGCGCAGCGACGTACAACGGGCACCGCATTCACTACGACCGGAGTTGGGCTGTCGACGTCGAGGGCTATCAGGACGTCGTTGTACAGGGTCCGCTTCAGGTGGCGCTTCTGGCGCGCGTTGTCACCGACTGGATCGGTGGCGGGGGATCGTTGGTGAACTTCTCGGCCTCGAACCGGGCTGTGGCCTTTCCCGGCGAGCCGTTGGAATTCACCGGGACAGTGACCGGTAAACGCGACGAGAACGGTAGAGCGCTGGTCGATTTGGACCTTGCCGGAGTGCGGGGTGGCGAGGTGCTGATGCCGGGAACGGCCACCGTGCTGCTGCCACGCCGTGACAGTGCTGTCTCCGCCGGAGCGTCCTGATGGCGGGACTGCGCGGTGAGGCCGCCATCGTCGGGTTCTGTGAATTGCCCGCCCAGCGCAAGCAGACCCGTCCTGAGTTGTTCACCATCGAGCAGTGGGCAATGCTCTCGAAGCTGGCAATCGAGGATGCGGGTCTGAAGGCGTCGCAGATCAATGGTCTTGTCACGCATGGTATTGCTGAATCCGATATGTTTGCCCCGGCCACGCTGTCCGAGTATCTCGGGATTCCCTTGAACTTCGGTGAGCGAGTCGACCTCGGCGGCGCAACGGCGGCAGGGATGGTGTGGCGAGCTGCCGCAGCCGTCGAACTCGGTATCTGCGACGCGGTACTGGTCATTGTTCCTGGGTCATTCATGACACCGAAGTCGCAGATTCAGCCCGCTGTGGATCCAGGGTATCTCGGTGCCTCGAGTGGCAAGTTCGGTTCTCCTCAAGCCGAATTCGAGATTCCGTACGGTAATCTCGGCCAGAACGCGCCGTACGCCCAGATCGCTCGGCGGTATGCGTCGGAATTCGGGTACGACGACCGTGCCACCGCCAAGATCGCGGTGGACCAGCGAACCAACGCTTGCAGTACTCCCGGTGCGATGTTCCATGGAAAGCCGATCACGATCGACGACGTTCTGGCGAGTCCGATGATCGCCGATCCCATTCGGATGCTCGAGGTTGTGATGCGGGTGCAAGGTGGAGCAGGCATTGTCGTGGCGAACGCTGACATCGCGCGTCGCGGTCGCAACAGGCCGGTCTGGGTCAAGGGGTTTGGCGAACACCTGTCGTTCAAGACACCGACCTATGCAGAAGACATGGTGCGCACCCCGATTGCGAAGGCTGCGGACACGGCATTCGACATGGCGGGTATCTCACGCTCGGCAATCGATGTCGCGTCGATCTACGACTGCTACACGATCACGGTGGTGATGAGCCTCGAAGACGCGGGTTTCTGTGAGAAGGGGAAGGGTATGGAGTTCGTGTCGTCGAGAGACCTGACCTTCCGAGGGGACTTCCCGTTGAATACCGCCGGCGGCCAATTATCCTACGGGCAAGCAGGAATGGCGGGCGGGATGCACCACGTATGCGATGGCGTACGTCAGGTGATGGGCCGATCCGGGGCGGCGCAGGTTGCCGACTGCAATACCGCTTTCGTGACCGGGAACGGCGGCATCATGAGTGAGCAAGTCGCACTGATACTCCAGGGAGATTAGGGATGTCGAACGAAAAGCCGTTTCCGGAACCTACTCCGGTGTCCGCACCGTTCTGGAATGCTTTGCGAGAAAGCAAGATAAAGATTCAGTACTCGCCGTCATCGGACGAATTTGTCTTCTATCCGCGATTGCTGGCTCCGCGCACGTTGGCCGACGACCTCGAGTGGCGTGAGATCAGTGGATTGGGCACTCTCTACACCTATACGGTGGCTGACCGTCCCACAGCACCGCCGTGGTCGGATGCGTTGCCGCAGATGTTGGCGGTGGTGCAGTGGGACGAAGGCCCGCGGTTCAGTACCGAACTGGTCGATGTCGGCAATCTGGAAATTACCGTCGGTATGCGCGTGGAACCTGTGTTCTGCGACGATCCGGATCGTGACATTACTATGCTGAGATACCGGCCGGAATCGCGCTGAACCGGTGAGTCAGTGCGATCCGAGCATCAGCCTTCGTGTTTGCGAAGTGAGTCAGGCGAACGCGGTACAGGCTTCTTTCGTTTGGTACGGCCACGCGAGGTCTTGTCAGTTGCCAGACGGGCGAGATTCTCGAGCATCCAATCAGCGCGGTCGCGTTCGGACTCGTAGTACATTTCCGACCACCGAAGGACCAGTTCCGGATATGCCCACCCAGGTTCCTCAGAAGCGCCCTCGGCGTCGGCCACGGCGCGGACGCGCATTTTCTCAGACAGATCACGATGCTCGGTGAGAACCGCCTGCAGTTTGTCCGGGTCCCCGAGGTGGCCGAGCCACATTCTGAGCATTACGCCGTGCTTGAGTACAACCGCTTCTACCGGTGACTCGTTAGCCCACTGAGCTACCGCGGCAGTCCCGGCTTCAGTAATTTTGTAAAGGCGCTTTCCTTTGACGTCATTGGTCGTGACAACTCGCGAGGTCGCGAAGCCATGAGATTCGAGATTTCGGAGTTCGCTGTAGATCTGACTGAAGGATGGTGCCCAGTAGAAGAATCGCAGGCTCCAATCGGCCCACTTCTTGAGGTCGTATCCCGAGAGTTCAGATCCGAAGGAGAGCAGCCCGAGAACCGCCCAACTTGTGGGACGCAACGAGGGCAATCCTGGGCGCGCTTCTTCCTTTGCCATGACCGAAGGTTACCTGTGACCCCATCGAAAACTAGTTCGGTTTGGAATATGTCGAAAGGTCGGCGAGGCCAGTCTACGAAAGGGGCGAGGTGTCGAGGCTCCGCCTGCGTCCATACCGAGGCGTTCAGTCGGTCAGCCTGGATATCCACTCAATGAGAGGGCGGCTGAAGGTGAGTTATACGGAATGCTTTAATCCCGGCATGCGCCGTGACCGTGCTGAAGGAACACTCGTCGAGCTGGTGCTGACTCAGGCACATACGCAAGGAGATCGAACCGCGATTCTCGACGGTACGCAAGCCATCTCATACGGCGAACTGGCAGAAAGTGCCCTGTGCGTGTCTGACGTCCTGAGAGACCTCGGCGTGGAGCGAGGCGACCGTGTAGCCATCAGTGGTCGCAACAGCATCGCTTGGGTGTGCACTGCTGTCGGGATTCTCTGTGCAGGTGCGATTGTCGTGCCGATCGGGTACGGCGTCAGTGAATCCGAGTACGCGCGGATCGTCAGGGTTACTCGTCCGAAGATGATCATCACCGAATTCACCTGCGATCGGAATTCTGATGGGCCGACGATTTCCGAAATTGTGGAGGCAGCGCGGCATTACACCGCATGCCGTGACCACGGACTACCGGACGCGGGCGATACTGCGCTGATCTTGTCCACCTCGGGTTCCACGGGTATGTCCAAACAGGTTCCGATGACGCACAGGCAACTGACGCGGTTGTACTCCTCTGTCGCCGCCAGACTCGGTATGACAGCTATGGATCGCATTCTTGGAGTTGTTCCGCTCGCGCACTCGTTCGGATTCAATGGTGTCCTGCTTACTGCGATAACAGCGGGGGCCTCCGTGCGGCTGGTCGAGTCTTACGACCGCGGCGATCTTGCCGATCTTGTGATCCGGGACCGGGTCACCGTGATCATGGGCCCGCCGACCGTGTTGTTCGATCTCATTGCCAGTGGACGCGAAGACGTCGGTCTGGTCTGCCGAATGGCCGTCAGTGGCGGCTCCGACGTGCCGCTTGGACGTATGCGCAAGGCCTGTCAGGAGTTGGGGATAGTGAGTATGTTTGTCGGCTATGGGCTGACCGAGGCGTGCGGCACTGTGGCCATAGGTAGCGTTACCGAAGGTCGGTCGGGCTCTCTCGCGATGCTGACTCCGATCGAGGGTCTCGAGGTCCGAATTGTCGATGAATACGGGTACTCCGTCCCTTCCGACGTCGATGGACACGTCATCTGCTCGGGTTACAACGTTTTCACTGGCTATCTGGAAGACCCGGATACCCGTCTAGAGCATCAGGAAGGCCGCGAGATGATGTCACCCACAGAGGGGGACGTAGCGGACGGATGGCTTCGAACTGGTGACATCGGTTGGACAGATGACGAGGGGCACTTATACATCGTCTCGCGCGCCAAAGACACCGTGATTGTGAGCGGATTCAACGTCTACCCACAGGAAGTCGAGCTCGCCCTCCTGGAACACGAGTTGGTTTGTGAGGCAATTGTGATCGGGGTGGTGGACGACAGGCAGGGCCAACGCCTGATCGCCTGCATAATTCCCGTTGCGGGTCGGAGCGTGGATGTCGACGAACTGACAGCCTTTTGCCGGAAGCGTCTGAGCGCCTACAAAGTGCCGAAGGCCTTTGTCGAACTCGAGATGATTCCGACCACACACGCGGGAAAGCCGTCGCGTGAGATGCTCCGTGAGAAGTATTCGGATCGACTGTGATGCACCCACCAAGGGCAAAATACTCAGGCGATGATGCGAATCGGCCACTGGCCGTTCACATCTGCCACGTCCCTCCCTTGGCTGAGTAGGTACTCGGCGAAATCGCGTTGCCGCTCGGCATGCCAATCGGCCTGATCGACCATGAGATCGAGCCCCAGGATGTCGGGGAACTGTACGGCGAGCTCGCGGGCCAACGCCGCCGCTGCTTTGGCATCGGCCTCGGCTTCGTGGGCGGACTCGAGGGAAATCCCGTAGTGCTCGCACACGGCTGCGAGCGTTCGTTTGCCCTTGCGGAACGTGTCCATCGCGCGATCGATCACGTACGGATCGATGACCAACCCCGGAACGAAGGCGGGCTTACCGATGCGCAGACCCTCGGCATGCATGACCGTCAGATCGTAGGAGGCGTTGAACGCTACGACGGCGTGATCGCGCGCCCAGGAATTGTGCAGAGCCTCGCGAATCTCTTCGTAGCCCTCGGAGTAGTTCTGGCCGTGTTGCGCCGCGTACTCGGTGCTGATGCCGTGAATGGCCGAGGCACCGGCGGGGATGTCGACGCCGGGATCGAGTAGCCATGTGCGTGTTTCGACCTTCCCACCGTCGATCACCGCGACGCAGGCACTGACGATGCGGGCGGTCGACGGATTCCGTCCCGTGGTTTCGAGGTCGAACGCGCAGATCGGGCGATCGGACCAGCTACTCATCGGGGGCCTTTCGGTGCAGTACGTCATGTCCGAATCACTATGCACCGAGCTACCGACACAAACGACGAACAGTCACCTCCACCGGGTGAGGTGGAGGTGACTGCAGCTGACGCCGGGAACCTACAGAATCTCGGTTCCGACGGTGAAGCGCTCCATGACGTCTTCACGCGGAGTCACACCGAAGCCCGGTCCCTGCGGCACGGAGATGTGGCCGTCCTCGATGACAAACGGTTCGGTGATGTCTTCCTTGTAGAAGCGATCGGACGCCGAGATGTCACCGGGCAGTGTGAAGCCGTCCAGTGCTGCGAGTGCGGCGTTGGCGGCGCGTCCGATTCCGGTCTCGAGCATCCCGCCGCACCACACCGCGATTCCGTGCGCCGAGGCGAGATCATGGATCCGCTTGGCTTCCAGGTATCCACCGACACGGCTCGGCTTGATGTTGATGACCGAAGCGGCACCGAGCGTGATGGCATCCGCTGCATCCTTGGCCGACTCGACCGACTCGTCGAGGCAGATCGGAGTCGAGAGAGACTGGGCGAGCTTGGCGTGCTGCACCAAATCGTCTTCGGCCAGCGGCTGTTCGATGAGGAGCAGTGCAAATTCGTCCAGGCGACGCAGCAACTGTGCGTCGACGAGGGTGTACGCGGCGTTCGCATCGACCTGTAGGGGCACGTCGTAGCCGAACTCCTTGCGCACCGCCGCCACGGGAGCGATGTCCCAGCCCGGCTTGATCTTCAGTTTGATTCGCACGTATCCCTGCGACAGATAGTTGCCGACGGTCTCGAGCAACTGCGGAATGCTGTCCTGGATGCCGACGGATACTCCCGAGGGAACTCGTGTGCGCGTTGCACCGAGGTATCGAGCGAAAGATTGTCCACGAGCGCGCAATTCGGCGTCGAGGATTGCCATTTCGATGGCCGACTTGGACATCTGGTGACCCACGATGTGGTGAAGCACGCTGCCGACGGTCTCGGCGGTGAGCGGCTGATCCGACTGCGACTTACGCAGCGTCGGAACGAGATACTCGCGAAGCATCGCGCGCGCACCGGCGGTGTACTCCGAGTTGTAGTACGGATCGCTCAGCGAGCCGCACTCGCCCCAGCCGACAGTCTCCACCGGGCCATTGGGGCCGTCGGTGGTGCCACTCACCTTCAGGACGAGGGTGTTGCGCTCGAGTTGTGTGCTGAACGACGTGGTGAAGGGGGAGACGAGAGGGATGCGCAGTTCGCGCAATTCGACGGACTCAATGTGCATGGACTTGCTCTTCTCCGGTTGTCTCGCAGATTTTCGTGAACATGTAATAGCCGCTGGGGTCGAAGCCGGTCGATTGCCATTCCTTCGAGGCGATCAGTGGTTCGAGGTACTCGCGAAGCGCGTGTCGCCAGGCGAAGGCAGAAGCGCGGTCGACGGTTCTCAGATGCTCTATGTCTCTGGGTATTCCGACCGCGATGTCGACGCAGTTGGGTGGGATCGGGAGCATCCGAGGCGTCCCGTCTTCGGTGGGTTGGAGCACTTTGAATGTATCATCAACGGCCACAGAAGAACTCGGAGCTCCGTCGGCGTCGAGATCCCAGCTGACCAGCATGCGGTCGCTGGCGTCGCCGGCGTTGATGCCATCTGCCATCGATCCGTAGAAATCCGGGTTGTATTCGGCGGGTTCGGCACCGAGACGCTGGATGTTGAAGTAGGCATTTCGTGCGACGAGTGGATCGAAGGTCCACCGGATCGTCCTGACGCCGCGCTCGATGCACCAGTCACGCTGATGATGCTTGAGAGCGCGGCCGATTCCCTTGCCTGCATGCCCGGGTAGAACTCCGGCGATGTGTGAGTGCAGGACCTCGCCGAGAGGCTCGACGAAGAATCCGACGCAACCTCCGATCATTTCGCCTTCAGAGAAGGCTCCCACCACGTAATGACCACCGTGGTGAAGCGCAACCAACATCGCCGTTCCGAAATGAGCCGGTCCGGGACTTGTAGCCCAGATCTCGTCGAAAACGGCAGACAGATCAGCTATTTCGCGGGTGTCGACCAGTTCTCGAAACTCAACCGCTTTGCTTTTCGACACGAGGGCCCCCTTCAGACGTGATCGAACGAATAAGGCCCGCAACCAACGCCGTTCTCGGGGCGATAGCGGACACGAGCGCATGCTCGGTCTCGGCGTGTGCACCGCCGCCGACGCCACCGAGGCCGTCGAGGGTGGGGATGCCGATGCCGGCAGTGAAGTTTCCGTCCGAGGCTCCGCCGACGGCGAGTCCGACGGGAGGAGTCAGATCATGCTCGAGCGCAACGCGTTCCGCCAACGCCAGCAACGGTGCGGACATCGTCGCTTCGAGAGGTGGACGGTTGACGCCACCCGAGACCGTGACTACGGCTTCGGGGTGGATTGCCTGCAGGGCTCGGATGTTCGAATCGACGCGCTCCTGCTCGGCAGCGCTGGTTGCGCGTACGTCCACGTCGACAAAGGCTTCTGCCGGAACGGTGTTGGTTGTGGTTCCGGCTGAAATGACGGTCGGGGTGACAGTGGTTGCCTGCGCCGGCGAGGACAAGTCGTTGATCGCGATCACGAGGCGAGCCAGTTCGACTGCGGAGTTGATGCCCTTTTCCGGTTCCAACCCGGCGTGCGCTGCGCGACCGGCAACATGGATCCGATACAGCGACACTCCCTTGCGGACGGTCTTGAGTTCGCCACCGTCGCCGCCGGCTTCGAGGACGAGCACCGCGCCTGCGGCAAGTTCCTCGATGAGGGTTCGCGATGTGGGTGAACCGATTTCTTCGTCACCGGTGACCAGGAGTGTGATTCCATCGAGTGCATCGTCGCCGTGCAACTCCCGGACGATCGACAGGGCGTGAATTGCCTGAACGACACCAAGTTTCATGTCGAGTCCACCCGGACCCCGAAGGGCTCCGTCGGTCACCGCTGCGGGTAGACGCGTCAGGGTGCCGATCGGCCACACGGTGTCGTGATGACCGAGGAGCATCAACCGCGTCGGGGAATCACCGAAGCGGGTCACCAGGTGGGTTCGGCCTTCCGTCACTATGGACCCGGGTGTCACTCCGAGTCGTTCGTGGACAAGGTCTGACGTCCACTTCGCGCTGCGGGCAACAGCTTCGAGATCGTGCGACGGCGACTCGACTTCGATGAGCGCGATGACGTCCTCGAGGATCTGAGGAAGTTGGCGCTCGGCCAGATCGCGGAGAATGGTCATCGGTTGTTCACTCGCGGATACGCGCGGCTTCCGACGTGTAGCAATTGTGTACTCCCGGTGTCGGAGAAAGTGATCCGGATCCAACCCGCTGATTGAGGTAGTTGGGTCGCGAATACTCCAGGGTGAACTTCGATCAGGCTGAGAGAGACGGACTCTGCGCTTTCGGCGTTGACCGAAGGGTCGATGTGATCGGTGCGGCGGGCGGTCAGGGAACTCCCGGTCCTTTCCAGGACGAAATCGGCAGCAGCATCGCGGTACAGACCGCACAGCGCATCGAGTTCCTCAGGTGAGGACGTGGTGCGGGCGGCGGGGTCTCCAGGCGAAAATGCCGGTGTCACGGCGACGCCGCCGATGGAACCGATCACTTCGGTGAGAAGGTCGCCCGAGAGAGCGTCCATCGCACCGCCGTTGGCCATCAGGACTACCGCAATGCCGCAGGACGGGACCACCCGCAAGAAGGACTGCTGTCCGAGGGTTCCACCGTTGTGACCATGCGCCAGCACCCCGTCCCAATTGTGCAGCAGCCACGTGGTTCCCATGATGTCTGCAGACGACACGTCTCCGATCTGGCGGCGCTCCTCGAGCATCGCCAGATGGGTGGACCGCTGAAGCAGAATCGGATCCTCGCGCATCGAATCCTGCGCGAACAGAAGAAGGTCCTCGGCGGTGCTGTTGATGAGACCGGCGGGGCCCATCGAGCGAGGGATGAGGAATTGTGGTGTCTGCGCGAGATTGTCGGCACCGCCGACATGCCCGACCGCAGCGCGGTGCAGTGCCGTCTCCTCGGGCAAGGTCGTGGTCTTGGTCAGGCCGAGCGGCTCGATGATCCGCTCACGCAGAACCGCGTCCCAACTCTTGCCTCGGAGAACCTCGATGATTCGTCCGGCGATGACGAAGCCGGTGTTGCAGTACGACCAATCGGTACCGGGTGCGAAGAGCTGCACCGTCGATGCCAGGGCTGCGACGTATCGCTCGACGCAGTCGTCGCCGCGTCCGCCGTCGATGAAGACGTCACCGTCGATGCCACTGGTGTGAGTCAACAGGTGGCGAGTGGTGACCGTTTCAGTGGCTACCGCGTCGGCAACTGCGAAGCCCGGCAGAATGTTCCGGACAGGCGAGTCGAGGTCCAGTAATCCTTCTTCGACGAGTTGCATGATCAGGGTGGCCGTCCAGACCTTGCTGATCGAACCCATCTGGAACAACGTGTCGGGAGTGGCCGCGACACCGGTGCGGGTACTGACGACACCGGACGTCACCACGGTGCGGTCGAAACCGCTGCGGGTAGTGGTCAGAATTCCGAGCGAAGCACCGGGTACCCCGTACTTCGCGCTCAGGGTGTCGAGTCGGTACTGCCAGTAGTCGGGATCGACCGTGGTCAGTGCCGGCGTAGGCGAGAGATGACGTTCGATCCAGTCGACGAGACGGGTGCTGTAATCCAGACGGTGGGAGGGTCGACCCGTCAGCACAAAGGCATGCGACGCGCCCGGGAAGACCACCAGTTCGGTCGGGGTGCCGGCCAAACGCAGTCCACCGAACCACTGTTCTGCCTGGTTGACCGGGCAGCGGACGTCGCTACCGCCGTGAAGTATCAGCGTCGGTGTCGTCACCTGGGAGACTCGCCCCAGCGGCGAAAGTTCCTGTACCCGAGATGACTGCGGGTCGAATTCGACCGTCTGCAGCAAGATGCCCTCGTCCGAGGGGCCCGCCATGTTCGCGATGTCGCAGACAAGGCCGCCAGCGACTGCGACGGCAAACCGATCGGTGACGGACGTCAGGGCGCACGTCATGAATCCGCCGTAGCTGTAGCCCGTGAGCACCAGTTGCTTCGGATCGGCCATCCCTTCGGCGACAAGGGTTTCGACTGGTTCGAGCAGGTCGGCGCGATCCGCCTCACCCCAACCGTCACGCACACCGTCGAAGAACTCGTTGCCGTAGCCGTCGCTTCCCCGCGGATTGATCATCAAGACCGTGTATCCGAGCGCGACCAGTTCCGCGTGGTACGCGTGCATCGGGGTGGGTGTACCGGTCCAGGCATTGTGTGGTCCGCCGTGGACGTCCAGAACCAGCGGACCGGCGCCCGTGACGTTCGGGTCGCGCAAGATCCAACCCTGAACACGGGTGCCGTCGCTGATGCCGAACCAACGCTCGGAGGCGACTGGAAACGCGACGGAAGTTGTCAGTTCCGTGTTCAATTCGGTGACGGTTTCGACTGCGCGAGTCTCGAGATCGATGACGGCGACCTCACCGAAGGACGTCGCCGTTGCCAGCGCGACGACGGCCTTCCCGGATGTCAGGGCAAGACCGGAGACCACTGTCTGTTCTCCGGTGAGAAGTGGTGAGACGGAGCCTGATCCGAAATCGATCTTGTGCAGTTCGGTGGAGCCGTGGTTGCGGATGCAGAAGACGATGTCGCCGTCGGCGGTGAAACGCGGTGCGCCACCGGGATAACCGGTCCCGCCAGGCATGACGTTTCGGTCGAGTGCGGATGTCAGACTGCGGTCTTCCACTCGCTGGTCGCGGTGAAGGACAAGAAGTTCGTTGTTGTGAATGATCGGCGTATGCCAACCGACTGCTACGACGGCGTCGCCGGCAGGTGTCCACGTAAGTGGTCCGGCGATGCCGCGTGCGTGCCCCAGCATCCGCGGAGCCGAGGCGAGATCAGTCAGCGATACGGTCCACGCGGAGCTCGCCCGTGTCAGATCGGCATTGCCGTCCATCGCCGCGGTGAAAGCAAGTTCGGTGCCGTCGGGACTGTACGCGGGATGCGAAGCGTCCCAATCGCCGTCCGTCAGTTGCCGAAGCGAGCCGGCGGCCAGATCGAACTCGAACAAGTGCGCCCGAACGCTGCCCCGGACACCGGATCCGTCGACCTTGTAGTTGAGGCGTTTCGCCACCAAGAGGTGTGACGATCCGGCGGCAGTGCGGTCGACCGGGGCACTGAAGGCGATTCGAGCACCGTCGGGAGAGAACACTGGTGCCCCAGCGCCGAGCGGGAGCTGCGCCGTGGTGGTCATCTGAACGGCGGGCCCGCCGGTGGCGTCGACCTTCCACAGTTGCGGTGTGCCCGAGGAATCCGGCCGAACGAAGACCAACAGCGTGGAAACGGGATGCCATGCCGGCGAGGTGTCGGCAGGTCCCGCGGTGAGCTGTAGTTGCGGGGAAGCCAACCAGATCGAGTGCTCGTTGGTATCCGCGGCCGGATTCGCTTCGGTACGTACGTATGCAATGCGTCCCGACGCCGAGACGGCGATGCTGGTCGGTGTAACCACGGACGCGTAATCCTGGATTCTCGCCGAACGACGTTCTTCGGCACGGGCTGCGGCAGCGGGGGAGTCGAGAGTGGTCGGCGTTGTCATTGGAACATCGGCTCCCCGAAGGTCGGGATCGCGGACAACAGCTTTGCCGTGTACGGCTCCTTGGGCGAATCGATCACGTCGAGAACCGGCCCGTGTTCGACGATCTCGCCGCCGAGCATGACTGCGACGTGGTCACAGACATAGCGGATCACCGCCAGGTTGTGACTGACGAATAGAACCGTCAGACCTAGCTGCTTCTGCAGATCCACCAACAGATTCAGAACCGCGCCCTGCACGGACACGTCCAGAGCGGAGGTGATTTCGTCTGCAAGCAGAACTGCCGGTGCGGCTGCCAATGCCCGCGCGAGGGCAACGCGTTGGCGCTGACCACCAGACAACGACGACGGGTATTCGTGCGCCTTCTCCACCGGCAGTTGGACGGTGGTGAGGAGTCGAGCCACCTCGGCAGCGCGGTCGCCGCGGCTGCGGCGAGCTTTGTCACGACGCTCGGTGGACCGCAGCGCCTCGGCGAGTGACTGGCCGATGGTCATTCGCGGGTCGAGGCACGAGTACGGATCTTGGAAGACCATCTGGATCCGGTGGCGCAGACGAGCCGTCGCGCCGCGGGCGTGAGCGACGTCCACACCGTCGAGAAGGATCTGGCCGGAACTGGGCTCGGCCAAGCCGACAGTTGCTCGCGCCAGTGTCGACTTTCCGGAACCCGATTCACCGACGAGACCGACCACCGATCCGGAGGGGATGTCGAGATTGATGTTCTTGACGGCGTGGAATTTTTTCGAACCGCTACCGAGGTGGACGTTGACGTCACGGAATTCGAGCCTGCTCATCGGATCTCCTCTGCAACAGCCAACAGTTCTTCCAACTCGATGTCGGCGGTGCTCTCCTCGGCGTCGAGGCTCTCCACCTGCCAGGCTTCGTCGACGGTGGCAAGCGGCTTGTCGCGATCGGTGCTCATGGTGGGGACCGCGGCGATCAGCGCGCGGGTGTACGGATGCTTTGCACGACCGGCAATCAGATCGTCGACTGCGATGTCTTCGACGATTTCGCCGGCAAACATGACCAGGACACGGGTGCACATGCCGGTGATGACGGCCATATCGTGTGAGATGAGAAGGATTGCGGCGCCGGTTTCTTCGCGAACCTCGTGGAGCAGCCCGAGAACCTCACGCTGAACGGTCACATCGAGCGCAGTGGTGGGTTCGTCCGCGATGATCAGAGCGGGCTTGCCCATCAGACCCATGGCGATCATCGCGCGCTGACGCATACCGCCGGAGAACTCGTGGGGGTACTGCTTCGCACGCCTGGGCGCGTCGGGGATCTTGACGGCGTTCAGTCGCTCGACTGCCGCCTTCTTCGCGTCGACCTTGCTCATACCTTCGTGGAGCCAACCGATCTCGGCGACCTGGTATCCGACCTTGAGAGACGGATTCATGGACGACATCGGATCCTGGAACACCATCGCCATACGTGTGCCGAGTTGGCGGGCAACCTTGCGCGAAGCCGCGTTGTCCGGCCGCTTCCCGTCCTTCATCAGCACGGTGCCGTCGAACTCGATGAGCCCGGCGTCGACCACGGTGGGGTGGTCGGTCAGCTGCGCGATTGCCATGCAACTCAGTGACTTTCCGGAGCCGGATTCACCGACGATGCCCACGGTTTCGCCGCGATGAACTGTAAAACTGATGTTGTCGACGGGGCGACGCCAGTCGTCACCCGCGGGGACTGCGACGGACATGTTGCGGACGGTGAGAACTGCGTCCTCGTCGCTGGGCGCCGAATCGGCCTGGGCAGTTTTCCGGTTGATCGGCTTCCACTTCGGCAGGCGACTGCTGATCGGGCTGCGAACTCCCGCGCCGCGAGCAATGGCCTCGCCGAGCAGCGTGAAGGTCAAGCCGGCGAGCACGACGGCGATGCCGGGGGCAAGTGCGGTGGCCGGGTTGACGAAGATCTTCGACAGACCTTCGTTGAGCATCCGGCCCCAGTCGAATGCAGGCGGCTGAATGCCCAAGCCGAGGAACGAGAGTCCGGCGAAGACCACCAGGCCGCTGCCGACAGCGATGCTGGCATTGACGATGAGTGGTTCACGGATATTGGGGAGAATGTGGCGGAACAGCAGCCCGGGCTTGGTGACCCCGAGGATGCGTGCTGCGTCGATGAAGTCGCGTCCGTTGACCGACGAAGCCAGTGCGTACGTCAACCTCGCGAACGGCGAGGCCAGGGCGAGACCGATGGCGATCACCGCGCTGCCCGCACCCTGTCCGAGAACGACCAACAGGAAGATGGCGAGGAGCAGTCCGGGGAATGCGATGGCGAAGTTGAGGAATGCCACGACCATTCGTCCGACCCAGCGGGGTGCGAGCGTCGGGAGCGTACCGAGTATCAGGCCAATTGTGACACCGAGTGCGACGGCTCCGAGAGCCATGAGCACCGACAGTCTCGCGGCGGTCATCGTGCGGGCGAAGACGTCACGCCCGCCGGCGTCGGTGCCGAAGATGTGCTCGGAACTCGGTCCCTGAGACAGTGCCTTCGGGTTGGCTGCGACAGCGGCGTCACCCCAGATCATCGGTCCGAAGATGACGAGGGCGATCAGAGCGGTCAGGAAGGTGAGGGCCAGGATTCCCAATGGGGTGCGGAACGTTCCGACGATCCAGTGTCGTCGCGGGGGCGTCTTGGGGGCCGCAGTGGGGGCCGTAGGTGAGGTGCTCAACTCAGTTCTCCCGAATTGTGGATCGTGGGTCGATGAGAGCGAGCACCACGTCGACGATGAAATTGATGAGAAGGACGATGGCGCCGTAGATCACGACCAGTGTCTGGGCGAGCGGGTAGTCCTTCTCGGTGATGGACTTGACCAGCGCCATGCCCATACCGGGCCAGGCGAAGATGCTCTCGATGAGCACGGTGCCGGCAATCAGACCACCCAGGAGGAGTCCGGCGAGCGTCAGCGTCGACGTCATGAGGTTGGGCATTGCATGACGGAAGTAGATTCGTGCCACGGGCATTCGCTTGGCGCGCGCCGTACGGATGTAGTCCATGTCCAACACGCCGAGTGCCTCTGCACGGACGATGCGCGACATCGAGGCGATGGCACCGATCGACATGGCCGCGACCGGGAGGATGTAGCTTTCCGGTCCACCGCGGCCGGCGACGGGCAGAACAGGGAACGTGACGGCAAAGAGGTAGACCAGCGCCGTACCGAACATGAACTCGGGGATCACGGCGATGGTGCCTGACGTTGCGGTGTAACCGATCTCGACTCCGCGTCGTCGACCGTTGCGGGTCAGTGCAGCGAAGATGAGGCCGATCGGAATGCCCAGTAGCAGCACCGTGACGACTGTGAGTACAGCCAGTTCGAGTGTTGCAGGGAGGCGGGACGCGATCACCTCGAAGACCGGAGTCCTCAAGGTGATCGAGTCACCGGGATTCCCGCTCAGCAACCCGCCGACGAATCGGAAGTACTGCTGCCACAAGGGAAGGTCGTAACCGAGCTGAGACCTCGTTGTCTCGACCAGTTCGACCGGTGCGTTCATTCCCAGAGCCAACCGAACCGGGTCGCCCGGAATCAGTTGGAGCATCAGGAACGCCGCAGTCACCAGCGCCCAGAGTGAAATCACGAAGGTGCCGAAACGACGCAGAAGATATGCGGGCCAGCTGTCGGACTCGAGCCACTTTGCTCGAGCCTGAGGCGCCGCTTCTGGTTTCGCGGCTTCAATAGTTTGACTCATGGGCTGTCTTTCCGGAGGGCGGGAACAGATGCAGGGCGGGAAGAGATGCTGAGCGGGAAAACGACTTACTGGTAGAGACGCAACGCAGAACCGGTGAGCGTCTTACCGAATGAGAGTCCGGCCTTGTTGAAGTACACGTTCATGACGGAATCCGCGAAGGGCACGGCCGCGATCGTCTTGGTGAGCTCCGACTCGGCGTCGGCCCAAGCGTCACAAGCGTCGCTACCGGTCAGACCGGAAGCCTTGGTGGCTGCTGCTTCGTAGGCGGGGTTGCTGACCGATCCGAAATTCTTGCCTGCTGCGGGAACCGGCCCGGCAAAGTACGCGGTGAACGTGCTGGGCAGCGAGGAGTTGATCTGGACCCAGGCGATGTCCCAGGCAGAGTTGTCCTTGCCGCTCAGAATGACGTCGATGATCTTGTTCGAGTCACCACCGGTCACCTCGACGTTTGCGCCGAGTTCGGACCACGCCGACTGAGCAAGTTCGGCCGCCGCGTTGCGCGGATCGTCGGTGCCGTCGTACACGAGGCGGAGATTGAGCGGCTTGCCATCCTTGCTTCGCTTGCCGTCAGCGCCGGCAGTCCAACCAGCGCCGTCCAGTGTTGCCTTTGCAGCTGTGAGGTCGAAGTCCGGAATGTTGCCTGCGACAGAGTCGTAGACACAGGCGCGCGGTTCGACGGCGACGAGACTGGTTGCCCGGACCCCGTTTCCGGCGGTGATGACCTGAGTGAGGTCGTCGAGATTGACCGCTTGGATCAGCGCCTTGCGCACTGCCGGATCACTGGTGGGGTTGCTGGCGATCTGGTTGAAGTACATCTGGCCTGCGGGCACCGGCCGGCCAACCGAGTCCAGATTGGCTGCCGCGACGCGGTCCTTGTCCGGCCCGGCGATCGGAGCTGCATTGAGTTCACCCGAGAGAAGCTGATTTGCGGCGGTGCTCACGTTCGGTGCCATGGCGGCGATGACCGTCTTGGGGACGCCGGGGGTATCGGAAGCGGTGCCGTCGGGGCCCCAGTTGTAGCCATCACGTCGCTGGAACGTGTAGTGGTCGTTGGCGGCGACTTCGGTGACTTCGAACATGCCGGTGCCGAGCGACTTCTTGTTCGATGCTGTCGGATCTTTCAGCCCGGCCTCGCACAGGATCGGCAGTCGACCGACGTTGAGAAGCAGGAACGGGCTCGGCGCCGCAGTGGTCACCGTGACGGTGCGCGCTGCCGGATCGGCGGTTGCTGTGGCACCGGTCGGAACGGAGGACCCGCGCAACTGTGAACCGTTGTCCGGATTGGCCACGAAGTTGATGTTGTCCGCGACGGTCTGGGAAGTCAGCGTCGATCCGTCGGTACAGGTCACCCCGTCACGGATGGTGAAGGACGCCGAGGTCGGGGTCTCTTCCCACTTCTCCGCCAACCACGGTCCGACTTCGCTGGTATCGGGATCCTGGTAGATCAGGTAGTCGTAGGCCAAACGAGACAACTCGGCGGTTGCCTGAGAGGCCGACATGATCGGGTTGAGTGCGCCCGGATCGGCCTGCAGGGCGAAACGGAAGGTCCCGTCCGTGGCCGGTTCACCGCCACTGGCGCCCGAGGACGTGCCTCCCGAGCCACAAGCAGACAACACAAGCGTGAGCCCTGCGGCTGCCGCAAGTGTTGGATAGGAGCGGTGTTTCATGGTGCCTCCGGGATGGAGCTGGGGCCCGAGCGAAAAACGTGAGGGCGCGATTGAGTGTTGACTGCTAAATCTTGGCGCATGACGTGACGCGCATCTCTGTCGATCCTCACGAAAATCGGGTCGATTTTCGTCCGCTCCCACGAAAACCGCCTGGATCGGTGAATACCTGTCCGTATACCGACAGCGACCGGCGAAACACGACGATTTCCCCGGTCGCTACCGGCGGTCTACTGGTACAGGCGCAGGGCCGAACCGATGAAATTGCGGCCGAATGCAAGACCCGCATTGTTGAAGTAGAGAGTCGTGATCTTGTCGGCAAAAGGTACCGCCGAGTTTGCTTTGATGATCTCGGACTCGGCGTCTGCCCAAGCGGCACAAGCGTCCTCGCCCGTCAGCCCGGAAGCCTTGGTGACGGCTGCGTCGTAGGCCGGGTTGGAGATCGACGCAAAATTCATTCCCGCAGCGGGCACAGGACCGGAGAGGAAGGGGACCAGCATGCTGGGCAGCGCGACGTTGATCGGCTCCCACACAACATCCCACGCCGTGTTGTCCTTGCCGCTGAGTGCTACATCGAGAATCTTGTTCGAGTCTCCACTGGTGAGTTCAATGGTGGCGCCCAGGTCGTTCCACGCGTTGACCGCGACGTCGGCGGCAGCATCGGTCGCGTCACCGAACGTCTCGTAGACCATCCGAATTCGGAGCGGTGTGCCGTCCTTGCTGCGCTTACCGTCCGCGCCGACCTTCCAGCCCGCAGACTCGAGAGTTGCTGCGGCTGCACTGGTATCGAAGTCCGGCAGGTTTCCGGCGACAGAGTCGTAGATGCAGGCCCGCGGTTCGATGGACACCATCGTGGTCGATCTGGTTCCGCGACCGGCCGTGAAGATCTCGGCGAGGTCGTCGAGATTGAGAGCCTGGACCAGAGCCTTGCGGACGGCAGGATCGCTCGTCGGATTACCGGGACTGTGGTTGAAGAACATCTCGCCCGCCGGAGCAGGCTGCTTGACGGTGTCCAGGTTCGCGGCGTTCATGCGATCCTGGTCGGGGCCGGAAACTGCTGCGGCATTCAGATCGCCGGACAACACCTGGTTGGCCGCTGTGCTGTTGTTCGTGATGATGGACGCGACGACATTCTTGGGTACTCCGGCCGTATCCGAGGTGGTGCCGTCCGGTCCCCAGTTGTAGCCGTCGCGCCGAACGTAGGAGTAATGATCGTTGGCGACTGCCTCTGTCATCTGGAACATGCCCGACCCGAAGGTCGTCTTGTTTGCCGCCGTCGGATCCTTCAACCCGGCCTCGCACATGATCGGTATTCGCGCCAGGTTGAGAAGCAGGAACGGAGAGGGCTCCGGAGTCGTGACCGTCACTGTCCGTGTCGCCGGGTCGGCGGTGGCGCTCGCAGTTGCCGGTGCGTACACCCCGCGGAGAGCAGATTTGTTTGCTGCGTTGGTGATGAAGTTGACGTTGTCGGCGACAGTCTGGGCAGTCAGAGCGGATCCGTCGGTACAGGTGACGCCGTCGCGAATGGTGAAGGACGCGGAAGTGGTTGTCTCTTCCCATTTCTCGGCGAGCCATGGCTTGGTGACACCGGTATCGGGATCCGGGTGGAGCAGATAGTCGTAGCTCAGACGCGCCAGCTGGTGCGCCGGCGATGCGGCCGTCATCAGCGGATTCAGAGCGCCGGGGTCGGCCACGAGAGCCAATTTGAAGGTGCCGTCCGTGACGGGTTCACCCCCACCCGAACCCGAACCCGACGAGCCACCCGATGAGCACGCGGTCAGGGCAAGAACGGTGCCAGTTGCCGCAGCCAGCAGTGCGTAGGACCGTTGTTTCATGGTGCCTCCGGAAGGTGTAGTCCCGCCCGAGTGACGCGAGGTCTGTCGGGTCAGGAGCAAAAAACGATTGCTTGAATCCTCACTCAACAAAAGGAGGAGAACATCGTCCGGATTTACGAATGTTTCGTGAGACTTGGTAGATCGCTACAACGCTGTCGGATAGAAGAGACGAAGCTGGAGCATCAGGCTGAATCGAGTTTCCGGATCATCGAGATCGATTCCGGCAATCCCGGCAAGCTTCTTGAGGCGGTATCGAAACGTGTTGACGTGGATGTGAACCAACGACGCAGCCGCCGGAATGTCGCCGAACGTGTCGAGCCAGGCTCGAAGGGTGTCCACGAGGTTGATGTCGTGAGTGCGGTCGTACTCACGCAGTACCGCGAGCGGACCCGACGCGGTCTCGTTCTCGTCCGCCAGGGCGTCGGAGAGGCGCAGAAGTAGGGAATTGATCTGCACGTCGTCGGCGCGCGCGACGGTCCGGCCCGAGGAATTCCACGTCGACCTCAGAACGCGAAGCGCTCGGTCGGCTTCGTCGCGTGACTTCTCCAGCGTCATCACGTCGGCCACTGTCGCACCGATTCCGATGACCACCGACTTTTCCGAACGGGAACGGTCTGCAAACTCCGACGCGATCCGACGCACGTAGTCGTCGTCGGTCTGGTGCCGGGTGTGTGGGATGACGGCGTAGACGGTGCCGCCGATCGCTGCCGCCACCGACAACGGAAATACTTGGTCGAGATAGGTATTGAGTGTCAGGGCCAGTTGATCGACGTCGGCTTCGGCCTCAAACGATGCGCCGGCGCCGCTACGGAAGCCGGCCGCAAGTACGTTTGCTTTCGAGCGGCCGTAGCCCAGTCGCTCGGCCGCTTCCTTGGCCGAAGTGCCGCCACTCAGTAGCGTGATCACCTCGCCCAACCTCAGCCGTCGTGCGGAATCGGCGGCCAGCTTGGCGCGAAGCAAGCTCATCGCGGCTACGCCCGCCGCCTCGACGAGCGTTTTGACCTGCAATTCGTTCGGCTCCTCGTCCAAGATCACCCAGATCGAACCGAGGATCTGTGATGCCGCATGTATTCGCATGCCGACCCGGGGCCTGATGCCCGGCCCGATACCCGGTAGAAATACCGGCAGGGTAGAGCCGTAGATCTTGTTGAAGTACCCCATTGACCTGAGCCGGTCGGAATAGTGCTGCGGCACTTGATGTCCGAGGACGCTCTGCTTACGTGCCTCGTCACCGAAGGCTTGATCCGCCGAAAACGCGAGGATCCGGCTCGACTGATTCTCGATGGTGACCGGGCCGTTCAATACCTGAGCGATCGAGTTGGCAAGATCGAACAGGTCGGCGTCGGCGGCGGACGTGCGGTCCCCGTTGTTGCCGGATTCGAGGATCTCGTTGATCAGCGACGCACTTTGCAGCCAGCTTGCATCCTTGACCATTCCCAGTAGTGCGATATCGGCTTCGGCGACCGCCCGTGCGACGCTTTCGTCGACGGCCAATGGCTCCCTGACGATCAGCGCGACGGCTCCGGCCGAACCGTATTCTTTTACTGCAGTGGCAATGTCGGCCGACTCGGCCAGTCCTGCGCCGAGCACGACGGCGCCCGCACTGCCTTGCGTGACTCCGGACCCTTCGTGCAGGGTCACTCGGCTGACAGTGCGGGCGTCGTCGACGGTGTCGCCTCCGCTGAGGAACGTCATTCCCAGTCTGTCGACGATGTCGACGATCGAAACTCCCGTTGGTGTGGTCACCACCACACCTTAGGGGGAGCAGGATCGATCAGTCGGCTGGTTGCCCTGCTCAGTTGGCCGGCTGCTCGGCTACAGCTTTCTCGACGAACCGGCGGGTCTGATCGAACGCCGCGGGCACCTGGACGGAATTGGTCATGTCACTGATCTCGGACCACCGTTCGGCGACGACCTCAGGGGAGAGTGCGCCTTCGGGGATGTACACGCCCTGCGACTCTTCCATGCGAGCGATCGCGAAGACACCGGCACCGGCGCTGAGGATGGTTTTGGTCGGTGCGTCATCGGAGACCATGAACAGTGCGCCGGGTGAAATCGATTCGGGTGCAAGCAGAGCGAGAGTCTTCTCGTCGAGGAGGTCTTCGGTCATGCGGGTCGCGGCGGTCGGGGCCAGCGAGTTGACGCGGATGCCCTTGCGTTCGCCCTCGATGGCGAGAACGTTCATCAGGCCGACGACGCCGGACTTCGCGGCGCCGTAGTTTGCCTGGCCGAAGTTGCCGTAAATTCCCGACGCCGACGTGGTCATGAGGATGCGTCCGTAGTTCTGTTCGACCATGTGCGGCCAGACTGCCTTGGAACAGATGACGGAACCCATCAGATGCACGTCGATGACTTTGCGGAAGTCGTCGAGCTCGGCCTTGATGAACGACTTGTCGCGCAGGATTCCGGCGTTGTTGATCAGGATGTCCACGCGGCCCCACTTGTCCACCGCCGTCGCGACCATGGCGGCGACGGCGTCGACGTCGGTGATGTCGCAGTGGTCCGCGATGGCCTCGCCACCCAGCTCGACGATTTCCGCCACTACCTTCGCTGCTGCGGTATCAGCGCCGCCACTGCCGTTGACCGAGCCACCCATGTCGTTGACGACGACGCGTGCGCCGCGTGCGGCGAGGGCCAATGCATGTGAACGGCCGAGTCCGCCGCCTGCGCCTGTGATGATCGCTACCTTGCCGGAAAAATCCAACGACATTGGAAAACCTCTCTGATCTGGGATACTACTCAGTATTACTATGCGATAGCGTGGAAACAGTCAAGGGCCGGCAGGCAGTGCGAATGGGAGTGGAAGTCGAATGAGTAGTGATCTTCCGGACGTGCGATCCGCGATCATCACCAGCGCCGCCGACGCCTTTGCCGAAGACGGTTACGCGGCCACGACCATGGATTTGCTGGCCGATCGAATCGGGGCCACCAAAGGTCTTGTCTACTACCACTTTCGTTCGAAGTTCGACATCTACCTGGCAATCTACGAGCGCGGGATGAGCCTGCTCCGCGCGGAGGTCGAGTCTCGGATCGACGGGCCAGACAGCGGCCTCGCGCGTCTCGAAGCGATGTCGCACGCCCACCTGGTCAATCTCATGACACATCTCGGGTACCACCACACGATCCACCAAGGTGTCCGGGGCCAGATGAACTCCGCGCTCAAGCCGAGGCAACAGCAAGTCCTCGTGGAACTGAATTCGCTGCGACTCGACTACGAGAATCTGTTCGTCGACGTGATGACCGAAGGTGTCGCGGATGGTTCCATTCGTGCGAGCTCGCCGCGAATGGCGGCAAAAATACTCCTCAGCAGTCTCAACGGCATCGACCTCTGGTACCGAAGGCGTGAAGGGCAGACTTTGGCGGAGACGGAGTCGTTGGCGGACCAGATCGTCGAACTCTTGATCGGCGGATTGCGCGCTGCGAACTGACTGAAAGCTGCATTCGTCGAGCGGGTTTCCTCCGACCGGTTCGTGCTGTCCTGCGGCTTGTCGTTCGGTTTGTCCCGCTCTGACAGTCGGGGTAGCATGTTGGCGTCGTGCGCGGACTTGCGTAGGAATTCAGGGAAGAGGAGGTGTGGCTGTAATGCGTGGCCAACCTCCGAGTACCAACTGAAGCTGTAGCCGCCCGGGTTGTTCCGGTATTTTGCTGCAGCTTCATCGTGTGTTCATCGGCTTCGGCTTTGCTGTGAAGCAAGCGTCGTCGTTCACTCTTCCCTCGAAAGCTGTTCAGCATGCGCGAATTTCGTCGTTCACGGTCGGTACTGCCACGTCGTTCCGCGGGTCTCGGTGACTCACATCCCGGGCACTCGCGTGCCGCACGCACCGTCGTCAAGGCTGCCCCGCCCGAGGCGGTGGCGCCCGTCGAATCGACCGTCGTCAACAGTGGCGTGTACCGCGACGGCGAGCGGATAGCGTCGCCGTCCACGCTGGCGGAAGCACTGTCATGCCTTCCGGATTCGCAGTCGATGGCGTGGATCGGCATGTACCGGCCCGACGACGCCCAGTTGTATGCCGCTGCACAACATTTCGACCTCCACGAACTGGCGGTCGAGGATGCGATTGTCGCGCACCAGCGCCCCAAGCTCGAGCGCTACGGCAAGACACTGTTCGTGGTCCTGCGTGCTGCGCGGTACCGCGACGAGACCGAGCGGGTCGAATTCGGCGAGTTGCACATCTTCTGTGGTCCGAACTTCATTCTGACCGTCCGTCACAGTGAATCGCCGGATCTCTCGGCGGTGCGGACTCGCATGGAGAACGATCCTGACCTGTTGCGGTTGGGTACCGAGGCCGTTCTCTACGCCATTCTCGACGCAGTCGTCGACGGGTACGCCCCGGTGGTGGCCGGCCTGCAGAACGACATCGACGAGATCGAAACCGAAGTGTTCAGTGGCGATCCCGGAGTTTCGCGTCGCATCTACGAACTGACCCGTGAGGTGATCGAATTCCAGCGGGCGACGCGTCCGCTGCTGGGAATGCTGCGTGGGTTGTCGGCGGGGTTCGACAAGTACCACACGGACGAGGAACTCCAGCGTTACCTCCGCGACGTCACCGACCATGCGACGACTGTGGTGGAGCGGGCCGACGGCTTTCGTCAGTTGCTCGGAAACATCCTCACGGTGAACGCAACTCTGGTGTCGCAGAACCAGAACGAGGAGATGCGCAATCTGACGCAGGCGAGCTACGCGCAGAACGAGGAGATCAAGAAGGTCTCGGCGTGGGCGGCAATTCTCTTCGCGCCGACGCTTATCGGAACCGTGTACGGAATGAACTTCGACGACATGCCGGAACTGCACTGGCACTTGGGCTATCCGTTTGCGCTCTCGATGATGTTCTTGACGTGTGGAAGTCTCTACACGATCTTCAAACGTCGGGGCTGGTTGTAGAAAGCGCTGGTTGTAGAAGGCACTGGCTGTAGAAAGCGCTGTGCGCCTTGCCAACCGAGATCGGTTGGCAAGGCGCACAGGTGTTTTTCGGGAGGGCGCTCGAATCAGAGCGTTGCGACGCAGACCGTGAACTTACGTTCCGGGTGCTCGAATCCCGAGTCTGCCCCCGAACCGCATTCGTCGATCGACGTGGAGTTCTGCAGGATTTCGACGACCTCGACTACATTGGTGCCGCTGGTATCCGAGCATTCGATGCGGGCGGGCTCGTCCATTCCGCTGCCGAGGTCCATGCATCCGCCGACTACCCAGTCGACGTCGAGACAGACAGCGCCCTGCTCGTCACCCGCGAGGGTCTCGTAGTAGTACGAGTCGACATCGGAGGCACACTGATCAGAGGTGGGAACCTTGGCGACCACCTTGTAGTTGGAATCCTTGCTACCGCAGTCCGCGTTGTCGATTTCCGCGGCCGTCGTGGTACCGCCGAGCTTGACGCAATCACCGATCGACACGTCGATGTCGACGTCGCCGCCGTCGTCCGAACCCTCCTGGCCGGTGATCTTCGAGGTGGTCGGGGCTGCGGACGTAGTGGTCGAATCGGCAACCGAGGAAGATGATTCCGCAATGGCTTTCGGCTCGATGTCGGAACCGCAACCGACGGTGAAGGCGGCGATTGCAGAAGTTGCGATCACCGCAGTGCAAAGTCGCCGGACGATTCCGGACATAAGGACCCCTTTGTTGATTCTTGGATAATTCTGTTGGTTCGTAGATTGTTCGGGACCTATTCCAATACATCGGTAGTCGAATTGCCAACCGGACTGTCAGTATGGGTAGGTGGAGCTACCCCTGATGCCGCCGCTTGCCCCGATGCTCGCGAAGGCTGCGGCCACTGTGCCGCCTCAGCCCGAGTCCGGTGACCCGACGTGGTCGTACGAGCCGAAATGGGACGGATTTCGAGCAATCATCTTTCGTGACGGTGACGAAGTGGTGCTCGGGTCGCGAGGAGGAAAGGACTTGGCGCGGTACTTTCCCGAGGCGGTGGAAGCCGTCAAGTCTGAATTGCCCGAAAAATGTGTGGTGGACGGAGAACTGGTGGTTCCCCGTGAGATCGACGGTGTGACGCGCCTGAGTTGGGAAGCGCTCTCCGAGCGGATTCACCCCGCCGCGAGCCGCGTCGCATTGTTGTCGGAACAGACGCCCGCGCAATTTGTCGGGTTCGATTTACTGGCGCTCGGGGATCGCGACGTCTCGATCGAGGACTTCGGTGTGCGACGTGCGTTGCTCCTCGATTGCGTCGGTGGCGGGCCGAGTTGCCACGTCACGGCAGCGACGGCCGACAGCGCCGAAGCAATGGCCTGGTTCGAAACCTTCGAAGGCGCGGGCCTCGATGGGGTTGTCGCCAAGAAGCTGGCGGGACCGTACCTGCCGAACAAACGCGAGATGATCAAGGTGAAACACGCCAGGACCGCGGATGTCGTACTGCTGGGCTACCGTCCACACAAGAGCCAGCCGGGTATCGGGTCGATGCTTCTGGGTCTGTTCGACGGTTCCGAATTGAAGATGATCGGTGGCGCTTCGGCTTTCACCGCGGCGCGGCGGATCGAGTTGTTGGCCGAACTCGAACCTTTGCGCCTCGGGGACGACGTTGTGGCAGAGGGAGAGGCCAGCCGGTGGAGATCGGCCGCAGACCGCTCCTGGATTCCGCTTCGTCCTGAGCGGGTGCTGGAAGTGGCGTACGACCAGATGGAAGGGGAACGCTTTCGGCACGCCGCACGGTTCCTGCGCTGGCGTCCGGACAGGGTGCCCGACGAATGCACTTTCGATCAGTTGGAGGTTCCGGTGCGATACGACTTCGCGGATGTTCTTGCAGGTGGTAAGTGATGGCGAGTCCCGCAGAGGAACTGGACGTCGACGGGATCGCGGTCCGGTTGTCGAGCCCGGACAAGATCTACTATCCGCAGTTGGGTGAGGACGGCGGAACCAAACGGCATCTTGTCGAGTACTACCGAACGGTGGCGCTGCAGGGTGCAGCGTTGCGGGCGCTCCAAGATCGGCCAACGCATCTTCAGCGATTCCCCGACGGCATCGAGGGCGAAGAGGTTTACCAGAAGCGGCTGCCGGCAAAGCGGCCCGAGCACGTCGAATCCTGCGAGGTCACGTTCCCGTCGGGTCGCAAGGCTGACGTCCTTCGAGTGCGAAGTGCTGCGAACATCGTGTGGGCCGCCAATCTCGGGACTGTCACGTTTCATCCCTGGGCCGTGCGGTGCCCGGACACCGACCACCCCGACGAACTCCGCATCGATCTCGATCCGCAACCGGGGACCGGGTTCGACGAGGCCGTTGCCATCGCGGACGAGGTCCTTCGCCCTCTGCTCGCCGAGTTGGGATTGGAAGGATTTCCCAAGACGTCCGGTGGCCGAGGCCTTCACGTCTACATCCCGCTCGAGGCGCGCTGGGATTTTGTCGAGGTCCGCCACGCGGGTATCGCCCTCGCCCGTGAAGTCGAACGGCGTAGTGCCGATCGCGCCACAACCGCGTGGTGGAAGGAAGAGCGGGGTGAACGGATCTTCATCGACTTCAATCAGAATGCCCGAGACCGGACGATCGCGGCGGCGTATTCGGCTCGTAAGACGCCGATCGCAACTGTGTCCACGCCGGTGACCTGGGACGAACTGCGGGACGTGCATCCAGACGACTGCACCATCGCCACGGTTCCCGGCTTGCTCGCCGATCGTGGTGATCCGATGGAAGCGATGCACGACAAGGCCTTTGCCCTCGACGTTCTGTTGGAGATGTGGGAGAAGGATCTGGTGGCGGGACTTGGCGATCTGCCGTACCCGCCGAACTATCCCAAAATGCCCGGTGAACCCAAACGAGTTCAACCGAGCAAGGACCGCGATCGGAAGAACAAAGACGGGTAGCGTCAGAGGCGGACATATCGGGTAATTCGATTAGACGTCGAATGTACGGTCACGTCGAATGCACTGTGGGGGTTGGATATGGATCGCCGGAAAATGCGAGCAGCAGGCTTAGCGGCGGGTGGCGTGATTCTTGCCGCCTTCGGATTGTCACTCGGTAGCGGAACAGCGTCGGCCGCGACGCTGGATTGTTCGGCGCGCGGCCAAGATCAGACGATCGTCGACGGGTCATCCGCATGCCGAGCGGTGGCAGATCCCTCCAGTTACGCGATTTCACACGTGGAGGGCGATGGCGTCGGCGTCGCCGATTCGCGAGACGGTGGCCGGTCGGCGGGCGTCGGACTCTTCGGCGGCGTTGCTGCAGCGGAGTCGCGCGGTGGGCTGCTTGCCGCCGTTGCGTACGGCCCGGGTTCGCTCGCACTCGGTCGCACAGACTCCTCACCCTTTGCCGTGGTGCTCAGCGGACCTGGCGGCAGAGCGGCGGTGGGTGACGCGGACGTCGGGGCGATCTGCTCGGGTGGTCCCACCCTTGTTTTCAACCTTGCCACAGGTCAGGGATGTGTCAGCGACGGCACTTCGACGTGGGTCACCCCGTGAGTGCACCCCGGTCCTGAGCCTCTTGCGTGACAGTGGTCACAATGGTGTCAAGCTCCTGCCACCGATCCGGTGACCGGACAACTTGAATCAGCGGGGATCGGAGGACGCGATGGCTCCCAATGCACGACGGGGTTCGCTCGCCCGGGTGGAGGTGCCTTCGCGCACCGAGCTGTATGTGGACCGGCGATTCCTTCCCTTGGCCGACCGCTTCTTCGCGATGTATCGCCAACCGCAACAAGGCGGCGGCGCGCTGGTCGTGTACCTGGGCGGCGAGAAAGTTCTCGACATCTGGGCCGGCAATGCCGACCGCGACAGGCGCTGGGACCACGACACGGTGTCGCTTTCCTTCTCGACCGGCAAGGGCGTGGCCAGCACCGTCGTTCATCGACTCGCCGAACGCGGGCTGATCGACTACGACGCTCCGGTTGCTCAGTACTGGCCCGAATTCTCAGGGGCCGGCAAGGACAAGATCACCGTCCGGGAACTGATGTCACATCGCGCGGGCCTTCACCGCGTTCGCGGCCTGATGCCGCATCCCCTCGACCTGATGGACTACGACGCGGTCGTTGCCGCCCTGGCTGCCGAGAAGCCGGATCCGCGTCGGCTTCGAGGCCCCGGCTATCACGCTGTGACCTACGGCTGGTTGGTAGCCGAACTTGTGGCCAGGGTGTCCGGTCAGCCGTTCATCGACGTCGTACAAGCGGAGATAGCGAAGCCCCTCGGAGTCGACGAATTCTGGTACCGCGTACCCGAAACCGAGCGTCCACGGATCGCGAAGCTGTTCCCACATATCAACCCTGCCGGCTTGAACTGGGCCTTCGCGTCGACCGTGCTCTCACACGTCGGTCCGACTCGCGGACTCGCGGAGGCCGCGATGCCGGACGGTTTCGACGTCATGGTGCGCAACCCGGCTGTCCATGACGCCGTCATGCCGGGCTGGAACGGAGTGTTCAGCGCGCGTGCTCTCGCGAAGATGTACGGCGCCATCGCTAACGGCGGCGTGATCGACGGGAAGCGGTTCCTGAAGGAATCGACCATCGACCAGATGTCGACCATCCAGACTCGCGATCGGGATTACGTGCTGGCGGTGCGGCCCAACTGGACTCTCGGTTACCACCCGCCGATCATTGCCGCGCGGCGGCAGCCGCGGAATGCGATAGGCCACTACGGAGTCGGCGGTTCAGGCGCGTATGCGGACCTGTCCAGCGGACTCTCGCTCGGTTTCACCACCAACAGGTTGGGTAGTGCTGTGACAGCTCTCGGTGATCTTCGCCTTGCGAGGCTCGGCGCCGAGGCGCAGGAGTTGGTTCGTCGAATCTGACACGAAGGGAATGCCATGAGCAGCAACGTGTACCGGGTGACCGAGATCGTCGGCTCGTCCACCGAGAGCAGTGACGCGGCAATTCGCACCGCCATCGCCCGGGCGAACGAGACGGTGCGCAACCTCGAATGGTTCGAGGTGGTGGAAACTCGCGGCCACATCGAGAACGGCGCCGTAGCGCATTTCCAGGTCACGTTGAAGGTCGGCTTCCGGCTCGACGGCGACGAATCCTGAACCGTTCTTCATGAGTGTTGATCTCACGGCAGCCGTCGGGTTCATGGCGGGACATGCCAGGACTCTCGATCGGCATCGGCTGAATTTGATTCTCGGACAGGGTGACCGGGCCGCGGCTTGTGCGGCCGTGGACGGTTATCGCAACCCGGACGGTGGGTACGGCTGGGGACTCGAACCGGATCTTCGCTCGGCAACCAGCCAACCTGGCGGAGCGCTGCATGCCTTCGAAGCCTTTGCCGACATCGGAACGCCGACGCCCAGAGCGGTCGAACTGTGCGACTGGTTGCAGACCAATTCGCTGGCAGGCGGCGGTTTGCCCTTCGCCTTCCCGATTGCCGACCCAGCCGGGTGTGCGCCCTTCTGGGTGAGCGCGGACCCGTCGGCGCCGTCGTTGCAGATCACCAGCATCGTGTGTGCTGCAGCGGCTCGCGTTGCCGAATTCGACGAGGCCGTCGCCGAACATCCGTGGTTCGCCTCTGCCGTTCGATATTGCCTCGACGCGATCGACGGGGCCGATTCTCTGCATGCCCTCGAGCTCGCCTTTGCCTTGCAGTTTCTCGACGCGGTTCACCGGAACAGTCCCGAAGCGTCGTCGTTGGTGAGCACTCTTGGTTCGCGTATCCCGGCTGACGGCTTGGTTCACGTGGACGGGGGAGCCGAGGGCGAATTCATGCGGCCCCTCGATTTCTCACCGCTTCCTGGCGGTCCGACCCGCGCGTTGTTCGATGCAGCGGTGATCGACTCCGAACTGTCCGCGCTCGCTGCACGGCAACACGACGACGGCGGTTGGGCGGTGGATTTCGACAGCTATTCGCCCGCCGCGGCGTTGGAATGGCGAGGTCACGCCACCGTGCAGGCGGTATGGCTGCTGAAGCGCAATGGGGTGATCTGAAAACGATTCTCGCGCCAAATTGGAACACGTTATAGTCTGGGAATCAGTTCGTGCTTCGTGTTTCAGGGATAGGGGAATGTCATGGCGTATGTGATCACGCAGCCGTGCTGCAACGACGCCTCGTGTGTTGACGTGTGTCCGGTCAATTGCATTCACCCGACACCGGACGAAGCTCCGTTCGCGACCACCGAAATGCTCTACATCGATCCCGACACCTGCATCGATTGTGGTGCGTGTGTGGACGAGTGCCCGGTCGAGGCGATCTTCCCGGACAACGAACTCGACGAGGACGACGCGCCGTACCTGCAGATGAACGCGTCGTACTTCGAGAAGCATCCGATGGGCCCGGATTGGCCCGAGCCGATCACGATGGCCAAGATCGATCCCGAACTGGGAACGCTGAAAGTGGCGATCATCGGCTCCGGCCCCGCAGCCTGCTATGCGGCGATGGAACTGACCGGCAAGCCTCGCGTCGAGGTCGACATGTTCGATCGGCTTCCCACTCCCTACGGATTGGTGCGCGCCGGCGTGGCTCCGGATCATCCCGGAACCAAAGGCGTCACCGACCAGTTCCGCGCCGTGGTCGCGAAAAAGACCGTGCGCTGCCACTTCAACGTCGAGGTGGGTACCCATATCTCGCATTCGGAACTCTTGGACCATCACCACGCAGTGATCTACGCGGTCGGCGCTGCCGGGGATCGCAAGCTCGAGATCCCGGGCGAGGAACTGCCGGGAAGTCACGCTGCCACCGAGTTCGTCGCCTGGTACAACGGCCACCCGGGATATGCCGATCGGACTTTCGATCTGTCCGGCGAGCGAGCGGTGATCGTCGGAAACGGCAACGTCGCACTCGACGTCGCACGCATCCTGGTGACCGACCCTGACCAGCTGGCGAAGACGGACCTCGCCGAGCACGCATTGGAAGCGCTGCGTAACAGCAAGATTCGTGAGGTCGTCATTCTCGGCCGTCGCGGGCCGGCGCAGGCCGCGTACACCAATCCCGAACTGTTGGCCCTCGGACAGATGGCGAACGTGGACGTAGTCGTCGACCCGATCGAAGCCGAACTCGACGAGGCCAGTCAGGCGTTCGTGGACAGTGATGCCGCGGAGCCGTCCGTGCTGCTCAAGGTCAAGCAGGCGCAGGAATTTGCTTCCCGTACCGCAGATCCTTCCCGCAAGCGGATCGTTCTCCGGTTCCTCACCTCGCCCGTCGAGATCCTCGGTGACGGTGCAGTCTCACAGGTGCGGATCGTGAAAAACGAGTTGGTGGCAACGCCGACCGGTCAGCTCTCCGCCCGGCCTACCGAAACCGAGGAGACGATCGACACCTCGCTGGTGCTTCGGTCGGTCGGATACCGCGGTACACCGATGGCCGACTTGCCCTTCGACGACGCTCGCGGCGTGATCCCCAACGAGAACGGTCGCGTGATCGACACCGACACCGGCACGCCGATCCCGGGTGTCTACGTCGCGGGTTGGATCAAGCGCGGACCGACCGGCGTGATCGGCACCAACAAGTACTGCTCCGCCGAGACCGTGTCGATGATCTTCGACGACTTCGCTGGTGGGCGCCTCGCCACGCCGACCGAAGACGCTGACAAGTTGCAGGTTCTGCTGGCAGATCGGTCGCCGGATCAGGTGGACTACCAAGGTTGGCAGCGGATCGACAAGGCAGAACGAGCATCCGGTGCCGCCGCCGGTAGACCGCGAACCAAACTCATCTCCATCGAATCGATGTTGGCGGCTGCTCGCAGCGAGGGATAGCAACGTTTGGGCGAACATCCGAATTGCTCGATTGCCGCATTTGTGTGTTAATGACTATGGAAATGTGCGGTTTGCTCTCTTTGGCGTGCTCGGGCGTGTAGGTGTGCGCCCGGCGGGCGCGTCCGGATGGTGCATCGGCATCGGTACCAGGCGGGTATCGATGCCGGCCGCGCAAAATCCACGTGAGTACGTGGTCATTCGAGCGAAGGTAGTGACATGGGCAGCAAACAGGGTCGTCGGACGTCACGGGTTGCCGTGGCAATCGTCGGAGCGGTGGCTGCCGGCCTGGCTCTCGCCGGACCTTCCGCGGCCGTTCCTCTCTTCCCCGGTGGACCGGACATTCCATTGCCCGTCATTCCCGGCGTTCCGTACCTCGATCCGGCGATTCCGGTTCCGGGCATCCCGGGTACACCGATTCAGGCTCCCATCGGCGCTCCCAACTTCTCCGCGCCGTCGCTCAACCCGTCGGCGGGTGAGACAGTCGGCATCGCGCAGCCGATCATCATTCGTTTCAACGAGGCAGTCGGCGACCGTGCCACGGCCGAGCGCGCGATTCGCGTGACCACCGATCCTCCGGTCGATGGCAGCTTCTACTGGATCAACGACAGCCAGGTCCGTTGGAAGCCGGCACAGTTCTGGCCGGCGAACATCTCCGTGACCGTCGACGCCGGTGATTCGCACTCCACGTTCAACATCGGTGACGCACTCGTCACCGTCGCGGACGACAACACCAAGCAGGTCACCGTCACCCGCAACGGTGAGGTCGTGCGCACCATGCCGACGTCGTTCGGCAAGCCGGGGCACGAAACACCGAACGGCACGTACATCGTCGGCGAGCAGCTGCGCGACATGTACATGGATTCGTCCACGTACGGCGTTCCGATCGATTCTCCCGAGGGTTACCGCACCTACGTCGAGTACGCGACACGAATTTCCTACAGTGGCATCTTCGTCCATGCCGCTCCGTGGTCGGTAGCGCAACAAGGTTTCACCAACGTCAGCCACGGCTGCCTCAATGTCAGCACCGAGGACGCCAAGTGGTTCTTCGAGAACGCAGGCAAGGGTGACCCGGTGATCGTGCAGAACACCGCAGGTGGAGTCCTCAGCGGCGCCGACGGATTGGGTGACTGGAACCGCTAGACATCGACGAGGAAGGCCCTGCGCGAGAAGTATTCGCGCAGGGCCTTTTTCGTGTCGCGTTCAGCTCGAGTGTCTTGTACGTTCACCATTCATTCGTTGCGAGCGGTCAGACTGCCTCAGTGAGATCGAGTCCGGAAAGAACGCTGCCCACATCAGGCAAGCCAGGTCTGTGGGGCAGACCATGGCGTGATTACGCGCTCTTTGCGCTCTTGGTAGGTCCCAATCTCGCGTTGCTGATCTTGTTCACCTATCGCCCGCTGGTGGACAACATCCGACTTTCGTTCTTCGACTGGAACATTGCGGACCCGAAGGCGACGTTCATCGGGCTGAGCAACTACCGCGAGTGGTTCGGACGAAGCGACACCTGGCAGATCGTCACCAACACAGTGGTATTCACATTGGTCACAGTGGTGGGTTCGATGGTCATCGGTCTGGCGTTGGCCATGCTGCTCGATCGCAAGCTCGTCGGGCGAAACCTGGTCCGGTCGGCGATCTTCGCGCCGTTCGTGATCTCCGGTGCAGCGATCGGTGTCGCGTTTCAGTTCGTCTTCGACCCCAACTTCGGTCTGATCCAGGATCTCCTGCACCGCGTCGGACTCCAATCGCCCGACTTCTATCAGGACCCCCACTGGGCGCTGTTCATGGTGACGGTGACATACATGTGGAAGAACCTCGGCTACACGTTTGTCATCTACCTCGCTGCGTTGCAAGGAGTTCGGCAAGAATTGAATGAAGCAGCCGAAATCGACGGCGCCAAGCCGTGGACCAAGTTCCGCCGGGTGCTCCTACCTCAGTTGCGCCCGACGACGTTCTTCCTCTCCATCACCGTCATGCTCAACTCGCTCCAGGTCTTCGACATCATCAACGTCATGACCCGTGGTGGCCCGCTGGGTACAGGGACGACGACGATGGTCTACCAGGTGTACAACGAGACATTCCGAAACTTCCGGGCGGGCTACGGCGCGACGGTTGCCACCATCATGTTCTTGATCCTGCTGATCATCACCGTCTACCAGGTTCGTGCCATGGATCGGGGAGAAGAGAAATGACAGCGGTAGAGGAAAAGAAAAGCGCTGCTCCGACTTCCGTCGTCCGGCCCGGGCCGGAACGCGAGAACGTGGACCGGCGTGAGGTCGGTGTGAAGATCCTCGGCTACGCGGCAATGGTGATCGCCTTGATCATCATCGTCCTGCCGCTCTACTGGATCGTGATGACCTCGTTCAAGGAGCGTCCGGAGATCTACACGCAGCCGGCGACGTGGTGGCCGTTGTCGCTGCATCCCGAAAACTATTCCGAAGCAACGACATCGGTTCCGTTCTGGATGTTTCTGCGGAACTCGATAGTGATCACGGCGATACTGTCCGCGGCGAAGTTCGTTCTGGGGACTCTCAGCGCCTATGGGCTGGTGTTCCTGCGCTTCCCGGGGAAGAACTTCGTCTTTCTCGGAATCATCGCCGCATTGATGGTTCCGAACCAGATCACCGTGATCTCGAACTACGCGCTCGTGGCAGAGTGGGGCTGGCGTAACACGTTCCAGGGCATCATAGTTCCGCTTGCGGGTGTAGCCTTCGGTACGTTCCTCATGCGCAACCATTTTCTCTCGATACCTTCGGAGATCATCGAGGCAGCGCGGATGGACGGCGCCGGCCACTGGCGGCTTCTCTGGCGCGTGGTGCTCCCCGTTTCCGGGCCCACGATGGTGGCGTTCGGCATCATCACGGTGGTCAACGAATGGAACGAGTACCTGTGGCCGTTCCTCATGTCCGACGATTCCTCGGTGGCGCCGCTGCCGATCGGATTGACCCAACTGCAGAACAACGACGGACTCACCAACTGGGGGCCCGTCATGGCAGGAACGGTACTGACGATGCTACCGATCCTGGTGATTTTCCTTCTGCTGCAACGACACATGATCAAAGGCCTCACCTCCGGTGCGGTCAAGGGCTGACAGCTTTTCCCGTCACATTTCTTTCTCGAGGAGCAGTAATGGCAAACATGAACAGGCGCGGATTTCTGAGCCTCGGCGGTGCAATCGCCGCCGGCGCAGCACTGACCGCGTGCGCGGGATCCGGTGGTTCCAGCGCTGATGCTGCGGGAACATCCGGTGCGTCGGGTGAGTCCAACACCATCACCTTCTGGTCGAACCACCCGGGTAAGTCCACCGACGTGGAGAAGGAATTGATCAACCGCTTCCAGACCAAGTACCCGGACTTGAAGGTCAACTTGGTGGACGGCGGCAAGAACTACGAAGAGGTGGCGCAGAAGTTCAACGCTGCTCTCTCCGGCGGAGATGTTCCCGATGTGGTTGTGCTGTCGGATGTCTGGTGGTTCAACTACGCACTTGCCGGGGCAATCGAGCCGCTCGACGGACTCTTCTCCGAGGTGGGCGTCGACTCGGCCGACTACGTCGACTCGTTGCTCGCCGACTACCTGTTCCAGGGCAAGCACTACGCACTTCCCTATGCGCGGTCGACGCCGTTGTTCTATTACAACAAGGCGGTCTGGTCGCAGGCCGGACTTCCCGACCGTGGGCCTGCAACGTGGCAGGAGTTCGACGAGTGGGGGCCTGAGCTGCAGAAGGTCGTGGGCAACGGCAAGTTGGCACACGGGTGGGGCAACGCGAAGGATTACCTCGGCTGGACCTACGAAGGCCCCATCTGGACCTTCGGCGGATCGTACTCCGACCAGTGGAATTTGCAGCTCGACAACGAGAAGACCATTGCCGCAGGGCAGTTCCTCTCCAGCATGATTCACGACAAGAAGTACGCCGCGGTCTCCACTGACATCGCAAACGAATTCGGTACGGGCATCCTGGCGTCGACCATCGCGTCGACGGGTGACCTGTCCGGCATCAAGAAGACTGCGAACTTCGACTTCGGCACCGCGTTCCTCCCGGCAGTGGACGGAACTCCCGGTTGCCCCACCGGCGGCGCCGGGCTCGCCATCCCGTCCAAGATCTCCGATCAGCGTAAGAAGAACGCGCTCAAGTTCATCGACTTCATCACCAATGGTGAGAACACGGCGTACTTCTCGCAGAACGTCGGCTACATGCCGGTCCGCAAGTCGGCAACGTCGGAGCCGAGCATGAAGGCATTCCTCGACGCGAATCCGAACTCCCGTACCGCTGTGGATCAGCTTTCGCGTACGCGCTCGCAGGACTACGCACGCGTGTTCGTCCCGGGTGGCGATCAGATCATCGGCACCGGACTCGAGCAGATCGCTCTCCAGAAAGCCGACGTCGCATCGACATTCGCCGGCGTTGCCACCCAGTTGCAGCAGATCATCGACCGGCAGATCACCCCAAAGCTGCCGAAGTAGTAGGAGAGAACACTCATGGCCAACGTGCAATTCGCGGGAGTCACGCACCGCTACGAAGGAACCGATCGACCGGCAGTCGACCGTCTCGACCTCGACATCGCCGACGGTGAGTTCCTGGTACTCGTAGGGCCTTCCGGTTGCGGTAAGTCCACCAGCCTGCGAATGCTCGCCGGTCTCGAATCCGCGTCGGACGGCCGGATCGAGATCGGCGGCACGGACGTCACGCATCTCGCGCCGCGAGCACGTGACGTCGCCATGGTGTTTCAGAGTTACGCGCTGTACCCGAACATGACCGTCGAGCAGAACATGGGTTTTGCGCTCCAGAACGCGGGAGTGGGAAAGTCCGAACGGCGCGAGCGGGTACTCGAGGCAGCACGGATGCTTGAACTCGAACCGCTGCTCGGACGTAAACCGGCCAAGCTGTCCGGTGGGCAACGTCAGCGAGTTGCCATGGGTAGGGCCATCGTTCGCCATCCCAAGGTGTTCTGCATGGATGAGCCGCTCAGCAATCTGGACGCCAAACTACGCGTCAGCACGCGGTCGCAGATCGCTGCCTTACAGCGTCGACTCGGCACCACGACGGTCTACGTCACCCACGATCAGGTCGAGGCGATGACGATGGGGGACCGGGTGGCGGTGATGCTGGACGGTCGTTTGCAGCAGGTGGCGAAGCCGCGGGAACTTTACGACAACCCCGTCAACACCTTTGTGGCCGCCTTCATCGGATCGCCCGGCATGAACCTGATCGAAGCGCCGGTCGAGGGTACTGTCGCAGTGCTCGGTGACCTGCGGATTCCGCTGCCCACCGGGGCGTCCGAGCGGGAGCGGGTCGTAGTGGGAGTGCGCCCCGAGTCGTGGGATCTGGTGGGAGCGTGGCGAAAGGGCTCGCTGGCCGTGGATGCCGACCTGCTTGAAGAGCTGGGCGCCGAATCGTTCGTCTATGCAAAGGGTGCCCCGGATTCGCAGTGGCAGAGTCGATCCGGCCGAATTGTCATTCGCGTCGATCGGAAGATGTCGGTGGCACCGGGGGAGTCGCTTCATCTGCTGCCCAAGGCCGGCGAGGTGTACTTCTTTTCCGCGGAGACCGGGGTACGTCTGTAGCGATACTGTGTGCGGCATGACCGTCGCACGTTCGCTCTTGCTGTTCGTACTCGCCGCGCTGCTCGAGATCGGGGGCGCGTGGTTGGTGTGGCAGGGAATTCGCGAGCACAAGGGCTGGATCTGGGTAGGGCTCGGCGTCATCTCGCTCGGTCTCTACGGTCTGGTCGCGACCATGCAACCCGATGCGAACTTCGGGCGCATCCTCGCCGCGTACGGCGGGATTTTCGTAGCGGGTTCACTGCTGTGGGCGGTGGTGATGGACGGATTCCGCCCGGATCGTTTCGACATCGCCGGTGCGCTGATCTGTCTGGTCGGCGTCGGGGTGATCATGTACGCCCGGTAGGGCCTTCGGCCCCGTGCGCGCTCAGGGAGTCCAGGGGGTCCTCGAGCGCGCACAGGGGCTTGCCCTTGCTACCAGATCTTCACACGCTTCTCCGGCTCCAAATACAGTGCGTCACCGGGCTTGACGTCGAACTCCTCGTGGAACGTGTCGAGGTTGCGGACGACGCCGTTGCACCGGAACTCCGGCGGCGAGTGGGGGTCGACGGCCAGACGGCGAAGCGCTTCGGCCTCACGGGCCTTCGTGCGCCATACCTGCGCCCACCCGAAGAACACGCGCTGCAGACCGGTGAGTCCGTCGATGACCGGAGGTTCGGTACCTTCGGTCGCGATCTTGTACGCCGCGATCGCGATCGACAGCCCGCCGAGATCGCCGATGTTCTCGCCGATCGTGAATTCACCGTTGACGTGGTGGCCCGGCAGTTCCTTGGGCTCGAACTCGTTGTACTGCTCGATGAGAGCCTTTGTGCGCTTGCCGAATTCGCTACGATCCTCGTCGGTCCACCAGTCGACCATGTTGCCGTCGCCGTCGTACTTGGCGCCCTGATCGTCGAAGCCGTGCCCGATCTCGTGGCCGATGACGGCGCCGATACCCCCGTAGTTGGCGGCATCGTCGGCTGCGGCGTCGAAGAACGGCGGCTGGAGAATGGCTGCGGGGAACACGATTTCGTTCATGCCCGGGTTGTAGTAGGCGTTGACGGTCTGCGGCGTCATGAACCACTCGTCACGGTCCACGGGGCCACCCAGCTTGGCCAGGTCACGGTCGTACTCGGCGGCGTATCCACGACGGTAGTTGCCCACCAGGTCGGTAGCCGAGATATCGAGACCGGCGTAGTCACGCCACTTGTCGGGGTAACCGATCTTCGGGGTGAACTTCTCGAGCTTGGCCAACGCGGCCTCACGAGTCTGCGGGCTCATCCACTCGAGGTCGGAGATGTTGCGGCGGTACGCCTCCTGCAGGTTGGCGACCAGTTCCAGCATGCGGGTCTTCGCCTCAGCGGGGAAGTGACGGTCGACGTAGAGCTTGCCGACGGCCTCGCCGAGCAGATCTTGCACCAGGCTGACTCCGCGCTTCCAGCGCTCACGGTTCTCTTCGGTACCCGAGAGCGTGGTTCCGTAGAAAGCGAAGGTCTCGTCGACCAGCGCCGAATGCAGGTAGGGGGAGCGAGCGTGCAGCACCTTCCACGCTGCCCATGCCTTCCAGTCGTCGAGTGACTCCGACGCCCAGAGTGCGGTGAAGGTGTGCAGGAAATCGGGCTGACGGACCACGATCTCGGCGAACTTCTCCGAATCGGCGCCGAGACCGGACAACCATGCCGCCCAGTCCAAACCGGGGTTCTGCTCGGTCAGTTCCTCGAAGCCCACGAGGTTGTAACTCAGATCTGCGTCACGACGCTTGACGACGTCCCAATGCCCGGCCGCGATCTTCTTCTCGAGTTCGAACACACGCTGTGCGTCGTAGCCGACGCCGGCGAGGGTGAACATCTTGTCGATGTGCGCGACGTACTTCTCGCGGATCTCCGCGTAGTTGTCCTCGCGGTAGTACGACTCGTCGGGCAGGCTGATTCCCGACTGGCTGAAGTGGATCAGGTACCGCTCGGAATTCTTGGCATCGGTGTCGACGTAATGCGAGATGGCACCGCCGACGCCGACGCGCTGGTGGCGTCCGATCACGGTGGCCAACGACGACCGGTCCGGCGCATCGGCGACGGCGTCCAGTTCGTCGTCGATGGGGCTGAGGCCCGCGGCCTCCACGGCGTCGGCGTCCATGAAGCTCGAGTACAGGTCGCCGATGCGCTGTGCATCGGTACCGGCGGCAGAGTTGGACTCCGCGGCTTCGGTGATGATGGTCTGTACGTCTTCTTCGGCCTTGTCGTAGAGCGTCCGGAAGGCCCCGTCGACTGCGCGGTCTGCCGGAATCTCGTATTCGGCGAGCCATTTTCCGTTGACGTGGACGAACAGATCGTCCTGCGCCCGTGTGTCGCCGTCGAGGTGGGTGAGGTCGATGCCTGAGCGATGAGCCGTGGTCATTTCTCCATCCTTACACGATCATGACGAACTGCTCGGTGTGTGCGTGATCGCTCCACACCCCAGTTCATCTCTTGTGCTGGGCAACGTAGGTACCGCATGGCACGATCGAATACGTGACCAGCAGACCTGCCGCAGATCCGCACCTGCAGGACCTCGCGCGACTACGACGCGTGCGTGACCGTATCGACCGGGAGTACGCGCGGCCTCTGGACGTGGAGGCGCTCGCGCGGGGAGTGAACATGTCTGCGGGGCATCTCAGTCGCCAATTCCGTCAGGCGTACGGCGAACCGCCGTACGCATACCTGATGACCAGGCGAATCGAGCGCGCAATGGCGTTGCTGCGCCGCGGAGATCTCAGTGTCACGGACGTCTGCTTCGAAGTCGGCTGCAGCTCTCTCGGCACTTTCAGCAGTAAGTTCACCGAATTGGTAGGGGTCCCGCCCAGCGTCTATCGGCGCGAGGCCGAACAGTCGACGGCCGGAATGCCGTCCTGTGTGTCCAAACAAGTCACCAGACCGATCAGGAATCGAGAAGCGCAGAACCCACAACCGCAATTAACGTGATCGCCATGGACATCACCATTCACTCGAGTTTCCTTCCGCAGGACGACCCTGACGCCGCCCTGAACTTCTACCGCGACACCCTCGGCTTCGAGGTGCGCAACGACGTCGGATACGACGGGATGCGTTGGATCACGGTGGGGCCGCCCGGCCAGCCCGGCACCTCCATCGTGTTGCATCCGCCGGCCGTCGATCCCGGAATCACCGACGACGAGCGCCGCACCATCATCGAGATGATGGCCAAGGGCACGTACGGCGGACTTCTTCTGGCCACCAAAGATCTGGACGATACGTTCGAGCGGCTTCAGGCCGGCGACATCGACGTCGTCCAGGAACCGACCGAGCAGCCGTACGGCGTTCGCGATTGCGCCGTCCGCGACCCAGCGGGAAACCTGATCCGTATTCAAGAACTGCGCTGAGCCCGTCAACTGCGCTGAGCCCGTCAACTGCGCTGAGCCCGTCAACTGCGCTGAGACCGTCGGCGATCGACTGACAGATGGAGACACGATGACTGCCCTGCACACTGCAGACAGCCACGATTTGATCCGCGTGCAAGGCGCGCGGGTGAACAATCTCGAAGACATCAGCGTCGAGATCCCGAAGCGGAGGCTGACGGTATTCACCGGCGTCTCCGGTTCGGGAAAGAGCTCGCTGGTGTTCAGTACGATCGCCGCGGAATCGCAGCGGATGATCAACGAGACCTACAGCGCTTTCGTTCAAGGATTCATGCCGACGCTCGCGCGGCCGGACGTCGATGTTCTCGACGGCCTGACCACCGCGATCATCGTCGATCAACAGCGGATGGGCGTCGACCCGCGCTCGACAGTCGGAACCGCCACCGACGCCAACGCGATGCTCCGCATCTTGTTCAGCCGTCTCGGAAAGCCTCACATCGGTTCGCCTCAGGCGTTTTCGTTCAACGTGGCCTCGATCTCCGGAGCAGGCGCGGTCACGATGGAACGCGGCGGACGTCAGACGAAAGAGCGTCGTAGCTTCAAGATCACCGGCGGCATGTGTCCGCGATGTGAGGGACGAGGGGCGGTCAACGATTTCGATCTGACCGCGTTGTACGACGACACCAAGTCGCTCAACGAGAGTGCGATCACGGTCCCCGGCTACAGCATGGAGGGTTGGTACGGCCGGATCTACCGCGGCTGCGGTTTCTTCGATCCCGACAAGCCGATCAAGAAGTACACCAAGAAGGAACTGAACGATCTGCTCTACAAAGAGCCGACCAAGATCAAGGTCGAAGGCATCAACCTGACGTACACGGGTCTGATTCCGCAGATTCAGAAGTCGTTCCTCGCCAAGGACGTCGACGCGATGCAGCCCCACATCCGGGCATTCGTCGAGCGGGCGATCACGTTCACCACCTGCCCTGAATGTGACGGGACGCGACTGAGCGAGGGCGCGCGGTCGTCGAAGATCAAGGGCGTCAACATCGCCGACGCCTGCTCGATGCAGATCAGCGATCTCGCGGAATGGGTCAGCGGTCTGAAGGAACCATCGGTCGCGCCTTTGCTCACGACGCTCGGCGAAACGCTCGACTCCTTCGTGGAGATCGGACTCGGCTACCTCAGTCTCGACCGTCCGTCGGGAACGCTGTCCGGTGGTGAAGCTCAACGCACCAAGATGATTCGGCACCTGGGTTCCTCGCTCACCGACATCACGTATGTATTCGACGAGCCCACTACCGGCCTGCATCCGCACGACATCGCGAGGATGAACGATCTTCTGCTGCGCCTGCGGGACAAGGGCAACACCGTGCTCGTTGTCGAGCACAAGCCGGAGACGATCGTGATCGCCGATCACATCGTCGACCTCGGGCCAGGCGCGGGTAGCGCCGGCGGAAACGTCTGCTTCGAGGGCACAGTCGATGGCTTGCGAGCCAGCGATACGGTCACCGGGCGTCACTTCGACGACCGGGCCGCCCTCAAGGAGACCGTGCGGGAGTCCACCGGAGCAATCGAGATTCGTGGAGCGAACTCACACAACCTCCAAGATGTAGACGTCGACGTACCTCTCGGCGTACTGGTCGTGGTGACTGGTGTGGCCGGATCGGGTAAGAGTTCGCTGATCCACGGCTCGCTCGCGAAACGCGAGGACGTGGTGTCGGTCGATCAGAGTGCGATCCGCGGCTCGCGTCGGAGCAACCCGGCAACGTACACCGGGCTGCTCGACCCGATCCGCAAGGCATTCGCGAAGGCCAACGGCGTGAAGCCGGCGCTCTTCAGTGCCAACTCCGAAGGTGCCTGCCCGACGTGCAACGGCAACGGCGTCATCTACAGCGACCTGGCGATGATGGCCGGCGTTGCCACTCTCTGCGAGGAGTGCGAAGGCAAGCGCTTCCAGGCGGAAGTTCTCGAATACAAATTCGGTGGCAAGGACATCAACGAGGTTCTCACGATGTCGGTGGCCGAGGCCGAGGAGTTCTTCGGCGACGGTGAGGCCAAGACCCTCGCTGCGCACAAGATCCTCGTACGACTGGTCGACGTTGGGCTCGGGTACCTCACGATCGGCCAGCCGCTGACGACGCTGTCCGGCGGTGAACGACAGCGAATCAAGCTGGCGACGCACCTGGGCGAGAAGGGTGGCGTGTACGTCCTCGACGAGCCGACCACCGGACTGCACCTGGCCGACGTCGAGCAGTTGCTCGGCCTGCTCGATCGACTCGTCGATTCCGGTAAGTCGGTCATCGTCATCGAGCACCACCAGGCCGTGATGGCACACGCCGACTGGATCATCGACCTCGGCCCTGGAGCCGGTCACGACGGCGGTCGGATCGTCTTCGAAGGCACTCCCGAGGAGCTCGTCGCCGACGGCTCCACCCTCACCGGAAAGCACCTCGCGGCATACGTCGGCGGCTGAGTCGGCTCCTACCTCAGGCGTCGATACCCAGGTTGATGACGGCGAGGTAGGAACCGTCCGACTGCTTCTCGACGGTCATGAGGCCGGTGTCGTCGTAGATGCCGTCACTGGCGTTGTTCGTGTTGTTCTCGCGACCGGTGTGCTCGCTGTACGGGGACTGCGAGTACACCTCGTCGAGAAGGGTCTCGTCGAAGAAGGTCTGCGACGTGAGGACCGTCTTCTTGTCGATGTGCACCTTGACGTGAATGTGGGTGGTGCGGCCCATGTACCAGCCGGGAAAGATCGTGGTGAACTGGGCGATGCCGTTTGCATCGGTGGTCTGGGCGCCGCGCAGGTAGGTGCCGTCGTCGGTGGTGGTGGCTTCGGTGTCGCCGACGCTGTACGAACCGTCGGAGGTCTCGCCGGAACCACCCATGCCGCCGCCCATTCCCCCGGGGGCGCCTGACGGAGGTTCGCCCATTCCACCTCCGGGTGTACCTGACGGAGGTTCACCCATCCCGCCGGCCGGGGGAGTTCCGCCACCGCCACCGCCGCCGCCGTTGGCGCTCAGCGAACCGGATTCGAAGCCGGAGTACACGCCGCCGGCGTCGCAGTGCCAGATCTCGACGACGGCGTTGGAGACCGCGCCGATGCTGCCGTCGACGTTGCACTGGCTGTTGTCCTGCACGCGCATTGCCACCTGCAGTGTGGTGCCCGGACGGTCCTCGCGGATGTCGCCGCGAATGGCGTCGACGTCGAACCAGTAGGGGCCCTGTGTCTCTTCCTTGCTCATGACGCACTGCGGTGCTTTGGCCAGAAGTGCGGTGACGGCATCGCCGGACGTGGCCGCTGCGGAAGCGCCGGAAGTGGTTGTCGCCGATGCAGCCGCGGCCGAAGTTGTCGTGGCGGTGCCACTGTTACCGGAACAGGCTGCGATGAGCCCGCCGAGACTGATGGTTCCGCCGAGAGCGAGGGCCCGTCGACGGCTCACGCGTAGCCTGCTCGCTTCGATGTCTTTGTTCACGCCGCTGTACCTCCATTGTGTGGGCTGTTGTCTCAATGGTGGACGGGCGACCTGGTGCGGAACTGGTTATCCGCTGTGAACTTGCTGGGAGAGCATCTGGATGCTCGAGGTGGCCCGTACGTAGACCTGCCCGCCGGCGTCGACGATGCGAGTTTCGATCAGGGCGAGCCTGCGCCCGGCGCGAATCACGGAGGCTTCGGCGCGCAAGACCGGCCCACCGATGTCGGGTGAGCGCAGGAAGTCGATCTTGTGGTCGAGGACGCGATAGTCCTGATCGGCGCTGGTCAGGGTCTGTGCTGCCAGTCCCGTAACGGCGTCGACTGCCGAGATGAGGACACCGCCCTGCACGGCGCCCAGCGGGTTGGCCATCCAGGCGACGGGTGCGAACTCCCCGACGACGGAACCTGGCGTCACGTCGACGACAGCAAGATCGAGTAGTCCGGCGAGCGGTCCGCGTTCGAGCGTGCCGCCTCGGATACCTTCGACGACGTCGGACCCCGACAACCCACTCAGGTTGCTCGTTTTCTCCGGCGTCGGGACCGGTAGCGGCTCACCGTCCACGTAGTCGTCGATTCCGACGACGGGTGGACGCGAGACCACCATTGCGCGGCCGGCCATCACGGCCAGCAGGGTGCCGTTCTCGTCGCGAAGTTGACCGGACGCGAGCCCGACGCCGTCGTCGAGATGCACGAGCGTGCCGGTGGCGCCGACGTCTGCGAGAGCGGGAATGTCGGCGCCCGCGCTGACCGTGACCTGCGCGAGCACGGATTGATGGCCCGAGGTCAGTCCCGAGTACACCGCGCCGCCCATGGCACCGTCGATCATGACGCCGATGGAACCGAGCACCGTCTTGCCACGGTGATCGTGGAAGCGCGGGCCGACTGCCTGCGCGAAGGCCAAGTCGCCAGGCACGACCGATACGGCGCGCACACCCATCAAGGTGTTGAGGGGGTCAAGTTGCGTGACGGGTGCGGCGGAGTTGTCGATGCTCATCCGTCGAGTATCTCCAGCGCACCCAGTCCTGCCGAGACCGGGTCTCAACCACCGATACGTGAATGCATCTCCCAGACGAGGACTTCCGCCCCGGCGTCGGAGGTCAGTTGCTGCCCACCCGAATCGCTCAACCGGACGGCATCACCCTCGTACAGTGTGCCCACGCCCTCCATCTCGGCAGTGCCCTGCGCAACGAAGACGTGCAGGAACGGTGCGCTGGGAAGATTCACGGAGGTGCCGGGCAGAATCCGCGCGACGTGCATGGCGGCGTTCTTGTTGTTGATGCGAATCGCCGAATGATCCTTGTAGCGCTCCATTCCGGAGGCCACCGGGATCAGACCGCCGCGCAGCAGTTCGTCGTCGATCTCGAGTTGTTCGTAGCCGGGAGTCAGTCCACCTTCGTCCGGTACCACCCACATCTGGATGAAATGCACGGGGTCGGAATGCTGTTCGCCGCCAATACGCCACGAATCGTTCTTCTCGCTGTGCATGATTCCGGTACCGGCGCTCATGCGCTGGGCGAGGCCTGGATAGATGACGCCGGTGTGGCCGATGGAATCCTGGTGCACGAGCGAACCGCGAAGTACCCACGTCACGATTTCCATGTCCTTGTGCGGATGGGTATCGAAACCGGTTCCCGCCAGTACGGTGTCGTCGTTGTTGACGAGCAGCAATCCGTGATGAGTGTTGTCCGGATCGTAATGCTGTCCGAACGAGAACGAATGTTTCGAATCCAGCCAGGAGACGCGGGATTTCAAGCGATCACCGGAGCGGTGCACATCGATGTGCGGTGTCGTCCGTGGGGCCTGTGCTCGACCAGATGCCATGGCTCCTCCTTCTGTGCCACCGGGATCCATCACTACCGGATCCACCACTACCGGCATCCACCCTACGACGAACCTGCTGTGTAGTCCGAACATTGGGCGTACTCGGTGGTGTCGTCAGTTCGTCGACGCGTGCATCTCCCACACGAGTATCTCCGCATCGTCGATTCCCTCGACTCGTTGACCGCCAGTGTCCTTGAGTCGCAACGAATCTCCTGGTCCCAGCAATCCGACTCCCTCGACGTCGACAGTGCCGCTGGCGATGAACCCGTGCACGTACGGCGCATCCGGAAGAGATACCGACCCGCCGGTCTCGAGGCGAGCAACATGTAGTGCCGCATGTTTGTTGTGCAGGCCGATGGCGCTGTGACCGCGATGCGCAGGCATCCCCGATGCCAGGGTGATCAGGCCACCGCTGTCGAGTTCGGAGTTGATGTCGAGTTCCTGATAGCTCGGGGTCACTCCGGATTCGTCCGGCGGTATCCACATCTGAACGACGTGAACGGGTTCGGTGACGCGTGAGCCGTCGGCCCGGAAGCGATCGTTGCGCTCGGAGTGCAGGATTCCGGTACCGGCGCTCATTCTCTGCGCGAGTCCGCGATGGATGACGCCGGAGTGCCCAGCGGAATCCTGGTGAACCAGAGATCCGCTGAGCACCCACGTCACGATCTCGGTATCGCGGTGCTGATGAGTGTCGAAACCGGAGCCGGCTTCGATGATGTCGTCGTTGTTCACCAACAGAAGTCCGTGCGCGTACGCGGCGTGATCGAAGTTTCCGGCGAAGGGGAAACTGTGACGCGCGGTGAGCCAGCCGTAGTTGAGGTGCGCACGTTCGGCTGCTCGTTGGACGACCACCGACGACATGTCAGCTCAGCTTTTCGTGTGCTGCCGGGATGGATCCGAGGCGTCCGGCCTGGAAGTCCTCGAAGGCCTGCATGACCTCGGACTTGGTGTTCATGACGAACGGCCCGGCCATCGCGATGGGCTCACGAATCGGTTTGCCACCGAGGATGAATACCTCGAGGGATTCGGTCCGCGAATCCTGGCGATCGGAAGCGGCGACGGTGATGGAGTCACCGCGTCCGAAGACAGCCGTCTGCCCTACTCGAATGGGTCGACGCTCGGCTCCGACCGTTCCTTCGCCGGCGAGCACGTAGACGATGGCGTTGAACTCGGGGTTCCAGGGCAGAGTCAGGCTCGCACCCGGGGCAATAGTGGTGTGGGAGAGCGCGATGGGTGTGTACGTCGATCCGGGTCCGGCGTGGCCGGCGATGTCTCCGGCGATGACGCGCACCAAGGCTCCGCCGTCCGGCGAGGAAAGCAGGGCCACCTTGTTGCCCGTGATGTCCTGGTACCGCGGAGATGCCATCTTGTTGTCGCGAGGCAGGTTGACCCACAGTTGGACGCCGTGGAACAGGCCGCCGCTGAGGACGAGGTGCTCCGGCGGAGTTTCGATGTGAAGGATGCCGCCACCCGCGGTCATCCACTGGGTGTCGCCGCCGCCGATTACACCGCCGCCACCGTTGGAGTCCTGGTGCTCCATGATGCCGTCGATCATGTAGGTGACGGTTTCGAAGCCGCGGTGCGGGTGCCACGGAGTGCCCTTGGGCTCTCCGGGTGCGTAGTTGACTTCGCCCATCTGGTCCATGTGGATGAACGGGTCGAGGGCGGAGAGGTCGATGCCGGCGAACGCGCGGTGGACGGGAAAGCCTTCACCTTCGTATCCGACCGGTGCGGTGGTGATGCTCTTGACGGGGCGGTCGACTGCTGACTCTGCCGGCTCGTCGAGGCGGGGCAGGGCCAAGATGTTCTCGACTGTCACAGCAGGCATGTCGTACTCCTTGTATCCGTGAAGCTGATGTCAGGTAGTTGATTGTTCAACTATCTCATTCGGAGTCAACAAAGTCGAGCCCCGGGTATTCCCGGGGCTCGACTGGTGTTCGGATCAGCCTGTTGTCTGGATCAGCCCAACATGCTGCCGAGGGTTTTTGCCGCTGCCATGACCTCGGCGCCCAGGGCTGCTTGATCCTCGGAGTCGAACACGGAGATTCCGAGGCTGGAGATGGCGTCGCGGCGTCTGCCGGGGATGACTGCCGAGATTCCCAGGACGGACGGGATGACCTCCCCGACGGTCACTGCGTAACCCCGTGCGCGGGCCGCCGTCACTTCCTCTCGTTCCCCGCTCACCGGTGGGAGTGAGGCAAGAATGGAAAGCCCGGCGGAGCCGCGGTCGATCGGATCAACCTGCCCTGGATGAAACGCGACGTGAACCTTGGCGCTGCGCGGTTCGACCACCATCAGTGCGCGCACTTCGGTGTCGCTCTCGCGGACCACCAGGTGTGCTGTCGCCTCGGTGGCCTCGGCAAGTTCTTGAAGTATCGGGCGGGCCAGGGTTCGTAAATCCTGTTCCACCGGTTCGGCGAGGGTGACCAGTCCGGCGCCGAGAGTGACGCGCTTGAAGGAGTCTTTGCGGCACAGGTGATGAGCCTCGAGCGTGCGGATCAACCGATGTGCGACAGTCCGGTGGACTCCCACTCCGTCGGCAATGTCCGTGACTGACAAACCGTGCGGATAGGACGTCAGGAGTTCCAAGATCTCGAGTCCGTGGTGCAGCGTTTTCGACATGCTCGAGTCCACTTGAACTGCGCTTTTGCGCGGTCGGTGTTCCTCGCTCAGCTCTGACATCAAATCCCTTTCTTGACGTTTGTGAGGTATGCCACCTACGCTTTGAACATATCGCACAGTGTGTGCGATTATCGCACACTTTACGGAGCTGCACAACCTTCGGGTGGATGCAGCGCAGCGTGTTCGGAGAGAACCTTCATGAGCAACTATCGCGTCGTGGCAACGGAGGATGTTGTCGCAATCCAACAGCTGTACGGCCACCAGAGTCATTGCATAGACTCTGGGCGCCAGCAGGATTGGGCGCAGACATTCACGGCCAACGGTGAATTTCATTCACCCAGTTATCCGGAACCCGTGGTCGGTTTCGGCGACCTTGCAGCGTTTGCTGCTCGCTTTTACGCTGCTGCGGAAGCCGTCGACGAGGTGCATCGGCACGTTCTGACCAATCTCGTAGTCGAGGCGGTGGACGAGAGTGCTCTCGCAGTGCGCGGGTACCTGCAGATAGTTGCCACCGCTCGCGGCGGCGAATCGCGACTGGTGCGGATGACGACTGTCGATGACCGCGTGGTTCGGGTCGGTGAGGAATGGAAGATCGCCCGCCGCACCGTCTCCCGAGACGACGCACCTCGAGTGTCCGAACAAGGCTGAAGTACCGAAAAGTTTCTTGCACAACAATATTCAGTAGGAGAAGTACATCATGACCGAAAGCTCTGACCAGACGAACCCGGGCCGCACCGTTGTGACGCAGATGTCGGCGGTGTACCCGGAGTTGGCAGGCAAGGTCGCAGTGGTGACCGGCGCGGCTCAGGGTATGGGTGCGACGTTCGCCGAAGGGCTGGCAACACGCGGCGTACATGTCGTCGGTGCCGACATCAACGAAGAGCAGATGCTCGCCACGGCCGCACGAATCAATACGGACCTGGAATCGAATGCACTGGCGGACAAGCCGGGTCGCGTCGTTGGAGCTCGGGTCGACGTCACCAAGCCGGACGAGCACGAACTGCTTGCGCAGTTGGCGTTGAAGGAGTTCGGCCGGGTCGATTTCTGGATCAACAATGCGGGTATCTTCCCGTTTGCGCTGGCCGAGGAGATCACCCCGGAGCAGATCGGCGCAACGCTGAGTGTCAATGTCGAAGGAGTGCTCTACGGTGCTCAGGCAGCGGCACGCCACCTCGGTCCCGGCGGCGCCATCGTCAACATGTCCTCGGTATCTGCGCTGCGTGTGCGGAAGGGGAGAGGCGCTTACTGCACGTCGAAAGCTGCCGTCGCGCACCTCACTGAGTCGCTCGCAGTGGAGTTCGGAGACAAGGGTATTCGGGTGAACTCCATTGCGCCCGGCTACATCGACACGGCGATGACGAAGTGGGTCCAGGAAGATCCGATCGCGCTCGCGAACGCACTCGACGCGGTACCGCTGCATCGTCTGGGCTCGCCCGAAGAGGTCTTCGGGCCGCTGCTGTTCCTGCTCTCGGACAGCGCGCGCTACGTCACCGGGCACAGCATTGCGGTGGACGGTGGTTCGCGGCATGTCTGAGTCCACGAAATATCCCGGCGTCGTTCTCGTTACCGGCGGTGCTGCCGGGATGGGAGCGCATCACGCGCGCACTCTCGCCGCGCGCGGTTCGCATGTCTGCATTGCCGATGTTTCGGATTCATCCGGCGTGGTCGACGACATTGTCTCCGCCGGCGGATCGGCGTCCGCTCATCTTCTCGACGTCACCGATGCCGATGCCTGGGACCGGGTTGTCGACGAAATTCTTACTACACGTGGGGAACTCGGCGGACTGGTCAACAACGCCGGCATCTCGCGTCGGCTCGAATTCATGGACACCCCGAACGACATCTGGGAACTGACCATGAAGATCAACCTCTTCGGTCCGTTCAACGGTATGAAGGCGGTGGCGCCGCTGATGCGCGAGAGTGGTGGCGGATCGATCGTCAACATCTCGTCCATCGCCGGTCAGATCGGATACTTCTCTCCGGCTTACTCGTCGAGTAAGTGGGGTTTGACCGGTCTGTCGAAGTCGGCCGCAGGAAACTTCGCGCAGTGGGGGATTCGCGTCAACTCTGTGCACCCGGGACTGGTCGGTACGGCGCTGCTCGGCGGCGCAAACGACTTCGTCGCCGCGTCACTGAAGTCGGTTCCCTTCGGACGCATGGGAACTCTCGACGAGATCACCGAAGCAGTGCTGTTCCTGCTCTCGAACAGTTCGACCTACACCACCGGTACGGAGCTCACCGTCGACGGCGGGTTGGTGTCGAACGGTCTTTACCACCGCATCATCGCGGAGACTGGAGAACTTTCATGACCGAGCACTGGGACGTCGTTGTCATCGGTGGCGGTGGAGCAGGTCTCGCGGCCGCGGTGTCCGCGGCAGAAGAAGGCGCATCCGTTCTGCTGTTCGAGTCCGAAACCGAACTCGGTGGATCCACTGCGCTGTCGGCCGGAATCTTCACGGCCGCCGGAACAAGCGTGCAAGCCGGCCTCGGCGTCGACGACTCGGCAGAGAAGTTCTTCCAGCACTACATGGACCTCAACCAGTGGATGCTCTCGCCCGGATTGATTCGTGCGTTCTGCGAAAATGCCGGTCCGACACTGGAATGGCTTATCGGGCTCGGCGTCGAGATTCCAGCGGCGATCTCGGGTAACGCCCACCAACCGGGCCTCGCCCAGGCCGGCGTCGAGGACGTCTGGCGCGGCCATGTGCCCAAGGATCAGGGATACGGACTGATTCAGGTGCTGGACAAGGCTCGTCGTAAGCACGGGATCGAGGTCATCTTCGGAACACGGGTGCAGAAGCTGATCGAGGAAGACGGTCGGGTTGTCGGTGTTGTCGCCGACGACATCGAGGTACGTGCGGGCGCCGTCGTTGTTGCTTCCGGTGGATTCGCGCAAGATCCGGGCTTGGTGGCGCGCCACTTCCCGGACGCGAACAAGGCCGGAGACGCCTTGTTCGTCGTCGCAGCCGAGGGGAGTCGCGGAGACCATCTTCGTTTTGCCGAAAACCTCGGTGCTTCCGTGGCGGGCGACGGCTGGGGTCTGATGCTGCCCACGGTCTACTTCCAGCGATTCCATCACTGGCAGGCCGGTTTTCCGCCGAAGTCGCGGATCTACGTCAACCAGGACGGCCGTCGATTCATGGACGAGGACAGCTCGTACGCCGTCTCGACCGGCATCATCGACCATCAGGGTGGATACGGTTGGATGATCTTCGACGAAAACGCTCGCGTGAATCTGGCTCCGGGATATGCGGATTGGAATCCCGAACGCGTCGAGGAAGAAGTTGCCGCCGGTGGCACGATTCGCGCGGATACGATCGAAGACCTCGCAGTGGCTACGGGTGTTCCGGTTGCGACGTTGACGCAAACCCTGCGTCGATGGAACGACCAACTGCCCAGCGGTCACGACGACGACTTCCTCCGTCATCGCACGCTGCGAAACAAGGGTGCCGTCGGCAACCCGGATCCTATTGCGACAGCTCCGTTCTATGCCGCGAAAATCCTTCCGGCGGAGCTCGTATGCACGCACGCGGGAATGGAGATCAACACCGATGCGGCCGTACTCGGCAGCACCGGAGTACCTATCGAGGGTCTGTACGCGGCCGGTGAGGCCGGCGCCGGAATCCTCGGACTGAGATACGTGGGCGGCGGCAATGCAGTTGCCAACGCTTTGACCATGGGCCGCGTAGCGGGACGTAATGCGGCGAATTACACCAGGACCAGCGCTGAGAGCGCACCGGTCCATTCCATCGCGCACTCCTGACGTCCGACGTCTGCGCGGCACCGAATCCAGTCAGTATCCAATCCAGGCAGGGAACAACATGTCAGAGAATGAGACCATGGCGAGAGCCGAATCCACCGAGGGCAGCAGCGTGGCAACCGAACGACAGTCGACGACGAAGGTAATTCGCGCGGCCATCGTCGGTACCGTCGTCGAGTACTACGACTTCGGTATCTACGGATACATGGCCACGACAATCGCCGCGCTGTTCTTCGTTTCCCACGACCCGAACGCAGCACTGCTCGGTACCTTTGCAGCATTTGCCGTGGCCTTCTTCCTACGCGTGCCCGGCGGAATCTTCTTCGGCCACATCGGCGACAAGTACGGCCGAAAGAATGCTCTCTCCTGGACCATCCTTCTGATGGTTCTGGCGACAGCAGGCATGGGCCTGCTGCCGACGTACGCCACGTTGGGTGTGTGGGCCACGTCCATCCTCGTTCTGGCTCGTTGCCTGCAGGGCTTCGCGGCCGGCGGTGAACTCGGCGGTGCCAACGCGTTTGTCTCCGAGTCCGCTCCCAAGCGGTGGCGTGCGACGCAGACCTCGATGGTCAATACCGGCACCTACCTGGGTTCGCTGGCTGCTTCGCTCATGGCCCTCGGCCTGACGTCGGTATTCTCGCAAGAGCAGATCCTCGAGTGGGCGTGGCGTATCCCGTTCCTGCTCAGCCTGCTGATCGGTGGCATCGGTATCTGGATCCGTAGCCAGATGGAAGACACTCCTCAGTTCGAGGAACTGCAGGACAAGGGTGAGACCAAGAAGCTTCCCATCCGTGAGCTGCTCAGCACCTCCGGTGGCAGCGTCGTCAAGATCATCCTGCTGGGCGCACTCATCACCGGTGGCTACTACATCGCCTCGGTGTATGCCGCAACGTACCTGCAGACCACCGGCGGTCACTCGTCGCGCGTTGCCTTCCTTTCCACTTCTCTTGCGCTGGTTCTCGGCGTCATCACGTTGCCGATCTCGGGATACATGGCAGACAAGTACGGGCGTCGGCCGGTGCTGTTCGCCGGTAGTGCCGCCGCAGTGGTTCTCGGAATCCCGATGTTCATGATGATGGCCGGTTCTGGTATCTGGCAGGCGGTTGTCGGTCAGTCGGTGCTCTTCATCTGCGTTTCCGTTGTCAACGGTGCTTCGTACGTGACCTATGTCGAAATGCTGAAAGCATCTGTGCGGTACAGCGGTCTGGCCTTGGGTAACAACGTCACCAACATGTTCCTCGGTGGCACCGCGCCCTTCATCGCCACCTATCTCATCAGCTTGACCGGTAACTCTCTCGCCCCGGCCGGATACTTCGTGTTCTGTGCCGTGATCACCCTCGTCACGGTCTTCTTCATCAAGGAGACCAAGGGCGTTGAACTGCAGGTTGATTGATCACCTCGGGAGAACAGGAGACGGGCTGTGTCCCTCGCTGACAAGCAAGAAATCACCGAAGTTCTGTATCGCTACGCTCGGGCCGTCGATCGGAAAGATTTCGAGAGCGTAGCCTTCTGCTACTTCGACGACGCGATAGACAACCACGGTGGTTACATCGGAACTGTCGACGGGCTCATCGAAGACATGAAGTTCAGGCACAAGACGATCGACTCGTCGATTCACTGCATCTCCAACGTACTGATCGACGTCAACGGCGATGTCGCTCAGTGTGAGTCGTACTGTTTGTGTTTTCTGCGGCAGGAGCGTTCCGGTACGGATTCGGTGCAGACGCTTGCCACGATCAAGTGCCGTTACGTCGACAGGTTCGAAAGGCGCCGTGGTGAGTGGCGAATCGCCGATCGGATCGTGGTGTTCGACGAATCCCGTGAAGACGTGATCGAAAACGTTCTGCCCACTGACTGGGTGACCCAACGCCGATCCTTCGACGATCCTGTGTACACCAGGACGCCTTGACCAGTAGTGCAGACGAAGGCCTTCACACACGATGTGTGTGAAGGCCTTTCGCCTGTTCACTGGTCGTGTCAGCCCACTGCGTCCGGTGCGGCGACCTCGGTCAAACGGCCGTCCGAGAGCCTGAGCCAGCGTTCGACCTTGACCTCGGCCAGGAATCTCTCGTCGTGGCTGACCACCACGAACGCCCCCTGATATGCATTCAGGGCACTTTCGAGTTGAGCAACGCTCACCAAGTCGAGGTTGTTGGTCGGCTCGTCGAGAAGAAGCAATTGCGGGGCCGGATCGGCGAAGAGAACGCATGCCAACGTAGCCCGCAGCCGTTCACCGCCCGAGAGTGCAGCGACGGGTAGGTGAGCACCCGCACCCCGAAAGAGGAAGCGCGCCAGGATGTTCATGCGTTCCGGGGCCGGAAGGCCTGGAGCCGACAATGCAAAGTTCTCGGCGACGGTGCGTGCGGGGTCGAGTAGGTCGAGCCTCTGCGACAGATATGCCACCCGGCCGTCGGCTCGCTTGACCTCACCGGAAGTCGGCGCAACATCCCCGTTGACGATGCGAAGTAGCGTCGACTTTCCGACGCCGTTCGGCCCGGTCAACGCGATACGCTCCGGTCCTCGAATGGCCAGGTCAATGCCGGGGTCGGCGAAGATCTCACGATCGCCGAACGCGAATTGCATTCGCTCACCAAGGAACACCATGCGTCCAGCGGGTACGTGAGTGCCTGGCAGTTCGAGCGAAATCGTCTGGTCGTCTCGAAGAGCGCGGCCCGCTCTGTCGAGTCGGTCCTTTGCCGCGTCGACCCGGGCGAGGTGTGTCTCGTTCGCCTTGCCGGCCGACTCCTGAGCATTGCGCTTCATGGTCCCCGCAAAGATCTTGGGCAAGCCCGCGTTCCCGAGATTGCGGGCAGCGTTACTTGCGCGTCGTGAAGCGCGTTCTCGGGCCTGCTGCAGTTCGCGTTTCTCGCGTTTGACGTCCTGCTCGGCGTTGCGGATGTTCTTCTCCGCCACTTCGCGAGCCGAGCGTGCCGCAGCTTCGTAGTCGGTGAAATTGCCACCGTAGAAGCTGATCTCGCCGCTGTGAAGTTCGGCGATGCGGTCCATACGGTCGAGTAGTCCCCGATCGTGGCTGACTACCAACAGACAGCCACTCCAGTCGTCGAGAACGTCGTAAAGTCTGCGGCGCGCGTCAAGGTCGAGATTGTTGGTGGGTTCGTCGAGGAGAAGGACATCGGGGCGTCGCAGGAGTTGAGCTACCAGTCCGAGCGAGACGACCTGCCCGCCGCTCAGAGTGTCGAGACGACGATCGAACGTCATGTCGGCCAACCCGAGTCGACCGAGTTGGGCTCGGGTCCGCTCTTCGACGTCCCAGTCGGACCCGATTGTGGTGAAGTGTTCTTCTCGTGTGTCTCCGGATTCGACAGCGTCCAGCGCAGCGAGCGTCGGGGCGATGCCCAAGACCTCGGCAACGGTCAGATCGCCCGTCAGTGGAAGGTCTTGCGGAAGGTATCCGAGAATGCCGTCGACGGACACACTGCCGGCGCGTGGGCGGAGTTGACCGGCGATCAATCTGAGCAGAGTGCTTTTCCCGACGCCGTTCTGGGCAACCAGCCCGGTTCGGCCACCGGGCACGGTGAAGGACAATACGTCGAAGACCGGAGTGTCGTCCGGCCAGGCAAAAGACAGATTCGAGCAAACGATGTAGGTATCGGACATGAATAGACCTCAGGTGTCGTGCGGGCGCGGCAACGCTGCTCCGCAAAAAGTCGGGTAAGTGAACGACAACATGGCCACTACGGCAGCGCTCCGAGGCGTCTGCCGGTGGCCGTCATGCCCGGTTTTATCCGGAGATGTCGAGTTCACCAACCATGTCTGATCCTTTTTGGTCTGTGTCGTTTCATCCGACGATAACAGGAGCCGGTATTTACATACGAGCAATACCGGCGCAGAGAAGTTCGACCAGTCTTCGGTACACCCGATCCGGGTCGGTGCCGGCCGGTTGACCCTCTACCGATTCGAGGATGCAGAAACCGTGCAGCGCGCTACGAAGAGACCACGCCGCCTGCTCCGAATCATCCGGGCTCAGACCGTATCCCGCGATCACCTTGTTGATGACGTCTACCACCTCGCCGACGGCGGAGACCAGATCGGGATGCGGAGCAGTGGGGTAGCGGTCGGTGATGGCGTAGAGCCCGGGGTGCACCCGGACGAAGGCACGCCATGCGTCTGCGAGCGCCATGACGGCGTCGTCGCGCGAGAGACCAACCGCGGCGACACGCAGTTGTTCGGCGAGAAGGTTGCGTGCGAGGAGGCTGAGTTGATGGTGGACGTCGTCGACCCCGTCGACGTGTTTGTACAGGGCTGACTGCCGGACGTCGAGGGTCTCGGCGAGTTGACTCAGTACCAGAGCGTCGGCGCCTTTGCTGTCGACCAGGTCGGCTGCGGCAGCGATCACGCGTTCACGGGTAACCGGAGTTCTCATGCACGCATCTTCCCTGTATGACCGACTTTGCGTCGGTGATACATTATCACCATGAGTGATGAAGTATCGCCACGCGTGCCGTCCGGCGATCAACTACGCCGACGTGACCTGCGCGTAGTCGTCACCGGTGCATGCATCCTCGGGTTGACCTCGGTGCTCTATGAACTCTCAGGAGTGTCTCCGTCGACGGGTGCCTTCTTTCGGTGTCTCTATGCGCTCATCCCTCTCGGCATACTCGTGCTCGTTCAGCGTCGTCGGTCATCCCGGCCTTCGATCTCGGCGCCCTGGATCGTGAAGTCTTTGCTTGCCGGCGCGTTCCTCGGAATCGATCTGGTGCTCTGGCACGAGTCGATTCATTCGATCGGGGCAGGTCTTTCGACTGTGATCCTGAATTTGCAAGTGCTGTTCGTCGCAATCCTCGGCTACGTTGTTCTGCGCCAACGGATCGGCCGGGAACTGGTCGCCAGCCTTCCGTTGCTCTTCGTCGGAGTTGCTCTGGTAGCCGGGACGAGCACAACGCTCACGGGGTCGAATCCTGCTGTCGGAGTGTCGTTTGCCGTGATCGCCGCAGGCGCCTACGCGGTCTACATCTTCCTGATGGGTCTGGCTACTCGGGCGGCGGGTAGAACGGCTCTGCCGATGTTCGTCTCGACGGGAGCCACTGCCCTCACTGCAGGTGTATACGGCCTCGTGAGTGGAACTTTGGATCTGACCCCTTCGCTCGTAGCTCAAGGCTGGCTTGTGCTGCTCGCGTTGGTATCTCAGGTGATCGGGTGGCTCCTGGTGGCAAGCGCCAGTCAGCGTCTGCCTGCCAGTGCAGTCGCCGCCAGCCTGGTGTTGCAATCGGCGTCGGCACTGCTGTTCGGCGCGGTGATGCTTGCGCAGACCCCAACACTCGTCCAACTTGCGGGTGCCGGAATGATTTTGGCCGGAGTGGTTGTGGCGACGCGGATACCTGCGAAGAAGTCCTCGACGACTGTAGTCGGAAAACGAATGGAGACAAGCGTATGACAACGGTGGCTGACCACATCTACATCAACGGCGAGATCAGGACCATGGACGGTGCTGTCAGCGATAACGCGACCGCTGTGGCCGTCAAGGACGGCAGATTTGTCGCTCTCGGAACTGACGCCGAGATCTCGGCGCTGACCGATTCCGAAACCTCCGTTGTCGATCTCGCCGGAGCGGTGATTGTTCCGGGGTTCATCGAGACGCACCTTCATCCGATGATGTGGGGTTTGATGCTCAGTGGGGTCGACGCAACGACGAGTGCGTGCCCGACCATCGAGCAGTTGATCACGGCGTTGGCCGCGCGGGCCGCGATCACACCAGTTGGCGAGCCCATAGAAGCGTGGGGCTTCGACGACAGCCTCGTGGCGGAGGATCGAGGTCTGACCGCAGCTGATCTGGACAAGGCATCCACCGAGCATCCGATTCTGGTGCGGCACTTGTCTGCTCACGGGATCTATGTCAACTCGGTCGCACTGGAGAAGGCCGGGATCGATGCCACCACGGTCGATCCGGAGGGTGGTGTCATCGTTCGGGACAGCGCCGGTGTACCCACCGGTGAACTGTGCGAGGTTCCGGCAATGTCTCTGGTACACGGACTTGTTCCGGATATGAACCCGGATGCGTCCAAGATCGCGATGCTGCGGGCGCAGGAAGTCATGGCTTCGGTGGGCGTGACAAGTTTTCACGACATGTACGTCACAGCCGAGATGTACGAGGCGTACCGACAACTGGACGCTGATGGTGAACTGCGTCTGCGTGCGCGCCTCTACCTCGGCCACGGGGTGCACGATCAATTGGGTGAACTCGCCGATTCGACAGACCGAGTTCGTGTGGGCGGCGTCAAACTCATTTCGGACGGGTCGATTCAGTTGCACACCGCTGCCCTGACCGAGCCGTACCACGATCTGGGTGGATGCCACTGCGGCGGAATGGCAATCCCGGCAGGTGCACTCGGGGCGCTGGTCGAGGAACATCACGCTGCCGGCCGGCAGGTTGCGATTCATACCAACGGTGATCAAGCCATCGATTTTGCACTGGACGCAATTGCAGCGGCACGGACGGCACACCCGGACGTCGAAGTTTCGCATCGACTCGAGCACGTTCAGACGTTGCGGGAAGATCAGATCGTGCGGATGGTCGAACTCGGGGCGGTGGCGTCGATCTTCGTGAACCACGTCTACTACTGGGGCGACCGGCACCGTGATCGGTTCCTCGGACCGGTTCGTGGCGAGCGGATCAGCCCCGTGGCGTCGGTCGTGGCGGCGGGGCTTGCCTACGCGCTGCATTGCGACTGCCCTGTCACTCCCGTGAACCCGCTCTTCACGATGAACACAGCCGTACACCGTGTGACGCGAGAAGGTCATGTTCTGGGTGCAGAGCAACGGGTTTCCGCGTCCGATGCGTTGGCCGGTTACACAAGCGCTGCCGCCCGTCTCACCGGTGAGTCATCGGACAAAGGTCGGATAGCGGTGGGACTTTTGGCGGATTTTGTTGTGCTCGACGGAGATCCGTTGCGGAGCGCTTCTCAGGAATTGAACGAACTGTCGGTCCTGCGCACGGTTGTCGGCGGTGAGACCGTCTTCGAGGTGTAGGGCCTCCGCCTTAGTTGTTGCTCGATTGTCGCTGCTTTCGAAGTAGCGGCAGTCGAGCGATTTCCAAAACAAACCAAAAGTTTGTAGAACCTGTTTCAGTTCATTTTCGGACCTCAAAGACCATCTGGACGAAGGTTACTTCAGCAAACGGGTTGCAACAAAGCGCTAGGTTTTTCCAATAGTCCAGGTGAGAGGCGATTCTGTAGTCAAGTTCAGGTTTCAACAATCTTCTGGACATTCGACCAGCTTTTCGCCAAAAATTACTGATACGTGTGGTAAAAATCTAAACGACGCAAGCGGACGTCGACAGCACGAGAGAGGAATGGCCCGTTCGCAAGAACGGCTCGCAATCTTTCCGCAACACGCTCTCGCTCTGCACTTACCGCTACGACCCCTCACTGACCACGGATGAACGAAACCCTCTGCCCGTACCAGGGCGCACATGACTGGATCCGACCAGCTTTCTCACCCTGCAAGCTCCCCGCCACGGGGACCAGACGAAAAGAGTGTTCTCCATGAACAAGGCAACCAAGGGCGCAGTCGCGGCCGGTGCAGCAGCACTTCTCCTCGCCGGTGGCGCGGGAACCATGGCGGCGTGGAACGCAAACGCGCCGATGACCGGCGGAACGATCACCGCAGGTCATCTGACTCTCAGCGCTGACCCCTCTGCTCTGCCGAGTTGGACCGTCACCAATGGGGCAACAACGGAAACCAATGTCGACATCGCGACCTATCGCGTTTCTCCCGGTGACAAGATCACCTACACAGGCAAGGTAAAGGTCGGTATCGACGGTAAGAATCTCAAGGCTCAAGTTGTTGCCGACACGACCACGATTACCGGCTCGTTGGCTACTGCCCTGACAACCACGACCTCAACCACCCTCGCTGGGCAGCCGCTCACTCAGCTGACTGAAGCCAACGACGGCACGACAGTTGACGTTGTTGTGACCTTCGACTTCCCCAAGGGCACAGTGTTGCCTGACAACACAGCCAACAACGCCAGCCAGGACCAGTCGGCAAGCCTGGCGAACTTCAACGTCAAGCTTGAACAGGTCTAAGGCTTGCGTAAGCACTACCGTTGGTGGGCAACTGCCGCCGCGCTGGTCATCGGACTGATCTTTGTATCGGTGCAGCAGACCAGCGCGCGGTGGACGGCCGCTGAAACACTGTCCGGTGGCACGATCCAGTCCGGGATCCTCGACCTGACGGTGGGCAGTGCCGGTAGCGGCCAGAGCAGTTACGACTTCACTGCTCTGGGCGCCACCGGTATGTTCCCCAACGCATATGCACAGGCTCCGTTGACAGTTCACAACTCCGGTAGCGTTCCGCTCATTTATCGGATCCAGGACGTCACGCAGTCTTCCGCTGATGTTCCGCTCTCACTCGCGGTGACGCCGGTGACTTCCGAAGCCGGCTGCCCTGCCCAAGGTGCAGCTTCCGGCACCGCGATCTACGACGGACCCATGGTCGGTGCTCAGGTACCGACAGCTCCAGGATGGCGCACGGTCGCTGCCGGCGGTACCGATATCTTGTGCCTGCGTGGCACTGTCGGTGCTGACGTTGCGTCTGGTGTCTCGACGAGTGTGCAATTCTCATTCGAAGCGGAGTCGGTATGACGCACGCAGTGAAGGGTACTGATCAGAGAACCGGTGCTTGGTGGTGGATCCGCAATATCGTCTCGTGGGCTCTGCTGCTGGGTATTCTGGCGATTCTGTTGTCGACGGTCGTTGTTCCACGTTTGACGGGGTCGACGCCCTTCACTGTGTTGACAGGTTCGATGCAGCCCACCTATCCACCCGGCACCCTTATCGTGGTGAAACCGCAGGACGCTGCCCAATTGCGGGCAGGTGATGCGATCACCTACCAAATCGAGTCGGGGAAGCCCGATGTGGTTACGCACCGAATCACGATGGTGCGACTCAACTCCGCCGGTGATCTCACCTTCGTCACACAAGGCGATGCAAATCCGATAGCGGATCAGAATCCCGTTGTACCGGAGCAGATTCGCGGCAAGGTGTGGTACAGCGTGCCGTACATCGGGTACGTATACAACGCCATCACGGGGCAGATGCGCTCGGTGATGCTGACGGTTGTCGTCGGCGCACTGTCGATCTATGCCGTGTTCATGTTCGTCGGATCGGTCCGTGACCGTACCCGGCGACGTTCTGCGTCTACAGACCCCCAACCTTCCGAACCGAGTGCGCCGGCGCCTCGAGTTGAGCAGCAAGAAAGGCACAGCCATGTCTAAGCACGAGGAGCAGCAGGCGCCCGCCTCGCTCGGTACACGTCTGATCAGGGGCGCAACCAGCGGCCGCGCACGCGCGATCATGTCGGTGGGAATTGTCCTGGGTCTCGGTGCCGTAGGCACGATGGCTGCTTGGAGTGACAATGCCAGTGCCACTTCGGGTGTCTTCAGTACCGGAACGATGGATCTGCAAATTAACGACGATCAGGGAAGTCCGTCATACGGATTCACCACGCTGACGAAATCAGGCATGGTTCCCGGCAACAGCATCAGCGCTATGCTCCCCGTTCAGAACAAGGGCACCTCCGCGTTCAGTTACACGATGTCTGCAACTGCCAGCGCGTCCACGCTTGCGCCTCTGATGAAGGTTGCGGTTTACAGCGAGGGAGCAGCGACCAATGCCAACAACGTCGGCACATGCTCCGGCACTTTGATCGAGACCTCGAAGCCGTTTACGTCCGGCGGCACCGTTAACGTAATTGCGGCGCCTCGCCCGCTGGCTGCGTCGACCGGTGTCGAGAATTTATGCTTCTTGGTCACTTTGGATCCTGCAGCCACAGTTGACGTTCAGAATCAGACGGTGAGCGCGACATTCAACTTCAATGCAGCGACGGTCTGAGGCAGCTATGAGTAGTCATGGAGTTGCGTCGGGTGTTTCTCGTGGACGGACCAGTCGTGAAATCGCGCTTACGGTCGGTGCACTCGCTGGTTTGATCTGTGTGCTGTTCGCTGCCGGATCGATGCTGTTCGGAATCAAACCGCTCGTTTTTCGATCAGGTTCGATGTCTCCGGAGATCACAACCGGGTCGCTGGCATTGTCAAGAACCGTTCCCGCAGTTGACGTATCAGTCGGCGACATAGTGAGTGTCGTCAACGATCAGGGCGTGAGGGTCTCGCACCGGGTGCACGAGATCGACTCGGTGGCTGGAAACTCCGCAGTCTTAACCTTGAAAGGCGATGCCAACCGCGAACCCGATATCACGCCGTACACCGTCACCGAGGTTGATCGAATCTTCTTCAGCATCGGAGGATTTGGCTACGCCGTGGCCTGGCTTTCCGGTCCGCTTGCCATCTTCCTGGGCGGTGCGTTTGTCGGTGGCCTCTTGGCAATCGCGTTCAAGTCGTCAACCAAGAGCGATGACGACAATGACGGCGGGCGAACCAGGCCAGTATCGACTGCACTTCGAGATGACCCGGAATCGGACGAATCGCAAACTAGAATACTGGCAGCTGTGCCTTTAAAATCGCTAATGGTCGTCGGAGCCGTGGCCCTTACCGCGTTCGGCGCGACACAGACAGCGGGCACCAGCGCTGCATTCACGGACACGGCGAAGGCGACTAGTTCGCTGGGGGCCGGATACTTCCCGGCACCGCGGGTAGGTGCAGTCAGTTGTTCGAATGTGAATCTCTCCTGGCCTCACTACGCTGCAAGGATCAGTTGGGCGCATGTCGCTGCCCCACTCAGCTATCGAGTTGTTGTCCGTCGTGACAATGGTTCAGTCCAAACGACGATCAATGTGAGCGCAGGTTCGACACCGGTGGGTGGAACGCTGACGGCGCAGATCGGGGACTCGCAGGTTGGCGACCACACTGGGTGGTATTACACAGCTGAGGTCTACACGATCAACAACGGTGTCCAGTCGTTGCAGTGGAGAGGCTATGGCCTCAAACAGCCAACCATTTGGAATGTGGAGTGCACCGGTGCCGTCAATGCGGCTGCCTTGCAGGGAGATGCGGCGCGGGGCGCCGCACCCACAACCACGACGGCTGCCGAGACCACCACGTCGAGTGCACCGACAACGACAGGCACGTCGACGACGGCTCCCACTACGGCTGACGTGACAACCACGACCGGTCCCACCACAACAACGGAGGCCTCGACCAGCACTACGACTCAGTCGACAACTCCGACAACGACAACGGATGAAACCACGACAACCAGCACGACCACGAAGGAAGTGCCGGTGGCATTGGGTGCGGCGGAGACATCGCTGACCGGGTACAGCGCAGCGTTGATGCAGGACGGTGCCAGCGTCGCGGTGGTGGTCACCGACAGTTCGGGTACGGCGGTGTCGAGCACACCGGTGAGCGCCACGGCGACCGTGATGTGGCAGTCCGACGCAGACGACCTGTGGATCGTGGACGGCCCCAACGTTTATCGAGTCAATGCCGCAACGGGTGTCGCGGAGAAGAACCCCTCCGGCGAAGCTCCCGCAGAGATCGCTGCCTGGATCGACGGGCAGAAGTGATGAATAAAGAACAGAGGGAATTCGGGGACGGGAGAGTTCGGATGAATGATCGTATCGTTCCCGCAAGTCGATGGAACGCGAGACGTACCAGAATGATCGGGGTATCGCTGGTCGTACTCGGCGGAGCGGCATTCCTGACGGGCTGTGCTGATACCGGCTCGCTGGGTTCCTCAGGCGGCGGCAAGCCCACCACGACCACTTCCGTTCCGGCTACGACTACCCCTGTCGTGACTACTCCGGTCGAATCCGGTTCGTTGGCGCTGAAAACCGTCACTGCACCAACATGGACGGATCAGAACGGTCCGATCGATCTTTCGACAATGGTTGTCGTGCCGGGCGACGTTCTGACCTATCACGCCAGTTTCGCGTTGGAGATCAAGGGAACTGAAATGAAGGCAAAGCTGTCGACCAGTGATCTGGGTGTCTCCGGCGGAGATGCTCTGGTTGCCCAGCTGAAGCCGGTCACGGAAGTCAAGCTCGATGGTGTACCAGTGCCGGTCGGTGCGGACGGAACTGTGGTCAGTACGTCGAAGGACGGCAAGATCGTCGATGTGGCAATACGTTTCACCTTCGACAAGGATTCGGCGACAGCGTTGTCAATGGATCAGTCGTTGAACTTGGCGCGATTCGACGTGAATCTGGTGCAGATACCTGCATGATAAGGCGCGGTCGACGCCAGAGTAATAGCTGTTCAGAAGTGAGGCCGGGTAGCAGATTTGCTACCCGGCCTCACTTTGTGAATTGTTGTAGGGGGCGGTTATCCGATGAATGTGACCGACTTGCCGAGCGATCCGACATCAAGCGATCCGGAGCTGGCAGATCCGGTCTTTACTGATCCGGTGTCGAGTGAACCGAAGCTCGCCGACCCCAAATTCAGGGAACCGAAATCGAGTGATCCGGTTCCGCCGGGCGTGACGGGTGTATCGGTGGAATCAAGCGTGAGGTCCACACTCCAGTTCGGCGTAATACTGCCGTTCTGCGACGAATTCCCTGCCTCGAAGGGCATTCCGATGACGAAGGCAACCTTGGCACTTTGGCCCGGTGCGAGGTGGACCGAGTTCAACTGGGTCCCTGGTGTGGCGGCATTGCCGGTGACGGTGAGCGGATTGCCGGCGACGCCGTTTACGTCGACACGAAGGAAGGCTTCCATGCCGTCGCTGATTTCGTAATCTCCGACGTAGAAGTGTGCCTCACCTGCGCGGTCCGATGCGTTTCGGACGTAAAATGTGGTTGTGTTGGTCCCACCCGGGATGAGTATGTCTGTGCTCCAGACGATTTTGGAAGTATCTCCCCAGGTCGAGTGGTCTGCGGAGTACTCGATGATTCCACTCTCACCGTCCGCTGCGTGAGCGAGCGACGGCATCAGCGCTCCGCCCACCAGTGCAAGCACGAGGGCCGTGAGTATCCCAATGACTGTGCTCCATAGCGCACCAGGCTTTCGAGATGAGTAACTGATAGTTTTCATAACTCCGAATTCTAGTCGGACAAACGTCCGAGCGTGGCGAGTTGTGAGAGCTAACTGTATGTTGTGCAACAATTTTCGGAAGTCTGACGAATCTACTGGGAGGCAGCTGAAAATGAACTGTGATCGGAGCGGATGTGAGCCGCAGATTGGGAGCGCGGATAGCTGGTTGATCGCTTGTCGAGTGGGTTTCGATGCCGGCTATGCGGGGTAAAGGATTCTCATCTGCAATGGCTTCAGTCGCTGTGGAGATGTCGATTCGGCATTTGGTATTTCTTGCAGATTCAGCTATCTTACTGCAAAGTAAGTTTGGTGTCGGCAATCGATCGGGGCGATTGCCGACCTGAGTACGAGGACCGATATGCGCGTGAACCTGGGGGCTGTAGTTCGGCGACGTCGTTGGGCGCGAGACGTATTGGCAGCCACGGCGGCATGTGCGCTGGCGATGTCCGCGTTGCTGTCGGTCCAGACATCAGCCTCGGCGTCCGAACTGGACGAGTACGTGAATTTGCCTTTGGTGAATCGGAATGCCGAACACGGTCCGGGCGGTGTCCATCCCGCTTTGCCGACTGATCTCGGCACCTTGCAAGCCCTTGTGGAAGAAGCCCGCGCCAGTGGTCGCAGTCCGGAATCCTATGCGGCCTTGCTGTTTCAGTATCGATTGGTCGCTGCCACGGAAGCCGCCGGAATCGATCTCTCATCGTGGAATCCGCGCGCCGGAGTGTCGGCTAATCGCACGAACCTGGTGAAGTCGTACCGCTTCTACGAGGATCTGCAACTCGGTCACCCGGAATTGCAGTGGGCGGGCATGGGCGGACAGGTAGGCGCAGACTTCGGCGGGGGATTGATCGACTTCGAACTGATGGCGGACGTGTACTCGTTTCCGAATCTGCAGCAGGTTGCCAATTCGATAGTTTCTCAGGTCACGGATCAGGTTGGCGTGCAAGCGCTGAACCAATTGCCGGCAGGGCTGCGCGCACTCGCGGCGGTGGGCAGGAACGTCACGGCGGACGACTTGGATTATGCGCTGGGGATGATCCTGGTGATGCAGAAGAACATCTTCTCGGATCTGATGCCGATGCATCAGGCATACGTGGATGAAGGGCTTCCCGCACTGGAGGAAATGCAGAGTGCCGGACTATTCGGCAAGGATGTCATGGACGCCTGGCGTGATGTCGCGTCCGGCGATCCGGATCGAATTGCACTGGGGAACGCGGCGCTGCTCCAGCGTGAGCAAGGGGTGATCATCCGCGACCAGTGGGATACCGTGCGCGCCTACAAAGGTGATGTGGGAGAAGCGATCACCTACGCATCGACCGTTGCCGGCTCGCCCTCGGTCGCCGGCGTGGTCCCGCCTCGCTCGTTCCGGCCCCTCGAGTTCACGACGACACTTGCCGACGGACGCACCGCGAACGTGACGATGCCACTGCCGGATTGGAACTGGTCGGTGTACGAGGACCGGTGGGACTACATCACCTCACAGCTATTGCCGAAGTACCGAGCGATGGTCGAAGAAGATTGGCCACGGCTCGTAGCCACATTGAGTGTTCCCTACGAAATTCAATTGGAGAGCCACCGCCCGATGATGACCCTCCCACAAACTCTCGAATCGGCCCTCTCCAGTTTGAAAGTGACGGTTCAGTGATGTCGTCGGCCACATTCCGAAGGTTGGCGCCGCTGGTGGCGCTGACCGTTGCGCTGGTCCTGCCAGCAACGGCTGGAGCTGAGGTGCCGGACAGTGATGTCCCGAAAGACGTGCAAACTCCTGTATCCGAGGAGTTTCGGACCGACACCCCAACTCTGGGAGAGGTATTCAACGGGTTCACCGTCGGTGCTCTCAGTTCAGGGGAGTTCGCATCCGAAGAGGAGATCTTCACTGCACTCACCGCCGATGATCCGTTTTACGACGAGCCGGTGTTGACCGGCGCCGAGCGTCCCGGTGATCTCCTGAAGTCGAAGAAGGTGGATGTACTGTTCACCGGATACAAACCGGGACAGCTCGACGCCTACAAGATCATGTATGTCACAACCGGAATCGACGGTTCGACGCCGGTAGTGAGCACTGGAATCATGATGATCCCGATCGACGGAACGCCGACGTCGGAGAAGAAGATCATCAGCTATCAGGAGGCCAACGACAGCGTCGGCGGCAACTGTCATCCGAGTTCACACTGGACCGGCGGCGATCCGCTGGACGGCGCCTCCTGGTCGGCCTTGGGTCCACTGGCGCTGATGTTCGGAAAAAGCTATGCCGTAGTGATTTCCGACGTCGGGAACAACGGAGACCGTGATCCCCACGGTGTCTTCGCGGGTAAGTTCGCCGGGCACGCCCAGTTGGATGCAGTGCGCGCAGCATTTCAGCTGCAGGATTCCGAGCTGAATCCGGAGGCGGAGATTGCGTTGTTCGGAATCGCTGGTGGTGGAGTCGGTTCGGCATTCGCCGCAGAATCTGCGCAGTCCTACGCGCCGGAACTCGATATCGTCTCGACAGTCCTCGAGGGCATGGTGATCAAGCCCCGAACATTCATGGAGACAACAGATTCCTCGGTCGGCGCGGGCTTCGGATTTGCGACGCTCCTCGGTCTCGAACCGTGGTATCCCGAGATGAAGTTGAACGACAAGCTCAATCCCGTGGGCCGAGTGATTGCCGACGTGTACCGGGGTGAGTGCCAGATGCCGGCGTACTTCACGCTTCCGTTCGTACCGTTGGCAAGCCTTTTCGCGCCGGGAATCGATCCGATCACAGAACCCAGCTTCCAGCGTGCGTACGACGACAACGTATTGGGCCACGGCGCTCCGGCGTCGAAGGTATTGATAACTTCGTGCGCAAAGGACGACTCCCCGATGTCACTTGTACCGGCAGCCGATGCGCGAGAACTGGCGGACACGTACAGAAGCAGAGGGACGGACGTGAGCTATCAGCCCACCGACTGCAGTATGGATCGCGCAGTCGCGGATCCATACGGTTGGGGGACAGACCTGTTCGGAATGCAGACAATCGATTGGATTGCCCACAATTTCGACAACTGAGTGAAACTATCCGGTGACAGCGAGACGCAAACTCTGATGGCGGCGTACGAACATGCTGGGGACCCAACGTGGCGGGAATTCGGAATCGACTGTGACATGCGAACTGTTTTCGAGAAGTACGGCGATGGCGGTTTTTGCTTCCAGCCTGGCCAGCGCGGCCCCGACACAGAAATGTGCTCCCTTGCCGAAGGCGAAATGCGCTCGGAGATTGGCCCGGTCGAGGTTCATCGCGTGTGGCTCGGCGAACGACTCCGGGTCGCGGTTCGCCGAGCCCCACAGCAGTATGAGATGACTGCCGGCGGGTAGCGCAACTCCGCCGAGGTTTGTGTCCGCATTGACATGTCGGTGGTGTCCGCGAAAAGGCGACTCGAGTCTGAGCGTCTCCTCCAGGAATGCGCTCACGAGTAGAGGGTCCTCGCGCAGCTGCGTCTGTATCTCGGGGCGCTCGGCGAGTAGCCGAGCAGAGTTGGCGATCAGTCCGGCGGTCGATTCGCCACCTGCACCGACGAGTTGCACCAGCATCAGAACGGCCACGTCTTCGCTGAGTTCGCCTGCGTCACAGCAACGGACGAGGTCTCCGAGTAGATCGTCGACCGGGTTTGTCCGCGCCTCACGAAACTTGCTGTAGAGGTACCCGGTGAGTTCGGCCGCCGAGGTGACGACGTCCGTAAACCGTTCCGCCGTCACGATGCCGCTGAGAAGTTCGGTGCTGTCGTAAGACCACGCCAGCAATTGGGGGACGTCGGCTGTCGGCAAGCCGATCAGTGCGGCAACCATCTGCAGTGGGAGGGTGTCCGCTATCGACGTGACCCAGTCGATGTGGCGACCGTCGAAGCCGTTGTCCCACAACTGCTGCGTGTACCCGAGCATCGTCGGCTCGAGTGCTCGTATGCGTTTGGCGACCAGTGTCGGCAGGACAAGTTTGCGATGGTGCTGATGGTCGGGTTCGTCGGCGGTCGCGAGGACATGAGCGGCTTGCCCGCCGCCGTTCATGTCGAACGTCACGGCCGATCCGTCCGGTGTTCGAACCAGTACGCCGGTGAGGTTGGAGGAGAAGTCCTCGGTACGGGAAACGGCTTCGGTGACCAGTTCCCACGTCGACACCAGATAGAAGTCGGTATCGGGTATTCGATACACGGGGTGCTCGCGCCGGAGTACGTCGTAGAGCGGGTAAGGGTCGTCGATATTCGACGGGAGGAAGGGGTTGATGTCCAGCGTCGGTGGTGTCACGAATGGAAGATTTCACGGCCGTCGAGGAGAAGTCAACAGGTGGAAAATGCCTCTGAACTGGCATTTTGAGAAAATCTCACGCACTTCAACCCCCTCGTACTTCTCCCAGGTCAGAGGCTCGCGGCCTTCCGTAGCCTTGAGATTTCTGATTGAATCTGTCTCAGAGTGAGACGAGGTGACGGAGAGTGACCGGTGCAAACGAGCGCCGCGCCGCCGACTGGTTGGCCGGCGGTAACCGCCGTGAACTCGCAACCGAGCGCATCTTCGCGGCTGCAGCAGAGCTGATTCGAGAACAGGGATTCGATCGGTTCAATGCCGACGACGTCGCTTCCCGCGCAGGCTGTTCGCGGGCGACGCTCTACCGCTACGTGGGTGGCAAGTCCGCGATCCGTGAGGGGCTGTTGTCGCGAGGTGCGGCGTCCGTGGCGAGCCAGGTTGCGGCTGCCGTCGAATCACTGCGCGGCGACGAGCGGATCGTGGAGTCGATCCTCGTCGCCGTCGACGCGATCAGAGCCGACGCCGCCATGAGCCATGGCCTTGCGGCGGCGCGGGCCAACGGTATAGACGAGTATCTCGTGTCTTCTTCGTTGCTGCCGCGTACTGCACTCGAACTTGCTGGATTGGATCCCGAAGGTCAACAGTCGCAGTGGGTGGTTCGGATCGTGTTGATGCTGTTGGCGTGGCCTCTAGCAGACAGGGCCGCCGAACGACGGATGGTCGAGTCGTTCGTCAGCTCCTGAGGCTGCCGCGTCAGCGAGTGCCCACGGGTCTGTCGCCGACTATCGAGATTCGATCCATCACTCTGCGGGCGGGGAAGTAGTCGCTGGCCGCGTAGTGCTGACAAGTTCGGTTGTCCCAGAATGCAATCGTATTCGTCCGCCACTTGAGTCGTACTTGGAACTCGGGACGATGTACGTGTCGGTAGAGCAGGGTGAGTAGCTCGTCGGACTCGGCTTCGGACACCCCGACGATCCTCTGGGTGAAGCTGAGATTGACGAAGAGAACCTTTCGGCCGGTCTCGGGAATCACTCTCACCACCGGATGTCGAACCGCCGGGAACTGTGGACGCAACTTCGCCACCGTCGACGGATCCATGTGCTTGCCGAACGAATTGATCCAATCATGCTCGGCAACAAGCTGGTCGATGCGTTCTTTGATGCCCTCTGGGAGTAGCTCGTATGCCGCTCCGGTATCGGCCCACAAGGTATCGCCTCCGACCGGGGGTACCTCGACTGCGCGCAATACCGCTGCGAACGAGGGGAATTCGTGCCAACTGACGTCGTTGTGCCAGTTGTTCTCGACCCCGCCGGTCATCGCATCTTTTGCAAGTGTGACTATGTCGGCTTCGCTTTGACCGGGTTGGGTGTACTTGAAAAACGGATGCTGTTCCAGTGAGCCCCATCGACTCGCGAAATCTCGGTGTTCGCTGCGATCGATAGTTTGATCGCGGAAGAAGAGTACTTTCCATTCGAGTAGCGCTCGGCGAAGTTCCGACATCGTCTCATCCGAGAGTTGGCCACTCAGTTGGATTCCCGAGATTTCTGCACCGATGGTAGGCGTCGTCGGAGTGAGTGTGAAACGTGTGTACGGCAACACTTCGAATCCCTCCGCGGTGCGAGAGGCCACGAGCGGCCCGTAGGCGGCGAGTGGATCGGTTGCTACCGGATAGATCTGTCCGCTCACGAATGCCGTCATGTCCGTCATCCTTACTCGTTCGGGTGGGGTCTTTCGCCACGGTAAGGCAATATCCTTAAATGTGTCAAGGGTGAGTGAAAAGTATGGTTGCATTATTGAGAATTAACTTTATGATCTGAATCAGATGGTCTGCGGCAGATTTGATGGTTCGAAACACTGATCCGTTGGACACTAATCCTAGGAGTGGACGAGTATGGAAACACGTGTCGAGTACACGGAACTATTCATCGGCGGTGCATGGGTGACGCCGTCCGGTAGTGGAGTCATCGAGGTGATGTCGCCGCACACGGAGCGCGTGATCGGTTCGGTCCCAGCGGCGTCGACGGCGGACGTCGACCGCGCAGTGGAGATCGCGAGGGCGGCATTCGATTCCGGGGAGTGGGCACAGACACCTCTTGCTGATCGCATCGCGGTCGTCACTCGCATCAAGGACGCGATCTTCGCCAGGAGTGAGGAATTCGCAGCGCTGATCTCGCGGCAGAACGGTGCTCCGGCCAGTTCGGCGATGCGCACGCAGGTGTTGGGAGCCGTTGCGGCCTACGGCGCGGCGTGTGCCGTTGCGGCGCAGTTCCCGTTCGAAGAGTCGCGTGCGGGCGTCGGCGGCCCGATGTTGATCCGTCACGAACCGGTGGGTGTCGTGGCCGCAATCGTTCCGTGGAACGTGCCACAGTTGGTGATCGCTGCGAAACTTGCTCCGGCACTCTTGAGTGGATGCGCGGTGATCTTGAAACCGGCTCCGGAGACGCCGCTCGATTCGAACTTGCTGGCCGAGATCTGTTCACAGGCAGGGCTTCCAAAGGGAGTGCTGACCGTCTTGCCTGCCGAACGAGACGTGAGCGCTTATCTGGTTGCCCACCCCGGAATCGACAAGGTGGCCTTCACCGGTTCGGTGCCAGCAGGTAAGGCGATCATGGCCGCTGCGGCGGCGAATCTCACGCGGGTGACCCTCGAACTCGGTGGCAAGTCGGCTGCGATAGTCCTCGAAGACGCAGATGTCGATCAGGCGCTGCCCAATATCTTGGCCGGATCGTTCGCCAACAGCGGTCAAGCCTGCGTCGCGCTGACGCGTATTTTGTTGCCCGTCAGCAGGTATGACGAGATCGCGGGGAAGTTCGCTGCCGCAGTCGCGGCGATGAAGGTCGGCGATCCTACCGATCCGGCGACTGTGATCGGCCCGATGACAAGTGCGGCGCAGCAGCGACGAGTGCTCGACTATGTCGGAATCGGCGAGGCAGAGGGTGCGAAGATCTTGACGGGAGGGTCTGTTCCGGAGGGGCTTTCGACGGGCTGGTACGTCGAACCCACGGTCTTCGGCAACGTCGACAACTCCATGCGGATTGCTCGCGAGGAAATCTTCGGGCCGGTCGTCTGCCTGATTCCTTTCGAAGACGAAGCCCACGCAATCGCGATTGCCAACGATTCCGATCTAGGACTCTCCGGAGCGGTCTGGACCGCGGACACTGAGCACGGCGTCGAGGTGGCACGGCAGATTCGCACCGGCACCTTCTCGGTCAACTGCCAACGATTCGACGTCGTTGGTCCCTTCGGCGGTTACAAGAATTCGGGAGTGGGGCGCGAATTCGGCCCGGAAGGTCTGGCGGCGTACCTCGAAGCCAAGAGCATCTTCCTCCCTGCTTGATCAGGCGAAATCACAAAGATTCAGCCCCACTTCGATTGTCGAGGTGGGGCCGAATCAGCTTGAGTCAAATGCCAATGTCCTTGGCGATGATCGTCTTCATCACTTCACTCGAACCCGCATAGATTCGGTTGACCCGTGTGTCCGCATACAGACGAGAGATCGGGTACTCACGCATGTAGCCGTATCCGCCGTGTAGTTGCAGGCACTTGTCGATGACTCGGCCGGCCATTTCAGTACAGAAGAGCTTGATCCTCGCGGCGTCCGCGACGGTCAGCTCGCGGATCTCGTCCAGATCGAGTGCGCGGTCGACCGCAGCTTGCGCGGCCGCGACTTCTGCCGAGCATTCTGCCAAGACGAATTTCGTGTTCTGGAACTGAGCCACGGGGGTGCCGAAGACCTCGCGCTCCTTGACGTATGCGGTCGCGAACTCGATTGCTGCGCTCGCATTCGCGTAAGACCCCACGGCGGCGCCGAGTCGTTCCCGGACGAGATTTCGGGTGAGGTAGCCGAACCCGGCACCTTCCTCGCCGAGGAGGTTCTCGATCGGCACGTGGACATCGGTGAACGACAGTTCTGCGGTGTCCTGCGCTCGCAGCCCCAACTTCTCGAGCTTGCGACCGACGCTGAAGCCTTCCGACGTGGTGTCGACGCAGAGAATCGACAGACCAGCGCGGCGGTCCGCATCGCCTGCAGGACTGGTGCGGGCGACCACGAGAATCAAGTCGGCCTGCACTCCGCCGGTGATGAACGTCTTGGATCCGTTGAGCACGTAGTGGCTGCCGTCACCGGACAGTTTCGCAGTTGTCTTGATCCCGGCAAGGTCGGAACCGGCGCCCGGTTCCGTCATCGCGATGGCGGTCATCAGTTCACCGGAGAGGAAACCGGGAAGCCACCGCGCTTTCTGTTCGTCGTTGCCGTACTCGACCAGATAGGGAAGGACGAGGCACGTGTGGACGACGTCGGCGCCGAAAGTGACCCCTGCCCGTGCGGTCTCCTCACGGATCACTGCCTGATACTTGAAGCTCGTCTCCCCGCCGCCGCCGTATTCCTCGGGTAGCTCGATTCCGAATATTCCGAGGTCACCCAACTGCCGATACAGTGACCGGGGAACCATGCCGGCTTCCTCCCATTCTGCGAAGTGTGGGACGACCTCACGGGCGATGAACGTCCGAATCATGTGACGGAACGTATCGTGATCGCTGTTGTAGACGGTTCGTTGCACGTGATTCTCCTTGGGCTCGGTACCCTGAAGTCAGGTGTCCGGTTCTGAGGTGAGGTAAGGTTCTCTAACCAGATGTTGAGAGAAAATTGCGGAATGAGCTGTTGTTTTCCGGCAATAAGTGAATAATAACTCATAGACGTGTGTTTGACGATGCAACACTGGTTGTTCGGAATTCCGGTTTGTTCGGAAATTCCGGTTGTCGCGAAGGAGAGAGTCAGGATGGTCGTACGTCGGCCCCACGACCGCAAGCAGCAGATACTTGCTGCTGCTGGTGAACTTTTCCGTGAGCACGGCTATCACAACGTGTCCGTTGCGCAGGTGGCTGCGGGAGTTGGAATCACGGCGCCTGCCCTGTATCGGCACTTCAAGAACAAGCCGGATCTTCTCTACGCCGCGGTCAACGCGGGCATCGAATCGCTCTACGACCGGGTCGCCGGGTCCGAGGATCTGAAATCGATGATCGCCGAGCTTGCGGCTTCGGTATCTCGTCGTCGAGGGCTCTCGCTGCTGTGGCAACGCGAAGCCCGCTACCTGCCCGACGAGCAACGGGAAGAAATGCGCGCGACGCTCAAGAGTGCCGCCGCACGCGATGCTGCGCTGATCCGAACGGAACGCCCCGAACTCGACGAGGAAGACAGCTATCTACTCGCCTGGGCTCTCATCGCTGTCTTCAACAGTGTGTCCTCGCATCGGGTGTCCCTGCCGAGACGTCAGATGGAACTGCTGCTGGCGGAGTTGGCGGAGCGGGCGGTGCATACGGAACTCGGCCACTCCGAGGTGAAGGTGGAGACGCCGACCGGTCACGTTCCGTTGGCGATGCCCAGGCGTGAACTCTTGTTGACCGAAGCAATTCGTCTGTTCGACGAGCGTGGGTACCAGGCGGTCAACACCGAGGACATCGGTGAGGCTGCCGGAACTACGGGCCCCAATGTGTACAACCACTTCGATGCCAAGATCGACCTTCTGATCGCGGCGGTTTCGCGAGGTGGTGAGCGGCGGCGGATCGGTGTCGCGCAGGCGCTCGCTGCCGCATCGGGACCGGAGGATGCGTTGTCCGGATTGCTTGCGGCACATATTGATTTCGCGATCAACGAGCGTCATCTGATCGGACTGTTGATCAGTGAACTCGACCAATTGCCGGACAAGTTCCGCCGCACGTGCGAACAGAATCAGCGTGAGTACGTCGCGTTGTGGGTCAAGATGCTCGACGACGTTCGTCCGGGGCTCGAACCCGCGACGGCCAGAATAACCGTCAATGCCGCATTGACCGTTGTGGAAAACGCGGTGCGTATCGGCCGGCTACGTCGTCGTGACGACCTGCCTGAGTGCCTGTTCGAGATCGGCTCCGCAGTTCTGCTGGGCGGCTAGTCGAGACAGTAGCCGGGTGCTGTTGGCGGACAGTCACATTCAAGATGGTATACATTTTTGTATATGTTTTTTGCGAACCTAGTCGATGAATTCAACTGATCGGAGACGTCCATGCGTTTCGACGCAACAGAACTGACGATCGAGGAACTCGAACTTCAGGCAGAAGTGCGGGAGTACCTCGACGAGCGGCTCACCCCCGGTAGCTACCCGCTCGGACTCGGGATGTCCGGGGCAGTGGATCCGGAGTTCTCGCGAGATCTCGGTAGCCGTGGCTGGCTCGGAATGTCTCTGCCGAAGGAATACGGCGGGGGCGGGCGGTCGGCAGTGGATCGATTGGTCGTCGTGGAAGAACTTCTCGCGCGCGGGGCACCCGTCGGTTATCACTGGATCGGAGACAGACAGTCAGGTCCGAGCATCGCAGCCAACGGCACGGAAGAACAGAAGCGGCACTTCCTGCCAGGTATCGCGAACGGTGAGTTCTCGTTCTCGATCGGAATGAGTGAACCCGACTCGGGTTCGGACCTGGCATCGGTAAGAACTCGCGCCGAATGTGTCGAGGGCGGATGGAAAGTCAACGGAACCAAGATCTGGACCACCGGTGCCTTCCACGCCACACACATACTCGCCCTGCTTCGAACCTCGGCAGACAAGCACAACGGACTCACTCAGCTGATCGTCGATCGCGACAGCGAGGGGCTGACCGTCTCACCCATTCCGTTCATCGACGGAAGCGAGGACTTCTGCGAGGTGTCTTTCCAGGACGTTTTCGTGCCGGACTCGCGTCGCCTCGGCGACGTCGGAGCGGGCTGGGGACAAAACACCGGTGAACTCGCACTCGAGCGAGGTGGCGTCGACCGTTGGATGTCGCTGATGCCGGTCCTCGAGAACTGGGCAGCCAACCAGGCGGCGCAGGGCGGCCCCGCGGCCCTGGCCGATCTGGGCTCGATTGCCGCGCGCTGCTGGGCTTTTCGTGGGATGTCGCTGTCCATTGCGCGAATGGTCGACGCGGGTCGCTCGCCGGTCACGGAGGCCGCGCTGATCAAGGAAATGGCAACACGCTTCGAACAGGACTGTGTTGCCACCGTGGCACGGCACCTCGGCCGGGCTCCGGACCTTGCATCCGACGACCCGTACGAGTCACTGCTCGCCCGGGCTGTGCTGGTGGCACCGTCGTGGTCGATTCGCGGTGGCACCAACGAAATTCTCCGCACCGTGATCGTGAAAGGGTTGAACCGATGAATTCGGGGTCAGAGATCAACGCGTACACATTCGACGCCGACCTCGAAGCGATGGTCGAGCAATTCTTCGCCGAGAAGTCCGGCACCGAAGTGGTGGCGCAGGCCGAGATCGACGGTCTTCCCAGCGAACTTTGGAACGCAGCAGTGGAACTGGGGTTGCCGCTGGTCGGTCTTCCCGAATCTGTTGGTGGTTCCGGTGGCTCGCTCCTCGACGCCGTGACTGTGCAGCGCGCTGCTGCGAGGCACGCTGCGCCGTTGCCTCTCGCCGAGACTTACCTCGCGGGCAGGCTGGCAGCAGCGGCCGGGCTACCGGTGCCCTCCGGAATCGCAACCGTCGCCCCGGGATCGCAGCGCGACGATGCGCGTCGGATCGGCGACGGCCACGTATCGGGAACCTTTCACGATGTGCCATGGGGGAGCGCAGCATCAGTGCTGGCGGCAGTCCTCGGTGATCGAGTTGTACTTCTGGACATCTCCGATGCCGAGATCGGGTCCGGGACGGATTTCGCAGGGCAACCGCGTCAGAGTCTGACGTTCACCGAAGCGCGCACCGTCGACGGTGACAACCCGGTCGATGCCCGGATTCTCAGTAGACTCGGTGCCTTCTTGCGCTCGGTACAGATGGCAGGAGCCATGGAGTCGGTGTCGACGTTGACCCGTCGCTACGTTTCGGAGCGGGTGCAGTTCGGCAGGCCGATTGCGCAGTTCCAAGCCGTCCAGCAGCACATCGTCACCCTCGCACAGATGGCATCGATGTCCACACTGGCCGTGGATCGCACGGCGCACGCGCTCACCCGTCGCGACGCCGACTTCGAAGTGTGTGCAACCAAATTGGTGGTTTCGCAGAATGCGCTCGCGAGCGTGCGCGCCGCCCACCAGGCACACGGTGCGATCGGCATGACCCGCGAATACCGCTTGCAACAACTCACCCGACGACTGCATGCCTGGCGATCGGAGTTCGGCGACGACATCGCGCTTGCAACGCAACTCGGAAGTGCTGTCGCGACGAGGCCCTCCCTGCCGCGCTTGATCACCGACCCACAACCGACCTTGGAGCTGAAGTCATGACCGATGCCGTGCACGTGGAAATCGACGGACACGTCGGAACCATCGAGTTCTCACGCCCGCCCGCCAACTACTTCGATCAGGAGATTCTGCAGCAGATCGCCGATGCGGCAGCCGGTCTCGTCAACGGTGGAGACATTCGCGCGATTGTTCTCGCCTCGGCGGGCAAACACTTCTGCGCCGGCGCGAACTTCGGTGAGGGTGGACTGGGGCCCGATCGCGCCGACACGGTGCGCGCGATCTACACCGAGGCGTTGCGGCTGTTCGAGATTCCGGTTCCCGTGATTGCGGCAGTGCAGGGATCCGCGGTGGGCGGTGGTCTCGGCCTCGCCTGCGCCGCGGACTTCCGCGTCGCCGGGCCGTCGACACGGTTGCACGCGAACTTCGCTGCGTTGGGGTTCCACCAGGGATTCGGCCTCAGCGTCACCTTGCCCCGAATCGTCTCGATGCAGTCTGCAGCGGATCTGCTGTACACGGCGCGGCGGCTGACGGGCGTACAGGCGCACGACCTCGGTTTGGTGGACCGATTGGCCGAAGATGCGAACATTCGGCAAGAGGCACTGGCGTACGCCCACGAAATTGCCTCGAGTGCACCGTTGGCCGTCCGCTCCATGAAGGCGACGTTGCGCGCGGGGCTACGGGACGAGGTTGCCACTGTTCTCGAGCGCGAGTTGGCGGAGCAGGTTGTTCTGTGGGGGACCGAGGACTGCGTCGCCGGCATCGAGGCCAACCTCGCACGAGTGCAACCGCAGTTCAACGCGAGGTGAAGTCGACGCGACCACTATCGTATCCACCGTGAAGGAACCAACCGGTGCGCAACGCTGCCTGCAACAGATCCGGCAGATGATCGTCTCGGGTGAGCTGCTGCCTGGACAGAAAGTCCACCAAAGCGAGCTCGCCGAGCGGTTGAACGTCAGCCGAATTCCGGTCCGTGAGGCACTTTCGACCTTGCAGGCAGAGGGCGTCCTCGAACACAAGTCCAACACTGGGTACACCGTCGCCAGATTCAGCAGCGAAGATCTTTCCGAGCTCTACCTGATGCGACGTCTGCTCGAAACGGAGATCCTGGCGTCGATCGATCTCGGTGGCGTCGACGTCGCCGAGTTGGAACGAATCCAGGAGCAGGTCGACCAGGCGGAACCGAGCGAGCAGGGTCCAGAGTTTCAGGAAGCCAACCGTGAGTTCCACTTTCGTCTGTTCTCGTACTCGCCCCTGCAGCGTGTGCTGCAGGAAGTGGATCGGCTCTGGTACATGTCGGACTTCTATCGTGCCCTGTACATCCACGAGCCGTCGTCGCGTCGGAAGGTTTCCGAGGACCACGGCCGGATTCTCCAGTCCGTTCGCGATCAAGATTCGGCCGAACTGATCCGGGCGAGCGACGAACATCGATCTGCTACAGAAGATCTGGTCGTACGAAGGCTGGGTCGCAGTCGACCTCGCTGAGCGAGGACGAAGAGCAAACAGGTGCGCGGTATCCGTCCGGTTCTCGGATACCGCGCACCTGTGGTCGTGGGAGGGCCGAACGCTCAGGGCGCCAGAGTGTCGCGAAGTTCGTTCTTACGGATCTTCCCGGTCTGCGTCGACGGTAGCTCGTCGAGTACGTATACCTCGCGTATCTTCTGGTACGGAGCAACCTGCGTGGCAACGTGATCCATGATCTCGGTCGCAATCTGCTCGATGCGATCGACCGACTCCGGGTTGACCACGACGAAGGCCACCGGAATCTCCCCGGCCAGTTGGTCGGGCGCGCCGACCACGGCTGCCTGCAGTACGTCGGGGTGCGTGCACACCAACTCTTCGAGCGGTTGCGGGTAGACGTTGTACCCCTTGTAGATGATCAAGTCCTTGGAGCGGCCGCCGATGAACAGATTGCCATGCTCGTCACGCCAACCCATGTCTCCGGTATGAAGCCAACCGCCGATGAACTGACCGGCGCTGAGTTCGGGTTCGTTGTGGTATCCGTCGGTGATCTGTGGCCCGCGGGCCCAGATCTGCCCGGTCTCACCCGTAGCCAGGACGGCTTCGGTGACTTCGTCGCGGATCTCGATCTCGGTGTCGGGGAAGGGGAGCCCGACGCTTCCCAACGGAGTGGGGCGTTCGTCGCACGGTGAACCCATGGTCAGACCCATTGTTGCTTCGCTGAGCCCGTAGCCTTCGGTGACGAGCGCGTTCGGGAAGACCTCTCGCAGTGTACGGATCGCCGTCGTGTCGAGTGGGGCTGCTCCGGATCCGAGAATCCGAACCGAACCCAGACCGTGCTCACGCAGAGTGCGTGCGCGTAGCAACGCGTAGTACATCGTGGGAGATCCGCCGATGTACGTCACCTGATACTTGTCGACGTCGGCGAGAAATCGGTCCGGATCGAAGCGCGTCCCTAGTATCACCGTGCCACCGAGCAAGGTGGTGAAGTTGTGACTGACCAGACCGAGGCCGTGGAACAGAGGCGCGATCGAAATCGACGCGCCTTCACCCGGAACGATGGAGTAACGCGTGACTGCGCCCTCGATCGGCCGAACGAGAAGTGCCCCGTCGACGAGTTCGGTTCGATGCCCGGAGCGCCAACAGGCGGATTGGAGCACGTTGGCCACGAGATTCCGGTGAAGTACCCGTACGGCCTTGGACTTTCCGGTTGTGCCGCCGGTCAATTGCAGGTGAGCAACAAGGTTGGGATCCACCCGGTAGTCGGCCAATGGTTTCGACGAGGCGAGGTCCGTGATGGAGGTGAGACCTTCGCAATGGCCTGACTGCGCGCCGACTCCCGGAACCAGTACCAGGATGCGATGCGGTGTGTTGGCCTCGATTGCCGTTGCAGCACAGGATGGATGGGTGAATACGACCTTGGCGTCGACGTCGTCGAGCTGGCGCTTCAATTCGGTCACAGGCTGCGCCGGATTTATCGGAGCCACTGCTGCTCCGGCGCACAGTGCGCCGTAGTACGCGACAATGAACCAGATCGAGTTCGGCATGTGCAGTCCCACTGCGTCACCCGGCTGGACACCACGCTCCCGCAGACCCTGCGCTACGCGCAGCGCTTGATCGTGCAATTGCGAGTAGGTCAGTGACGTGTCGCCGTCGACGAGGGCGAGACGTTCGGGGTACGAGCGGGCCGCTCCGGCCAGAATCGCGTCGGCACCGCATTCGGGATATTCCAAGCTGCGTGGCAGTCCGAGCGGCCAACTCGAACTCATGTCAGGGCTCTGAATTTCTGTAGCCGTCATCTCAGATCAGCTCGAGAATCGTGGCATTGGCCATTCCGCCGCCTTCACACATGGACTGCAATCCGTAGTGGATGCCGTTCTCTCTCATGTGATGTACGAGAGTGGTCATCAGACGTGCGCCGGAACCACCGATCGGATGACCCAATGCCATCGCGCCACCGTTTGGGTTCATGCGTTCGTAATCGGCGCCGGTCTCACGGAGCCAGGCCAGCGACACCGAGGCGAAAGCTTCGTTGATCTCGAACGCACCGATGTCACCGATCGAGAGACCGGACTTCGCAAGAGCTTTCGCCGTAGCCGGAATGGGACCCTTGAGCATGGTGACAGGATCCGTACCGGTGACCACCGCGGTGTGAATACGTGCGATGGGTGCCCAACCTCGAGATTTCGCGAACTCGCTGGTGGTCACGAGCAGCGCGGCGGAACCGTCGGAGATCTGCGACGAATTGCCGGCAGTGATCGAGCCGTCTTCGGAGAAAGCAGGTTTGAGCGATCCGAGCTTCTCGAGAGTGCCACCGCGACGCACCCCCTCGTCCTTCTCGAAGACACTGCTGCGGCCGTCGGCGTCGGTCACCGTCACAGCAGTGATCTGATCCTTGAAACGACCTTCGTCGATCGCGGCGGCGGCGCGCTCGTGCGAATCCAGCGCATGCTGATCCAGTTCGGCCCGCGAGATGCCGTACTTTTCGGCAATCATCTGGGCGCCCATACCCTGGTTGAAACGAATACCGTTGTAGCGCTCCCAGACAAGCGGCCCGTGCGGCTCTCCGAAACGTGCGTCGGCACGTGCGGAGCCCATCGGTACGGCGCTCATCATCTCGACGCCGCCCGCGATTGCGACATCGTACTGGCCGGAGATCACGCCGGCGGCCGCCTGGTGAACTGCCTGTTGGGACGATCCGCACTGGCGATCGACGGTTACCCCTGGCACATGTTCGGGCCAACCGGCCGCCAGGACCGAAGACCGGGCGATGCACCCGGACTGCATCCCGAGCGTGCCGACGCAACCCCAGATCACGTCGTCCACGAGCGCCGGATCGAGATCGACTCGATCGGCCAAGGCCTCGAGAACATGTGCAGACAGCGAGACTGCATGCATTCGGGAAAGTGCACCGTTTCGTTTACCGACTGCGGTTCGGACGGCGTCGACGACGACTGCGTCACGCATGGGAACTCCTTCGATCGTTCGTGTGACTGGGAAGATCTGGATCCGGTCTCTACAGACCCATGTCCTTGGCGATGATCGTCTTCATGACTTCACTTGTACCGCCGTAGATACGGCTCACCCGAGTGTCTGCGTACAAACGTGCGATCGGGTACTCGAGCATGTAGCCGTATCCGCCGTGCAATTGCAGGCACTTGTCGATGACGCGCGCGGCGACCTCGGTACCGAACAGCTTGATGCGCGCTGCGTCGGCGGCGGTGAGTTCGCCTGAGTCGTCGAGTTCGATGCCTCGATCGGCGAGTGCCTGCGCGGCCTCGACCTCGGCAGAGCACTCCGCGAGAACGAACTTGGTGTTCTGGAACGCCGCGACGGGCTTGCCGAACACTTGGCGTTCCTGGACGTAGGCCTTCGCGAATTCGATTGCAGCCCGGGCAGATGCCACACCGCGACTGCCGATCGAGAGGCGCTCTCGCGGCAGGTTCTGCCCCAGGTACGAGAAGCCCTTGTCCTGCTCGCCGAGGAGATCGGCAACCGGAACCTTGACGTCGGTGAACGAAAGTTCGCTGGTGTCACTGGCGCGCAGGCCGAGCTTCTCGAGTTTGCGACCGTATTCGAAGCCGGGTGCGTCGGTGGGAACCACCATCAGGCTCAGTCCGAAGCGGCGATCGTCCTCTGCGGGCGCGGACGTGCGTGCAACCACCACGCACAGTTCGGAATTCACCGCACCGGTGATGAAGGTCTTCGCTCCGTTGAGGATGTAGTGAGTGCCGTCGTCGGAGAGCTTGGCAGTGGTGCGGATGCCGGCCAGATCGGATCCGGTACCGGGCTCGGTCATGGCGATGCACAGCGTCTTCTCACCCGTGGCGATCGAGGGGAGCCAACGCTGCTTCTGCTCTTCGTTCGCCAGACGCAGGAGGTACGGCAGGACGATTCCGGTACTGACCGTGTAGTGGCCGAAGCTGACTGCAGCGCGCGAGGTTTCCTCGTCCATCACGGCCTGGAACTTGTAGCTGATCGTGCCGGTTCCGCCGTATTCCTCGGGGATGTCGAAACCCATGACACCGAGATCGCCGAGTTTGTGGAACAACTCGCGTGGGACGCGGTTGTCGCGTTCCCAGTCTGCGTAGAACGGAGTGACTTCCTTCGCGATGAACGTGCGGATCGTCTCGCGGAAATCCTCGTGCTCCTGGGTGAAGAGGTTGCGCTTCATCTCGTCCTGCTTTCTCGTGGAGGGTTAGTTGACCGCGACGACTGCGGAACCGCGCAGTGTCACGGTGCCGTCGGGCAGCGTCATGGTGAGGTCGAGGTGACCGAGGCCGTCTTCGACCTTGACGACCGTCCCGGTGCACCGTGGCGTCGAGTTCACCGGGGTGATCGCTGAGAACCTGACCGAGAAGGAACGGATGCGCTCCTGCTCGTAGTGATCGGTGAGTAGTCGTCCGAGGTACGCCATGGACAACATGCCGTGGGCGAAGACGTCGGGGATACCAACTGCTGCACAGGCATCCATGTCGATGTGGACGGGATTGTGGTCTCCCGAAGCGCCGGCGTACAGAGCAAGTGTGGTGCGTGTGATCTTCGGGACCGTCAGGTCCAGGATGTCTCCGGTATTCAACTCAGCTCACCTTTTCGTAGAGGGTGACGACTCCGGCCCCGCCGAGGCCGAGGTTGTGCTGCAGCGCGAGGGTTGCACCGTCCACCTGACGTGGACCGGCGTCGCCACGAAGCTGCCATACCAACTCTGCGCATTGGGCGAGGCCGGTGGCGCCGAGTGGGTGGCCCTTGGACAGAAGGCCGCCGGACGGGTTGACCACCACTCGTCCGCCGTAGGTGTTGTCGCCGCTGAGGATGAACTGCTCGGCGCCGCCCTCTTCCACGAGTCCGAGAGCTTCGTAGCAGAGCACCTCGTTCACCGTGAAGCAGTCGTGAAGTTCGACGACCTTGATATCGCGGGGGTCGACGCCCGAGGCCTCGTAAACGTTACGAGCGGCCGAGGCGGTGACGTCGTAGCCGACGGCCTTGATCATGCTTCCTTCGTCGAAGGTGCTGGGTAGATCGGAAGTCATCGACTGCGCCTTGATCGCGACGTCTGTACGAAGTCCGTTGGCGCGGGCGAACTCTTCGGTGCAGATGATCGCTGCCGCGGCGCCACACGTGGGTGGGCAGGCCTGATACCGCGTGACGGGTCCGAAGAGCGTCGGCGCTGCCAGCACTTCTCCTTCGGTGAGTTGTGTGCGGAACACCGCGTACGGGTTGTCGGCCGAGTGCTTGCGTGCCTTCACCTGAATCTTGGCGAACGTTTCGGCCTTCATACCGAACTTCTCCATGTATTCCATACCCGCCACACCGAAGTACTGCGCAGCCCGCGGAACTGATGCGTCGATCCCGGCGGCGGCCTCTAGTACCTCGTCGAAGCGACCGAGGGGGCGTGGGCGGTCCGTCCAGGCACCCTTGAGGGCGCCGGGTTGCATCTGTTCGAAGCCGAGCGCCAGAGCACATTCCACCGCGCCGCTCTCGACTGCCTGGCGGGCCAGCCAGAGCGCAGTCGAACCGGTGGCGCAGTTGTTGTTGACGTTGATCACCGGGATGCCGGTCTCACCGAGGTTGTACAGCGCGCGCTGGCCACTGGTGGAATCGCCGTACACATACCCGACGTAGGCCTGCTGAACCTTCGAGTACTCGAGGCCTGCGTCCTCGAGTGCCGCGGTGGCCGCGCCTGCTCCCATGACGTCGTAGTCGTCGCTCTTACCTGGCTTGGTGAAAGGGATCATGCCGACCCCGGCTACAAATGCTTTACGGCTCATCGTTTCTCCGAATGATCGAGGGGAGCGGTGTCAGACTCGTCCGCCGTCGACAACCAGGCACTGGCTGTTGACGTAGTCGGATTCCGGTGTGCAGAGCAGGTATACGGCACCCGCGGCTTCCACCGGAGTCGCACCTCGACCGAAGGGGATGGTGGTTGCCATGGCTGCCATGCGGTCGGGATTGACTCCGACACGAATGTCGCGACCGTCGATCGTGATCTTGGTGTCGGAATCGGCTGTCACCTCGGTCATTCGGGTGACGACGAAGCCGAATGCAACCGCGTTGACATTGACCTTGTAGCGGCCCCACTCCTTGGCCAGCGTTTTGGTGAGACCGACGATGCCGGCTTTCGCGCTGCCGTAATTGGATTGTCCTGCATTGCCGAAGACACCCGAAGTGGAGGAGATGTTGACGACCTTGCGGTGGTAGTCGGTGGGATTGGCCTTGATGTACGGCTGGGCGGCACGCAGGATCCGGAACGGCGCCTTGAGGTTGACGTCGAGGATGGTGTCCCATTGCTCGTCGGTCATTTTCTGGATCACGCTGTCCCAGGTGTATCCCGCGTTGTTGACGATGACGTCGAGTCCGCCGAATGATTCGACGGCGGTGTTCACGAAGCGTTCGGCGAACCCCTCCTCGGCAACGGAGCCGACGCACGAGACAGCCTGTCCACCTGTGGCTTTGATATCGCGCTCGGTCTGAGCGGCAGGTTCGGGATCGAGGTCGTTGACCACTACCGAGGCGCCTTCGGAAGCGAGCTTGAGAGCGATTTCACGGCCGATCCCGCGTCCCGAGCCAGAGACGATGGCAACTTTGCCGTCGAGTGTTCCCATGATGCGATCCTTTTCGTTTTCAGCTTGCGGCAGTGACTACGCCGATTTCGGCGAGCACTTCGTCGGTGTGTCGGCCGATGACGGGTGCGGGACGCGGGTCGTCGGCCGGTGTATCGGAGTAACGCGGAGCGGGATTCGGTTGGATGTGACCGTCGCCGAGTTTTCCGAATGTCGCTCGGAAGGCATTGTGCGGGTGTACCGCTGCTTCGTCGAAGTTCAATACCGGGGAGACGCAGGCGCCCTGCATGTCGAATGCAGCGTCCCATTCGTCGCGGGTACGGGTCGCGAAGAGATCGGCAAGCCGGTCCGCCATTGCCGTCCATGCTTCTCTGTTGTGCTGCTGTGCGAACAGTGGATCTTCGGTCAGTCCGAGCACTCTCATGGTTGCGGCATAGAACTGTGGCTCCACGCAACCCACCGCCATGAATCCACCGTCGGCGCAACGATAGTTCCGGTAGAAGGGAGCGCCGCCGTCGAACATGTTGGATGCGCGCTCGTCCACCCAGCGATCTCGCGCGAGTAGTCCGTGGATCAATGCCAGCTGCACGGCGGTGCCGTCGGTCATCGCCGCGTCGACCACTTGTCCGCGGCCGTCGATTCGTGCGCGCAACATTGCGGTTGTGATGCCGAGTGCCAGCAGCATTCCGCCACCGCCCATGTCTCCGACCAGATTCAGCGGAACCGGAGGGACCTCCCCGGGGGCTCCCATGGCCCCGAGTGCGCCGGTCAGGGCAATGTAGTTGAGATCGTGGCCCGGTTCCTGTGCCAACGGCCCATTCTGGCCCCACCCGGTCATCCGGCCGTACACGAGCTTCGGGTTCCTGGCGAGGCAGGTGTCCGGGCCGAGCCCCAAACGCTCGGTGACTCCCGGCCGGAAGCCCTCGATTACCGCGTCGGCGGTGTCGATGATCTTCAAGACGGTGTCGACGTCGTGAGGATCCTTGAGATCAAGAGCAACCGAACGCCGGTTGCGATGCAGCACAGGATGTCCGGACTGCTTTCCGGCCTCGGTGCTTCGGTCGATCCGAATCACGTCAGCGCCTTGATCGGCAAGTAGCATGCCGCAGAACGGGCCTGGCCCGATACCGCCGAGTTCGACGACACGAAGGCCGGCGAGCGGACCGCTGGGACTGGCGTCAATCGTCATGGAAATAGACATCTTTCGCTGGTAGGGAGACTAACGCGAGCCGGCATCGACGGTCAGGCACTGCCCACTGACGTAGTCGGTGTCCTGCGTGCAGAGCACGTACACGGCGCCGGCAGCCTCTGCGGGAGTACCCGGGCGACCGAGTGGGTTGGACGTCTTGACTCGTTCCATGACGGCCGCGCTGACACCGGCCTTGATCTTGCGGCCGCCGATCTCGACAAACGAATCGTCGCCGGCAACTGCTTCGGTCATGCGGGTGAGGATGAACCCGTAGGCAACCGCATTGACGTTGACCTTGTAGCGTCCCCATTCCTTGGCGAGAGTCTTTGTCAGTCCGACGATTCCGGCCTTCGCGGCTGCGTAGTTGGACTGTCCGGGGTTTCCGTAGAGGCCGGCCACCGAGGAGACGTTGACGACCTTGCGGTGGTAGTCGGTGGGGTTGGCCTTGATGTACGGCTGGGCGGCCCGAAGAATACGGAAAGGTGCCTTGAGATGGACGTCGAGAATGGTGTCCCACTGCTCGTCGGTCATCTTCTGGATGACGGTGTCCCAGGTAAATCCCGCGTTGTTGACGATGATGTCGAGTCCGTCGAACGCATCGATTGCGGTGCCGACGAAACGCTCGGCGAAATCGGCGTCCGTCACGGATCCGACGCAGGCAATTGCGTGTCCGCCTGCAGCCTTGATGTCTTCGACCGTTTCGTGGGCCGGTTCGGGATCGAGGTCGTTGACCACTACGGATGCGCCTTCGGAAGCGAGGCGGAGTGCGATGTCGCGACCGATTCCGCGGCCGGAACCGGAGACGATGGCGACCTTGCCGTCGAGAGTGCCCATGTTCGATGTCCTTGCAGTCTAGGTGGAATGAGTGTCGTCAAGCTCGAGGATCACGGATGACCGTGGTGGAGCGGAGGGTCGCAATCGGTTGCCCCTCGCGTGTCACCTCGGTGGTGCGGACCAGAAACTGCAGTGCACCAGCCTTTTTCGCGTAGCAATCCGTGACCGAAGTGGAGAAATGGAGAGTGTCACCTGCATACGCGGTCTTCAGGTAGGTGAACTCCTGCTCGCCGTGCAGGATCGTCCGGATGTCGATTCCGAGATCCGCGTAGAAGGTGGAGGGATTCGGTCGCTCCATGTCGAGGCAGAACAAGAACGTCGGTGGGACAGGGATGTCGCGGTGTCCGGCCTGTTCGGCGGCGCTCCGGTCGGTGTAGATCGGGTCGTCCTGTCCGGTGGCGCGGGCAAAGAAGGCGAGTCGCCCGCGCTCGACCTCCACCGAGTGCTCGGGAATTCGGGTGCCGATGACCCCGGCGTCGAGGCTGGTCATGACAAACTCCTCGGAATCTGGGCGAAAGTGTCCGCCATCTGATGAATGAGTTTCGAATCGCGGTTAGCGCATATTCACTTTGGCCCAGATATGTGCAGTTGTCAAGGAGTCTGAGAACCTAATCCGAGTGATGGATGATTCCCGAGCCTGGTGGAGAGGACAGACTAGTCCGACGTGGCGGCCAGGGCACGCAGATCGCGTTTGAGTACCTTGCCGGCACCGTTGACCGGCAACGCATCGACGAACTGGAAGGAGCGAGGAACCTTGTACCCGGCGATGAGTGTCTTCACATGCGCGCGCAATGCGTCGACGTCGACGTTCGAATCCGCTCGAAGGACGACCACGGCATGTACGCGTTCGCCCCACTGGGAATCGGGTAGGCCGATGACAGAGCACGCTGCCACGGATTCATGTCGAGCCAAGGCGTTTTCGACCTCGGTGGAGTAGACGTTCTCGCCTCCGGTGACGATCATGTCCTTGATGCGATCGACGATGAACAGGTAACCGCGCTCGTCGAGGTATCCCGCATCGCCCGTGTGCATCCAGCCGTCGCGTAGTACCTCGGCGGTCTCGATCGGTTTGTTCCAGTATCCGAGCATGATGTGGCTGCCGAACGTGACGATTTCGCCTACCTCACCCGGAGGCAGTTCCGTGCCTGCCGGATCGACGATCCGGACCTCGCAGTGCGGGAGAATGCGACCGGCGCTACGGAGCAACTCGCCGCCTTCCAGATGATCAGCGGGGCTGAGAACACTGATGTGGGCGGTCTCCGTCATCCCGTAGCCCTGCGCGAAGGCGCTGTTGGGGAACATCTGCATGACTTGCCCCAGAAGCGTCGGAGAAATGGGGGAGGCGCCGTACCTCAGGACTCGAACACTGGTCAGATCGTAGGAAGCCGTGTCCTCGTGCGAGATCAACATCTGAAGCATCGTCGGGACCAGGCCGACGGTTGTCGGCCGATGGCGGTCAACTGCTTCGAGGAATATGCCCGGACTGAATCTCGACAGGAAGACCTGAGTGCCACCCATCAGCGACTGGGCCAGCCACCCGACGATCCCAGCGATGTGGAACAGAGGGTTGACCGCTAGGTTCACTCCACCACTGACAGCGACATTTCCTGCGGCGAGTGTGCCCAAGGCAGAGGTGATCAGCGATCGATGGCTGACCATCACACCTTTCGGTACGCCCGTCGTACCACCTGTGTACAGCAGGAGTGCCAGGGTGTCGCCGCCGACGCGTAGATCGGCGACAGGTACCGATTCCGAGATCACCCGTTCGTAGTCGAGCATTCCCTCGGGGGCCTGTCCTTCGCCGCAGTAGATCACAGTCGCCAGACTTGGGCACGATTCGCGGAGGGCGCTCGCGGCGGGAGCGAAGTTGTCGTCGACCAGCAGGAAGGTCGAGCCGGAATCCTCGAGTGCGTAAGTGATTTCCGCTGGGCTCCAACGGGTGTTGACGGGACTCGCCACCGCTCCCGACCACCAACAGGCGACGAGCGCCTCGTGGTACCAGTCCGAATTCAATGCCAGAATCGCGACGCGATCGCCGGGTTGCAGGCCCATTGCCTGCAACCCGCCCGCCAGCTTCGTGATTCGTTCGACCGATTGTCGGCAGCTTCGGACTCGATCTCCGAACACTGTCATCGGGGTTTCCGGGGCTGCTCGCATGGATCGGTGAACGAATTGAGTCAGTTGCATGTGCTTCCTCCAAGGAGTCCGGGGCGCGTGGCCTGATTCAGATCAGTTCCAGGATCATGGCATTGGCCTGACCGCCAGCCTCGCACATCGACTGCAATCCGTACCGAATGCCGTTGTCGCGCATGTGGTGTACGAGGGTGGTCGTCAGACGTGCGCCCGAACCGCCGAGAGGATGACCGAGTGCCATCGCGCCGCCGAGAGGGTTGAGCTTGGCATAGTCGGCGCCGGTCGCCTGCAGCCAAGCCAGAGTGACCGAAGCGAAAGCCTCGTTGATCTCGAATGCCCCGATGTCGGACAGTGACAGCCCCGAACGCTCGAGGACCTTGGCGGTGGCCGGAATGGGACCGGTAGCCATGGTGATCGGGTCGACGCCTGCCAATGCCACGGTGTGGACCCGGGCGATGGGCTTCCACCCTCTGCGAGCCGCCAATTCGCTGCTGGTGACCAGAAGCGCAGCGGCGCCGTCGGAGATCTGTGACGAGTTGGCAGCGGTGATACGTCCGTCGTCCTTGAACGGGGTAGGGAGCGCAGCCAATCGCTCGAGAGTCGATCCGCGCCGGACCCCCTCGTCGGTGTCGACCATGGACACGGTGCCGTCTTCGGCCGTGGTCTTCACCGGGCTGATCTGACTCTCGAATGCGCCCGAGTCGATTGCCGCGCCAGCTCGCTCGTGGGAATCGAGAGCGTGCTGATCCAGCTGCGTTCGGGTCAGCCCGAAGTTCTCGGCGATCATTTCTGCGCCCACACCCTGGTTGAATTCCACTCCGTTGTATCGCTTGCGGACCAGCGGGCCGAACGGCTTGCCGAATTGGGTGGCGCTGCGTGCCGAGCCGATTGGGACGCGGCTCATGCTCTCGACGCCTCCGGCGACGGCGATGTCGTAGTGGCCACTGATGATTCCGGCCGCGGCGAAATGCAAGGACTGCTGCGAGGATCCGCAAGCCCGGTCCACGGTCACACCGGTGACCGATTCGGGCCAACCCGCGGCGAGTACGGCGTATCGGCCGACGCCGCCGGCTTGTTCACCAACCTGGCTGACGCAACCCCACAAGACGTCGTCGACTGTGCTCGGATCCAGGTCGTTGCGTTCGGTGAGGGCGCGAAGGACATGTGCGGACAGGTCGACGGGGTGAACCCCGGACAGCCCTCCGTTCCGCTTTCCGATCGGTGTGCGAACTGCGTCGACGATGACGGCGTCGTTCATGGCGTGCTCCTTCGTTGCCGACTTCGAGGTCGGCGTCTTTGCGGTTGGACAGATAAGTGAATTGCCAATAACTTTTGTTTGGATGGCGATCCATTTCGATCATTGACCCTGCATCTAGTTATGGCAAATTCACATTATTCATTGAACTGCTTGCTAGGAAGCTGTTTTAGTGATTGAATCCTGCCTAGCAGGCAATGTGACGCCCATCACCGAATCGGGCATGTCGGGCGCCAACGGCGAAGTCGTGGCGAATCTTCCCTTACCAGTTCAAGGAGATTTAGTGGTACTCGAACAGCAGGTGAACCGGCCTCGGGCCAAGCTCGGAGAAGCAGGCGAATCCAGGACAGTGGCCTGGGGGATGACCAGCGTGCTGGTCGCCATGTATGTCATCAACTTCGCCGACAAAGCAGTTCTCGGCATCATCGCTCAGCCCTTGGCCAAGGAGTTGGGACTCTCCGCTTCGGATATCGGTCTGACCGGTAGTGCCTTTTTTCTGATGCTCTCGCTCGGTGGCTTGTTCTCGGGCGCTCTCGACAAGTGGCTCGGACTGCGCTGGGCGCTCGTCCTGCTGGTCGTCCTGTGGTCCGTGGCGATGTTGCCGCTCATTCTCTCGGCCAGCTTCGTGACCCTGCTGGTGAGTCGGATGATTCTCGGCTTCGCCGAAGGACCCAACTCGCCCCTGCTGTTCTCCGCCGCGTACTCCTGGCATGCGCCGGCGCGACGCGGACTGCCGGGAGCCGTCCTGACCTGCTCGGCGTCGATCGCGAAGATTGCGATCGCACCCATCCTCGCGTACGTGGCCGTCACCTGGGGTTGGCGTTCTGCGCTGGTCGCATTGGCGATCGCGGGTCTGTTGTGGGCTGTGCTGTGGCTGGCAATGTGGAAGGAAGGTCCGTACGGCCGCAGTGGCAACTCGGGTAAGGCCGATAGCGTCGACTCGGGCCCTGAAGAATCGGGCCCTGAAGACCCGGATCCGGCAACGACAACGGCGCCCGCGACTGACGCTGAGCCGGCTGTGCCCTGGCTGCACATCTTCCGTACCCGCACCTTCATCGGCGGAGTTCTGCTCATTGCAGCCGCCTATGCACTCGCAGCAGTGGTCCTCACCTGGTTGCCGTCGTATTTCGAACTGGGCCTTGGCTATTCACGGCTTCAGGCCGGTTCCATGTTCTCCATCCCCAGCCTCATCGGCCTTGTGATCATGTTGAGCAGCACGTGGCTCAGTGACAGGCTCATCACCAAAGGCGTCAGCATGCGGGCTGCTCGGGTGGTCTTTCCTGCGGTCGGCATGCTGATCGGCGGCACGATGTTGGTCTTCCTGCCGTTCGTCAATACGCCTGTCATGGCTGTGTTCATGGTGTCCTTGGGCTATGCGATATGCACTCCGGTGCTGCCGCTTCTCAATGCCTGTGTGAGCGAATTGTGCCCGCCGAAGCAAATTTCCGGGGTACTCGGGGTGTTCCTGTCGCTCATGGCGTTCGGTGGTTTCATCGCGCCGTACATGATGGGACGCATCGTCGATGCGGCCGGCGACGGTGGTGACGGCTACGCGACCGCCTTCCAGATCCTCGGTGGGGTTGCACTCGTCGTGGCCGTTGTCGGCGTCGTCATCATCGACCCTGCCCGTGACAAGAACTTGGTGCGCCCCAACGCTCCCGTTGTTGCTGCCCGATAGGCCGATCTCGATGACCTTCGTACTCGATCATCATGTTTCGCCTGACTTCGAGAGCCTACTCACTTTGGAAGAGTTGAGCAGCAACGATTTTCGCGGCTACTGCCATGCCGGGCATCCGATGAGGGCGTTCGGCGGGCAGGTGGCGGCTCAGGCTCTGACCGCCGCTGGCTGTACCGTTCCACCGGAAAATCTTGCGCATTCGCTGCACGGTTATTTCCTCAGCGCGGGCGATCCCACCAAACCGATCGTCTACGAGGTGGAACGACTCCGAGACGGGCGGTCGTATCGCTCCCGTCGAGTCACTGCGAGACAAGATGGCGAACCGATCTTCACGTTGTCGGCCTCCTTCAAACTGCCCGAAGGCGGCGCGGATCGGCAGTTCGCGATGCCCGAAGTGCCGCCACCCGAGGAACTTCCGGATCCGTACGAGCACTGGGCGCAAGAGCGGCCTGAGGAGTACCAGGCCGCGACAACAGTGCGAGTGATGTCCCTGCGCTTCGTTCCGCAGGATCGGGTATCGGACCACCGTGCAGTACCGGGACTTTCAGAGCAGACGGTGTGGCTCAAACCCGCTCGAGCCTTGCCCGACAATCCGTTGCTTCACGTCTGCGCCCTCACGTACGGCTCCGACATGACATTGGCGTCGACAGCGTCACTGGACATCCAACCGCATCGTTCGATGCTCAAGGGTCAATCCAGGGCGATCGTGACTTCCCTCGATCACGCTGTGTGGTTCCATCGACCCTTCCGCGCTGACGACTGGATGCTCTTCTCGCAGAGCAGCCCATCGTCCTGCGACGGCCGCGGACTGTCGAGTGGGCACTTCTGGAGTAGGGAAGGAGATTTGGTAGCCACTGTTGTCCAAGAGTCGCTGGTTCGCCGACTCGACTAGAAGATTCATTCCATCCATTCCGAACAGCTGGAGGTTCTACTCATGACGCTCGCCTGGCCGACCGATATGCCTCGGTGCCTCGACTATCCGACGACGGGAATCGACGCAGTTCTCGCGGGAGCTGCGCGCGCCTACCCTGATCGAATCGCGTTGCAAGACGGCGACCTTGCACTCACCTTCGCCGAGTTGCATGATCGTGCACAACGAGCGGCCGGGGGATTGCGTGCACTCGGAGTGCAACCGGGGCACGTCGTGGCGCTCCATATGGTGAACAACCTGTGGTACGTCGTGGCGTACTACGGTGCGTTGTGTGCGGGTGCTGCTGTGGCGCCGGTCAATCCGACTCTCCCGCCCGCCGGTCTCCGCGATCAGTTGGACGATGTGAAGGCCCGGGTGGTCATCTCGCACCCCGAAACCGTCGGCATCGTTCTGGCAGCGGACGCGCAGTGCGTCGACGCAGTGGTGTGCGTATCCGCGACACCCTCGGCGCCGGCGACCGAAACGGTTCTGCCAGAGGGCGTTCGTGCATTCGGCGATCTACTGCAAGCGCAGCCGTTGGTGTCGTACCGCGTCGATCCGGAGCTCGTCGCCCATCTGCAGCTGACCGGTGGTACGACCGGACGCTCCAAAGCTGTTCGCGTACTTAACCGTAACCTGGTTTCGAATGTCATCCAGATGGCGTCCTGGCGATCGGGACTTCTCACCGAACTCGACGAATTCGGTGGGCTTCGCATGCAGTCGACCGTCGATCGCGGTCCTCACGCGCTGGTGCCTGGCGAAGGCGTCAACATCGCAGTGGCGCCCCTCTTCCACGGTCTGGGCTTGGTCGGACAGAACGTCAGCACGCTGCTCGGTTCGACCGTTGTCTTCACCGGCCGCTTCGATCCGGACCGGATGTTGGCAGACATCGAGCGCCTCGGCGTCACGCACATCACCGGTTCGCCAGCGATGTACTACGCGTTGTTGGCGAGCAGCAGGATCGGAGCGCACGACTTGTCCTCCGTGCGTGCGATCAACTCCGGCGCAGCCCCGTTCGACACGACATCGCTGCGGAGCCTTCAAACGATCTTCGGCAACGCCTGGGTCACGGAGGGATACGGCCTGAGCGAAGCGACGATGGGCCTGACCGGTGCGCCTTTGAACAGTGATGTCGCGACGCCGCCGGACAGTGTCGGTGTCGCAATCTTCGACACCGAACTCGAGATCCGAGACGAGAATTCGGCAGTCCTCGGGCCCGGCGAGGTCGGTGAGGTCTGGGCCCGCGGGCCCCAGATCACCGACGGATACCAGAACCAGCCGGAGCTGACCGCGGTTCAGTTCCGCGGTGGTTGGCTCGCTACCGGCGACATGGGGCGGCTGGACGATGCGGGGCACCTGTTTCTGGTCGGGCGATCGAAGGACATGATCATCTACAAGGGCTACAACGTGTATCCGCAGCCGCTCGAAGAGATTCTCTGTTCGCATGCTGCCGTTGCGCAGGCAGCCGTCGTCGGCGAAACGGTGCCGGTGGTCGGCGAGCGTGTGACGGCCTTCGTTCAATTGAACCGCGACTTCGCGTCCGAATCTGCGTCGGACCTGCAATTGCTGGAACGGGAATTGACGGACTACGTGGCCGCGAAGGTGGCTCCGTATCAGAAGGTTCGTTCGATCAGGTTCGTCGACCGCCTGCCTGTCACCGCAACGGGAAAAATACAGAAGAACATATTGCGGAACAGTCTTACCGTCGACACAGCCTAGGACGTTCGTCCAGTTGCCTCTTCCGATTCTGTCCTGCGACGGCGTGATTTCTGCGAGAGTGTCGAACATGCGTGGAATTCTGGTAGCCGGTGTGAGTGCATTCGCGGCGGTCGTCTCGGTCGTCTCGGCTCCCACGGCCGGTGCCGAGGCGACTGCGGACCGAGCTCGCTCGTTCTCCGAGACCACGTCCGTCGGCGTCCACAATTCCTACGAGAAGGCGACGTTTCCGTACTTCGCCGACGCTTTGGACTCCGGGGCCTCGCTGCTCGAATTGGATCTGTGGACCAACGGCGGTGGTCCGGACTGGCGTGTCTCGCACATGAATCCGGTGGCGAGTGACAGCAACTGCGTCGGTGCGCAGGACGCATCCGGGTTGCGAAGTGGTCAGCGAGATCAGGGACTGCGCGGATGCCTGGCAGATATGCGGGCGTGGCACGAAGCCGACCCCGAGCATCCTCCGGTGATGATCAAGTTGGAACTCAAGGACGGTTTCACCACCGGCTACGGACGCGGACCTGCCGATCTCGACGCCTTGATCCTCGGGACTCTGGGCGACGCGGTCTTCACTCCATCCGATCTGATGGGTGAGTCCTACTCGACCCCGGATGCCGCCGTCACCGACCGTGGATGGCCGACCATGTCCGAGATGAGCGGCAAATTTCTGTTCGAGCTGATTCCGGGAACGATCGAGGAGGGAAACCCGCTCGACACGGAGTGGACCGACCGGCAGTACGCGACGCACTTGCGAGATCTGTCCGCTGCCGGACTCGTCCAACTCGGCGCCGCCTTTCCCGCTGTTCACCGGGCGTCACCGGGAGACCCACGAATCGACCGTTACGCCGACCCGGGCATCCGCCCGTGGTTCGTGATCTTCGACGGCGACGCCCTCGATTACACCTCGGGCGTTGTGGATCCGCAGTGGTACCACCATCGTGGCTACCTGCTCGTCATGACCGACGCGCACAAGGTCGCTCCACAGATCGACGGTGCGCATGCCACCGAAGCCGAGGCGAGCGAGCGTCTCGACCGGTTGGCGGGTGATCACGCAAGTTACATCACCGCGGACTGGTCGAGGTTGCCGAACGTACTGTCCACCGTGGTGCCGCGTCGGTGATCTAGAGGGCGGCAATTCTCAGGAACAGGGTGCAGGATGGGTTCATGCGCACTGTCACGTGGAATCCCGAAGTCTACGGCCGCTATTCGGGTGAGCGGTCACGCCCGTTCGTGGACCTGGTGTCACGGGTGGCGACCGAAGACCCGACGCGGGTAGCCGACCTCGGTTGCGGATCAGGTAGCTTGACCGCGATGCTGGGGGAACGATGGCCGGACGCCTCGGTATCCGGTTTCGACTCGTCTCCCGAAATGGTGGCGCAGGCCCCGACAGACCTACCGGGAAACGTCACCGTCGAGTTGGGGGACATCATGTCCTTCGATGCCACGGGTTACGACGTGGTCGTCAGTAACGCTGCATTGCAGTGGGTTCCGAGCCACCGTGAGCTGATCGACCAGTGGGCGGACACCCTGGCATCCGGGTCGTGGCTGGCGTGGCAGGTTCCGGGAAACTTCGATGCACCGTCACATGCGCTCATGCGAAGCCTCGCGGAGTCCGCGGAATGGAGCGAGCGACTGGGCGGCGTCCTACGCGGCCCGGAAGGCGTCGACAGTCCGGTTGCGTACGCGCAGCGTCTGCAGGAGCACGGATTCGACGTCGACGCCTGGGAGACGACGTACGTACACGTGCTGGCCGGTGCTGATCCGGTGCTCGGATGGGTTCGAGGGACTGGACTTCGGCCGGTGCTGGACGTTCTCGGCGAGGCCGACGCTCCGGAGTTCGAGCGCCAGTATTCGGATCTGCTGCGGGAGGCGTATCCCGCAACAGCCGCCGGAACGCTGTTTCCGTTCCGGCGGGTGTTCTGCGTGGGACGCAAGCGGTAACTACTCGGCTGTGCTGCGGTCCGCCGATCACTCAGCGGTGACAAAACCTTCCGAGACCAGCCAGTCGCGAGCCACGTCCGCCGGCTCCTTGCCGTCGACGTCGACCTGCCGGTTGAGCTCGGTCATCACCTCGTTGGTCAGTTTCTCCGAGATCGGCGCCATGACTTCGGCAACCTCCGGATGTGCTTCCGCGAAGTCCTTTTTCATGACCAACGCCGGATTGTATTTCGGGAAGAACTGCAGATCGTCTTCGAGCAGAACGAGATCGAGTGCGATGATGCGACCGTCGGTGGTGAACACCTCGCCGAACTTGCACTGATCGCTGTCGGCTGTCGCCTGGTAGATGATGCCGGTCTGCAGGATCTGGCGCTGGGCACGCGAGGCGTCGAAACCGTATTTCGCTGCCAGGCCGGGGTATCCGTCCTGGCGGACGTTGAACTCGGTCTCGACGCACGTCACCGCGGCGCCGGGATCGGATTCGACCAACTTCGCGTAGTCGGAAACCGTCTTGACGCCGGTCTTCTCAGCGGTCTCCTTGCTCATCGCCAATGCATACGTATTGTTCATCGGCGCCGGATCGGTCCACACCATGTCGTTCGCAGCAAGGTCCGCATCACGGACGGCCTCGAACTGCGCCTGCGAATCGGGAAGCGGAGTCTCGTTGCCGAGGTAGTTGATCCAGCCGGTCCCGGTGTACTCGTACGCAAGGTCGATCTGCCCGTTCAACTGTGCGTCACGGGTGCTGTTCGAGCCCTGGATGTTCGTGAGATCTCGAACATCTGCGCCCGCAGCGGCCATCGCGAATTCGATGACGTATCCGAGCACGATCTGCTCGGTGAAGTCCTTGGAGCCGACGGTCATCTTCACACCCTCGAGCTCAGGAACCGGCTCGATGCTGCCGGGGCCGACAGCCAGGGGCAGTGCGCCACCGGACTCGAGGCCACACGAAGCGACAAGTGTGAGGCCGATCGTGGCAACCGCGACTTTCCAGCCCCACGTTCTGGTGATCGAAGTCTTGGTCATCGTAATCCCTTGGGCCCGAGATAAGTTTCGGCGAGCGCGCCGAGCCAGTCGATCAGCAAGGCCAACGACACCGCCAGTACGGCACCGACCACGAGGGTGACGTTGTCGCGGAGCTTGTATCCGGTGTCGATCAGAATGCCGAGTCCGCCGGCACTGACCAGGAAGCACAGCGTCGCGGTGCCGACTGCCAGAACGAGCGAAGTGCGCAGTCCTGCAAGGATGTACGGGACGGCCATCGGGAATTCGAGTTGACGCAGGACCGTGAGCGAAGACATTCCCTGCCCGCGCCCGGCATCGATCAAGGTCTTGTCCACTTGCTGGTAGCCGAGGATGGTGTTGCGCAGCACCGGGAGCAGCGAATAGAACGCGATGGGAAACACGCCGATCCAGAAGCCCGTCGTTCTTGTTGCGAGATAGAACAGCACGAGCAGGCCGATGGCCGGCGCTGCGGCTCCGATGTTGGCTATTCCCACGAAGAACGGTGCCAATCGGGTGAATTTCGGCCTGGTCAGCAGGGTTCCGAGTGGAACCGCGATGGCGACGACGATGATGACCACGGCGGCCGTGATCAGTACGTGCTGCCAGGTCAGTGTGACGATGTTGTCGAGATTGATGCTCGCCTTCTGCGTCGCGTTGAGATCTCGGCTGAATGCCCAGATCAACACGCCCGCAACCAGGATCAGGACGATGACCGGTTGCACATACAGTCGCATCCGTTCCGCACGGCGTGTGGCGGCGTTCTCGGCCGCGCCCAGATCGGGGGCGTCCGGTTCCATCTCAGGCGCGGAGACGCGCTCCTCTGTCGTGGCAGTCATGTTCAACCTTCGACGTTCTCGGTGTCTGGCTCTTCGTCGTGGTCGTGCGCATGCTCCTCGCGCATCTCGGAGAGATGGCTGACCAGTGTGTCGATGGTGATGAGACCGACATACTCGCCGCGCCGTCCGGTGACCACAGTGGACGCATTGCTTTCGGCGAGAAGAGCCTCCAAGGCATCCTGCAGGGTGGACTGGATGGACACGGCTTCGCCGATCTCGTTACCGACACCTCGAAGCGTCGACGCATGGGCGAGGTGGCCGGGCGAGACCCAGCGAAGCGGCCGTCCACGCTGATCGAGAATCAGGGCCCACTTCCACTTACGCGCTGCGAGTGCGGTTCTCAAATCATCGACCGAATCGGTTTCGCGGGCGGTGAGGCACTGCTTGAGTTTGATCTGGCGCACGCGTGTCAGGGTCAGCTGCTTGAGCGAGGCGTCCGCCCCGACAAATCCCGCGACCATGTCGTTTGCGGGATTGGCGAGAATCGCCTCCGGAGTGTCGTACTGCATGATGCTGGACTGATTGCCCAGCACGGCAATACGGTCACCGAGTTTGACTGCCTCGTTGAAATCGTGGGTGACGAAGACGATGGTCTTACCCAACTCCGACTGCAGACGCATCAGTTCGTCCTGCAGCAGGCCGCGGGTGATCGGGTCGACGGCACCGAAAGGCTCGTCCATCAACAAGACAGGGGGATCGGCAGCCAGCGCCCGCGCCACGCCCACACGCTGTTGCTGGCCACCGGACAACTGGCGAGGGTAGCGGTCGCGATAGGTATCGGGATCGAGGCCGACGAGGTCGAGCATCTCGTCGGTGCGAGCTGCGATACGTTTCTTGTCCCAACCGATGAGGCCGGGCACCGTCGCGACGTTCTTCGCAATGGTGAAGTGCGGGAACAATCCTGCCTGCTGGATCGAGTAGCCGATGCCGCGGCGAAGCTTGTCCGGGTCGATGGACAGCGCGTCCTTGCCGTCGATGGTGATCTTGCCCGAGGTGGGTTCGATCAGACGGTTGATCATGCGCATCGTCGTCGTCTTGCCGCAACCCGAAGGTCCGACGAAGACCACGATCTCACCGGCCGGAACAGTCAGTGAAACATTGTCCACCGCTGCAGCTTTCTGGCCCGGGTAACGTTTGGTCACGGATTCGAGAACGATCTCGACCCCGGATACCTTCTGATCTGTGGATACGTCAGACGGAATGGTTTCAGTCATTGCAGCCCCTTCGAAGTAGTGAGACGACCGATGACGACGTAGATTCCGTCGAGAATCAGAGCGAGAATGACGATCAGTACGGTGCCGACCAGCGCTTGAGGAACAGCGTTCGGGCTACCGACACGCGAGAGTCCGGAGAAGATCAGGTTTCCCAGACCAGGACCCTTGGCGTACGCCGCGATGGCGAGGATGCCCATGAGCATCTGTGTGCTGACCCGCATGCCGGTGAGGATCGACGGCCACGCGATCGGCAGCTCGATTCGACTCAGAACATGCATGCGATTCATTCCGACACCGCGGGCTGCGTCCGTGATCGCCGGGTTGACCGCATCCAGACCGATGATCGTGTTCCGAATGATCGGGAGCAGGGCATACAAGATCAACGCGGTGATCGTGGGAGCGACGCCGAGACCGAGAATCGGAATGAGCAGTCCGAGGAGGGCGAATGAAGGAACCGTCAGGATCGTGCTGGCCAACGCCGTAGCGATGGAGGATCCCGCCGGGCTCCGGTAGACGAGAATGCCGATGATCACGGCGGCAATCGTCGCGATGATCACGGACTGGATAACTGCTGAAACATGTAGGTACGAGTCGGTCATCAATTGCTGTCGTCGTGCAACGACAAAATCCCATAGCGCGCCCATATTTCCGAACCCACTTTCTTCGGACTTCTGCTCGCTCGAACGTCTTCCCTCGACACCGACCGGCGCACAAGGGCTTTCCCCGCAGCCTCCGTAGGCCGAGGGGTTTCCCTCGACTGTCGTCCAAAAACTGAGATACTGCAACTAATTCCGATTGCAGCGTGTCGGATGTTGTTCTGGACGTGAGATTTTGCGGGACGCGGGTAGGTACCCACTGCGTGCGGAGTTGAAACGTGCTGGAGACAGCAAACGCTCGAGACAGCAATGCGGGAGGGCTCCGGAGAACCCTCCCGCATTGTGGGAACTGTACGAGTCGGCCTCAGGCCCAGCTGAGCGCATCCTCATTGGACAGCCGCGGCAGACGGTCGAACCACGGGTTCTCGCCGGGATGGCCGATGTTGACCACCAGGGTGGTCTTGAAGCGTCCGTCCGCGAAGAACTCGCCGTCGATGCCGTCGGCGTCGAAGCCGGCCATCGGGCCGGCGACCAGGCCCTGCGCCCGAATCGCGAGGATCACGTAACCAGCCTGCAGTGCGGCGTTGAACTTGCTGCTCGATGTGGCGGCAGCGTCGTCGGACTCGAAGTAGTCCTTCATCTCCGGACGGATGGGGAACAGTGCCGGAATATGCTCGTAGAACTTGGTGTCAACGGCAAGAACCGCGACAGCAGGCGCCGATGCGGTCTTGGCCTTGTTGCCGTCGGACATGTGCTCGACGAGGCGCGCTTTGCCCTCCTCCGTACGCACGAACAGCACGCGCAGTGGATTGGTGTTGGCCGCGGTCGGTGCCCACTTCGCGAGCTCCCAGATCGCAGTCAGTTCGTCGTCGGTGACCGGTTCGTTGGAGAAGGAGTTTGCCGTGCGGGCTGCTGTGAAGAGCAGTTCACGGCCGGCTGCGTCGAGCTGCTGTGCGGTAAATGGGGTGGCTGCGTCGAGTGACATCGGTGGTTCCGTTTCCGTTGTAGCTCATCCGAGCGTTACCCGGTAAAGCTAGTTGCTAGTAAAAAGAAAGTACTTGGATACGGTAGCACCAGTCGTAGGGTTCAGCGCTGGGGAGTGACGAGTCAGACCGTCTGGGTGGCGAGAATCCTCACCGCCAGATCCTCGATCGCGCACTGTCGTGATTCGAGTCGGACGCGCGTGAGGTCGTTGATCATGCTGATGGTTGCCAACACCGTCGCCCGTGCATCCGCGGTTTCGTTACCGAGCAGGTGTACCCACTCGTCGATGTACTCGCGTTGTGCAATGTGCGTCGAGGCCTGCGCTTCTTCGGGCAAGTTCGCTGTTTCTTCGATGAGAATGGCAATCGCGCTGTCAGGTGAGATCACCGAATTGGTGTACGAATGTACGACGCGGGCAATCGCGTCTTCGCGTGAGTCTGCGTTCCTCAAAGCCTGGACCAGGCCGAGTCGGAGTGTTTCGTTCCCGCGGGCCAGAATTGCTTGCAGCACTTCGGCTTTACTTCCGAAATGGGTGTAGATGCTCGAACTGGGAACGCCGGCGGCGCTGCCGATGTCGTCCATTGTCACGGATCGGTAGCCGCGTTGATCGAACAGCGTGATTGCGGCGCCCATCAAACTTTCGCGACGCGAAGTGTGGCTGAAGTTCGAAGTCGGCTGGGGCTGTGCCGCCGGCTCCTCGGGAAGGACCGGAGCGGTACGAACGACATCGAACAACCTGGCCAACAAAGCCTCGAAGCGTTTCCGAGGAAGCGTCGTGCGGTGTCGAGCGGGGCTGAACGCGATACTGGTGAGCGCCCACCCCAGAACGACGGAATCGGGAACCGACAGGTCGGGACGCTCGTGTCGAAGGGCGGCTGCGACCCGGCTCGTGACTTCCCGAACTCCGGCACGCGCCTCCGTTCTGCGCTCAGGGGTCAGGTTACGGGCCTCCTGATCGAAGAGAAGACTACGGAAGTTGTTGTCGAGTCCGTAACGAACCAGTGCCGTGAAGACCACCTTGGAATCGGTTCGATCGACCTCGTCGAGGATCGCGAGGATCGAAGACGAGCCGTCGAGCATCGCCTGCGCGAGGAGTTCCTGCTTGTTCGGGAAGTGGCGGTACAGCGCGCCTGCGGTGATGCCCACCGCAGACGCGATGCCTTCCATGCTGACGTTGTGGTACCCCGAGCGGCCGAACTGTTCACGAGCCACGGTGATGATCTGCGCCTTGCGGTTGCGTGGGCGCAGCGTCTTCTTCGGGGTCGTTTTCGGCGCGGCCGGCCGGTCCGGCGAGGCCGCAGGTGTGCCGTCCGATGTATCGATCGTCATGGGGCCCTCGAGGTCGGTGGCGTGGTCAGGTGATGGTGCTGGTTGCAAAGTCGGAGAACTGCCTGCGGAGTTCTCTCTTGAGTATCTTGCCAGCCGGGGACACGGGCATTTGCTCGACGATGGTGATACTTCGCGGAGACTTGTAGCCGGCAATCAGCGTCTTCGAGTGTGCGCGGACTTCTTCGCACGTCAGAGACACCCCGGGACGCACGACCAGGACCGCGTGGACTCGTTCGCCGTACTGATCGTCGGGTACGCCGATCACAGCGCAGCTGATTACGTCCGGATGTGTGGCCAGAGCGTTTTCGACCTCCGTCGAATAGACGTTCTCACCACCCGAGATGATCATGTCCTTGATCCGATCCACGACGAAGAGATACCCGGCTTCGTCCATGTAGCCTCCGTCGCCGGTGTACAGCCAACCGTCGCGCAATGCCGATCGTGATTCTTCCGGCCGATTCCAGTAGCCGCACATGATGTTGCCGCCGCGGGCGATGATTTCGCCGACCTCACCGCGAGGAAGCTCGTTGCCGTTCTCGTCGACCACCTGAATCTCGACGTGTCCCATCGGCCGACCGGCAGATTTCAGGCGGGTCGCGTCGACGTGATCTTCTGCGCTCAGGCTGGTGAGTCCGGGTCCGGCCTCGGTCATGCCGTACCCCTGCATGAAGGCTGCCTGCGGAAAAGCCTGTTGCGCTTGCCGAAGCAAGGTTTCGGAGATCGGGGAAGCACCGTACTGCACGGCCAGGATGCTGGACAGGTCCCGGTTCGTCCGGTCCGGATGACGAATCAGCATTTGAATCATCGTGGGTACCAACAGCATCGACGTAACTTTGTGCTGCTCGATCAAGCGCAGTGCGGTGGCCGGTTCGAAACTTGGCTGAATCACCAACGTCGCCCCGACAGTGTTACGGCCGATCCAATTTGCCAGCGACGCAAGATGAAACATCGGGGCGGTGATCAGAGCCAGGCCGTCGGTACCAGGCGTTCTGTTACTGGCCACTGCGCCGAGGCTCGACGTCACGAGGTTGGCGTGGGTGAGCATGACCCCCTTGGGGTGACCGCTGGTTCCGCCGGTATAGAAGATTCCGGCCAGGGTGTCACCGCCGAGTCGCAGGTCCGGTGTGGGTTCGCTCGAGGCGATCAGATTCTCGTAGTCGAGAGCGCCGGCCGGCGTCGGCAGTTCGCCGGCATGTATCACTACGGCGAGCTGTGGGAACAACACCCGTACCTCGTCGAGTAGCGGCAGAAAGGTGTCGTCGACGACCAGCACTCGTGTATCGGAATCGTCCAGCGCAAAAGCGATCTCGGCAGCGCTCCATCTGGTGTTGAGCGGATTGACCGCGCCTCCCATCCACCAGGTGGCAAAGAAGTACTCGTGATAGCGATCGGAGTTGAGCGACAGTATCGCGACGCGATCGCCTACCTGCACACCGAGGTCGCGGAAAGCGCCTGCAAGACGGGTTACTCTCCCGCCGACCTCGGCGCAGGTGCGGATACGGTCCCCACATACGGTCATGGGTTGGTCAGGGCGTTGCTGCATTGATCGTTGCAGAGACTGAGTCAAGTACATGGGGACCGCTCCTTTCGGGAAACGTGAGGTCAGCGACTGCCGCCGTCGCACACCAGGCATTGGCCGCTGACGTAGTCGGTTTCGGGCAGGCAGAGCGCAAATACCGCGCCGGCCGCTTCGTCCGGACGTCCGGCGCGGCCCAGTGGGATGGTCCGCTCGGCTGCCGCCAGGAGCTGTGGGTTGACGCCGACTTTGATCTCGCGACCCTCGACGTCGATGGTCGAGTTACCGTCTGCCGACGCTTCCGTCAGGCGGGTGTTGATCAGACCGTATGCAACGGCATTGACGTTGACCTTGTAACGACCCCACTCACGCGCAAGGGTCTTGCTCAAGCCGATGATGCCGGCCTTGGCGGCTGCGTAGTTGGACTGTCCGGCATTGCCCACCACTCCGGCATTGGAGGAGATGTTGACGACCTTGCGGTGGTAGTCGGTGGGATTGGCCTTGATGTAGGGCTGAGCGGCGCGCAGGATCTGGAACGGTGCCTTCAGATGCAGATCGAGAATCGTGTCCCACTGCTCGTCGGTCATCTTCTGGATGACGTTGTCCCAGGTGAACCCGGCATTGTTGACGATGATGTCGAGGCCGCCGAAGGTATCGATTGCGGTGTTGACGAATCGATCCGCAAAACCTTCTTCGGTGACCGAACCGACGCACGCCACTGCCTTGCCACCGGCCGCGATGATCTCCTCGACCGTCTCCTTGGCCGGGCCCGGATCAAGATCGTTGACTACGACGCTCGCGCCTTCCGCGGCGAACTTCAAGGCGATGGCGCGGCCGATACCGCGGCCGGATCCGGTGACGAGTGCTGTCCTGTTGTCGAGCTTGCCCATGTCGGGGTTCCTTTCGGTAGAGAGAGTTTTCAAGCGGCTACGACGGCGTCGCCGCGCAGGGTGGCGGTGCCGTCGGAGAGAGTGACGGCGATATCGAGGTGGGCCAGGCCGTCCTCGACCTTGGTGACGGTCCCGGTGCACGTCGGCTTGGCGTGCAGCGGTGTGATGGAGGCAAAGCGAACACTGTAGGTGCGGATGCGTTCCTGCGGAACGTAATTGGTCAGCAATCGACCGAGGTAGGCCATCGAGAGCATTCCGTGCGCGAACACGTCGTTCATTCCGCCGGAGCGGGCGACGTCGAGATCGATGTGCATCGGATTGTGGTCACCAGAAGCTCCGGCGTAGAGCGCGAGCGTGGTGCGGCTGATCTCGGGCAATTCCAGCGAAGGGAGAACGTCACCTGTTTTCATTTTTGCGCCTTAGGGTTTCGAACGACCAGGGTGTTGGTGAGGCGGGCGATCAACTCGCCGTCGCGGGTGACCTCGGCGGTCCGGACAAGGAAGTCCAAGGCGCCGTTCTTCTTCGAGTACACGTCCGTGACCTTGCCGTTGAAGGCAAGTGTGTCGCCGGCATAGGCGAGTGCGTGATATTCGAAGGACTGCTCGCCGTGCAGGACGTACCTCATGTCGATTTTCAGCGATCGGACCAGGGCAAACGGGTCCGGTTTTTCCATGTCGAGGCAAAACAGGAATGTCGGCGGTACCACCAGGTCACGATGCCCCGCAGCCTTGGCGGCCTCGACGTCTCCGTAGATCGGGTTGGTCTCACCGATGGCCTGGGCGAAGAAGCGCAGGCGTCCGCGCTCGACCAGTGCCTCGTGGCCCGGGATGATCGTTCCGACGACGGACGGATCGAGCGCCATGTCAGCCCACCTTCTTGAAGATGCTGACCACACACGCACCGCCGAGTCCGAGGTTGTGCTGCAGTCCGATTCGTGCTCCTTCGACCTGCCGCTTGCCGGCCTGACCGCGCAGTTGCCAGACCAGTTCGGCGCACTGGGCAAGACCGGTGGCGCCGAGGGGGTGGCCCTTTGACAGCAGGCCTCCCGACGGGTTGGTGACTACTCGTCCGCCGTAGGTGTTGTCGCCGTCCAGGATGAACTTCTCGGCAGTACCTTCGGGCGTGAGGCCAAGACCTTCGTACGTGATGAGTTCGTTGGCGGAGAAGCAGTCGTGCAGTTCCACGACCTGAACGTCCTCAGGTCCGATGCCGGCGGCTTCGTAAACCTGCGCGGCTGCGGCAGCCGTCATGTCGTAGCCGACGACCTTCATCATGTCGCGGTCCTCGAAAGTGCTTGGTGTATCGGTGGTCAGGGCCTGTGCCTCGATCACTACGTCAGCCGCCAGCCCGTGCTTGCGGGCGAACTCTTCGCTGCAGACGACAGCGGCAGCGGCGCCACAGGTGGGTGGGCAGCACTGGTAACGAGTGAGCGGGCCGAAGATGTGCGGTGACTCCAGCACCTGCTCTTCGGTGAGAAGATCACGGAAGACCGCGTTGGGATTGTTGGCCGCGTGCTTACGGGCCTTGACCGAGATCTTTGCGAAGGTCTCGGGCTTGGTGCCGTACTTCTCCATGTGCGAAAGTCCTGCGCCACCGAACATCTGGGCTGCGCGCGGTGCGTCGTGGACGCCTTGGATCTCGGTCATCAGATCGTCGAAACGGAACATCGGCGCTGGGCGGTCGTCCCAGACCCGCTTGAGCGCACCGGGTTTCATTTGCTCGAAGCCGACAGCCAATGCGCATTCGACGGCGCCGCTCGCGACGGCTTGGCGTGCGAGGAAAAGGGCCGACGAGCCTGTGGCGCAGTTGTTGTTGACGTTGATGACCGGGATTCCGGTGAGCCCGAGACCGTAGACGGCGGCCTGTCCGGCAGTGGAATCGCCGTAAACGTAGCCGGCATAGGCCTGCTGGACCAGCGAGTAGTCGATACCGGCGTCGTCGAGGGCGGCACGGGCGGCGGTCTCTCCCATGACGTTGTAGTTCTCGCTCTTGCCCGGCTTGGTGAACGGGATCATTCCCACTCCGGCAACATGGACTTTTCTGGTCACGATTGTCTCCTAATTGATCGGATGAAAATTTACTTAACACCACGATTCGAGTTTTGTCTACTGGATCACAGTGTGTCTTTACGTGGGACTTTCGTTGCAATTTCCGATGGTTCGCCGAGGTGTGTGGATGATTTTGCGAGACTATTGCGTCAGCATGCCGATTGATGATTTACTTTCTGGGCGGCAAGGTGGCGTGCGTCACAGAGTAGGTGCCTGACGGTCGAAGCGGCCACGTCAGGTTCGCACCGGACCGGTCTCCGAGTCCCGCATCCAGTACTTCGGTGCTGAGATCAGTTCACCCAGCTTCTGTTTCGCATTGCGCTCACTCCGTGGCGCAGTTGTCGCACTTGCCTGAGAGGATCGATGAGAATGACGTTGAGCAAGCCGGCTCTTCCCACCGCCGCACCACCGCGAGAAGTAGGGGAATCCCGAGTGCGGGCATGGGGGCTCACCGGAGTTCTCGTTCTCCTTGTCGTCGTCAACTGGGCTGACAAGGCAGTCTTCGGCCTGGTTGCACAGCCGCTGGCCAAGGAATTCGGGCTGACCTCTGCACAGATCGGACTGGTCGGCAGTGCATTCTTCCTGGCCTTCACCGTCGGTGGCTTCTTTGCCGGGGTATTGCACAAGTGGATGTCGCTGCGGTGGTTGCTGGTTCTGCTCTCACTGGGGTGGGCAGCGTCGATGATCCCGCTCGTCGTGGTTGCCGGTTTCGGCATGCTTCTGTTCACGCGCATGATGCTCGGATTCTTCGAGGGACCAGCGGGTGCGCTGGTTCACACGGGTGTCTACTCGTGGCATCCTGCGGAAAAGCGTGGTCTGCCAGGAGCTTTCCTGGCTTCCGGTGCCTCTATCGCGAAGATTGCGATCGCGCCGCTGATGGCCTTGGCTGTAGCCAGTTGGGGGTGGCGAGCAACGTTCATCATCCTTGCCGGGGTCGGCGTGGTCTGGTGCGTCCTGTGGTTGTTCACCTGGAAAGAGGGGCCGTACATGCAGCGGCCGGTCAGGAAGTCCGAGCGGGAGACCACAACGGCCACAGACTCGGTGGTTGTCGCCAAGGTGCCGCTGACGAAGATCTTCTTCACGCCGACATTCCTCGGTGCGCTTGCCGCGGTGTTCACCATGTACGCTCTCATCACGGTGGTGCTCACGTGGCTGCCGTCGTACTTCGAAGTGGGACTTGGATACTCGCGGGTTCAGGCGGGAACCATGTTCGGCATTCCCAGCATCGCGGGACTGTTCTTCATGTTCCTGTGCACGTCGATCAGTGACAGGCTGATGGCGCGCGGTGCCAGCTCAAGGATCCTTCGCGGTATCGTTCCCGGAATTGCCCTGCTGATCTGTGGGCTCGCCCTGGTCACCATGCCGTTCATCAAGACCCCGATCATTGCGGTGCTCGTGGTATCGGTGGGTTACGGCATCGGCACGGTCATCATCCCCCAGTTCAACGCGGCGATCTCCGAAATCTGCCCGCCGCAGCAGATGGCCGCGGTTCTGGGTGTCTTCATGGCGCTGATGGCAACCGGCGGACTTGTCGCCCCCTACCTGACCGGTGTCATCGTCGACAGCGCCGCAACCCCGGCCGAGGGATACGCCACCGCATTCCAGATCTTCGGAATCGCGACTGTCATCGGTGCCGTCATCGCGCTCTGCGCCGTCAACGCCACCCGCGATCGGGTACGAATCCTCGGCTGAGCACTACTCACTTTCATTTCACAATATCCAGGAGAAACAATGCAGCGCAAAGTATTCAACGAAGAGCACGAAGATTTCCGCAAGGTCATCCGCAGCTTCATCGAAGCCGAGGTCGTGCCCAACTTCTCCGATTGGGAGCGCGAGGGCATGGTGCCCCGCGACTTCTATCGCCAGCTCGGCAAGCTCGGCGTTCTCGGAATGACGGTTCCCGTGCAGTACGGCGGAGCGGGTGAAACAAGCTTCAAGTTCCAGGCAGCCCTGACCGAAGAGACGGCTCGTGCGGCAGTCAGCTTTGGCGCATTCGGTGTACACACCGGCCTGGTCCTGCCATACATCCTGACCTACGGAACCGAAGAGCAGAAGCAGCGTTGGCTGCCCGATTTCATCAGTGGCGACATGATGACTGCCATCGCGATGACCGAACCGGGCACCGGCTCGGACCTGGCGGGCATCAAGACCACGGCCAAACGGTCCGAGGACGGCACTCACTATGTTCTCAACGGCGCAAAGACATTCATCACCGGCGGCGTTCAGGCTGATCGGGTTCTCGTGATCTGCCGTACGTCACCGCCGACGGCAGAGAACCGTCGCGCCGGGTTGAGCATCCTCGCAGTGGACACGTCGAGCGAAGGCTACGAGGTCGGTCGCAAGCTCGAGAAGATCGGCATGCGCACTTCGGACACGGCAGAGCTTTCCTTCACCGACGTGCGGGTGCCGGCCGAGGATCTACTCGGTGAGGAAGGCGCAGCGTTCGGTTACCTGGCCAACAACCTTCCGCAGGAGCGACTGATGATCGCGGTCACCCAGACCGCCGCGGCCGTCGGAGCTATCGAGTTCGCTTCTGCTTACGTGCGTGACCGCAAGGTGTTCGGCCAGGCGGTGGCGGAGTTCCAGAACACCAAGTTCGTCATCGCCGAGTGCATCGCCAAGGTCGAGGCTGCGCAGTGCATGGTCGACCGGGCTCTGGAATTACACGAGACCGGCGACCTCAGTGTTGCCGACGCCGCCAAGGCAAAGCTGTTCTGCACCGAGACGGCAGCCGAGGTCATCGACAAGTGCTTGCAGCTTCACGGGGGCTACGGCTACATGCTGGAATACCCCATCGCGCGTCTGTACGCGGACACCCGTGTGTCGCGCATCTACGGCGGAACCAACGAAGTGATGAAGACGATCATCGCCAAAGCGGCCGGGTTCTGAACGAATCGAGGGAAACCATGGCAGAGCTTCTCTACGACGTCGATGACGGTGTCGCCACGATGACTCTGAACCGACCGGATCGACGCAACGCGATTACGTACACGCTGCTCACCGAGCTGCAGAACGCGCTTACGTCGGCCGCCGGTGACGAGGCCGTGAGAGTCGTCGTGCTCACGGGCGCTGGAGGGAACTTTTCGGTCGGTCGCGATCAGTCCGGTGATCGGTCGAGCCGTGTAGTGCGGGGTGATTCACAGCAAGAGGATCGCACTCGCTTGCTTGATGTTTCACGGGTGATACCAACTTTGGTGCAGCATCCCAAGCCTACGGTGGCGGTGATTCGCGGTGGCTGTGCGGGCGCCGGCTTGAGTCTCGCTCTGGCGTGCGATCTTCGCTATGCCGGAGCCGATGCGATGTTCAACACGGCCTTCCTGGGGGCTGGAATGTCCGGTGACATGGGAATGGCGTGGTTGCTGACCCGCGCAGCGGGCACATCGAAGGCGCGGGAATTGATGCTGCTGTCCGAACGAATCAAAGCTGATCGCGCTGCCTCATTCGGAATGATTCACGAGGCTTTCGCCGAAGAATCGCTGGAAGCGAGGACTACGGAAATTGTTCAGCGGCTCTCTGTTTCGGCACCGTTGGCAGTGCGTGGTGCAAAGCTGAACCTCGATTCGGCGATGTCGCGGCCGCTGTCCGAATTCTTGATGGACGAAGCCGACCGGCTGATCACGTGCGCGTATTCCGAAGACGTGGAGGAAGCGCGCTCGGCATTCCTCGAGAAACGAGTACCGCACTTCACGGGCCGCTGAAAAGAACTGGAACACATTGTTATCGGGATCAGGAGAGTGAACGAGAATGTACTTGACTCAGGGTTTACATCGGTCGGTCCAGCGTGAACCCGACGCGATCGCCGTCGTTGACGGGCAGCGCCAGTTGACGTTCGCTCAACTGGAGAGTCGCGTTGCGCGATTGGCCGGTATGTTCACGTCGTACGGGCTCGAACGAGGTGACCGGGTAGGAATACTGGCCACGAACTGTCTCGAGTATGTCGAATACTCCTTCGCCTGTGCCTGGGCGTCGATGGTCGCGTCCCCGGTGAACAACCGCTGGAGTCCCGACGAGATGGCATTTCACATCGAAGATGCCGGAATCACAGTGCTTCTCGTGGACGGACCGCGTCTGCCCGCTGCGCTGGAACTGCGTGATCGGTGCGCTGTACTGGAGACCGTGATCGTATTCGGTGCGGCGGATCTGCCCGGCGATACGGTCGACTACGACTCTGCTTTGGCGCTGCACGGTCCGATTCCCGATACTCACGCAGATCCCGATGCATTGGCGTTGCTCATGTACACCGGCGGAACTACAGGCCGCCCCAAAGGTGTCATGCTGAGCGCAGGCCAGATCCTGACATCGGTGCTCGGAGTCCTTGCCGGTAGTGGTGAGCCGAATCTGCCAGGCCGCTCCCTGCACGTGGCGCCCCTGTTCCACCTCGCAGCCTTCGCCGGTTTGGTCCAGGCCTCGGTTACCGGATCCGTGCACGTTTTGATGGGGGATTTCACCGTCGAGAAGCTCGTCGAAACCATTGCAGAGAAGGAAGTTACACAATCTCTGCTCGTGCCGACAATGGTGCAAGCGATGCTCGAATACGCTGATCGGACAGGTCTGCCGATCGACAGTCTCACCTCGATCACCTACGGCGCATCGCCGATGCCCGAACCACTGGTTCGGCGCTTGATCGAACGATCACCTGATCTTCGACTGCGCCAGGGCTACGGAATGACCGAGTTGGCCCCGGCAGCAACACTTCTCCGCGACGACGACCACCGCAATCCTGATCACCCGGAACGACTTCGATCAGTGGGACGTGCTGCGCCACACACCGAGGTGCGGATTGTCGACGCAACCGGCACAGAGCTTCCGCGCGGCGATATCGGTGAGGTCGTCGTGCGGGGCTCGAACGTCATGATGGGTTACTGGAACAACGAGGCGGAGACGGCGCACGCGGTGCGCAGTGGATGGATGCATACCGGTGACCTCGGCTTCATGGACGAGCATGGCTACGTGTTTCTCGTAGACCGACTCAAGGACATGATCATCTCGGGCGGCGAGAACGTCTACAGTGCCGAAGTCGAAGCCGCCCTGTCCCAGCATCCCGGTGTAAGCAGTTGCGCGGTCATCGGAGTACCCGACGACAAATGGGGAGAACGCGTCCATGCAGTGGTGGTGCGCATACCTGAAAACAATTCGAGCGGTGATGAACTCCGAGATTTTGTCGGCGAGCGTATAGCTCGGTACAAGGCGCCGAGGTCGGTCGATTTCGTCGACGCACTCCCGCTGTCGCCGGTAGGGAAGATCCTCAAGCGCACTCTGCGTGAGACCTACCGGTGACACAGCCATCTTCCCAACATGCTTCCAGGAGTAGAACCGTGATCGACCCACAGATTCGCGACCTCGATTTCGACGCCTACCGGCAGGTGATCCGCGATTTCACCGACAATGAGCTCATTCCTCGTGAGAACGAAATGGTCTCTGCTGGTGAGGTTCCCGCTGACCTCGTGACAAGGATGGCCGAGGTCGGACTATTCGGCATCACGCTTCCGAGGAGCGTCGGTGGATTGGGGTGGACCGTCGAACAGCAGGTGCTGCTGACTTTCGAGTTCACCCGGTCATCGGCGGTGTACCGTTCCCGATTCTCGACCAGTATCGGACTGGCTTCGCAGATCCTCCTCGAATACGGCACCGACGCTCAGCGTGAACAGTATCTACCGGCGATGGCGGCGGGGGAGTGCGTCATGGCGTTTGCTCTCACCGAGGAGCAGGCGGGTAGTGACGCCTCCGCCGTGCGCGCCACCGCTACCAACACCCCGGACGGCTACATCATCAACGGTGAGAAGCGCTTCATCACCAACGGAGCGTGGGCTGATGTTCTGGTGGTGTTCGCCCGCACCGCGGACGGCGAGATTTCATCCTTCCTCGTAGATCGGGAATCGCCGGGGGTAGAGACCCGGGTGCCTGAATTGATGAACGGTCATGCCGAAGGCCCAGTCGCCGAGATCAGCTTGCGTGACGTTGTGGTGAGCGCCGACCGGTTGATCGGCGGTGCAACAGGTTTGGGGATGATTCACGCGATGCGCGGAATCAACCAGGCTCGCACCCACGTTGCCGCGACCGCAGTCGGTCAGGCGACTCGGATGCTCGCGGAGGCAATGAAATACGCGGGTTCTCGTGAGCAGTTCGACCAACCTTTGGCCGAGTTCGGTGCCGTGCAGGCGATGCTCGGACGCAGCTATGCGGAACTCGAGGCAGGACGAGCGATGATCCTCGACTGCGCCCGTGAGTTCGACCGCGGAACGCCGCCGCGTCATCGGATTGCCGCGGCAAAGCTGTACTGCACCGAGATGGCGTCGGTGGTCGGGGACCGGGCGGTGCAGGTGCTCGGCGGGGTCGGCATCGTCGGCAATCACCCGGTACCGCGTATGTGGCGGGATGTGCGTGCGTTGCGCATCTACGAGGGCGCCTCCCAGATTCACGAACGCAACCTCGCCCGGGCGCTGCCGTCATTGCTCGGCTGAAACCCGTACTTACACAAATATTTCGAGACGAGAGAAAACCGAGGGACAATCATGGGTACCACCACAGGCCGCGGACCGCTCGCCGGACTTCGCGTCGTAGAGCTTGCCGGAATCGGTCCAGGTCCCCACGCAGCGACGTTGCTCGCTGATCTCGGCGCTGACGTCGTCCGTGTTCAGCGCGCCGGTCGGATCCCCGGTCCCGGTCAGCCACGGGATCAGACCCAGCGTGGGCGTCGTATCTGCGAGGTGGACCTCAAGGACCCTGCCGGCGTCGACATTGTTCTCGGATTGATCGAGCGTGCGGACGTGCTCATCGAGGGTTTCCGTCCTGGGGTCACCGAGCGGCTCGGCCTCGGTCCGGAGGTTGCGCTGGAACGGAATCCAGCCCTGGTGTACGGCCGGATGACAGGATGGGGTCAGGAGGGGCCGCTGTCGCAGGCTGCGGGACACGACATCAACTACATCTCGCTGACCGGCGTCCTGCACGCGATAGGTCGTGCCGGTGAGCGTCCGGTTCCGCCGCTCAACATGGTGGGAGACTTCGGTGGTGGCTCGATGTTTCTGTTGTTCGGAATACTTGCCGCGCTCTTCGAGCGACAGAAGTCCGGGCAGGGTCAGGTTGTCGATGCCGCCATGGTCGACGGGACGCTGGCGCTGTCACACATGATGTGGAGTTTCCGCGGTCTCGGACGCTGGTCTGACGAACGCGGTGTGAACATGCTCGACACCGGCGCCCCGTACTACGACACTTACGAGACATCCGACGGCAGATACATGGCCGTCGGTGCCGTCGAACCGCAGTTCTATGCACTACTTCTGGCCGGTTTGGGACTTGATCCCGCGACGTTGCCGAGTCAGAACGACAAGAGTGCATGGCCGCACACGAAGAAGGTGTTCGCAGACGTGTTCGCGTCCAAGACGCGCGACGAGTGGGCTGCGGTCTTCGACGGTACCGATGCATGCACGACGCCGGTTCTGACGTTCGCGGAAGCCTCCTCGAATCATCATGTTGCCCAGCGTGGTTCGCTCGTGGAACTGGACGGGGTCACTCAGCATCGTCCGGCGCCGCGATTCTCCCGCTCCGATTCGGGTCTGCCGTCGGCCCCCGCCGCTGAAGCCGTTGACGCAGGGACGTTGTGGACGTGACGCTCACCGAATCGCGAGAACTCGAGTCCTTCGATCTGCGCACGTTGCTGAGCCTGGAGGATCGCGGCTCCGACAGATTTCAGGGTTACTGTCACGCAGGTTCTCCCGGGCGTATCTTCGGTGGGCATCTGGCGGCGCAGGGTTTGACCGCTGCCGGCCGGACAGCGCCTGCGACTGCGGTGGTGCATTCCCTTCACGGATACTTCCTCAGCTCAGGCGATCCGCGGCAGCCCATCACCTACGAAGTCGGTCGTCTTCGTGACGGACGTACGTACTGGTCCCGTCAGGTCACTGCCCTGCAACTGGGCACGCCGATCTTCACACTGTCCGTGTCCTTCAAACTTCCGGAGGACAGCACCGATCGACAGGGGGAGATGCCCGTCGTACCTGCTCCGGAGGACCTTCCCGATCCATACGAGCGCTGGGCGAGTGCGCGCGCCGACGAGTTCCGCGACAACAAGACACATCGTGCGATGGACATGAGATTCGTTGCCGACGAGGGTGAGCGCGAGCGGGGGTCGGTCGCACAGTCGGTGTGGTTCAAACCGAATCACGCTTTTCCTGACGAACCGTTGTTCCATGCCGGGGTCCTCACCTACGCTTCGGACTTGTCTTTGGCATCGACGGCCTCACTCGACGTCCAGCCCCACCGGTCGTTGATGGTCGGACCTTCGCGAGTGCTGATGGCGTCACTCGATCACGCGATCTGGTTTCACCGACCCTTCCGGGCCGACGAGTGGATGCTCTTCGCTCAGGAAAGCAACTCCGCCACTGATGGTCGGGGATTCTCGACGGGCCACTTCTGGACACGCGACGGCGTCTTGGCTGCAACCGTCGCCCAGGAGTCCCTCTTGCGGCGAGTTGACGGGCCACCGTGGCCTCGGGCCTAGGATGAAGCAATGCCTGGGAAGAGTGAAGCCGAGCACCAACCACGCGTCTGTGACGCGGCGTTGGCTCGCGCTTTCAGCTTTCTCGGCAAACGCTGGAACGGTGTGATCCTGGCGACGCTCCTCGGTGGTCCGGCGGGATTTGCGGAACTCAAGCGTGCAGTCGGCAAGATCAGCGACTCCGTGCTCTCGGACCGATTGACCGAACTGGCTGGTGCGGGCCTGGTCACGCGGACCGTCGACGCCGGCCCGCCCATCGCTGTGGAGTACGAACTCACGGCGTCGGGGCAGGCGCTGCTCCCCGCTCTCAGTGAACTGACAACGTGGGCCGCCGAAAACCTGCCACCCGAGAGTTGCCCGAACTGACCTATTGCGTGTGAACAGTCTTGTGAGATTCGTACCAGGTGTCACCTGCCGGTTCTCCCGCCAAGTTCCAACTCCACGAGACTGTCGGCGTGATGCGTGAATAGATTCCGGGACCGACCATTCCTACCCTTTCGATCGGCTGTTCAGCGATTCCGTAGATCCTGATCCCGCGCGCGACAAACGGCTCGAATGACGGCATGTCGTCGATGACGAGGGCTACTTCGAGTTGTCCTGACCCGATATTGCGGAACTTCCTGGTTTTCAGGACACTCTGGCCGCCCCCGCCGATCCAGAAGTGGGCCCCGTCGTATTCGAAGGCCAATGGAACGACGTCTGGTTGCCCGTGTGGTGAGAGCGTCGCAACGCGCGCCAGTGGCTGCGACTGCATGTATGCGATTTCTTCTTCCGTGAATGCCATCTGTTCTCCTTCGGGGACGAAACACGTACGCAACGTAGATGCAACGTAATCAAAACTAGTGTTCTGGATCACACAGTGTTCGTGTGGTCGAGAGGCCTTTGGTCACGAATCTGTGGGCAGAACGGGTCCTGGTTCGCTACCGGTGGTGGATGAGGACAAGGTTCCGCGGGTTGAGCACACAGCTCGCGGAACCGCCCCACCACGCGCCCCGGCAAGGGCACCGGCCGACAGGAGTTCAGGTGTCCGTAGTTGCGGAAGTCTCGGCGATCGATTTCGCGGAGACCGAATTCGATTGGGCGCAGCGATCGACGCGGATTCGTGAAGTCGACCCACTCGTTCCGGGGCCACCATCCTTGGCGATGTGTCTGAGCGAGCCGACGCGCGGACTGGTCGACATCGCTTCACTGCTTCTCGCGGCTCCTTGGTTGCTTCGATCGCCGCGTGGGGACGGGCATCCGGTCCTCGTTCTCCCCGGATTGCTGACTTCGGACGTGTCGACTCTCGCCTTGAGGACGTACCTGAGCTTTCTCGGATACCGGGTTCACGGTTGGAATCTGGGTCTGAACACCGGTCCGACGGCGACGGTGGTCGACGGATTGCCTGCCGCATTGGCCGAGGTAGCAGATCGATACGAGCAGAAGGTGTCGGTGATCGGCTGGAGTTTGGGCGGTATCTACGCCCGAAAGCTGGCGAGGGATCTGCCGGATTCGGTACGTCAGGTAGTGACACTCGGAAGTCCTTTCGGTCTCACCAGTCTGGAGCAGACGAGAGTCGGATCTCTCTACGCTCGCTTGTCCGGTAATCACGCGATACTGCCTCCGGTCGACGGCATCGAATCCGAACAGGGATCGCCTATTTCCGTTCCTGCCACGTCGGTCTACTCCAGGCACGACGGTATCGTTCCATGGCAAGCGTGCTGTGAAACCTCGGCAGGCCTGTCGGAAAGCATTGCGGTGCAAGGCAGTCATACGGGGTTGACCCACAACCCGTCGGCGTTGTGGACGGTTGCCGATCGTCTGGCGCAGGACGTGGACAACTGGCAACCTTTTGCGGCTCCGAAACGGCTTCGACGCATGTTTCCCTGCTGAGGTACGAGGCTGGGGTTCGAGGCTGGGGTGTGGGGGAGAACCCTGAGTCCGACGCGGGGACGGACTCGTACCTGAGGACACACCGCGTCGGAAAAGATGGGTCCATGGCCTGATGCGCACAGGTGGATCGGCAGCGGATAGTGGAGGTCGACGCGGATGAACCGCGAGTTCCGTTGAAAGGAAACAACACATGACCTCCCCGATGAAGACCCGCAAGCTCACCCGCGCCCGCTCGGGAGCAATGTTCGGTGGGGTGTGCGCCGGAATCGCTCGATACTTCGGTTGGAAGTCGTCGACTGTCCGCTTGCTGTTCGTGCTCTCGTGCCTGCTGCCCGGCCCGCAGTTTCTGATCTACATCGTGATGTGGATTTTCATTCCTCGTGAGCAGATCTGACCGAACCGCTCAACGGCGGCGGTCTTTCAGGCATTGCTTGGCCTCGTGCAATTCCTCCGAACTCAGCGGAGGAAGGGGGAGTGCGTCACGGTGCAAGCCCTCCGTGCGTAGGCCGTCGAGCATTACCGAGAGGTATCGACGCCACACGGTCGGGTTGACGGGCTGAGCAAATTCGGTGACTGCGCCCACCATGAAGATGAGGCCGAACAGGTCCGTCGGTACGGCGTCGGGGCGCAGCATCCCGGCCTCCTGGGCCCGGTAGAAGATCCTCTCGACCGACGGTTCGATGATGGATCGTTGGCATGCGACTTGCTCGCATCCCTCGTCGGTTCCATTCAGGACGTCTTTGAGCCCGCGGTTGACCGACATACGGCTGCAGGCAAATTCGGCAAAGGTGACCAGGCCGTCCCACGGATCCGGATTGGCGAGTGACGCGTCCGCGGCCGCCGCCATGTCGGCGAAGTTCTGTTGGAAGACTCCGTCGATCAATTCTTCCTTGCTGGCGAACCGCCGATAGACCGTTCCGACGCCGACACCCGCGCGCCGGGCGACGTCGTCGAGTGTGACGTCGATCCCTTCTTCGGCGAACAATTCACGTGCGGCGTCGATGATCAACTGCCGATTACGTGCAGCATCGGCGCGAAGGGGGCGCTCCATTGCGGTACTCATGTCCCCACTCTACCCGCCAAGTGGAGACAGCCTCTCCGTTTTCGTGTAGCGTTTTTGCTAACCGGAGAAGCCATCTCCGCATAGGTTGGGCGAGGGACTATGTCAGACATTGCTGAACGGACTGAATTCGAGCAGTCCTCAGCGCCTTCAGGGGACAACCACGCAAAGCGGTGGCTGGTTCTCGCGGTTCTGGGAATTGCGCAGCTGATGGTGGTCTTGGATGCCACCATCGTCAACATCGCGCTGCCTGCTGCGCAGCGCTCACTGGAGTTCGGTGATTCGGACCGCCAGTGGATCATCACGGCATACGCATTGGCGTTCGGCAGCTTGCTGCTACTCGGCGGTCGATTGAGCGACTTGTTCGGGCGCAGGCGAACTTTCATCGTCGGGCTTATCGGCTTCGCAGTGGCTTCCGCCATCGGTGGCGCAGCCGTCAACTTCGAAATGCTTGTTGCCGCTCGTGCCGGCCAGGGCGTATTCGGTGCGCTCCTTGCCCCGGCAGCCCTGTCTCTGCTGTCCGTGACATTCACGGATCCAGGTGAGCGTGCCAAGGCTTTCGGTATCTTCGGTGCCGTTGCCGGCGGCGGTGGCGCCATCGGACTGCTGCTCGGCGGAGCGCTCACCGAGTGGGTCGACTGGCGCTGGTGCCTCTTCGTGAATCTCTTCTTCGCGGCGATCGCCCTGGTCGGAGCAGTCCTGTTGCTCGCGCCGCACACCAGTGACTCGCGACCCAAGCTCGACATCCCGGGAACGATCCTGGTGTCGATCAGCTTGTTCAGCATCGTCTTCGGATTCTCGAAGGCCGAATCGGACGGGTGGAGTGCAACTCCCACCATCTCGTGGCTCGTTGCCGGCGTCGTGTTCATGGCGGCGTTCATCTACTGGCAGACCAAGTCCGAGCACCCGCTCCTGCCGCTGCGGGTGGTCCTCGACCGAATCCGGGCTGGCTCGTACCTGGCGATCTTCCTTTCCGGCGCAGGCATGTTCGCAGTCTTCCTGTTCCTGACGTACTACATGCAGCTGATCCTCGGGTACAGCCCGATCATGACCGGCCTCGCATTCATGCCGATGGTGTTCGGAATCGTGACAGCGGCAACGCTTTCGACAGCGGTTTTGCTACCGCGCGTCGGTCCGCGAGTGCTGATCGTGAGCGGAATGGTCATCGCGGCGATCGGAATGACGCTGCTGGCCCAGATTTCCGTGGACAGCACCTATGCAGTCCACATTCTGCCGGGGCTCGTTGTCACCGGACTCGGCATGGGCAGCATTTTCGTCCCGTCGATGCAGGGAGCAACTTCAGGCGTGCATCACGAAGATGCCGGCGTCGCATCTGCCACGGTCAACACGATGCAGCAGGTTGGCGGCTCGATCGGAACTGCACTGCTCAGCACGATTGCAGCCTCGGCTTCCACCAACTACCTGGTGGGCCGCGAGATGAATCCGCTGACCCAGGCACAGGCTGCCGTCGAGAGCTACACCACGACGTTCTACTGGGCCGCAGGCATATTCGCGGTCGGTGCGGTCTTGACCGGACTGGTTCTTCGGAGTGGACTGCTTCCGGATTCGCCGGAAGGTGAACCGGTAATCGCCCACTGACAGCAAATTTCGGGGTCGACGCCATTGCGGCGTCGACCCCGAAATCGAGTCAGCAGTTCTTATCGGGCGATGCCTGAAACCGATGAAGGACGTGATCGAGTTGTTCGGAGGAAAGCGCCGGGACGGGCAACTCGCGATGGCCGGTGCGGGACGCGCAGAGTCCGTCGATCATGAACCCGAGTGCGCGGCGGTAAGCCTGAGGGGCCTCGTCGCCGCCGAACTTCTGGGCCATCTTGACGACCTGCATGAGAAGCGGAATGTCGTTGACTTCGAAGTCGCTCCGCAGGGTGCCCTGTTCCTTGGCGCGATTGACAAGTGCCGCGGTGTGCTGAGCGATCCCGGCGCGCGCGCGAGCGAAAGTGTCGGACGCGAAGCGCCCGTCCATCAGGAGATCGCCGAATCCGCGGTTGTCTGCCATGCGCAGGGAGATCACGTCGAGAAAGTAGACAAGACCTTCCCAGGCGTCTGGCATCTCCCGGGCGGTGGCGGCAATCGTTTCGATCTCGGAGCACCGTGTGTCGAACAGGGCCTGGATCAGCTCGTCCTTGCTGGCGAACCGGCGATAGACGGTGCCGACGCCGACGCCGGCGTGCTTGGCGACGTCCGCCAGCGTGGCGTCGAGTCCTTGGGCAGCGAACACCTCGCGAGCGGAGTTGAGGATGCGCTCGAGGTTGGCCTTGGCGTCGGACCGAAGGCGCGGCTGTGAGCAGTCGGCCGAGGTCCCCGCATGAGAAGCGTCGGGGTGTGTTGTCGGCATCCTCACAGTCTACGGCACTAAGCGGAATGATCGATTCCGTTAGTGCTATATTACTAAGCGGAACGTGTGGTTCCGATTGTCCGTATGAGAGAAGCCGATATGAGCACGTCTGACATCTGGGTCGGGAGCAATCCGATCTCGATGGTGGGTACGCGGAGTGCAGGTTTCGCGGCAACGAGGCTTCGCGCTCTTGCCGGCGACGGCGCCTTTGCTCAGCTCGTTCGTTTTGCCCTCGTCGGCGGAGCTAGCAACATCTTGTACTTTGCCGCTTTTCTGGCGCTGCGCGGTGACGGAGCGCTGGTCGCCAACGCCGTTGGTGCAGTCTTGAGCACCATTCTGGCCAACGAGCTGCATCGCCGGCTCACCTTCCATGCCGCGGATCGCGTCAACTGGTTCACCGCACAGTGGGAAGGCGGTGGACTCGCTCTGGTCGGGTTGATCGCCAGTTCGGCCGCCATCAGTGCGCTCGGCTTCCTTCTCCCCGGCGCCGACGGACTTCTTCAAGCCGGGCTTGTGATCGCAGTGAGTGGAATTGTCGGTGGCCTGCGATTCGTCGCTCTTCGCGGTTGGGTTTTCTGAGCGGTTCTCGAATTCGAATCGGACTCGGCTCGTAGGGAACACTGTGACCTATGAGCCTTTCGATAGCCGACTCCGGCATCCGTCTGGCTGTGCTCTGCATCGTCATGGCTCTTGTCGCCACGCTCGTCTACCGATTCACCTCTCTCGGTAGCGTTCGGGTAGTCCCCGGCGCACTCGTTCGTGGCGCTCTTCAGTTGGCTGCGATTTCGTTGATACTCGCCGCTGCCTTGGCTCACATCTGGTCAGCGATCCTCGTGCTTGTCGGCATGTTCGCTGCGGCGTCGTTCACCGCTGCACGACGCTGCGGCGCAGGAACGTCCGGAGCGTGGCTGACCATCGCCTTGGCGTCGGGAATCGGTGTGGTTCTGCCACTGATGCTGCTGTCCGGAGTGGTTCCGCTGGAAGGCATCGCTCTGGTGCCGATCGGCGGAATTGTTCTGGGCGGCGCTATGACTGCAACATCGATGGCAGCCAAACGCGGACTCGACGCCGTCGATGATCGATACGGGGAAGTCGAAGCCGCACTGAGCCTTGGATTTTCCCAGCGCGATGCACGGTGGGAAGTAGCCCGCACCGCAGCCTCCGACGCCCTGCTACCGGGAGTCGACCAGACGCGCACCGTCGGCCTCGTGACATTGCCCGGCGCTTTTGTCGGCGTTTTGCTCGCGACGGGTTCGGCCGTTCAAGCCGGTGCCGTGCAAATTCTTGTGCTGGCAGGGCTGCTGTTGGCGCAAACCTGCTCGGTCGCCGTGGCGTTGGAACTCGTCGCCCGCGGCTTCGTCTTTCGAGGTAAGACTGTCAGGCCTGCGCGAGTTCGTTGATCTTGTCGCTGCGAAGGACGCGGTCGGGAAGATCTGGCCTGTTTGCCGCGAGGGTGATCATTGCCCTGCCGATGTTTTCGCTGGTGGTCACGCTGCTGGGCCAGACCTTGCGCAAGAGTGGGTAGAGAGGCACGGAGATTTGATAGAAGGCCTTGTACCACCACGTCTTCGACGGCGATCCCGGGCGCGGACGGATGAATCCGGGCCGGAGGATGTAGGTCGTGAGAGGGAGGGCGAGTAGCGCATTTTCGGTCGCGCCACGTACTCGCTTCCACATGGTCTTGCTGGTTTCGGTGGAGTCGGCGCTTTCGCCGGACACGTAGACGAACACCATCTGAGGGTTCACACCCGACAGTGTCGTGGCGGCGGCAAGCGTGATGTCATGCGTGATGCGGGTGTAGTCGGCTTCGTTCATGCCGGCAGAGGAGACACCGAGGCAGAAGAAGCAGGCGTCCGCGCCGGTCAGATCGGCTTCGATCGCCGAGAAGTCGAGCATGTCGCGGTGAACGATGTCGACGATCTTCGGGGCAGTTGTACCGGACGGATTGCGGCCGACGGTCACGACTTCGTCGATTCGTGGATCGTCGAGGCATTCCCTCAGGACGCTGTTGCCGACCATTCCTGTTGCCCCGAAAACGACGACCTTCATGATGTTCCCCCCGGCGTTGGTTCCACTTTCTGTGATGCGCACACTACGGAACGGTCTGCAGTTCATCCGACCGGAGTGGCCAACTGAACGCTTGACCTGCAATTATGAGTCCATTTTGACCCGACTCGTGACTAAAGTCCCTACAAACCGGCTGGACGGTTGGCTGAAAATAGTTTTATGAACGAAGGAGTTGATGAAATACACGTTCTGGGATCGGAGTCAGCCGGTCGAATGGTAGAGGCGTCGACGATCATCGTTCTCGGTGCGCTCTGTGCCGTGGTCGCAGGTTCTGGCGTGTTCTTTGTCGTCGGATCGATTGGTGGCTTCGCCAGACTGCTCTACCTGGTTGTTCGTGGTCCGCTCAACTCTTGCTCGGTACCGGCGTCGAATGTCGAGCTGGTGCCTTCGAGAACGTCATGTGGTCGTTGATGCTCCCGAACGTGGAGTGAAGACGGTCAAGGATGTAGTTCTGACGCATGTTCCACGGTGACTTCGATCCCTGCTTCGGGAACTGTTCCACGGCACGCATGACGTACCCCGACGCCAGATCCAGGATCGGCCGCTGGTCCATTTCTTCGGTCGCGTGCGGCACGCACTTCGAATAGTCGCGCTTGTCCATCTCCGTCAGCAGTCGGCACACGTACATCGACGTGAGATCTGCTCGCAGAGTCCACGAGGCGTTGGTGTAGCCGACGCACATCGCGAAGTTCGGTACGTCGCTGATCATCATGCCCTTGTAGACGTAACGATCACCGAGGGTGACGGGTTCGCCGTCCACTTCGATGGACATCCCGCCGCACGCCTCCATCTTCAATCCTGTTGCAGTGACGATGATGTCAGCTTCGAGTTCGCGACCTGACGCGAGAAGGATCCCGGTCTCGGTGAAGGTGTCGATGTGATCGGTCTCGATCGAGGCCTTGCCGGATCGGAGGGCTTTGAACAAATCGCCGTCGGGTACGACGCACAAGCGCTGGTCCCAGGGATCGTAGGAGGGTGTGAAGTGAGGATCGAGGGGGATGTCTTTCGGGAGTTGACGACTGATCGCGAGGTTCAGCATCCTCTTTGCACGCGCCGGACTGCGTCGGCACAGTTGGTAGAAACTCAGGTTCACTACGACGCTCTTCCATCGAGCGATGCTGTGCGCGAGTTGATTCGGCAGTACCGCGCGAATGGTGTCCGATAATTTGTCGCTGGACGGAAGCGCCAGAATGTACGTCGGTGATCGCTGGAGCATCGTGACGTGGCTTGCGTCCCGTGACATCGTGGGGACCAAAGTGACTGCGGTGGCGCCGCTTCCGATCACAACGACCTTCTTGTCGGAGTAATCGAGTTCTTCGGGCCAGAACTGGGGGTGCACTACCTCACCGGCAAACGATTCACGTCCGGGGAAGTCGGGGGTGTATCCGCCGTCGTAGCTGTAGTACCCGCTGCAGAGATAGAGGAAGTTACAGGTCAATGTTTCGTCTTCGTCGCCGGTCGTGACCGTGACTGTCCAGGTCGAGGTCGCTGACGACCATGATGCGGCCGTCACCTTCCGGTTGTACCGAATCTTCTTGTCGATCCCGTTCTCTCGCGCGGTGTCGCGCACGTACCGCAGGATCGAATCACCGTCGGCGATTGCTTTGGCATCTGTCCACGGGCGAAACGGGTAGCCGAGCGTGAACATGTCGGAATCCGATCGGATGCCGGGATACTTGAAGAGGTCCCAGGTTCCGCCGCTGTTCGCTCGGGCCTCGAGGATTGCGTACGACTTTCCTGGAAGCTCGGTCTGGAGTCGATAAGCAGCACCGATGCCGGACAAGCCGGCGCCGACGATCAGGACATCGAGGTGTTCGGTGCTCATCAGTTCGGACTCCGTATCGACTATGTGGGGCCACCGGCAGAGTTAGTGCTCGATCACCACACTACTGAACGATGCTCAGTAAGGCGAGGAGGACCATGTGATCGTTGGTGGTCGGATTGCCGCGCACAGTGGTTTACCTGCGGCGTCGGTGAGCCCGAGGTCTCCGTGGAGCACACCGGAAGCGTCGGCCTGCTCGACGATGTGCTCGGGGATCGCGTCGAGCATCAGCTTTGCGCGCCGAAACATCTCGAACGTCTGGTCATCGGATACCGTCACCCAGGACAGGTAGATGAAGCGTCCGCGAGGTGGACCCTGGATGTGTGGACCGAGAATGTCCCAGGCACCGGACTTTCGCTCCTGGCTCGCTGTCAGTTCCCATCGCACTGTCTCGGTATCTCCTGGTACGAGGTCGAGGACTTCGTGTGGCTTGCCTCGGCGCTGAACGCCGACGTGGATGTTGCTGCGCCCTTCGAAGGTTGCGGTTTCGGAACACTCACGTCCGGGCAGGCTGTGACCGGTGATGATGATCTGCATATCGACATCATGCTCCGCACAGGTCGGGAGGGGTTGGCGTGGTGAGTCGTTCGGGTAGAACCTTTGTTGCGGCCGTGGTGGCGAGCATCCTGTTGTCGAGTCTCGGCTGGGGGTCAGGTGCTGCCGCGGCGACGACGGACGAACCGGAAGTCGCGGGCGCGCTGGAGTCCTATGGCGAACTCTCGGCCGCAGTGTTTCCGGTCGGCGCCGGTGAGACGCAGAGGGTCGTGTATCGAACTCTGCGTACCGCTGACAGATGGGGAGAGTCGTCAGGGTCCGTGTTTCTGCCGGAAGGTGCCCCACCGGCGGGCGGTTGGCCCGTCATCTCGTATGCCCACGGAACTTTGGGCAGTGCGGATCAGTGTGCACCCTCGTCGACCGGATTCGGTCCGGGCGAGATCGAACCGATCGAACGCTGGTTGGAGCAGGGATACGCGGTAGTCGCTACCGACTACTCGGGACTTGGTACCGACGGGGTGCTGGCCTATCTCGACGGACATGCCGCCGGCGCGAATGCGGTCGACATCGTGCGGGCAGCGCACGAGTTGTACGGCAGTGTGCTGAGTCCGCGGTGGATGGTTGCGGGTTTGTCCGAAGGCGGTCATGCGGCGTACTTCGCGGGACACGAGGCCACCACTCGTGCACCGGAATTGGATTTCCGCGGCTCGGTCGTTGTTGCCGGCCCCACCCATATGGAAGGTTTGTTTCCGTTGGGCGGACCGCTGTTTCCCGACATCGGCATCACGGGGTTGGTGGGATACGCGCTGTACGTTCTGGCCGGGATCGACGATCAACGACCCGAAGAGAACATTCGGGAGGTTCTCTCGCCGCAGGGGATCGAGTGGATGGAAAAGGCTCGGACACTGTGCGCCGGAGATCTCGGCCGCCACATTCGCGCCGAACGAATCCAGTTGAGCTCGTTGTTTTCTCGGTCGGTGTGGACGCCACGCTTCCACGATCTGTTTCGCGAGATGATGCAGGTGCCGGTCGACGGCTACGACCGGTCACTGCGTGTGGTGCAGAGCGTGTCGGACACAACGGTTCCTGTCGCCCTTACCTGGGCGCAACTGGTCGACATGCGTTCGCGAGGAACGCAGTTCGAGTATCAAGAACTCAGCGGAATCAGCCACGGCCAAACGACGGTCGCTTCGATGGACCAGACCATGGAATTCATCGATCGATTGATGAGGTGATGTTCGGCGGTGTTGTTGTTGCGGTGTTGTTGTTGCAGTTTGTTGTTTCAGGGTGGTTGTTCAGCGCATACGTCGCGGCCCGTAATCGTGGCCACCGTTGGCGAACCACACGATTGCCGCAATCGCGTACAGGATGCAGACTAGGAGTAGTAGCCCGCCTGCGATCCACAGCGAGATCTGACCGAGTCGTTTCACTCGATCGGACGCGTACCGCGACCCGGCCACATCGCCGTCGGCCCACAGCGGATACACGTTGAAGGCGTGCGTGAAAGCGGAGAAGGAGAGCGGCCAGAAGAACAGCAGCGAGACCACTGCCCAACCCGCATTGACGGGCGGTCGAATCGGGTGCTGAGGAACGGATTGCTGGACGGTGGGTTGATCCGGGTTGGTCATGGGGGCTCCTGACATGAGGTGGCCCTTTCGACGCTACTGCGATGGAGCTGAAGAATCACTGAGTGTGCACGATCAGCCGTAATGCCAGTCGCGATCCATCCGTCGGAAGTACGGAAAGAGTGTGGCCTCCTCGAAATCGAGGTGCGACTGCATATGATCCGCCAATTCGGAGATTGCGGCGTGTGCCCGATTGACCGTGGAGGATTCGGTGCTCAGCGCGAGTGACGCACGCTTGGCTTCCGACACGATCTCCCCGACAAGCTTGTGTTCTGCCTGCAGTCGTTCGACCGCAGGGGCCAACTCGGGAAAGTTCCTGGTCATTACGGGGAACATACGTTGATCTTCGATGGTGTGGTGCAGAGTCAGCGTGTTGCAGTAGAAGTCGCAGTTGACCCGTAGTTGCCAGACGAAATCCGCGATCGTCAGATTGTCGATCATTTCGGGTATCCGAGTCAGATCGGCGGTTTCGTCCGACAACAGTTGCAGGGCATTCTCGAGTACCTCGATATCGGCTCGCAGAGGTTCGTGAACCTGACGTAGCTGTTCGATCATCCTCAGACCGGCAACTGTTGCCGTGTTGTGCGAATGAGGGGCGTTCACGTCAGCGCAACTCGATCCCGCTCCGCGAGCATCCTCGCTACCGGCAGGACGTCCTTCGCTGCCATCTCGATACGCTCGAATACCTCAGGGTTGAGGATAGTCGTTCCGTCGAAATCACCGGAGCTGAGATAGATCCCGACCGGAGCGGTCAGCGCTTGGAAGAAAGCGAACAGTGGACGCAGGGCATGATCCAACACGAGAGCGTGGCGGTCGCTGCCACCTGTCGCAGCAAGAATCACCGGAGTGTTGGCAAGCGCGTACTGGTCCACGAGATCGAAGAAATGCTTGAACATTCCCGTGTACGAGCCGCGGAACACCGGTGACGCCGCGATGACGATATCGGCAGACTCGACTGCTGCCAGCGCTTCGGCGGTCACTGAGTCGACGTGATCGCGATCCAGAGCAGATGCAAGACCTGGAATCAGATCCACGATCTCGAAAACTCGTGTGTCGATCTGCTCGAAGTCTCCCAAGGTTTCGACGATCAGGTCGACGAGGGCACGAGTCTTGGAGGGTTTTTGGAGGTTGCCGACAACGGCAACAATTTTGAGCGGTGTGCTCATCGAAACTCCTATTTTTGGGACGATTTCAGTGATTCGATTTCCTTACGCACAACGGGCGCTACTTCGGTGCCGAGGATCTCGATCGCACGCAGCATGTCCTTCTGTGGCACATTGCCGAACCCCATCTGGATCATGATGCGGTCATGATGGAACAGTTCGTACTGCGCCATCGTCTTGTCGATGATTTCCTGCGGGCCGCCGAGGAAGAACGCACCCGCGGTGGTTGCCTGCGCCTCATATGCCCTGCGCGGCATGGGAACTCCGTTTCCCCGCTGATGATGATTCTGCATCCACCCGGCCTGGAAGTACGGGTACGACGTGTCGAGTGCTGTTTGCTTCGAGGTATCGACAAATCCTGGCGAAGCAATCGAGACCGCCAGCTTCTTCGGATCGTGTCCGAACTCCGCTGCAGCCCTGCGGTATAGATCGACGAACGGTTCGAACTGTTGGTAACTTCCACCGATGATGGCCAGTGAGAGGGGCAGGCCCAGTTTCGCGGCACGGACGACAGAGGCCGGAGTACCTCCGACTGCGATCCACACCGGAATCTGACGGTCCGGGCGGGGCGTCACGTCACCGTCGATCAGTGGTGGGCGAAGTTGTCCTTCCCAGTTGATCGGGTTCTCGTCGCGCAGTTTCAGTAGTAGATCGAGCTTTTCGGCGAAGAGTTCGTTGTACTGAGACAGGTCGTACCCGAAAAGCGGAAATGACTCCGTGTACGAACCTCGGCCGGCAATGATCTCGGCACGGCCTTCGGAAAGCAGGTCAACTGTCGCGAACTGTTGGAACACACGGACGGGATCGTCGGAACTGAGTACAGTTACGGCGCTGGACAGCTTGATCTTGTCGGTAGCCTGAGCCATTGCCGCGAGCACAACTGCCGGGGCTGAGACTGCGAAGTCGGTGCGATGGTGCTCGCCGACGCCGAAGACATCGAGTCCAACCTGATCGGCAACGGTTGCCTGCTCGACCAAATGGCGAAGGTGGACACCGGGATTCATCATCGCGCCGGTAGTGGGATCTGGGGTGAGTTCACCGAAATGGTAGACGCCCAATTCGAAAGCCATGTTGTTTCTCGCTATCTGTTCGTGGGGGTGATGGAAAGTTGTTCTGCGTGCGCATCGCATGCGCCGCCTTGATTCGTGTGATGTGCGGCAAGTCGGGAGAAGAAGCGTTCGAGTACCGGAAGCTCCTCGGTTTCAATGAGATCGGAGAAGTATTCGGCGATCCCTCGCGTGTGTATGGCGGACGCTTTTCGAAGCGTCTTCTTGCCCGCAGGCGTCATCGATACCGTCACGACGCGTCGATCGTTGTCCGGGCGAACGCGCTCTGCCAGTCCTGCCTCGACCAATCGATCGACGACGCGCGTCACGCCACTGGTGGTGACCAGGACCAGTTCGGCCAGATCGCCCATTCGGATCGTGTTTCCCGGCGCTTCGTGCAGTCGGAGCAGAACGTCGTACTGGCCAAGGGTGAGCCCGGTGGTGGTTCGAAGGTCCGCCTCCATCTTGCCGAGGATGACGCTGTGGCTGACCACTAGGTCACGCCAGACGGAACCGCGTCGACGTTCGTCGGTAGTCATCGGTGACAGCCTCCATTTATTTGCGCTCGCAAGTATTGCTTACTCAAATAATACGCCTGGATCGATCGAACTATTCCCCGCTCTCATTTGTGCTGGTAGCAAGGTATTGACTCGAACACGTGTTCGAGTATTGTTGGGGGTGGGGATCGGGGGATTCAGTGAGTGTTCTGTTGTCGGATGTGGTGTCTGGTTCTGCGGTGGGGTTGCGCGGACGTCTGTGGCAGTTGTCTGCCGCAGAGTTACGTGCGGTTGCGGTGTCGGTGAGTGCGGAGGTTCTGCGTCTCGAGGCTGTTCGGGTGGCTGTGGTCGACGAACTCTCGATGCGCCCCGATGATCAGGTGATTGCGAGCCGCGGGGTGGGTTGCTGGTTGGCGGCAAACACGATGCTGCAGGTTCGGGACGGGAAGAAGATCGCCGCCCTGGGTGCAGCGCTGCGGCCTTTTCCGGCGGTGGCTGCCCGGTTCGATGGCGGGGATTGCTCCTTCGATCATGCCGTGTTGATCGTGGCGTTCTGCGAATCACCACCGAAGGGCATGTCTGACGAAGCGCTACCGAAGTGCATCGATTTGTTGTTGGCTGCCGCGTCGGGTGTGGAGGCGACGACCACGAAAGTGCGGAACGTGATCGCGACGTTAGAGCGAGTGTTCGAATCCGATGACATTCCACCCGCCGAGGATGTGGACCTCAACGAGCTCCGCATCGCGTCGACATTGAACGGTCGGGTGGTGGTGCGCGGCGATTTCGATGCTCTCACCGGGGAAATGTTGTTGTCGGCGTTGTCGAATCTGACGATGCCCACCCCCGCTCCGGATGGAACCCCGGATTCTCGGTCGGCGGCGAAGCGGACCGCGGACGGGTTCACCGAACTGATCCGGCGGTATCTGGACTGCGCCAAAACTGGCACCGATGGTGGCCAGCGTCCGCACGTGAACGTGCACATCAACGCCCGTGATCTCGCGGAGCATCGGGACTGCGCCGCAACACCAACTGATGGTGGAGCGACTGTGTCGGATCTCGATGTCGGGCACATGCCCTGGCTCGGACCACTGTCCGTATCGCAGACCAGGCTTCTCGGCTGTGACTGCTTCCTGTCCACTGTGCTGCTCGACGACCACGGGGCGCCACTCGATGCGAAACCCGGGAAACGGTTGGTGTCCGCCGAACAGCGAGTGGCGTTGATCGCCCGCGACAAAGGCTGCGCGTTCCCCGGCTGCACGTGTGTACCGGCCTGGACGGATGCGCACCATATTCGGCACTGGGCGAACGGTGGCCCGACGGTGATGAGCAACCTTGTCCTGCTGTGCCGTTCACATCACCGGCTGATGCACCGGAAAGCCGGGTTCGTCGGGAAATGGGTGATCCGCATCGGCGTCGACAACAAACCGTGGTTCATCCCGCCGCCCTCGATCGACCCCGGCCAGCACCCACGGCCCGCGAACACCACCTTCAAAACCTGAGGTAGTACTCCTCGGGCACAACAGAACACGGGCCAGCACCGCATCGAAGGGATCCTCCGATGCGGTGCCAGCAGGCCGTGGGGGAGTCGAATCAGTGCTTCGAGCGCTTGTGGCGGTACATCTCGGCATCGGCCGTATCCCAAGTCTCGGAAAGGCTTTGGAACATGGAAAAGTCGGCTCGGCCGATCGAACAACGGACGTCGGCATTCCGGAACGCCTTCTCCAAACACTCGACCAGGTAGTCGACGGCGCGCGGCTGTGTATCGGGCAGAGCGATTCCGAACTCGTCTCCGCCCAACCGTGAAACCACCGCACCAGGGTGCGCGCATGCTGCCAAGATCTTGCCGGCCCGTTGAACATATTCGTCACCCGCGGCGTGACCGAGTTCGTCGTTGATGGTCTTCATGCCGTCCAGATCGACGATGATGATAGATCCCGGATCGGCGAATTGGCGGTACCGGGTTTGCTCGGCCTCGAGGATGCGGTTCCACCCGCGCCGATTGAGAAGACCTGTCAACGGGTCGGTCTCGGCATCGAGTTGCGCAGTTTCGGCCAGTCGCACTGACTGCGCGCGCTGATAGTCGACATCGAGAATCGTTCCGAGGAGTCGGCACAGGAGAGTGAGGAGGGCCAGGTTGTCCTCGAGTACGGAGTCGCCCGTAATCGGGTCGGCGCCACACAGAGTGCCGAAGAGACTGCCGTCGTTGTGAAGGATTGGGATGCTGACGTATGCGCCTATGCCTTCCCACCTGTCATCTCGGGAAAGTGCAGGTACGAGTGCGCGATTCGATGAGACTGGCGGCGCATTTCCGAGGACTACCTCGCTGCACATGGTGTTTTGCCAAGTACGGGTCTCGCCGACTTCGATGTGAAGTGGGTTGGGTGAGACGGTGAGAAAGATTTGATTCGACCCGTCGAACCGCGTGATCGACCACAGTGCCAGCGGAAGATATTCGTCGAGGTAGGACACGATCGAGCGACTGGCGTCGTCGAAATTCGTCAGTGGTGGCAGGAGTGGCAACATCGGGATGGTGCGCGCCTGGCCGTGCGGCATTTGGTGACCTCCTGATCGACCCTAAGATTCTGTCGATGTTCAGGCTCTTGGTCCCGCGTGCGACAAATCTTCCACGAACAGTCTGCCTCGAGAATCCTGGCGATTGCTGAAAGTGTGCTGTGATTCTTTCGACCGCGGGGCCGTTGATTCTTTGGTGGCCCGCTAATCTTCCGGTATGGAGCTGGCGCGTGGAGCGAACACAGTCGTTGACGGAACTTCGCTGAAGGTGGCGGTGAACGGTAGCGCCCCGGGCACGGTGGACCTGATGGTGTTCCAGCTCGACGAACGGAACAAGGTGCGGAACGACGCAGATTTTGTCTTCTTCAATCAGCCGGTGTCGCCCGAAGGTGCGGTGCGCTTGGAGTCCGGCGGCGTCATCGAAATCGACATTGCGAGGTTGCCCGCCGACATCCACCAGCTGAGTGTTGCCGTGGCGCTTGATGCGGCGGCAAACGGAACCCTTTCTGCTGTCGGGGGCCTTGGTGTCGTGGTGGAGCAGCCTGGTTCCACCGCTATCGTGGCTCAGGCTTTGGGTTTGACGAGTGAGAGGGCAGCGGTCCTCGTCGAGATCTATCGCCGCGGCACGGACTGGAAGGTTCGGAACGTTTCGGCGGGTTGGGACAGCGGATTGGCAGATCTGGTCACTGCATTCGGAGTCTCGGTCGACGAGGAACCGCAGAGCCGACCCGACTCGGCTGAATCGGCAGATGGCATTCGGACCGTGCCCGACGAAGCCAAACTCTCGATGGTGAAGCGGGAAAAGCTGGACCTCCGAAAGCGCGAAGTGGCCAAGGTCCTGCTGACCAAGGGTGGCAACGGAATTCGGGCGCGAGTGGTCCTGGTGATCGACAAAACCGGAAGTATGGCCAAGCAGTACCGCACCAGAGTGGTGCATCGTGTTGTCGAACGCATGGTTCCCGTTGCGATCCAGCTCGATGACGACGGCAAGCTGGAGCCGTACTTGTATGCAGTCAGCTTCGTCAAGCTTCCCGAGATCTCTGTCCATGACGCGGAAGAGTGGTCGGATACCTACCTGCACTTGCGCGGCTCGCACGGCGGATTCAACTATGACAAGATCGGCGCCGCAAATCGTGAAGTGCCGATCATGACTGAGATTCTCTCCGGCCTGACACGTGGTTCGGCGCCGACGCTCGTCCTGTTCTTCACCGACGGAGGCTTCAGCGAGCGCAAGGAAATCACGAAATTGATGCGCGAAGCGTCTGGGCTCCCGGCCTTTTGGCAGTTCGTCGGAATCGGCAAGGCCAACTACGGAGTGCTGGAGAAGCTCGACGACCTCGACGGCAGGGTGGTCGACAATGCCGGATTCTTCGCGCTGGACGACATCGACACCGTCGACGACGCCCAGTTGTACACCCGTTTGCTGAGTGAATTCCCGGATTGGCACAAGGCAGCTGTAGCCGCGGGCATCACGACGCCGTGATTTAGCTGGTCGAAACCAACTGCGGTGCATTCTCTTTCAAGAATTCGTCGATGTGCGCCCAGGTGGAGTCTCTCGCGGTGGGGCCGGCAACGAGCCCGAGGTGACTTCCCGGCGCCTTCTCGAACCGGACCGACGGCGCTCCGGTGAGGACCGACGTGATCGCTTCCACCGAAGCGATGGGTGCAATCACGTCGGTGGTGCCGCCGATCGCGAGAACGGGAACGCTCAGAGCTGACAGTTTGATCTCGCGCCCGGCAAGCGTGACAGCGTCGTTGTAGAGATTGTTGCCGAGCATGAGTTGTTCGCAGATCTGCTGAAATGCCTTGCCAGGGTATCCAGGCATGGCTGCCATGAACTTGTCTATCGATTCCATACGAGCCAGGGTCTCGGTGTTGTGAAGATTGCGGACGATGAACCATGGCTTGAGGACTTCGCGCTGCAACGCCGTCACCTTGTAACTCGCCTGAACGAGTGGAGCAGGTAGTCCGCCGACCAGATTGGTCGCGGAGGTGAGCGGGGTATCGCCCGTGTATTTGCCGATCAGCCTCAACGGGCTGATAGCGGGAATCTTCGTGTAATCGATTGGCGTGCCGATTGCCGTGATCGATGCGATCGGAAGGTCGGAGTGAGCGGAGCCCGTGAGCAGAGACATGGTCCCGCCGAGGCTCCACCCGATCAGCGAAACAGGTGCGCCGTCATGTAGGTCCGAGATCGTTCGGATCGCTTCCGGGATGATGTCGTCGACCCAGGCCTCGAAACCCATACCGCGGTCGGAGTACCGCATGGTCCCGTAGTCGAGGAGGTAGGGCGTGTTTGCGCCATCCAGTAGGTGTGCGGCGAGGCTCTGGCCTGCACGAAGGTCGTAGCAGTCGGCTGAAACCGCGAGGGGAGGTACGAGGAGGACCGGATTGCCTCTGGGCGTCCACAATGCGCCGAAGCGATACAGATCGCGGTGTGGACCTTCGCTGATCAGTACCGACGGCGTGCGTTCGGCCTTCTCGACACCGTCGCCGAACGAGAGTCCCCATGCATTGCGCGCTGCGGTGTCCAGCGTCGGACGCCACGTCGCGATCAAACCACTGATATCGAGCACTGGTTCCCCTCGGAGTCGAATCGGCGGACGGCCGAGTCAGCCGCGCTCGGTGTATGTTACCTGCCTTCACATACATCGATCTCGGGGGTGCAAAAACCCAGCTCGGCAACGGAGCCACCGTGCCGAGCTGGGGTGATCGGGATGATGCGGCAGTGATCAGGCGGGGACGATCAAGCCGGTCGAGGCTGTGGCCGCCGCGTATCGCTGTGCAACGTCTTCCCAGTTGATGACGTTCCAGTAAGCCTTCACATAGTCGGCCTTGACGTTCTTGTACTGCAGGTAGAAAGCGTGCTCCCACATGTCGAGCATGAGCAGCGGAACGATACCGATGCTGATGTTGCCCTGCTGGTCGGTGAGCTGCTCGATGACCAGGCGCTGCCCGACCGTGTCGTAGGCCAGTACCGCCCAGCCGGACCCCTGCAAAGTCGTTGCTACAGCGGAGAAGTGGTTGACGAATGCGTCGAAGGTACCGAAGTGCTCGTCGATCGCGGCTGCCAACTCGCCTTCTGGTCGCTCACCGCCGTTGGGGGAGAGGTTCTTCCAGAAGATCGAGTGGTTGGTGTGGCCGCCGAGGTGGAAGGCGAGGTTCTTACTGAGCAGCGGCGCCTTCGCAGTGATCGTGCCGTCTTCGCGTGCAGCAGCCAACTGCTCGATTGCGCTGTTGGCGCCCGCCACGTACGTGGCGTGGTGCTTGCTGTGGTGCAGTTCCATGATCTCGCCGGAGATGTGCGGTTCGAGCGCGGCGTAGTCGTAGTCCAGCTCGGGGAGAACGTATTCAGTCATGTGACATGCCTTCCTTTGAGGAAATGTTGTGAGACGAGAGATTTCGATAGGTTCGATCGTGATAGACGAGCGGCGCTGACACGTGCTGCGGATCGATGACGTCGACGACGCGCGCGGTGACAATCACTGCGGAGCCACACGTCGTGGCATTCAAGGGAACCGCCCGCAAGGCGTGGCCCGTGCCGTGCAGGAATGGTTCACCCGTCGACAGAAACGACCAGCGCATGTCGTCTCCGAAGCGCACAGCGCCGCGGGTCGCGAACGTGGCCGCCAGTCGCTCGTTCGCCGAATTTGCCAGGTGAACAACAAAACTGCTTGCGGAAGCAATGACGCTCGCAGAACCACGCAACGACTGCAGTGAGAACGCCAGAACTGCCGGATCGGCGCTGATCGAGATCACCGAAGACGACGTGATGCCGGCCGGGCCGTCATTGCCCGTCGCGGTGATGATCGAGACGCCGGCGGGATGATTTCGGAATGCCTCAACGAATGCGCTTCGGATGGACGGCGCCGAATCAACAGCGACGTCCGAAACAGGTTGGGTGCCAACCAGTTTTGTCGTCACACTTAGCACCTCTTCTGACTCGGGTTTTGCTGTCGTTGCACTGTCTTGTGCAATACCGACGTTAAAACCTCGAGTGCAGTTGAGGTCAAGGTGCTGTGGCGGACCTCACCGTCCGAGCTTGGCTGCCAGACGTTCCATGTATCCGACCACCTCTTCGGGGCTCTTGTCCGGAGTGCCGAACATCGCCTCCGTGACGCCGATATCTGCCCAGTGGGCGAGCTTCTCCGGATCGGGTTTGCCTGCCAGGACGGTTATTTCAGGCTCGCCGACTCTACCTGCTTCGGCCCAGATCTTTCGGAGCAGTTCCACGTTTCCGTCGATCTCCTGCTCGATCGGTGTGGTGATCCACCCGTCGGCAGACTTTGCGATCCACTTGAAAGTCTTCTCGTTGCCGCCGCCGCCCAACAAGATGGGAGGACGGGGCTTCTGAACGGGCTTGGGCCAGGCCCAACTAGGCCCGTACTTCACGAATTGGCCGTCGTACGAAGCTTCTTCCTTCGACCACAGTTCACCCATGGCTTCGAGATACTCCCGGAGTGCGGTCCGGCGTTTGTTGGGCGGTACGCCGTGGTCGGCGAGTTCCTCTGCATTCCAGCCGAATCCGACGCCGAAAACCACGCGTCCGTCGGAAAGATGGTCCAGCGATGCGATGGTTTTCGCGAGAGTGATCGGATCGTGTTCGAGGGGGAGGGCCACCGAGGTGCCCAATCGGATGGTGCTCGTGACCGACGCGGCGGTGCCGAGGGCAACCCAGGGGTCGAGTGTGCGCATGTAACGGTCGTCGGGCAATTCTGCCGACTGGGTTCCGGGGTGATCGGAATCCCTCGATACGGGGATGTGAGTGTGCTCCGGAACGTAGAAGGCGTCGAATCCATTCGCCTCCGCAGCCTTTGCTGCATCGGCAGGGCAGATGCCGCGATCACTGGTGAACAGGCTGAGTCCGTAGCGCACTGGTTCTCCTTCGATGGTCCGTCGAAAAACTGTAACCTGTTGCATCTTCGTTCGGATAGGTTTCCAGCCCAGTAGATCGATTGCCGACGTGACCGGGGGCGTGGTGAACTCGGGCGGAGTTGTTGTGGGCCGAGAGGTGGATGCAGTAGAGATGGACGCAGTGGAGATGAATCGGTTGTCGTGGAATGCGGCGACCGTCGCTCACAACAGTCACAATGGTGACCAGGCACAGTTCTTTCGCAACGGCGGGTCGACCTTGTTTCCGGAAGAAGTGGCGCTGCTCGGCGAGATCGACGGCTCCTCGATTCTTCATCTGCAGTGCAATTCCGGTCAGGATTCGTTGAGTTTGGCTGCTCTCGGTGCCGCGGTGACCGGCGTCGACATCTCGGATTCTGCGATCGACTTCGCGCGAACATTGTCTGCGGAATCCGGCATTGCCGCCGATTTCGAGCGAGCGGATGTATCTGCGTGGCTCCGAGATGCCGGCGCTGCCGGGAGGAAGTTCGATCGAGTCTTCTCTTCGTACGGAACGGTGATCTGGTTACCCGATCTCGACGAGTGGGCCGAGGGGATTGCCGGTGTTCTGGCGCCGAACGGTCGATTCGTTCTGGTGGAGTTTCATCCGTTTGCCATGTGTTTCGACGAGAAGTGGTCGCTGACATACCCGTACGGAGGCGGGACTCCCGTGACCGAACCCGGTGGCGTCGGCGACTACGTGGCAGATTCAGCCGATCTCGTCTTGCCGGGCGCTCAGGGAGACGGAGTCGAGAACTTCGAAAATCCCTTCCCTTCATGTGAATTCAACTGGTCCATCGCCGAGGTGCTCGGCGCCCTGCGGCGTGCCGGATTGACGCTCGAGTCCTTCGACGAGTACCCGTACGCCAACGGTTGGCAAGGATTCGAGGAGATGGCAGAACTCGGCGGCAAGCGTTGGGGAGTCCCGGCCGGACGACCAGAGATACCGCTGATGTATTCGCTGTCTGTTCGCTTGGCCGACTGACGCCTATTTCCCCCGCATTTGCGGGTAATTGCAGACACAGGTAGTAATTACCCCCATGCCCACGACGCCACTGACACGACGCATCGCCGTCGACCTGTGCCGTCTTGGTGCCAACTGCTGTTGCTGTTGATTCCTTCCGACTCTCCTGAGTGAGAACGGCGCCGCTCTGTGCGCCTTCGCCCCTGCATGTGCGCTCGTTGCTGCATGTGTGCCGGAATTTTCCGTACGTCGAGGAAGAACAGCGATGTCGACTCCTGTCGAAGCAATAGAACCAACACCAGTCGCGGAACCGAATCGTGAACCGCGTCGGCCGTGGACTTCGAGTGTGACCACTGTCGGACTGCCGGTGCTCTCAGTGATCGCATTCTTGGCCTTGTGGCAGGTCGCCGCGGCGAGCGGCACCTGGAGTGAGACCTTCGTGCCCTTTCCGAGCACGGTCTGGCATGCCTTCGTCAACACGATGACCACGCACGACGGAGTGCGTGGCTACCAGGGGTATTTGCTCTGGGAGCACCTCTACATGACGCTGCGACGGGTGCTGGTCGGTGTGATCATCGGCGTCGGATTGGGCGTGATCCTAGGTTTGGCAATGGGATCGGTGACATGGCTGCGGAGCCTGCTCGAACCGTGGTTGACCTTCCTGCGGGCACTGCCGCCCTTGGCGTACTTCTTCCTGCTGGTGATCTGGCTGGGAATCGACGAGGCGCCGAAGATCACGCTTCTGGCGCTGGCTGCCCTCCCGCCGGCAGCAGTGGCCACCACAGCTGCTGTTGTCGCGGCACCCGTCGGGCTGGTCGAAGCTGCCAGGGCGCTGGGAGCCTCACGGGCACAAGTGATCCGAGACGTGGTTGTCCCGTCGGCGCTGCCTGAAACTTTCACGGGCATTCGCTTGTCGGTGGGTATGGCGTACTCGTCAGTTGTCGCGGCCGAATTGTTCAACGGCATCCCCGGAATCGGCGGAATGGTCAAGGATGCAAGCAATTACAACAACACTCCGGTAGTGCTGGTGGGGATCTTCGCCATCGGATTCTCCGGTTTGATCATCGACGGACTGTTGCGGGCTGCTGAGCGCCGCGCCGTTCCCTGGAGGGGAAAAGTATGACCGACAATGAGATATATGGCAGCATTTCCGAGCCCAGCGGCAATCTGAAGCGCAACAGCAATCCGAACCGCAACGAGGGAAGGGCTTCCCGGACGGCGTTCACGGTGATGATCGGCGTTCTTGCCCTTGTTCTCGGTGCGTGCTCGGTGGATCATTCGGGCCAGGATTCGTCCAAGGAAACGATCCGTATCGCTTACCAGTCGTTCCCGAGCGGCGACTTGATAGTCAAGAACAATCGCTGGCTCGAAGACGCACTGCCCGAGTACAACGTGAAGTGGACGAAGTTCGATTCGGGAGCCGACATCAACACCGCCTTCATCGCCGGTGAAATCGATTTCGGCGCAATCGGTTCGAGTCCGGTTGCTCGTGGCCTCTCGGCACCGCTGAACATTCCGTACCAGGTCGCGTTTGTTCTCGACGTGGCCGGCGACAACGAAGCCTTGGTGGCGCGCAACGCAACCGGAATCAAGACCGTCGCAGATCTGCGTGGCAAGAAAGTGGCCACGGCATTCGCCTCGACCGCGCACTACAGTCTGCTGGCAGCACTGAACCAGGCCGGACTCAGTGCCGACGACGTCCAGTTGGTGGATCTCCAGCCGCAAGCATCCCTCGCTGCCTGGCAGCGAGGTGACATCGATGCCGTCTACACCTGGTTGCCCACGCTCGACGAACTCCGTAAGGACGGAACACAGTTGATCGCCAGCCGCGAGCTCGCGACGGCTGGAAAGCCGACACTCGATCTTGGTGTGGTGTCGACCGCGTTTGCCAAGGACCACCCCGAGATCGTCGACACCTGGCGAAAGGTTCAGGCCCGCGCGCTCACGACGATCGCCACAGACCCCGACGCGGCAGCGGAAGCTGTTGCCGCGCAATTGGGCGCCTCGAAGGAAGGCGCGGCAGCACAGCTGAAGCAGGGAGTGTTCCTCACTCTCGAGCAGATCTCCTCGCCGGAATGGCTGGGCACCGAAGGCGCTCCCGGGAATCTGGCAGTGAACCTGCAGAGTGCAGCGCAATTCCTGGCCGAGCAGAAGCAGATCGACAGTGTGCCTGATCTGGCGGTCTTTCAGAATGCTCTCTATGTGAAGGGGCTTCCCGATGTCCTTGACCAGTAGCGAGACCGCACAGCAGGCCGCGGGAGGATTCGCTGCCGACCGCCCGGGCGCGATCCGAATCGACACCGTCTCGCACAAGTACGGCCACGGTCGAGAGTCCGTCACGGCACTCGGGCCGGTATCGATCGACGTCGCCCCTGGTGAGTTTCTGGTCCTCGTCGGAGCGTCGGGTTGCGGCAAGAGCACGTTGCTGCGGCTGATTGCGGGTTTCGAAAATCCTTCCAGTGGAACAGTTCAGGTATCAGGATCCGACCCGATTCCCGGGGCGAGTGCCGGCGTGGTGTTTCAGCAACCACGACTGTTTCCGTGGAAATCGGTGGGCGGCAACATCGATCTGGCACTCAAATATGCCGGGGTGACGAAGAGCGAACGCGGGCGAAGGCGCGACGAGCTTCTCGACCGCGTCGGTCTGGGCGGCACAGCGGACCGGCGTATCTGGGAAATATCCGGCGGGCAGCAGCAGCGGGTGGCAATTGCCCGGGCCTTGGCGGCCGAAACGTCGTTGCTGTTGCTGGACGAGCCCTTTGCCGCATTGGACGCCCTCACTCGCGAGCGTCTGCAGGAGGACCTCCGCAGTGTCAGTGCCGAATCGGGGCGAACAAGTGTCTTCGTCACTCACAGTGCCGACGAGGCGGCCTTTCTCGGCTCCCGCGTCGTAGTTCTGACAAGCCGGCCCGGCAAGGTCGCGCTGGACCTGAAAATCGATCTGCCACGAACCGGCGTCGATCCCGACGATCTCCGAGGCTCACCCGAATACGCGGCATTCCGAGCCGAAGTCGGCCATGCGGTCAAGGTTGCTGCTGCAGCGTAGGTACCCTGCGCGTCGACTACCAGGTGGCCGAGTCGATAATAGGAAGGAGAACGTGCAGGACACGACGAACAAGGAGTGGTCATGGCAACTGAGGTGGAGTCCGGTGACCTCGTGCAGGCAGCCGGCCATGCGGGTCCGTGGACGGTAGTCGAAGTTCGCCAGGGCATGGCGTTGCTCGAACACAGTGACGGGCACAGGTTGTCGCGTCGAACGACGACGTTGACCGTCGTCCGCAAGGGCTCGGGCAAGAAGACGACGGCGGTCGACGACGGGAAAGACGAAAACGGGTCGCCTACCCTGTTCGACTGACCTTCTGTCAGCCCGAGACGGCGTCAGCTGGAGAAGACGTCGTCGACGCGTTTGTCGAAGTACTCGGCGATTCGGAACGCCAGCGACAGACGCGGGTCGAAGTGGCCCTTCTCGATCGAGATGACGGTTTGGCGCGTGATTCCGAGTGCGTCGGCGCACGCTTGCTGTGACAATCCGGCTGCCGTACGAAGTTCTTGAAGGTTGTTGCGCATCAGATCTCGATCGTGGGGGCGCGGTCCCTCGACACCGCCCAGTACCGAATTCCGAAGTCGACCAGGCCGAGGGCAGTGAAGATCAGGAGCGGCAGTTCGGGAGCGCCGAAGACATTGTGCGCGATCAGCGCGATTCCCATGGCAGTGATCAAGTCTGTGAACGCGCCGAATCCGGCCTTGCGACTCCATTCTGTTTCGACGGTGTCCTCGGGATAGGCGGGAGCCTTGTTCTTTTCCGATGGGAAAAGGGCCCATACCGATCCGATGCAAGCCGGCGCCATGACGATTGCGAAGACGACGAAGGTCAACGTCTTCTGGTCGCCGGCGGTCAGTGCTGCGAAAAAGCCGAGGGTCAGCGTTACTGCGACGCCGATGCCGATAACCAGGCTCCACCGTGCCGTGGTGCTCATGAAGCCTCCCGGATGTAAGAGTTCTTTGACAGGGTTGAGCGTAGATTCACGCACGCCGTATGTCAAAGAACTCTTACATCGCGCTCCGGGTCACGCGATTCCGAAAGGCGCTGCGTATGAAAACTTCCCCGTCTGATCAGCGCGATGTGTGGTGAGCGTTCTGATCTGAAAGTGAGCGCCCCACTCAGCTTCCGGAGACTCCACTCCGACGTCCGTGCTGGTGACGAATCCGAACCGCGGGTAGTACTCGGTGCTGCCCAAGAGTGCGATCAGCGGCACGTCCAGGGCGTCGCACGCGCCGACCACCGCGTGCATCAGTGCCGAACCAACCCCGCTGCGCTGGTTACCCGGGGTGACAGCCAGCGGGCCGAGGCCAACAGCCCCCACGGGACCTACCCATCCGCGTGTCCCGATCACGAAGCCGACGATCTCACCGCCGGCTACGGCGACCAGCGACAACTTCGGTAAGTAGTCGTCCGAGGCGAAGAGTTGGCGTGTCAGTTCGATCTCGTAGGGAGTCTCGCCGGGCGGTGCCTGGTCGGCAAACGCCGCCCCGAGCAGTGAATAGATGGCGTCACGGTCGGAAGAAGTTTCGCGGCGGATGTACATGGCCACGAAACTACCCGGTTCACTTCGGATTGTGCTCCCCGTTTTCGGCCTGACGTGCCACTCGCTTTTCGTAGTCCGCACGCCCGTTCGGATCTACCGATGTCAGTGCGCGGCGATCGTCGATCACCCGGCGGCCGATGTTGATGATCCATTCGGGGACCAGTGCGTCGACGAGATCCCAGCCCGCAAGGTAACGGGGAACTGCAGTTTCGGCTCGCCGATGCGCGACCGTGTCGACGACGGCCTTGGCCACTACCTCGGGCTCAACCGTCGGCATTCCCTTTCCGAGTGGCACGCCTGACGAGAGGCCGGTTCGCACCGCGCTGGGCAGGATCGCGCTGACGCTGACCCCGGAATCTGCGAATTCGACACGGGCAGAAGCCGAAAGACCCACTGCGCCGAACTTGCTGGCGTTGTACACGGCCATCCCGGGTACCGGAAGTTTGCCTGCCATCGATGCGATGTTGACGACGTGCCCGCTTCGTCGATCCACCATGCCGGGCAACACGGCGCGCATCCCGTGAATAGGCCCCCAGACGTTGACGTCGAGGGTGACTCGACTGGTGGCGTCGGACTCGTCGAGGAAGCTGCCGAGCGGCATCACTCCCGCGTTGTTGACGAGAATGTCGATGTGGCCGAATTCGCCGATCACCTTGGAGACGAACACATCCCAGGAATCGCGTGAGGTGACGTCCAGCAGGTAACCGCGGGCACGTGGGCCGATGGACTCCGCTGTGTCGACGGCCGTCTCCTCGTCGAGATCGCCGACGCATACGAGTGCACCGCGAGCAGCGAACAACTTGGCTGTCGCCCTTCCGATTCCGCGGCCACCGCCCGAGATGACGACGACCGCTCCGTCGAGATCGATCGGCGGGTAGGTGGTGCCGAAGAGGCTCATGCGGTGTACTCCGGTTCCGGACTGGCGGTGGGCTCGGATGGCGTGGGTTCAGGGGGCGTGTTGTCTGACTCAGGGTTCGACGTGTGGTTGTAGGCATACGGATCGAAGTCCCGTAGCCGTCGACGCATGGCGCCGGACGACCACGGCCAGTTGAAACTGTTGCGGCCGTTGACGTCGAAGAAATAGCTTTCGCAACCACCGGCGTTGTAGACCGTGGTCCCCAATGCCTCCTGAACCTGAGAGTTGAAGGCTGCCTGAACTTCCTCTCGCACGTCGATGGTCTGCCAGCCGTGACGACGGGCGTGGCCGATTGCCTGCGCCACATAGTTCAGTTGGGCTTCCAAGATCATGAACGCCGATGTGTGCCCGGTGCCGAGGCTCGGGCCCAGCAGGATGAACGCGTTGGGGAATCCACTGACGGCGGAACCGAAGTACGCCTGCGGGCTTCCCTGCCAATGATCGTCGAGTGATCGACCTTCTCCGTCGAATACCTTGGATGCGATGGGCATGTCGAGGATGTGGAAGCCCGTTCCGAAGATGATGGCGTCCACCTCCGCCTCCACTCCGTCGGCGCCGATCACGGTGTTACCGCGGATCTGCTCGACGGCGTTGGCGTGGACGCTGACGTTGGGTTTGCCGAGGGCCGGATAGTACGAGTTCGACATGAGCAGTCGCTTGCAACCGAGGGTGTAGTCGGGAGTCAATGCCTTGCGCAGCTTCGGATCGCGTACCTGCAGGCGCAATTGGGCTGACCCGAGTTTCTGCACGATTCGCAGGATCCACGGATTGCGGAATCCCAATCCGAGCGCTTCCATGATTCCGTATTCGATGCTGCGCAAGGCTTTCTGTGCTCCCGGCACGAATCGCATGACGGACCTTTCGATCCGCGGTACGTAGTGATCGGGTTTGGGGAGAACCCATTGAGCGGTTCGCTGGTAGAGGTGAAGGGCGGAGACCTGGGAGACGATGCGCGGAACGAACTGCACTGCTGAGGCTCCGGTTCCTACGACGGCGACGCGTTTTCCGGTCAGGTCGTAGTCGTGATTCCACTGCGAGGAATGAAACACCTCTCCCTCGAACGCTTCCAGTCCGGGTATCGCCGGTGTCAGGGGTTCGTTCCACGGGCCGGCAGCGGCTATCACGAAGCGAGCAGTCAGTTCGCCGCTGGAAGTTGTTATCTTCCAGAGTGATTGCGACGCATCCCATCGCGCGGAGAGCATTTCGACCCCGAAGCGAACGTGTTTGTCGACTCCGTGCGTGCCAGCCGTGTTCTCGATGTATTCGCGGATCTCCGGTTGCTCCGCGAACAAGCGCGTCCAATCCGGATTGGCGGCAAAGGAGTACGAGTACAGACCGGATGGAACGTCGCAGGCGCACCCGGGATATTTGTTGGCGCGCCAGGTTCCACCGAGGGAGTCGGCCTTCTCGAGTAGCACGAAGTTGTCGATTCCGAGACGCTGCAGATGGATAGCCGCGCCGATTCCGGAAATTCCACCGCCGATGATCACGACCTCGAAGTGGTCAGATTCGTTGTTCACTGAGTCTGCGCTTTCACTGGTGGGAACGAGTGGGCTGGAACGGGTGCACATCGAGTTCGCGCTTGACGCTCGCACGTGTTGTACGCAGCGATGATTCGAAGGTGGCGAGCCGTCGGCGGCCGTCCATGAAGTTGGCGCCCATCACGGCAAGGTCGTCGTCGGTGGCATCGATTCGTATGACTCTGGTACCCGCGGAGCGGACCAGTTCGATCTCCTGATCGAGCCCCTTGGACATGGCATTGCGCAGTGCACCGCGTTCGATACGGGCGGCTCCGCGCGCCGGCCTCAGGGTTCGAGAAGCCATGGGCGCCAGTACAACCAGCTCGTCCAGTTGGAGGGGGAGCAGAAGATCTACCGAAGCCGTGGATGCGGCGCCGCCGTCGATGTACCTGACGCCGTCGATCGTGACGGGTGGAAACCAGCCGGGAATCGCCCATGACGCTCGGAGTGCTTCACCGACGGTCACTTTCGGAGCCCCCTGTGCCCCGAATGCGACCCGTCGCCCCGTTCTGTAGTCCATGGATACCATGTACGCGTTCGGATGTGGGAGCCACGAATCGCCCGGAGCAAGTGATTCGGCGAGCGTAGTGAGCCAGGACGGGTCGCCGCCACCAACCGGTGCGATGCCGCTCATCCGGCTCAGAACCGGAAGGTCTCGACGCGTGAGGAGTCGTGGATTGCCGACGCCCAGTCTCGGAAGTGGCGGGAGCTTTCCGGGCGCCGACGCGATGTGGGTGAGGAGCTCGGGGCGTGCGGCCGCGTTGCCGAGTTGCATGGCAACCAACTCGTCGACACCGACTCCGCTGCCGAGCATCGTCACGAACTCGGCGCCGGCGGATGTCCCGATGATGGCTGTGGCTTCCCGTGGATCCCAGTCGAGCGCATCCCGGACCGAGGCGAGCGCGGCAACAGTCCAGGCAAAACCGAGAGTGCCGCCGCAGCCGATGGCCAAGCCGCGTCTCGGTGCGCTGTTTTGGCGCACGGTGGTACCGGTCACATCTGAAGTCATGTTTCGGAGACTATCAGTATCCGAATAACGTCGGTACCCCAAAAATTGGTTTCAGTACTCCACTCGACGACCGTTCGCGGTATTCGGCTACCGTAGGAATCTCGATACCGAGGACCACTGGGAGGTTCCGATGGCGCGATTGACCAGGCAGGAAGCGCAGGCGTTGACCCGCGAGACCCTGTTGGCGACGGCCGTCGAGCACTTTCTCGATCGCGGATACGCCGCGGCCTCTCTCGATCAGATCGCCGAGGACGCCGGGTACTCCAAGGGGGCGGTGTACTCGAATTTCAAGAACAAGGATGAATTGTGTGCCGAAGTTCTCGGCCGGATCAGGCTGACCAAGGTCGGTGAGATCACTGCGCAACTCGGGGCGAAATCGACCCTCGACGATGCGGTGGCTGAATTCGCGCGGTGGGCCGAGCGAACAATCGGGGACCAGAGGTGGACGCTGCTCGAGGTCGAGTTCTCGGTGAGATCGCGGCACAGCGAGGACATTCGGGAGAAGATCGCGGCGGGTGCAGACCAGGTGCGGGGACTGATCGCCGGATTGGTCCAACACCTCACGGAATCCAACGGGGTGACGCCGACGCTGGATCCGGACGCAGCCGCGCTGCGAATGCTCAGCGTCGGAATCGGTTTGGGGCTACAGCGCGCAATCAGCCCAGAGCTTCCCGTCGATCCGCTGGTGGATACGGTGCGGGAGATTCTGTCGGGCGGCTGAGGAGTGCGCGGAGCATGCCGCCGATCTCGGCGACCGCTGCACGGGATCCGGCACTGGGCCCCAGAACGTTGACGAAGCCGTGGATGAAGCCGGGATAGCGTCGATCCGTGACGTGAACACCGTTGTCTCGCAATCGTGCTGCGTACGCTTCGCCTTCGTCTCGGAGTGGATCGAATCCCGCCGTGATCACGATGGCTGGTGGCAGTCCGGCCACGTCTGGGGCGCGTAGCGGCGATACCAACGGGTCGAGTCGATCGGCATCCTTGCCGAGGAAGCTGGACTCGTAGAAGTTCATATTGGCCTCGGTCAGGAAGAAGCCTTCACCGAACGTCGTTCTCGAGGGAGCCTTCTCGTGAAAGTCGGTAGCGGGGTAGATCAACAGCTGTGCTGCCGGTGGGGTCTTGCCGTCGTCGCGGGCACGCAACGCCACCGTCGCGGACAGGTGCCCGCCCGCACTGTCTCCACCGACAGCGATGCGTGTCGGGTCTGCCCCGAACTCTTCGGCGTGGTCGACGATATCCTGGTACGCGGCATAGGCGTCGTCTACCGGTGTGGGGAAAGCGAATTCGGGTGAAAGCCGGTAGTCGACCGAGATGACCCGTGCGCCGGAGGTCTCGGCCAACAGGCGACACGGAGCGTCGTGGGATTCGATGCCGCCCTGTACCCAGCCGCCGCCGTGGAAGTAGACGAGCAGAGCGCCGGTGTCGGCAGTCGGAACGTAGAGCCGGGCGCGGAGCGGGCCGTCGGCACCCGAAACGGAGATCTCTTCGGTGCGGACCTGCGCGGGTCTGCCGCCCATCATGATCGCGGTTCGGGTGAGATTGGCGCGAGCAGCGGCGAGTGACTGGGGATCGGTGGAATGTGAGGGGAGTGGCCGCGTCTTCGCGAGCGTGAGCAGCAGGTGTGCGTCGGCGTCGAGCGTGTTGCCCTCGATGACGACGGGTGGCCCGGTGATTCGACGTTTCACCGCGCTGGGCAGCGCGAATGCGGCTGCTACCAAGGACGCTTCGGCGCGATCTCGAATGCTGCGGCTGCTGGCCTGCTTCACGGATTCCGACACGTGGCGCAGACTACCAAGCATGACTACTGCGGCACTGTCGATCACGCAGATCGAGAACACACATCTGGTTCGGTGCGGTCACGCCAATTGGGTCCTGGTCGAAGAGGGGGCCGATCTGACGTTGATCGACGGCGGATACCCGGCTAACGGCGCCGACGTCGAACGCTCGATCGAGCAGATCGGTCACCAGCTCGGGGATGTTCGGGCAATCCTCGTCACTCACGCGCATGTCGACCACATCGGTGGAATCGCGGACATCGTGACTCGGCTCGAGGTTCCGGTCCTGATGGATCCGTTGGAAGTGCCCCACGCGAAGCGGGAGTACCTGCAGCAGTTGTCGCCGGCCAAAGTTCCGTTGCTGTTGTGGCGGCGAGGCGCTCCGAAGTGGCTACGTGACGTGATCGGAGCGGGCGCGTTGAAAGGCGCGGAACTGCCTCGAGCACAGGCCTTTGCGTCAGGTGGTGCGCTGGACGTTCCCGGTCGGATCGTGCCGATTCCTACCCACGGGCATACCGACGGCCACAGCGCTTACCTTGTCCCCGAGGCAGGAGTCATCGCGTCGGGTGACGCTCTGGTGACCGGACATGCGACGTCGAGCGTCGCCGGACCACAATTTCTGGTGTGCCCCTTCAACCATGACCGTGGAGCGACGGACCAGGCGTTGGACAATATTGCCGCTGCGCCCGCCGGCGCGCTGTTTCCCGGACACGGGCCGGTCTACGAAGGCAGCTTGGCTGCCGCAGTCGAACAGGCCCGAGCGGGCCGGACAAGGATGCGTCCATGAGTACTGTCGAAACGGTCGACGAAGGCGCGGTGCACGGTTTCCTGCACCGCCCCGAGTCAGTGCCCGTCGCAACCCTGGCATTGACCCACGGCGCCGGAAGTAATTGCGACACTGTGCTGTTGCGTGCTGTCGCCGACGGCTTTGCTGCAGCAGGAGTGCAAGTTCTGCGCTTCGATCTCGCGTTTCGGGTGCGTCGAGCTTCGGGGCCGCCGCATCCGTCGCGTGCTGCGGAGGATCGTGCGGGCATTGCCGAGGTGATTGCCGCTGTTCGCTCGGACTACTCGGTGCCCGGACCCGTTCTGCTCGGCGGACATTCGTACGGCGGTCGGCAGGCGTCGATGCTGGCAGCGGAGAACCCGGGACTTGTCGACGGCCTGGTCCTGCTGTCCTATCCACTGCATCCACCGAAGAAGCCCGAGAAGCTCAGAACCGAACACCTGCCCGACCTGAACACACCCGCCGTTGTCGTCCACGGATCGAAGGACGAGTTCGCGACGACGGAGGAGATACAGGCAGCACTCGACCTGGTTCCCGCCGCGACACGTCTGGTGGAGTTCGAAGGAGCGCGACACGACTTGTCCGTGGTGAAGTTTCCGGTGGTGGAGGCGACAGTCGCGGCCGCATCGGCTTTGTTCGTGTTCTGAACGCCGAGCGGGCAGTTGCCCGTGTCGGTGGTTCCTGGTGAGATCGAATCATGAGTGCCCAGCCGTATCAGCCCAGTGCCCTGTCCGACGTCACGGTGAGCGTCGACGGGGACGACACAGTCGTCAGCTTCCCTCGGGTGCTGCCGTATCCCGTCGAGAAGGTGTGGGAGGCGATCACCGACCCGGAGATGTTGGCGCAATGGACGCCGTACACCGCCGATCGGAATCTGAGCCGTACCGGTGACGCCGTGATCACCATGCTCACCGAGGACGGAGCCCCCGAAATGTCGCTGCCGGTCACCGTTCACGTTGTGGAGACCACTCGGCGGCTCGAACACGAGTGGGGCCCGGACGAATTGGTGTGGGACCTGACCTCGGTCGAGGGCGGCACCCGCGTCGTACTTACGCAGAGGTCGCGCGCCGAGGGGATGGCGTCGGCACTCGCTGCCGGATGGCATTTGTGCTTCGACGTACTCGATGCCCTTCTGGCAGGCGAGCCCTTCGGACCGATCGTGGGCGAACGGGCGCGCGAGTACGGTTGGGACGCACTCAACTCCGGTTACGCGCGACAGTTGGGCATCGACGAATCTCAGGTTTGGTAGCTGCTCAGAGTTTGCGACTGGCAGGCTTTCTGGTGGAGGCTCGCACGATCAGTTCGACGGGAAGTTTCACGGATTCGACGTTCTTGCCGGAGATCAGTGCGAGTAGGTGCTCGAGCCCGGTCGCGCCGATCTTTCGGGCGGGGGACCTCACCGTTGTCAGGGGCACCGGGAGTTGCGAGACAACCGGAATGTCGTTGTAGCCGACCAGCGCAAGATCGTCGGGAATGCTCAACCCGAGATCACGGGCCACACCGAGTACGCCGATCGCGATGGTGTCGCTCACCGTGAAGACGGCGTCGGGGCGTGAATCTCCACCGAGCAATGTGGCCGCCGCATCGACACCCCCTTGAACTTCGAACTCGGACGCCACTATTCGGTTCGGCGGCAGTTCCAGACCGGCTTCGGTCAGGGCATCGCGGAAACCCGCGACGCGTTCCCGCGACGTGCTGGCGTGATCCGGCCCCGCGATCACTCCGAGATCGCGATAGCCGCAGTCCAGTAGATGCTTCCCCGCGAGGTAGCCGCCGAGTCGGTCGTCGCCGCTGACAAAGGGAAGACCTCGGTTCGGAGACGACGTCGCCGAGTCGATGTGCCGGTTCAGCAGCAGGATCGGCAGTGAGCGCAGGGGGAGCGAGTCGACGAAATCGGTACCCGGCAGGTGGATGCTGCTCAGCATGAGACCGTCGACCTGTCGGCTGACCAGGAACTCGACCGCTTTGCGCTGTGCGTCCAGATCGTCGGGTGGGCTGGAGAGCAGGACGGAGTACCCGGCTGCGGTGGCGGCTTCCTCGATGCCTTGGAACATCGTGGCCACCACGACGTCCGTCAGCCTCGGCATCACGACGCCGATGGTGGTGGTCTTGCGGGTACGCAGGCTGGCCGCCCACAGGTTCGGTTGGTAACCGAGTTCCTCGGCAACCTGACGAACTCGGAGTGCGGAGTCGGACCAACCGTCGGCGGGCTCGGGCTGACGGAGGACCCGCGACGCCGTCGAGATGTGGACCCCGGCCTGGTCGGCGATTTCGCGCAGCGTTGGCGGACGGCCGTTGCTGCGGTTCGACGGATCGGGCGTCATCTGCGTCGGGGCTCCTGGTGTGCGTCGGTTCTGAGTTGGTTCTGAGTCGGTTGGCTGTTCGGGGATTGACGGGTGTGCAACCGGGCTCTACTCTAGGCGATGCAAACGATTGCGCAATCGTTCTCGCAAAGGATTGCGCCCGAGAACACTGGAGGCCCCGTGACCACGCCGCAGTCCCTGTCCGAGCTTTTTGCCATCGACACCCTGCTGGACGCCGAGGAGATCGCGATCCGCGACACGGTCCGCAAGATGGTCGACGATCGCATTCGCCCGCACATAGGTGAATGGTTCGAAGCGGCAGCACTGCCGGCGCGTGAGCTGGCCAAGGAACTGGGCGCGCTCGGCGTTCTGGGCATGCACCTCGAGGGCTATGGCTGTGCCGGAATGAGTGCCACGGCGTACGGGTTGGCCTGCCAGGAACTCGAAGCTGTCGATTCGGGCATTCGCAGCCTCGTCTCGGTCCAGGGCTCACTGGCCATGTTCGCGATCCACCACAACGGAAGTGAAGAGCAGAAGGAAGAATGGCTCCCGCGGATGGCGGCGGGTGAAGCCATCGGCTGCTTCGGTCTCACGGAACCCGATTTCGGATCCAACCCCGGCGGTATGCGAACCAACGCCAAGCGCGACGGCGACGACTGGATCCTCAACGGAACCAAGATGTGGATCACCAACGGCTCCATCGCGGACGTCGCCGTGGTCTGGGCGCGAACCGAAGACGGCGTGCGCGGATTTGTCGTTCCCACCGACACTCCGGGATTCTCCGCCCCCGAGATCAAGAACAAGATGTCGCTGCGCGCGTCGGTCACCTCGGAACTGGTGCTCGAGGACGTGCGTCTTCCTGCCTCGGCGATGCTACCCAAGGCACGCGGACTTTCCGGACCCCTCGGCTGCCTCAACGAGGCACGCTTCGGCATCATCTTCGGCGCGATGGGTGCCGCACGTGACTGCCTCGAGACCGCGATTTCCTACGCGCGTGATCGCAAGGTCTTCGACAAGTCGCTCGCCGCGTACCAGATCACCCAGGCCAAGATCGCCGACATGGCAGTCGAATTGGGCAAGGGGCAGTTGCTCGCCATCCACCTCGGACGCCTCAAGGACGCCGGGACGGTTCGCCCCGAGCAGGTCAGTACCGGCAAGCTCAACAATGTCCGCGAGGCCATCAAGATCGCCCGTGAATGCCGCACCATTTTGGGCGCCAACGGCATCACGCTCGAGTACCCCGTGATTCGCCACGCCAACAACCTCGAATCCGTTCTCACCTACGAGGGCACCTCCGAGGTTCACCAGCTCGTGATCGGTCGCGCTCTCACCGGTGAAGAAGCGTTCCGGTGACGGTCGACGCTGTCGGAGCGCTCGACGGGCTGGTGATCGCTGATTTCGGTCGCGTCCTCGCCGGCCCGTACGCCACGATGATTCTCGCCGACCTCGGCGCGGAGGTAGTCAAGATCGAACGTCCGGGTGTCGGCGACGACACTCGTAGTTGGGGTCCGCCATGGGTCGGGGACGAGTCGAGTTACTTCCTGTCGGTGAACCGCAACAAGAAGTCGGTCACTCTGGATCTGCGCGAGCAGGAGGATCTGGAGAGTGCGCGTAAGTTGGTTCGCGGCGCGGACGTAGTGGTTCAGAACTTCCTGCCGGGAACGATGGACCGGCTGGGATTGGGTTACGACTCTGTGCGAGAAATGAATCCGCGTGCCGTCTACTGCTCGATCAGCGGCTTCGGTGGCAACAACTCTTTGCCGGGATACGACCTGTTGATCCAGGCGGTGGGCGGATTGATGAGTATCACCGGCCCCGATTCCAAGACTCCCACCAAGGTCGGCGTCGCGGTGGTCGACGTCATCACGGGCCTACACGCCAGCGTGGGAATCCTTGCAGCGCTGCGCCATCGCGATCGAACGGGCGAAGGACAGCACGTCGAGGTCAATCTGTTGTCCTCGTTGCTCTCCGCGCTCGCCAACCAGTCGTCCGGCTATGTTGCCGCGGGCGTGGTGCCTCAGGCAATGGGCAATCGACATCCGAGCATCGCACCATATGAGGTGTTCGACACCGCGGACCGTCCGCTGGTCCTCGCTGTCGGCAATGACCGGCAATTCGGTTCGTTGACAGAGGTTCTCGGAGTTCCCGAACTTGCCGCGGATGTGCGGTTCATCTCGAACCGGGATCGGGTCGCGCATCGAGAAGAGTTGTTCGATGCCGTCACTGCTGCGTTGGCCAAGGGCACTGCAGACTCGTGGTTCGAGGCGCTGACCGAGCGAGGTGTCCCGTGTGGACCTCTCAACGACATCGCCGACGCGATAGCGCTGGCGGAGCGACTGAATCTCGATCCGGTGGTGTCCATCGACGACCCGCGTCGCGATGCACCGACCCGCCAGGTAGCCAATCCGATTCGGATGAGCGGCACGCCGGCAACCTATCGGTCGGCCCCGCCGCGGTTGGGGGAGGACAGCGTTCCCACTCCGTCGGGAGTCAGTTGACCCAAGCGAATCGGCCACCGGAATACCGGTGGCCGATCTGCGTGTGTGGGTGACTCAGATGACCTTCAGGACCAGCTTTCCGGTGTTCGCACCGGCGAAGAGAAGGTTGAGGCTGTCGCCGAACGCGTCGATACCCCCGTCGACGACGTGCTCGCGGGCAGTCAATTCGCCACTCTTGATCCACTTTCCGATCTGCTCCTGCGCTTCTGCGTAGCGATCGAGGTAGTCGAAGACCACGAAGCCGGCCATCGTGGCCCGATTGACGAGAAGTGACAGGTAGTGCGCGGGGCCTGGCTGAGGCTCGGTGGCGTTGTAACCCGCGATGGCGCCGCAGATGACCACCCGAGCGCCCAGGCGCAAACGGGAGAGAGCAGCGTCGAGAATTTCTCCGCCGACGTTGTCGAAGTACACGTCGATACCGTCGGGAGCGTTGGACTTGAGCGCCTTGTAGACGGATTCGTTCTTGTAGTCGATGGCGACATCGAAGCCGAGGTCCTCGGTGAGCCACGCGCACTTCTCCGGACCGCCGGCGATGCCGATGACCTTGCATCCGTGGAGCTTTGCGATCTGACCGACCAGGCTGCCGACCGCGCCCGCAGCACCGGATACGACGACGGTGTCACCGTCTTTCAGCTTTCCGACGTCGAGCAGTCCGAAATATGCGGTGACGCCGGGGAATCCGAGAGCTCCGAGCCAGGTCGGTAGGGGAGCGATCGATTCGTCGACCCGGGTCACATCTGTTCCGTCGGACACTCCGTACTCGGAAGCGCCGAACGATCCCGCCACGATGTCCCCGACCTGGTAATCGGGGTGTTGGGATTCGGTGATGCGTCCGACGCCGTGGGCGCGCATGACGGAACCGAGCTTGACCGGCGGAACGTACGACTTGACGTCGTTGAGCCAACCGCGCATCGCGGGGTCGAGGGAGAGGTATTCGACCTTGACGACAAACTCACCCGGCCCGGCGGACGGGATCTCGGCGTCGACATATTCCCAGGTGGAAGCGTCGGAAAGTCCTGTCGGGCGGGCGGCGAGGCGTACTTGGCGGTTGGTCATCTCTCCCCTTCGGCGAAACGAATTGAACTTGAGGCCGGATTCAATATAGGTGATGGATCACGAACTGGGAAGAGTTGGATGAACCGATTGACGACTATGTATGTTCGATCGATGAGCAATGTCGTCGAAGACGCGCCTGGTTGGTTCACTCGGGCGCTGGAAGCGCCGGTCGAGACGGGGTCGGTGGAGGTCGAGGGCGCTTCGGTGCACTTTCGGGCTTGGGGGTCGGCGGGGCCGGGAATTGTGCTGATCCACGGCGGCGCAGCCCACAGTCGCTGGTGGGATCACATCGCGCCGCAGTTCGCCGAGGGGCGGCGCGTCGTCGCTCTCGACTTGACGGGCCACGGAGACAGTGACACTCGCGATGCCTACGCGATATCCCAGTGGGCTCGCGAGGTGCTGGCGGCGGCCGAGGCCGGGGGAATCGACGGCAAGCCGATTCTGGTGGGGCACAGTATGGGTGGGATTGTTTCCTTCGTGGCCTCGCATCTGCACGGTGAACTGTTGGACGGCGTTGTCATCATCGATTCGCCACTCAAGGCGCGGACGCCCGAAGAGGAGGCAGCTCGACGCCAGAATGCGTTCGGCCCCAAGAAGGTTTACCCCACCAGGGAAGACGCGATGGGTCGATTCCGCTTCGTTCCGCCCCAGGATTCGGGACTGCCTGCGGTGCGTGACCATGTGGCAGCCACGTCCATGGAGGAAGTCGATGGCGGTTGGTCATGGAAATTCGATCCGAACTTCTTTCTCCGAGTTGGCGCCGAAGATGTTCTCGACAGTGAACCGCGTTGCCGCGTAGCCTATTTCCGAGCTGAGAACGGTATCGTGTCCGATCGACTCATGGAGCACATGCGCGGATTGTTCGGACCGGAGGCCATCGTGGCGGAGATTCCCGAAGCCGGCCATCACGTCATGATCGATCAGCCGTTGCAACTCGTGACCGGGGTGCGAACTGTGTTGAGTGCGTGGGCCGTCGCAAGTCAAGTGCCGGTAAATCAAGCGGCAGGTAACATCGAGGAAAGGGTAGAAGCATGAGCACGGAATTGACGCTCGAACCGAAAGTCGAAGCTGCACTGCAGTTGTGGCACACCATGATCGAAACCGGTGACCTGTCGGCACTGCCGACCATTGTCGCGCCCGACGCGCAGTTCCGATCGCCCACCGGATTCAAGCCGTACCAGTCCGCGGATGCCGTTGTGCTCATTCTCAATACGGTGATCCAGGTGTTCGAGAATTTCGAGTACCACCGTCAGTTCGCCGGAGCCAACGGTCGGCAGGTCGTTCTCGAATTCAGTGCGAACATCGGAGACAAGAGCCTCAAGGGAATCGACATGGTCGAATTCGACGAGGACGGCAAGATCGTCGATTTCGAGGTCATGGTGCGTCCGGCCAGCGGGCTCGCCGCATTGGCTGCCGAGATGGGCCGCAGGCTCGGGCAGACGCTACCGACCTACAAGGCCTGACCTGAGTCCGGGCGCGGGCCCAGTCTGCCTGCTCAGCTGGTGCGGAATCCACCGTTGGAGTGAAGGAGTTGTCCTGTTATCCAGCCTCCGGCGTCGGACATCAGAAATCGAACGAGGTCTGCAGTGTCGCCGGGAGTACCCAGCCGGCCGGCAGGGGTCTGGAGGGTTGCGGCCTGTCTGATCTCCGGTGTCATCCATCCTGTGTCGATCGGTCCTGGGTTGATGACGTTTGCCCTTACGCCGCGTGATCCCAGTTCGACTGCGGCGGCGATGACGATGCGGTCGAGAGCGCCCTTGCTGGCCCCGTACGGAAGATTATGGGCCGCATGGTCGCTGGTGAGTGCGATGATCCGCCCGGTCACCTGACTGATTTCGCGTTGCTCCGGAAGGCGTTCAGCGAACGCTTTGATCAGCAGCCAAGAGGCGCGGGCGTTGACGGCGAAATGTCGTTCCCAGCTCTCGACGGTGGTATCGAGGATCGAGCTGTCGACGCTTTCGCAATGCGAGAGAACCAGCCCACGAAGGTCATTCCGCGATGCGGCAGCGTCAACGAGCTGTGCGGCCGCATCCGGCGAGGCCAGATCTCCGGGAACCAGGTCGACACGGCTCCCGAGTGCGCGACACTTCTCGGCAACGTCCTGCGGATCGTGCGCTCCGCGGACGAACCCGACGCGTTCGTCATAAGGCGCCCAGTAGCCGATCGTCAGATCCCAACCATCCTCGGCGAGACCCAATGCGAGGCTTGCTCCGATCGACTTGCTCCGGCCGACGCCGGTGATCAACACGGTCCCGCGCCTGTCAGACACTGCTCGCCTCCAGAGATGTCCTGCAATTCAAATGGGGTGAGGTCACTTCAGTTGGAAGCATCACTGTAGCGGGCGAGCTGTCGACTGTATCGAGCGAGCTGTCGCCGTAGGTGCCTCGACCTGACCAGTGTCTTGACACGGCGCTGGTCACAGCGTTTGACTGAGATGCAAGCTCGAGTTGATTCGCCGGACTGTGTCCCGGGAGGTTGACCTATGCGCGGCAATGGAATTGCAGGCAAGGCTTTCTCAGGCGAGGGCTGTAGACGTGGACAAGAATCTCACCGAGCAAGGTCTCATCGCGGGACCGTCTCGGTTCTGGCTTTGGTTGGGGTGTGCGTACTTTCGTTTGCCACCACTCAGACGGCCGGCGCGCAACCGGTTGCAGAGAATGTCGATACCGGGTTCGTGATCCCTTTTGCCGGGGCACCGGTCTACGAGAGCGTCGCGCCCACGCAGATGACTACTCCGGACCAACTCAACCAGCCGCTCGGTCAGCAGACTGCGGAAGAGATTGCCGCGCAGATCGGACTCGAGCCCGCTGACGCTTTGACCGAGGAGCAGTATCGCGACCTCATGGCCGGCGGTGGGGTCGGTGGCAATCTCGAGGATGCCGAGGTGATCGACGAATGCGCCCGGATTCTCACCAATACGAACGGGCGGCCCCTCTATTCCGGCACTACGCCGTCGGTTCTGGCCAGTTACGGGTTGTACGTGAATCCCGACGGGTTGCTGGAGAGTCCGGCAAACGCGGATGCGCCGACGCGACAGGTGAATACGCTGATCGCCCCTGGCGGTTTTGTGGGTACCTGGTTGCGCAACAACGGTGCGACGCACACTCTGATTGCGCTCTATCAGTCGGCATACACAGTGCAGGCAGTCTACGGATTTGCAGCGCAACAGATTTCGGGAGAAGCGCAGCTGGTGACCAACACCAAAGGCGATGTGAGTTCGGAAGTCGGCATGTCGATGGCGCCGCCGCTCTGGATAGTGAACTTCGCACTGCTCTACATCTTGAAGCCGTCACTGGCGGCGGCCATGCCTGCGCACTGGGCTCCCATTCCGCCTGCCGTTGCCGACGCCGTGAAGTCCAGTCCCACCGGCCAAGTCGCCTTCAGTGACTATGCGTCCTATTTCGAGTGATCGGTCTGCCGGACAGCGCTGACGAACTTCTCGATCAAAGCGTGGTCCTTGACGCCGCGGGAAGACTCGACGCCGCTGGAGACATCGACGCCCCAGGCACCGGTGGCATCGAGCGCGTCACGGACGTTGTCCGGGGACAGTCCGCCCGCCAGGATCCACTGGCCTTGGGGGCGCGATTGCTGTTGTGCCCAGTCCCACGGCACCCCGGATCCGGCGTCGGCGCCGTCGATCAGAAGTTCGTCCTCGCCGAGGTCGAGGTTGTAACCGTCGCGGACGTTGCTGGAGACAACAGCGCGGATGACAGTGAGGCCGGCGTCGTGCAAGCGCTGCACTTGCTCGGCGTCGACCAGATCGTGAATCTGCACGGTACGAAGACCGGTGATCTCGGCGATCTCGAGGACCTGATCGATCGGGTTCCCGAGAAATACTCCGATTGCCCGGATGTGTTCGGGGATTCGTGCAAGAAGATCGACGGCGAGTGCGGGGTCGACTTTGCGGACGCTCTCGGCGAAGACGAAACCGATGGCGTCGACGCCCAGGCCCACCGCGAGGTCGACCGTGTCAGCGTCCCGCAGCCCACAGACCTTGATGAATGTCACCTGATACACAGTACTAGCGTCGTCGCCGTACCAGCGTCGTCGTCTAGCCTCGTGCGTGCGACATTTCTACGTGCGAGAGGCTTGACGTGGACTGGCTCTACCGAATCAGTTTGATCTCGGGACCACTGCCGGTGATCCTGACTGTGCTCGGGGTCCTGGGTGGTGTGTGGCTGCTCGGTTCGAACGTCCGCTGGTACTACCGCAGAGCGGTGCCGATCGCGGGGCTGATCGCGCTGGTGATCATGATCGCCGTCTGGATCACCGTCGAAAAGGTGATCGTGCCGTTCCCGGATCCCATCGAGATGTCGATCTACGTGTGGATCGGTATCGGTATCTACGCGCTGCTACTTCTCGGGCCGCGAATCAAAGCGGGCGGAACCGTAGCCAAGGCGGCGCTGTCTGTGGTTGCGACTTTGCTGGTCATCGTCACCGCCGCGACGCAGATCAATCTGGTCTTTGCTGCCTACCCGACAGTGGGAATTGCCTTCGGACACGACGATTTCGACCGCATTTCACTCAGCGAAGTTCCCGGTCCGACGGATCCTGTTGTCACCGGCGATCCCACCGACACGGTGTGGAAAGCGCCGGAAGGCATGCCGATTCGCGGACGAGTCACGACTTTGCCTGTTCCCGGAACGATTTCGGGATTCTCCGCGCGCGATGCCCAGGTGTATCTGCCGCCGTCGTACTTCACCAATCCGCGTCCACTTCTTCCCGTGCTCGTGCTCATGGCCGGTCAGCCTGGCAAGCCCGAGGACTGGCTCCAGGGCGGAAAGCTCACCGCGACAATGGATGCTTTTGCCCGGGATCACGAGGGGTTGGCTCCGGTCGTCGTGATAGCCGACGGAACAGGTTCGCAGATGGCCAATCCGCTGTGCACCGACTCGTCGCAGGGCAAGGTCGGCACGTACCTGGCAAAGGACTTGCCCGCTGCGGTGGCGAATGCGTTCCAGATCGACACGAACCCGAGGGCGTGGGCCATCGGCGGACTCTCCTACGGCGGTACCTGCTCGCTGCAGATGGCGACCAACTACCCCGACGTGTATCCGACGTTCCTCGATCTCTCCGGTCAGTTGGAGCCCTCGCTCGGTGACCGACAGCGAACCGTCGACGAGATATTCGGCGGCGACGAGGCGGCATTCGTGAAGGTGAATCCGATGGACCTGCTGGCGACCCGGAAGTTCCCGAACTCGGGCGGAGTGTTCGTGGTCGGAACAGATGACAACGAGTTCAAGCCCGGCCAGCAAAAGGTGTACGAAGCGGCCAAAGCGGCCGGAATGGACGCCAGATATCTCGAGCTTCCCGGTGGTCACAGCTTTTCGGTGTGGTCGGCCGGCGTCGAGCAGGAGCTGACGTGGATCTCGCAGCGAATGGGACTGATCAGCTGAATCCTGTTCCGGTTTTGGAACGTGTTCTATATTCGGTGTGTGGCTGCCGTTCGGCAGTCTCTCGATCGTTCACCGACTGGAGTTCAGGCACATGTACGAGTGGTCCGACACCGACCTGATGTTCCGCGACGCCTTGCGGGGCTTTATCGACAAAGAGGTGCGGCCTCATGTCGACGAGCTCGAAAGTGGTGCGCTGCCGCCGTTCGACATCATTCGCAAGCTGTACTCGACCTTCGGTCTGGCCGACATGGCACGCGAGGGCCTCGAGAAGTCGCTCGCACGCGAGCGCGGCGATGCTCCGTCCGGTGACGGTGAGAAGTCGAGCGCCTTCAGTGGCGCAGGCAGCATGGGCGTTGTGCTCAACAGCGAATTGGCCGGCGTCAGCCTCGGCCTCGTTGCGTCGTTGGGCGTCAGCCTCGGATTGGCCGCTGGAACTATCCGCAGCCGCGGCACACTCGCGCAGAAGGAACGCTGGCTCCCCGGCTTGGTAACTTTCGAAACCGTCGGTGCATGGGCGATCACCGAACCGGACTCCGGCTCGGATGCTTTCGGCGGTATGAAGTCCTACGTACGCCGCGACGGTGACGACTACATCCTCAACGGCAACAAGACCTTCATCACCAACGGTCCGTACGCCGACGTGATGATCGTCTACGCAAAGCTCGACGAGGGGGACGCTTCGGTTGATCGTCGTGACCGCAAGGTGCTCGCCTTCATCCTCGACAAGGGCATGGAGGGGCTCACACAGAGCCCGCCGTTCAAGAAGATGGGAATGAACTCCTCGCCGACGGGTGAGCTGTTCTTCGACAACGTCCGCATCACCAAGGATCGTCTGCTCGGCGAAACCGAGGACAGCGGAAAGTCCGACGGAAAGTCCAGCGCCAAGGAGAGCTTTGCCGCCGAACGCATCGGCATCGCGTCGCTCTCACTGGGCATCATCAACGAATGCCACCGTCTGAGCATCGAATACGCGAAGTCCCGCAAACTGTGGGGACGTGAGATCGGGCAGTTCCAGCTCATCCAGCTCAAGCTCGCCGAGATGGAGGTCGCTCGAATCAACGTGCAGAACATGGTCTTCAACGCGATCGAACGCACCGCGGCCGGAGACAAAGTGAGCCTGGCGGAGGCGTCGGCGATGAAGCTGTACTCGTCGCGCGCAGCGACCGAGGTCGCGATGGAAGCCGTGCAGCTGTTCGGTGGAAACGGCTACATGGCCGAGTACCGAGTGGAGCAGTTGGCGCGTGATGCCAAGTCGCTCATGATCTATGCGGGCAGCAACGAAATTCAGGTCACCCATATCGCCAAGGGCCTCCTGGGCTGACACCGGAACGTTTTCGCTTGTCGGTCGACCGCAGCAGGAACCGGATAGTCTTGCTGCGGTCGGCGACACCGCGCCGACGGATCGGAGTAAGCAGTGAACGCGCCAGATCCCACAAATGTTCATCCGATGGCCGGGCAACCACGAGTGGTGTTGCTGAAGCCGTTGATCGACAACCCGTTGATCGAGGTAGGGGAGTACACCTACTACGACGATCCGGAGTTCGCCGAAGAGTTCGAGACTCGAAACGTGTTGCATCACTACGGTCCCGACAAACTGGTGATCGGCAAGTTCTGCGCCCTGGCCACCGGTGTCACCTTCATCATGAACGGCGCAAACCATCGTATGAACGGTGTCTCCACTTACCCGTTCCCGATCATGGGCGGCGATTGGGCCCGGCACATGGATTTGGTGCAGGATTTGCCGTCGCGCGGTGACACCGTCGTGGGGAACGACGTGTGGTTCGGCGGGAACGTGACAGTCATGCCCGGTGTCCGGATCGGCCATGGGTCGATCGTGTCCACCGGCGCCGTCGTAACGCGCGACGTCCCGGACTACGCAATTGTCGGCGGCAACCCGGCGATGGAGATCAAGCGCCGCTTCAGCGCTGAAGACATCGAGAAGTTGGTGCGAATTGCGTGGTGGGACTGGCCGATCGAGAAGATCACCCGCCACGTCCGAGTGATCTCGGACGGTAGTGTCGCGGAACTCGAAGCGGTCGAGTGATCTCCGCGCCCGCTAGTTCGTTCGTGTGAGCGAGTAGTTCCGGACATAAAGCAGGGCGGCCGCGAGAAGGCCGACGGCAAGACCTGTTGCGGTGAAGGTGATCAGGTTCGGCTCGAGGTCGAAGTGGATAACGGCCGATGCCGGGTAGGGGTTCTGAGGGTCGCGCGGTTCGGGAAGGACCACCGAATAGAAGGTGGGCGGCCAGATTCGTCCGACAACGGCAACCGCGAGTCCGTAGGCTGCGCCGAAAGCTGAAAGGGCAAGCGGAAGAGCAAATTTTCTACCGTGCGCGTCGCGGGCCAGTCGCCATCCCGTCGCGTTCAGTATCGCCGAGACGACAACGGCGACAGCCGTTCCGACCATCAGGAACCAAGCGGCCGCGGGGAACCAATGTGGTGCGTCGGAGTAGCTGTAGCCGTCGATCACCCACATGTACCCCGTCTTGCCGTCCTCTATCGGCGGCGGTGGTGGAGGTTGGATGCCGATATGTTCTGTCCGCGTGGATGGCGTGGCAAATCGCCAGGCGAGCACTCCGAGGACGCTCAGGAGTAATCCGGTCGCGATGAAAACTGCGAAGAGTGGTTCTGCAACGCGGTTGCGAAGCGTAGTGAGTCGCATTCGAGGATCGTCTCATCTCAGCCCGAGATCGAGACTCTTTGTCGGTGGCTTGCATTAGCTTGTGCGCATGACTCTCACACTCGGCATGATCACTTTCGACAGTCTCGATCCCGGTCCGCTCGCAACGTGGTGGGCGGCGCAGTTGGGCGGAAACATCGTCGAGGAGAACGACGGTTGGTTCTACATCGTCGCGGTCCCTGACAGCGCCACCAACTTCGCATTCCAGAAGGTCCCGGACCCCACTGCCGGCAAGAATCGCATCCATCTCGATTTGGGGAGTCCGGATCTCGACGCCGAGGTGGCGCGGCTCGTCGAGGCCGGAGCAACCGAGCACCACCGGGAGAACATGGACGGTTTCCGCTGGGTGACGCTCCTCGATCCTGATGGGAACCAGTTCTGCGTGTCCGGTCCTCACGCCTGAGCTGACAGGTTCTGAGCTCACCCGATTCGCGCCCACTGATTTCGTGCCCACTGATTTCGCGGGCACCGATTCGGGCATGATGAGGGGCATGACTTCTCAGACTTCTCGGACCGGGGCCGACGCAGTCGGCCTGTGCAGCTTCGTCGATTCGTCACCGTCGCCGTTCCATGTGTGCGCGACGGTGGCGACCGAGCTGACGGCCGGTGGGTTCGTCGAAGTCCACGAAACGCAGTCGTGGCCCGCCGAGCCCGGACGGTACTTCCTCGTGCGCGGTGGTTCGCTGATTGCCTGGAGCACCGAGGGCGTGGAAAACGCCGCTCCGTTCCGGATCGTCGGAGGTCACACCGACAGCCCGAATCTGCGGGTCAAACAGCATCCCGACCTCACTTCGGCCGGGTGGCAGATGGTGGGCCTCGAACCGTATGGCGGTGCGTGGCTGAACTCCTGGCTCGACCGCGATCTCGGTATCTCCGGCCGATTGAGTGTCCGGGTGGGAAACACGGTGGAGCAGAAGCTGGTTCGCATCGACGACCCGATTCTGCGTGTTCCGCAGTTGGCTATCCACCTGTCCGAAGATCGCAAGGGCGTGACGCTGGATCCGCAGCGGCACCTCAACGGAATCTGGGGAGTGGGTTCGAAACCCAAGTCGTTCATCGGATTTGTCGCCGACCGTGCGGGTGTAGCCGCGTCGTCGGTTCTCGGCTGGGAATTGATGACACACGATCTTGCGCCCAGCGCAGTCGTGGGGGTGGACAAGGAATTGGTCAGCGCCCCTCGGCTGGACAATCAGGGCACGTGTTATGCAGGGACACAAGCACTTCTGGCCGCAGTCGAGTCACCTGGTCAGCAGGTCCCGGTGCTCGCACTCTTCGATCATGAAGAGGTCGGCAGCATGTCCGACCGTGGAGCTTTCTCAGATCTGCTGAACACCGTGCTCGAACGGATCGTGTTGGGGCGCGGTGGTGGCCGCGAAGAATTCCTGCAGGCGATGGCGGGCTCGGTGTGTGCGTCGGGCGACATGGCTCACGCGACGCACCCCAACTACCCGGACCGCCATGAGCCCGCTCATCGGATCGAGATCAACGGTGGGCCTGTACTCAAGGTGAACCAGAACCTGCGATACGCCACCGATGCGGCCGGTGCAGGCGAATTCGCGCTCGCGTGCGATCAGGCGGGAGTGCCGATGCAGCGCTACGTCCACCGCGCCGATCTGCCGTGCGGCTCCACCATCGGACCCATCACGGCATCACGGACCGGACTGTCCACCGTCGACGTCGGCGCACCCCAGCTCGCGATGCACTCTGCCCGCGAGTTGATGGGCGCGGCAGACGTCCGCATGTATGCCGACGCGCTCGGTGCCTTCCTCACGCCTCGAAGTTAGAGGTCGCGTAGTTAAAGTGCTGAGAGCCCGGCGGGTGCGGCCGGGAGACCCTCGAAGAAGTCGGCGCTCGGTGTGAAGAACATCGAGCCCGTCACGGCCGTCGAGAAGTCGAGTAGTCGGTCGTAGTTGCCGCGGGGGTCGCCGAGAAACATGTTCTCCAGCATCCGTTCGGTGATCGCAGGCGTGCGGCAGTAGCCGATGAAAAAGGTGCCGATCTCGTCGTCACCGAGGCGCCCGTACGGCATGTTGGCACGCAGGATCTCGAGAGCCTTGCCGTTCTCGTCCTTGATTGCGTTGAGCGCGACGTGCGAGTTGGCCGGCTTCACGTCGGACGTCATCTCGATGTCCTCGAGCTTGCTGCGCCCGATCACACCCTCCTGCTCGTCGACGGTGATTGCTTCCCAATCGCGCATCTTGTGGATGTAGCGCTGGATATGGACGTAGCTGCCGCCGGTGAACGCAGGATCCTCGTCGCCGACCGTCACTGCAGCGACGGCGTCGCGGCCGACCGGATTCTCGGTGCCGTCGACGAAGCCGATGAGGTCGCGGTTCTCGAAGTACTGGAAGCCGTGAACCTCGTCGACCACCGTGGCCGCGCCGTGCAGTCGCTTCGTGATCTGCCGAGCCACCTCGAAACACGCGTCCATACTCATCGCGCGGATGTGGAAGAGCAGATCACCGGGAGTCGACGGCGCCGAGTGAACGTCACCCTGCAAAGCGGTGAACGGGTGCAGCAGCGCAGGGCGCTGACCGGCGAACAGTCGATCCCAGGCCAGCGAACCGATGCTCGTCACGACGTCCAAACCCGATCCAGGGACGCGCAGCCCCACAGCCCGCTGCAGGCCGGCGACATCGGCGAGCAGTTCTCGTGTGGTGTTCTCGCCACCCGGATTCACGGTCGCGACCAGGAAAATTGCAGCCGGAGTGAGGGGAGTGGTCACCGACTGGGACTGTGCCGTGAGGTCGGCTTGACGAACATCCTGGGGCATGCGAGACCTTTCGAGGGAAAGAATGAACCGGCCTGACCTTAAGAAAACCGACCGGATTACCCAAACCGGGGCGGGTGTGACGGGCGATACTTCGCAGGCCCGGAGGTGTTGCGGGTGCTGCCGTCTGCGGAAGTCGTCGGCCCACACCGATAGACTGTCCCCCGGCACGTTCTTTCGTTGGGCACATTCGTGGTGTCCCGCTCCGCGCCGGCTTGCCTCTTGACTCCCGTAGGGAAGGGACCACTCTCCAGTGTCTGCTCACCAGGTCGATACCGTCACGCACGCATCGGCTGATCCCGATGCCGCTCAGCCGTTCAAGGAGCTCGGTCTCAAGGACGACGAATACGCACGCATCAAGGAGATCCTGGGCCGCCGTCCCACGGACGCCGAACTGGCGATGTACTCGGTGATGTGGAGCGAGCACTGCTCGTACAAGTCCTCGAAGGTCCACCTCGGATACTTCGGCAAGACCACCACCGACGAGATGCGCGCCAACATGCTGGCCGGAATCGGCGAGAACGCCGGCGTCGTCGACATCGGTGACGGCTGGGCAGTCACGTTCAAGGTCGAGAGCCACAACCACCCCTCGTACGTCGAGCCCTACCAGGGTGCGGCAACCGGTGTCGGTGGCATCGTCCGCGACATCATGGCCATGGGTGCTCGTCCGATCGCCGTCATGGATCAGCTTCGGTTCGGTGCTGCCGACGCCCCCGATACCCGTCGCGTCGTCGACGGTGTCGTGCGTGGTGTCGGTGGATACGGAAACTCCCTCGGCCTCCCCAACATCGGCGGCGAGACGGTCTTCGACGAGTCCTACGCAGGCAACCCGCTGGTCAACGCACTGGCAGCCGGCGTCATGCGCGTCGAGGATCTGCATCTGGCCTTCGCTTCGGGTGCAGGCAACAAGATCATCCTGTTCGGCGCACGCACCGGTCTCGACGGCATCGGCGGCGTCTCGGTCCTCGCGTCGGCGACGTTCGACGACGAGGGTGGAGACACCGGCGGACGTAAGAAGCTCCCTGCGGTTCAGGTCGGCGACCCCTTCACCGAGAAGGTGCTCATCGAGTGCTGTCTCGACCTCTACAAGGCCGGCCTCGTTGTCGGTATCCAGGACCTCGGCGGCGCCGGACTGTCCTGCGCCACCTCCGAGTTGGCTGCGGCCGGCGACGGCGGCATGCACATCAACCTCGAGAAGGTTCCGATGCGCGCCACCGGCATGACCCCGGCCGAGGTGCTCTCGAGCGAATCGCAGGAGCGCATGTGCGCCGTGGTCACGCCCGAGAACGTCGATGCGTTCATGGAGGTCTGCAAGAAGTGGGACGTCCTGGCCACCGACATCGGCGAGGTCACCGACGGTGAGCACCTCACCATCTCCTGGCACGGCGAGACCGTCGTCGACGTTCCCCCGCGCACCGTCGCTCACGAAGGCCCGGTCTACAACCGTCCCGTCGAGCGCCCGGCAAGCCAGGACGCGTTGATCGCGAACACGACCGCCGGACTGAAGCGTCCCGAAACCGACGCCGAGCTCGAAGCGACCCTGCTGAAGATGATCGCCTCGCCTGCCCTGTGCAGCCGCAAGTGGATCACCGAGCAGTACGACCGCTACGTCCGCGGTAACACCGTCCTGGCCGAGAACGCCGACGGCGGTGTCATCCGCATCGACGAGAAGACCGGACGCGGAATCGCACTGTCCACCGACGCTTCGGGCCGCTACACCGCGCTCGATCCGTACACCGGTGCGCAGCTCGCATTGGCCGAGGCTTTCCGCAACGTGGCAGTCACGGGCGCAACGCCCAAGGCCGTCTCCAACTGCCTGAACTTCGGTTCTCCCGAGGACCCGGGTGTCATGTGGCAGTTCCAGCAGGCCGTTCGCGGCCTCGCCGACGGCTGCGCCACCCTCGGCATCCCCGTCACCGGCGGCAACGTCAGCTTCTACAACCAGACCGGATCCACGGCCATCCTGCCGACGCCGGTGGTTGCCGTCCTCGGTGTGATCGACGACGTTCACCGCCGTATCCCGACGGGCCTCGGACTCGAGCCTGGCGAGACGCTGATCCTGCTCGGCGACACCCACGACGAGTTCGACGGCTCCATCTGGTCGCAGGTCGAGCACGGTCACCTCGGTGGCGTGCCGCCGAAGGTCGACCTCGCCCGTGAGCAGCTGCTTGCGGACATCCTGCTCGCCTCCTCGCGTGACGGACTGGTCACCGCAGCTCACGACCTCTCCGAGGGTGGACTGGCCCAGGCTGTCGTCGAAGCCGCGCTGGCCGGCGAAACCGGTTGCCGCATCCTGATTCCCGAGGGCGCAGATCCGTTCGTGACCCTGTTCTCGGAATCGTCCGGACGCGTCCTGGTTGCGGTTCCTCGCACCGAGGAGACCCGCTTCACCGGTATGTGCACCGCTCGCGGCTTGCCGTGGACGCGTATCGGGGTCGTCGACGAGGGCAGCGACTCCGTCGAGGTCCAGGGACACTTCTCCGTCACGATGGCCAAGCTCCGTGAGGCCTTCGAGGGAACGCTGCCCGCACTGTTCGGGTGATAGATGGTCGATTCCGGAGAACTGACTTCTTCTGACAGCCAGCCGCAGGAACACCACCTGCGGCTGGCTGTTCCCGCATCTCTCGAGAAGTTCGACAACCGCTTCACCGAGTGGGCGTGGGGGCTCCTCAAACTCGACTTCACCGGCATCGCGTTTGCCGCGTTCTTCTTCTGCTGGTCTCTGACGCCGTCGTTGCTGCCGCGCGATTGGCTCTTCCAGGGTCTGATCGGCGGCATCAACTCGGCCATCGGCTACGGCGTCGGCACCGCGATCGGTTGGGCTGTGGAGCGATACCTGCTCAGCGGTCGACGGTGGTGGCCCCTGCCCGAGCCGGTGCCTTCCGCGATCAAGGTCTTCGTACCGGTCGCATCCATCGTCGCGGCGATCATCATGTTGGTCTACGCCGCCGGGTGGCAACGCGAAATTGCGGCGCTGACCGACGCCGAAGGCACGACCACCTCCGGCTACATCCGAACCCTCGGATTGAGCCTCTTCATCGGCGGCCTGCTCATCTCGATCTGGCGGGTCCTCCACGATCTGGTGAAACTGATTGCCCGACAGCTGATGCGGCGGTTCCACTGGTCGCGGTCTGTGGCCAATGGTGTCGGCGTCCTGGTTGTCACCGTCCTGTTCTTCATGTTGGTCGACGGCGTCCTCGTCCGCGGAATCTATGCCGCGACCAACTCGATCTTCAGTCTGCAGAACTCGACCACTCGCGACGGCGTCGTCGAACCGCAGGATCCGATGAAATCGGGCAGCCCCGAATCTGCTGCTCCCTGGGACACATTGGGGTTCGAGGGGCGCAACTTCGTCTCGCGTGGACTGGACGCCCAGGAACTCGAAGCGGCAACCGGTAACCCTGCGATGGATCCGATTCGCGTGTATGCCGGACTCGAAAGCGCCGAAGATCCCGAAGAGCGTATGGATCTGGTCATCAAGGAACTGGAGCGAACCGGCGCCTTCCAACGCAAGGTCCTCGTGGTCATTCCGACGACAGGTACAGGGTGGGTCAATCCCACTGCGGCACAGGCAATCGAGCTTGTACATGGCGGCGACACTGCTCTTGTCGCCAGCCAGTACTCGTACCTGCCGAGTTGGATCTCGTTCCTCGCAGACCAGGAGAAGGCGCAAGCTGCCGGTCGCCTTTTGATCGAGCGGGTACACGAAAGATGGCTTCAGGAACCGGAAGCCACCAGACCGAAGTTCATGGTCTACGGCGAGAGCCTCGGCGTCATGGCCGGCGCGGGGGCATTCGACACACTGCAAGCGGCGCGCGATACCGCCGACGGAATTCTGTGGGTAGGTCCACCGAACGCGACGCAGTTGTGGCGTTCGATCGAGAAGAGGCGCGATCCCGGCACTCCCGAAGTGGCGCCCGTGTACGCGGACGGTCTGGCCGGAGTCCGGTTCGCGGATCGCTCCGAAGACATTCCGACCGACGGTATGACGTGGCCGCAGCCGCGAGTTCTGTTTGTCCAGCATCCTTCCGATCCGGTGGTGTGGTGGTCACCCGACCTCATGTTCAACCGGCCCGAGTGGCTCAAGGAAGTACCGGGATTCGACCGCTCACCGTCGATGAAATGGTTCCCGGTCGTGACGTTCTGGCAGGTGTCCGCAGACCTCGGTAACGCCGCGGGAGTTCCGGACGGTCACGGTCACAATTACGGAACTTCCGTTCTGGACGCCTGGATCAGCGTCGCCCAGCCCGAGGGATGGACGGCCGCAGAAACCGAGCGGGTGCGGTCGGCGTTGGTTGTCGCCGTGAAGTCCGAGGGCCCCGAGAAGTGAAGAGAGTCGCCTCGATCGCGCTCTCCGCCGCCGCGATCACCTGGAGCAATGTCGTGCTTCCGGCATTCGGTCTTTCGCCTCGCGCTCGCGCCGTGGTCAACACCGCGGCCGGTCTGTCGGCCATCGGAGTCTTACTCGCACGTGGTTACACCCGCGAGGAACTCGGATTGGCACACACCGGAATTCGTGGTGGTGCCCAGTTCGGCGGAGCCGCGGCCGGGGCGGTCCTCACCGGCTACAGCGCCGCTCTGGTTGTCCCGTCCTTGCGTGCGACACTCGCTGCCGACGAGCGAGCAGACGGCCGTGAGGACTTCCTCGAATGGATCATCTTGCACATCCCCTTCGGCACGGTGCTTTCCGAGGAACTGTTGTTCCGTAGCGCGATGTCCGCAGTCTGGAATCGTGAGCTGAACCGCCCCACCGCGCAGGCTGTTCATGCACTGACTTTCGGGTTGTGGCACGTCGCCCCCGCCCGCGGTGCCGGCGACAACGTTCCCGCTGCAGTGGCATTCACCGGCGCGTCGGCACTGCTGTTCGAGTGGCTGCATCGCAGGGGTGGCAGCGTCCTCGCACCGGCATTGCTGCACCTCGCGACCAATGCCGGTGGCGCACTTGCCGTTCGTATCGCTACTCGAAGACAAGGAGTGAACTGATGCCGCCCCGCCGCGCCGTCGACCCCGCCGAATTCCGTGCCGCAGTCCTGGCTGTCGGCCCGTGGCTTCGCGATCCGGAACTTCCGAAGCCTTCTCGCGCTGAACTCGGCGCCGCAGTGAAGATGAGTGCGCGCACTCTCGAACAGATCGCCCCAGGATCGAGCGTCGAGGTGCGGGTGCCGCCGTTTGTCGCCGTGCAATGCATCGAAGGTCCACGTCATACGCGCGGAACCCCGCCCAACGTCGTCGAGACGGACGCTCGCACGTGGTTGCAGATGGTCACCGGACTGCTCGAGTTCTCCGAGGCCGCAGGTGACGGACGAGTCGACGCATCAGGTAGCCGCGCCCCCGAAATTGCGCACTGGCTCCCACTGCTCCGGTTGGCGTAGTGACAGAGACCATCCGGTTCGCTTCGGCGTGATCTGAGGCCCAAGGCTGCCCTCAGGGGAAGTGTGTCCCAAAATGGCCGTAGACTGTGGATGCCCCCCAACCCCTGCCCACAAAGGGAGCGCCCGGTGACTCGTGCCGATCTGTCGGTCAACAGTCCAAATCTCCTCGCTTCGAACCCGTCCGACGAGGACGAGAACGAGCCCCGCGAAGAATGCGGTGTATTCGGCGTCTGGGCGCCGGGAGAGGATGTGGCGAAGCTCACTTATTACGGCCTGTACGCACTTCAGCACCGTGGTCAAGAAGCTGCCGGCATTGCGGTAGCCGACGGCTCCCAGGTGTTGGTGTTCAAGGATCTCGGCCTGGTCAGCCAGGTATTCGACGAGCAGACTCTCGCAGCGATGCCAGGACATGTCGCCGTCGGACATTGCCGTTACTCCACCACAGGTTCCACGACGTGGGAGAACGCGCAGCCCATCTTCCGTACGACCACTGCCGGTACCGGCATCGCGCTCGGCCACAACGGCAACCTGGTCAACACCGCTGAACTCGCGAGCCGCACCCGTGCAGCCGGCCTGGTCAACGACAAGCGCCCCAATGCCGCGACTTCCGACTCCGACCTCATCGGTGGTCTCCTGGCACACGCTGCCGGCGACAGCACCATCGAACAGGCCGCGATGGAATTGCTTCCCACGTTGGAGGGCGCGTTCTGCCTCACCTTCATGGACGAGCACACGCTGTACGCAGCGCGCGATCCGCACGGCATCCGCCCGCTCTGCCTCGGTCGACTCGACCGCGGTTGGGTAGTCGCCAGCGAGACCGCAGCCCTCGACATCGTCGGCGCGTCGTTCGTTCGCGACATCGAACCCGGTGAGCTACTCGCGATCGACGCAGACGGCGTCCGCTCCTCGCGTTTCGCGAACCCGACTCCCAAGGGTTGTGTCTTCGAGTACGTCTACCTCGCGCGTCCCGACAGCGTCATCGGTGGCCGTTCGGTCCACTCGACCCGCGTCGAGATCGGCCGTCTGCTCGCCAGCGAGCACCCCGCCGAAGGCGATCTGGTCATCCCCGTTCCCGAGTCCGGCACCCCCGCCGCCGTCGGGTACGCCCAGGGTTCGGGCATTCCTTACGGCCAGGGTTTGATGAAGAACGCTTACGTCGGCCGTACCTTCATCCAGCCGTCGCAGACGATCCGTCAGCTCGGTATCAGGCTCAAGCTCAACCCGCTCAAGGAAGTCATCCGCGGCAAGCGGCTTGTGGTGGTGGACGATTCGATCGTCCGCGGTAACACTCAGCGTGCGCTCATCCGGATGCTCCGCGAAGCCGGCGCCCTCGAAATTCACGTCCGTATCGCCTCGCCGCCGGTCAAGTGGCCCTGCTTCTACGGCATCGACTTCGCCTCACCGGCCGAATTGATCGCCAACGGAGCAGGCGGACAGGATGCGACGTTCGAGGAAATGCTCGACGGTGTGCGTCGTTCCATCGGAGCGGACACGCTCGGATACATCTCCACCGAAGGCATGATCGCCGCGACCGAGCAGCCGGCCAGCCGTCTGTGCGCCGCCTGCTTCGACGGGACCTACCCGATCGCGCTTCCCAAGGAAACGTCGATCGGCAAGAACGTCCTCGAGGGGATGCTCGAGAGCACCGCAGGTTCGACGGCCACTCGCGACAACGACAACGCGAGCGCGCTCAGCCGCCCCTGAACACCGAAAGCTGCAAAGCGCCGAAAATCGATAGCCGAGAATCTGCCGTCCACAACATGTGGGCGGCAGATTTTCTGTTCCACGACTTTCCGTTCGACGACACGGCATACGTCGTGAGCATCTGGCATAGTGCCCTCCGTGGCGCAACTGAGAATGGATGGGCACCGGGTACTGGTCGCAGACCTGGTGGGGGACACCATCAAAGCGATCAACGGTTCGATGGTGGCGTACGAGGGTGCGATCACCTTCAAGAACGCCGGTATGGGCGGTGGCGGAGGGTTACGTGCCGCGCTGAAACAGAAGGCGGCAGGTGAATCACTGTCCCTGATGGAAGTCAGCGGACAAGGCACCGTCTACTTCGCGGTCGACGCCCAGGACATCACGATCATCGAACTCGACAACGACGCTCTGCACGTGGAAGCGTCACAGTTGCTCGCACTGGTCGGACAGCTGCGAACCGATGTGAAATTTGCCGGCCTCCGCGGCGCAGGTTCCGGACAGGGCTTGTTCACGACGGTCGTCAGCGGCACCGGTCTGGTGGCCGTGCTGTCGAAGGGCGGACCGATCATCGCGCTCGAAGTCAGCCCGCAGTATCCGCTGGTTGCCGATCCCGACGCATTCGTCGCTCACCGTGGCCAGCTCAACCAGAGCTTCGTCACCGACGTCACCTGGCGCTCCGCGATCGGCGGTGGCAGCGGTGAAGCGTTCTCGCTGCGATTCGACGGATCCGGAGTCGTCTACATCCAGCCCGAGGAGCGCTGAACCATGCCGTTGGAATTGGTGAACAGCAAGGTCGTCAAGTCGACCCTCGCGCCTGGCCAGAACGTGCTTGCCCGCACCGGGTCGATGCTCTACTACACCGGTGACGTCCGCTTCGTCCCGCACAGCATGGGCGGTGGGCCAGGCGCCATGCCGAACATGGGCGGTATCGCCGGGATGGCCGGCCGCATGATGTCCGGCGAGCATGCACGCATGATGGCGGCCGAGGGAAACGGTGAGGTCTTCTACGGGCACGCCGGCTTGTATGTCGAGGTCATCCACCTCGACGGTTCGTCGATGCTCACGGTCGAAGCCGACCGACTCCTCGCACACGACGGTTACCTCCAGAGTTCGATAGTCGCTCTCACGTCGCAGGGCGGTGTGCGCGGAGCGGTACGCGGAGCGATGACCGGTCAAGGACTGTTCACGACGCAGTTGCACGGCCAGGGAAGCGTCGCGGTTCTCTCGCACGGGGGCGCGATTCCGTTGCAGGTCGGTCCGAACAATCCTCAGGTCGTCGTCGACCCACAGGCATACGTGTGCCATATCGGTCAGATCAACGTCGACATCTCCGCGAACGTCGGCTGGCGCGAGGCCGTCGGCAAAGGCTCGGGGGAGTCCATCCAGCTGAAGATGACCGGCGCCGGCACCGTCTGGGTCCAGGCGTCCGAGCAGAAGTTCTGAGAGGGCAAAGAGCATGGGTATCGAAATTCACAATCCGGCAACTCTGCCCGCCAACGACAACGTCCCGGGCAACGACTACGCCTTCTGCGTCGAGATGGCCGGACAACCGTGGTTCACGTCCAAGGGCGCGATGATCGCGTACTACGGAAACATCAACTTCGAGCCCCTCGGGCGCACGAGCATGACGGCGATCGTCGCGGCCAGGTTCTCTTCGCCGCTCTACGCGGACGACTGGGTGCTCGCCCAGGGGCAGGGCAAGTTGATCCTCGGCGACCGCGGATTCAATATCAATTCCTACGACCTCGACGACGGCAACCTCACGATTCGCGCGGCCAATCTCCTCGCCTTCGAGACGAGCCTGGACCTCAAACAGTCCATCGTCCCAGGCTTTTTGACGCTGCTGGGAACGGGCAAGTTCCTGGCGTCGTCCAACGGCCCGGTCATGTTCGCGGAGCCGCCGCTGCGCATCGACCCGCAGGCGTTGGTGGGTTGGGCCGACTGCCCGTCGCCGTCCCATCACTTCGATGCGGACTGGATGCAGAGCTTCCTGGGCGCGGTTCGGGGAAGCATGTTCGGCGCGAATACCGGTGAAGAACGCCAGTTCGATTTCACCGGAGCCGGCACGGTGCTGATCCAGTCGAGCGAGAAGGTCGTCCACGACGGGCACCTCCTCAAACACATCGAATCCGAGACCGTTGCACTCGGGCAGAACAGTCTGCGAGCGCTGCACTCCTCGATCGGTGCGCGGCTGCAGAACTGACGTCTCGGGGTACGCGAGGTCTCACCGAGGGGGCCGGTCCGGTAGCGTATGGGCGTAATCGTCGGTATTTGTGTGCGCGCTCTGGGTCTCGAGTCGAACGATCCATCTCGCGTCACGAGGATTGCAAACACTTCACATTGCAAGACCACTTACCTGTGCACGAGCAATACGTGCTCGCGAGAAATACAAGGCTGGAGTAGTAACCCGATGACCGAGGACAGTCACCGCACCGCAGGCGCCTCCTACGCGGCAGCAGGAGTCGATATCGCCGCAGGCGACCGGGCGGTGGAACTCTTCGCCCCTCTGGCCAAGAAGGCCAGCCGCCCCGAGGTCATGGGTGGCCTCGGTGGTTTCGCCGGCTTGTTCTCCCTCAAGGGTGACTACAAGGAGCCGCTGCTCGCCGCATCGACCGACGGCGTCGGAACCAAGCTCGCTGTCGCGCAGGCGATGGACAAGCACGACACGGTCGGACTCGACCTCGTCGCCATGGTTGTCGACGACCTCGTCGTCTGTGGCGCCGAGCCGCTGTTCCTTCAGGACTACATCGCTGTCGGCCGAGTCATCCCCGAGCGCGTCGCGGAATTGGTCAGCGGCATCGCCGAGGGCTGCATCCAGGCCGGTTGCGCTCTCCTCGGTGGCGAGACCGCCGAGCACCCCGGCATCATGGCTGACGGTGACTACGACCTCTCCGCCACCGGCGTCGGTGTCGTGGAGGCCGAGAAGCTGCTCGGACCGGACCGCGTTCGCCCCGGCGACGTCGTCATCGCCATGGGCTCGTCGGGACTTCACTCCAACGGTTACTCCCTGGCCCGCAAGGTCCTGCTCGAGATCGACCGCATGAACCTGAGCGCACACGTCGACGAGTTCGGCCGCACGCTCGGTGAAGAACTGCTCGAGCCCACGAAGATCTACGCCAAGGACTGCCTGGCACTCGCTGCCGAGACCGACGTGCGCACCTTCTGCCACGTCACGGGTGGCGGCCTTGCCAACAACCTCGCGCGCGTCATGCCCAAGGGCTTGGTCGCCGAACTCGATCGCGGAACCTGGAGCCCCGCTCCGGTGTTCGCGATGATCGCGCAGCGCGGACGCGTCGAGCGCGCCGAGATGGAGCAGACCTTCAACATGGGCGTCGGCATGGTTGCCGTCGTGGCGCCCGAGGACGTCGACCGCGCACTTGCCGTCCTGACTGCACGCCACATCGACTGCTGGACGCTCGGTAGCGTCAAGAAGGCGTCGGACGCCGCTGCAGAGCGTGCGTTCCTGGCCGGAGACCACCCGCGCTTTTAGACCACAACGTCAACTGCCCCATCGGAGAGATCCGGTGGGGCAGTTTTGTGTGTACGTACAAGCAGGCGCGAGGCAGAAAATGGAACGCAAAAATGAGGAAGAGCGATCAGCTCTTCCTCATTTCACAGTCTGCGCGGTGGCAGTGCGCGGTCAACGCCGCCAGTCGTCGTAGTCGTCCTCTCGCGCATGCCCTTCCCTATCGGAAGTCTGGTCCGATCGGACACTGCTCCGATGCGAGTTGGTCGATCCACCTGCGAGCTCTCTTTGCAGGCTGTCGAAATCCGTGGTCGGTACGCTGTATTTCAATTCGCGTGCAACCTTGGTCTGCTTTGCCTTAGCCCGGCCGCGGCCCATGGCTGACCCCCTCGCGCTTTCGCGGGGCGGCCTGGGGAATTTGGCGGCCCCGTTTGAGTGTGTAAGTTTCCTGACACACACTCTAGCGTGGAAAAGTCGCTTCCGCTTCCACGAACGCCTCACCGCCGTGTCTGATTGCTCTCACTATGGCCGCGAGCTGCCAGGATGCTGAAAGAACTCGTCAGAACTTTGTGAGAACTGCTCAGAAGTTTCCGGGAATTGCGCGAATCGTCCCCACTCGGGCGTCCCCGCCGAAGACCGGAGCGTATGCGAGAGCCGCCAATTCCTCGGTCCACTCGGTGTTCATTCGCTTGAGCAGAGCTGCCGCCAATGGCAGGAGCGCCCGCTCGTGGCCGTCGTCGATCTTGAGGGCGAAAGCGGAACCGTCGGGAAGCGCTCCGGCGTAGATGCCGTCGTATCCGGTCTTGGAGAACAGACCCGGCACGGCGGACATCAGGCGCTGATCGTTGCGGCCCGTGCCCGAGACGAGGAAGGGGTTTTCGCGGACCGCGTCGGCCACAGCCCGTTCAGGGGAGTCCGGCTCAGCCGAGGGCAGGCGTCCGAATGCCCGAGCCAGGTTCGTGAGCGAAAGCGGGACGATCGGGAGACCACAACCGTCGATGCCGAGTTCCTGCTCTTCCTCGCCGCTGAGATCGAAGATCGTCTCCTGGATCGCGAGTTGGAGGGGATGGGTCGGCTCCATGTACGTCTCGAGCGGCCAGTCGTTCACCACACACGTCGCGAGCATCGCGGAGTGCTTGCCCGAGCAGGTCATGTAGATCGGACTGGGAAGCTCGCCCGCTGCGATCAGTTCGGCTCGGGCCAGTTCGTTGCCCGGCAGATCGGAGGGGCACTGCAACTGGTCGACACCGAGTTGGTAGCGCGCGAGAAGCGCGGCGACCAGTTCGATGTGATCGGCCTCGCCCGCATGTGAGGACGACGCGACGGCCAACTCTTCCGGACTGGTGGGTGCAAAGCCGTTACGAAGCGCAGCGACGGCTTGCAGCGGCTTGTTCGCCGAGCGCGGGTAGATGGGTGTGTGAATCTCCCCGAGTCCGACAACGACCTCGCCGTCGGCGCCGAGAATGACGGCCGATCCGCGATGCACGCATTCGCGGAATCCGGAGCGGACCACTTCCACCAATTCGATACTCACGAGTGCACCTGCGCTTCTGCTTGTTCGATGAACCTCTGGACGCGCACGGCGACGTTCGGTGCAAGATCGGTGTGTTCTGCGAGGAGCCGTCGGAGTCTCTCGGGGTCGGTTCCGGCGAAGACCTCTCGAACAGTCACGCCGTGATCCGGTACGTGGACTCGGGTGACCGAGTCGCCCGCGGCGATCGTGCCGGTCCGGTTGACGCGAAGGTAGGCGCCGACGTCGGTCCGCTCGGTGAATCTTTTGACCCAGCCCTTTTCCGCGGCCCAGATGCCGAAGGTGCCGCACGGGACGCGGGGAGCGGTTACCTCGAGTTCGAGAACGTCCGACGCCTCGGCTCCGGTGATGTGCCAACGCTCGCCGATCACGGCGTCCGTGACGAGCATTCCGCTGATGTGGAGGTTCTCGCCGAACCACCCCGGGGCGAGCGGTCGGCCCAACTCGTCCGACCATCGCTGCGCTTCGTCGCGCTGATACGCGTAGACAGCTTGGAAGGCGCCGCCGTGGAATTCGGTGTCGCAGACGTAGTCGCCACCCAGACCGAGTCGTCCCACCGCGACGCGGCCGTCGACGGGACGCTTGTCGATCGCGGTCCGGGGGACTCGCCTGACGCCACTGTCACGTTCGGTGTGGACGACGCAGACCGCGTCGACCATGCCCGTCACTTTCCGCGCAATCGGTTGACAGCCTCACGTCCGGCCTGGGGTGCGTCGTCCGCGACGATCGAATCCGGATCGATGGACGCAGCGCTGGGGCCGGCCATCAGTTCGGTGTCGACCGGAATGTTGCGCTTGATCAGAGCGAGCGCGATGGGGCCGAGTTCGTGATGATTGACGACGGTCCCGACACGTCCGACTGCCCGTCCGCCCGCCGTGATCGGGTCACCCGGTTCCGGGACCGCTTCGGCGCTGCCGTCGAGGTGCAACATAACGAGATGGCGCGGGGGCTTGCCGAGATTGTGAACCCGGGCGACGGTTTCCTGACCGCGGTAGCAGCCCTTGTCGAGGTGGACGGCGCCGTGTTCGGCCGGCCCGCCGATCCAGTGGACCTCGTGCGGGATCGTCCGCTCGTCGGTGTCCAGTCCGAGGCGAGGCCTCCTCGCTTCGACGCGGAGCGCCTCGAAGGCCCAACTTCCGGCGGGCTTGGCACCGGCATCGGTCAGCTTGGTCCACCATGCCGCCAGTTGCTCACGTGGGACGAGCAGATCGAAAGAGTCCTCGGTGGGCCACGGCATGCGGCGGACGAACCCGCCGTCGGCCAGCGCGAGAGCGTCGTAGGCATCGGTTGGTGTCTGCACGCCGATCGCGGAGAGGACAGCCGGGGATTCGGGACCGACCAGGCTCAGGACCGCGAGTTCGTTGCCGTCCCGAGGTTCGGCCTTGGACCAGAACACCATCTTCTTCAAGAAGGAGAGGAGGTCGGGTCCGCGATCGGCTTCGGTGTCGATCCAGGTGACACCGGCCAGGTCCGTCTGCACGAAGTGGTGCTCGACGCGTCCGTTGACATCCAGGCTCAGGTTCTCGGCACTCTTGCCGTCGGGGAGCGCGGCGATGTGCTGGCTCGAAATCGTGTGCAGCCACGTGAGGCGTTCGTCGCCGGGAATGGCGATCACGAATCTGTGACTGCGGTCGACCACCACTGCTGCGCGCTGCGCGGTTCGCTGTTCACCGAGGGGATCGCCGTAGTGCCATGCGACACCGATGTCGGCCGAACCGTCCGGTGCGGTGACCGCGCCGGGGGAAGTCAGAAGTGGGCTGTTGGGCACAAGAGCGTTGTCGACCACAAGACCAGTCTAGGAGTGTGGGCGGGATCGCGGTTACAGGGCGGCCCCGGCGGCTTGGCGGATCGTTAGGGTTGATGGCATGCCTGATCGCGTATTGGTGACTCTCGACCATGAGGTGCTCGATGCTGACGCACCGTTTCTGCACGCCGACGACCTGGCGGTGGTGCGCGGCGACGGAGTCTTCGAGACGCTGTTGGTGCGCGACGGTAGGGCGCGGGTGGTCGAGGGACATCTGAGTCGACTGGTTCTGAGCGCGCGGGCACTGGGTCTGCCCGCCCCCGTTCTCGATGACTGGCGTCTGGCGATCGAGATGGCAGCCGAGGAGTGGGGGACAGAGAAGGAAGGCGCTCTTCGTCTTGTTCTGACCCGCGGCCGTGAGAGCGGTGACAAGCCGACAGCCTTCGTGATGGTCGGTCCGGTGGCTGATCGGGTCAGACAGGTCCGCGAATCGGGGCTGTCGGTGATGACTCTCGAGCGAGGTTTCTCGGTCGATCTCTCTGCCCGGGCACCCTGGCAGCTACTGGGCGCGAAGACGTTGTCCTACGCAACCAACATGGCAGCGCTCCGATATGCGGCGAATTTGGGTGCCGACGATGTGATCTTCGTCAGTTCCGAGGGCAATGTGTTGGAGGGGCCACGCTCGACGGTGGTGATCGTTCGGGACAGGACTTTGATCACACCGCCTCCCGCACAGGGCATTTTGATGGGTACGACGCAGCGTGCTCTGTTCGACGTTGCCGGCAGTGCTCGCTTCGATTGCCGATACGAAACCCTCCGACCTGCGGATTTGATTGCGGCCGACGGAGTGTGGATGGTTTCGAGCGTCACGCTGGCCGCACGCGTCCATACACTCGACGGGCTCGCATTGCCAGAGCCGAAGGTCTCCGAGGAATTCGCGGAATTGGTTGAACGTGCAATTGATTCGGATTCAGCAGGGCGATAGGCGAATAGGAATCGCGACAGGTCTCTACTACATTTGGTAGTAGCAAAGTCCTGCGGTCCAAACCGGACAGCAGTACCGTGTCCGCAGGGGCCGAGCGACTGCCCGCGTCTCGAACCCCGAAGCCTGTCCCAGGGCCCTACTCTCGGAGTAGCCAATGGATACTTTGGACGTCTCCAGGTGGCAGTTCGGTATCACTACCGTCTACCACTTCATCCTTGTTCCGCTGACCATCGGACTTGCACCGATGATCGCGATCATGCAGACGATGTGGGTGGTCACCAAAAAGGACCACTGGTATCGGCTCACCAAGTTTTTCGGCAAGCTCTTTCTCATCAACTTCGCACTCGGTGTAGCCACCGGCATCGTGCAGGAGTTCCAGTTCGGCATGAACTGGAGCGAGTACTCGCGATTCGTCGGCGACGTGTTCGGAGCTCCACTCGCGTTGGAAGGCCTGGTCGCCTTCTTCATGGAGTCCGTCTTCATCGGACTGTGGATCTTCGGTTGGGGCAGGCTTCCCAAACTTGTACACCTGGCGTGCATTTGGCTCGTGGCGATCGGCGTCAACGCGTCGGCGTTCTTCATCATCGCGGCCAACTCGTTCATGCAGCATCCGGTCGGTGCGACGTACAACCCTGAGACGGGTCGTGCCGAGCTCACCAGTATCTGGGAGCTGTTGACCAACAACACCGCTCTTGCTGCCTTCCCGCACGCGGTTGCCGGCGCCTTCTTGACGGCGGCGACGTTTGTTGCCGGCATCAGTGGTTGGTGGATGGTGCGGAACATGCGCCGCGCCAAGCAGGCTGAGGCCGCCGAAGCCGAGCGTCTCGAAACCGACGCGCGAACGATGTACCGCCCGGCAACACGATTCGCCTTGCTCGTCATGATCGTGGCCGGGATCGGCATCATCTACACCGGTGACGTCCAAGGCAAGCTCATGTTCCAGCAGCAACCCATGAAGATGGCGTCGGCAGAATCGCTGTGCGACACCGAGATGGATCCGGATTTCTCGATTCTCACCATCGGTACACACAACAACTGTGACAGCGTGACGCACGTTCTGAAGGTGCCGTTCGTTCTACCGTGGTTGGCCGAGGGCAAGTTCACCGGCGTCGAACTGCAAGGCGTGAACCAACTGCAGGAGCAGGCGGAGCAGGACTTCGGACCGGGCAACTACCGACCGAATCTCTTTGTCACGTACTGGTCTTTCCGCGCCATGATCGGCCTCGCCGCCGGTTCGGCAGCACTGGCTCTCGCGGGACTGTGGGTCACACGTAAGGGGCGGGTCCCGGACCAGAAGTGGTTCGGAATCCTCAGTCTCGTCGCGATTCCCACTCCGTTCATGGCGAACAGCGCGGGCTGGATCTTCACCGAGATGGGCCGTCAGCCGTGGGTGGTGCATCCCAATCCAACCGGCGTCGACATGATCAGACTGACTGTCGACCAAGGTGTTTCGGACCACGCGTCGGCTACCGTCTGGGCTTCGCTGATCACCTTCACCCTCCTTTACGGAGCGCTGGGTGTGGTCTGGTTCAAGCTGATCGTGCGGTACGCGAAGGAAGGTCCGTTGGAGCACGACATGCATCCGCCGGGCGATACGGATCATGACGAGCCGGAAGATCCGGACAAGCCCAAACAACTGTCGTTCGCGTACTAGGAGGCGATCATGGGACTTCAAGAAGTATGGTTCGTGCTCGTCGCAGTGCTCTTCATCGGTTACTTCGTCCTCGAAGGGTTCGACTTCGGTGTCGGAATGCTCATGCCGATCGTCGGCAGAGGCAGTGACCTCCCGGCAGATACGCGTCGACGGGTGGCGCTCAACACGATCGGCCCGGTGTGGGACGGCAACGAGGTGTGGCTGATCACCGCCGGTGGCGCGATGTTCGCGGCATTCCCGGAGTGGTACGCGACATTGTTCTCCGGGTTCTATCTGCCGCTGCTGATCATCCTGGTGGCCTTGATCGTTCGAATCTGTGCCATCGAATGGCGAAGCAAGATCGACGACGACAAATGGCGTCAGCGCTGCGACTGGGGCATCATCTTCGGCTCCTGGGTCCCGGCAATTCTCTGGGGTGTGGCTTTCGCGAACATCGTTCGGGGCGTGGCGATCAACGCCGACAAGCAGGTCGAGTCGGGATTCTTCGATCTGCTCAACCCGTACGCACTGCTCGGCGGTCTGACCACCGCGCTGGTGTTCGCTCTCCACGGCGCTGTGTTCCTGGCACTCAAGAGTGCCGACGAGGTTCGTGAAGACGCAGTGAAAATTGCTGCACGACTCGCAATTCCGGCTATTCCCGTCGCCGGCGGATTCGTCCTGTGGACGCAGCTCGCCTACGGCAAGGGATGGACGTGGATTCTGGTAGCCGCAGCTGCTGCTGCACTGATCGGCGTCGTCTTCCTGACGCGGGCCGAGCGTGAAGGCTGGGCCTTCGTTCTCACCTGTGTGGCCGTCATCGCCACCGTCGTGCTGCTGTTCGCCTCGCTGTTCCCGAACGTCATGCCGTCGACGCTCGATCCGGCGTACAGCCTGACCATCGAGAACGCGTCGTCGAGTCCGTACACGCTCAAGGTGATGACGTGGGCCGCGGCATTCATGACGCCGGTGGTGATCATCTACCAGGGTTGGACGTACTGGGTGTTCCGACAGCGCATCTCCTCCAAGCAGATTCCGGCGTCGATCGGTCTGCGATTCAAGGAGAAGACGTGGTAGTCACCAACCTTGAATCACGAAACATTCGAATGCCGAAAGAACTGACGGTCGAATTCACGTGACTATCGAAGTAGGCGACGCTCCCACCACTCGGGAGCGTCGCCGGGGGCCGATCGACCCGCGACTGTGGCGCCATTCCGCCTCTGCGCGCGGCTATCTGATCCTGACGGTCGCTCTGTCGATGGTGAACGTCGTGATGGTCATCGTCGCGGCGCTCATGATCGGCCGAGTGCTGGCCGGAGTGATCACCACTCGAACTGTGAATGTTTCTTCGTGGACAACCGAATTGGTTGTTCTGGCCGCAGCTGTGGCAGTCAGGGTTCTGGGGACCTGGTTGCAGACGAGGTATGCGCACCGGACGTCGACTCGCGTCGTTGCCGAGATCAAGAACGGCGTGCTGACGTCGGCGACGGCGATGAGTCCGCGCGATCTGGATCCTCGGCGGGACGAGATCGCGACCGTGGTCACCCGCGGTGTCGACGGCCTCGGTCCGTACCTGACTGGATACCTTCCGGCTCTGGTCCTGTCGGTGACACTGACGCCTATCACCCTGATAGTCATTGCGGTGCAGGACATGACGTCCGCGGTCATCATTTTCGTGACGCTGCCGCTGATCCCGATCTTCATGATTCTCATCGGCTTGCTGACGAAGGGTAAGTCGGAGAAGACACTGGCCGCGATGACCACGCTGTCTTCGCAACTGCTCGATCTACTTGCCGGACTGCCGACACTGCGAGCGCTCGGTCGTCAGCAAGGCCCTGCCGAGCGTGTCCGTGAACTCGGTGACGCCCATCGACGGACGACCATGTCTGCCCTCCGCGTCGCATTCCTGTCCTCGATGGTGCTTGAACTGCTCGCAACACTCTGCGTCGCATTGGTGGCCGTGAGCATCGGCTTGCGACTCGTGTACGGGGACATGTCACTCGAGCCGGGGATAGTCGCGTTGATCCTCGCACCCGAGGTGTATCTGCCGCTTCGGATGGTGGGAACCCAGTTCCACGCCGCCGAGGACGGAATGGCGGCAGCCGACAAGGCATTCGAGGTGATCGAGGCGGATTCTGCGGCACCGGAGGGTGGTAGCACGACGGTGGTCGCTCGCGGTGCCGACATCGTCTTCGACGGACTCGGCGTGACCTCTCGTGGGGGAGTCGCACCGTCTCAACTTTCCGCCGTGGCGTTGCCAGGGGCGATCACCGTGCTCACCGGTCCCAACGGCTGCGGCAAGTCGACGGCAGTGCACGCGCTACTCGGGCTGATCGAACCGAGCAGTGGCCGCGTGACGGTCGCCGGCGTCGATGTCCGAGACCTGGACGAGCACGCGTGGTGGAGTCAGTTGGCATGGCTTCCCCAGTATCCGGTCCTCCTACCCGGCACCGTTCGTGAAAATCTCGATCTCACCGGGGTCGTCGATGCGCAAGCATTGGCTCGCGCCGCTGCTGCGACGGGATTCGACGCGGTATTGGCCGAGCTGCCTGCGGGTGTCGAGACCGTTATCGGCGTCGGCGGCACAGGTTTGTCGCTGGGGCAGCGACAACGACTGGCGCTGACACGCGTGCTCGCCTCCGACCGCGCAGTTCTTGTCCTGGACGAACCCACCGCTCACCTCGATTCCGATTCTGAAGGGACAGTGTTGGCTTCTCTGAGAGCACGGGCGGAGCGCGGCGACACAGTCGTCGTGATCGGCCACCGTCCGAGTGTGCTCGCCGCAGCTGACCGGATCGTCGAGGTGCGCGCTCATGAGAAGTGACGCTCACGATCCGCTTCTGCGTGCTCTTCGGCTACTGGAACTTCGACCACGACGCGTACTGACTGCGGTGGCCGCCGGTGTGGCAACACTCGGTAGCGCACTCGCCTTGGCCGCGCTGTCCGCATGGTTGATCACGCGCGCATGGGAGATGCCTCCCGTTCTCGATCTCAGCGTCGCTGTGGTTGCCGTACGCGCGTTGGGAATCTCACGTGGTGTCTTCCGCTATCTCGAGCGATTGACGACGCACGACGTTGCATTGCGCGGCACCACCGCAGCGCGGTCGAGGATCTACCAGCAGTTGGCAGCGGGAGATCCCGCGGCCGCCGCCGGACTACGACGCGGTGACCTGCTCTCCCGTACGGGCGCCGACGTGGACGCACTGGGCGACGTCGTCGTCAAAGCGCTGATCCCGATTGCTGTTTCGGTTGTCCTCGCCTTCGCCGCGGTGGGAATCCTGTTGTTCATCTCGGTTCCGGCCGCACTCATTCTGGCTGTCGCGCTGGCGGTGTCCGGGATTGCGGCGCCCTGGCTGTCGGCGCGAGCTGCTCGACTTGCGGAGGCCGACAGTTCAGCTGCCGCAGCGCGATTCAGTGAGTCGGCGGTTACCGCGCTCGACCATTCCGCTGAGCTTCGAGTATCAGGTCGCTTGGATCAGGCGGTGAGCGAGGCTGTGTCCGCCGAGAACGAGGTGGTCGATGCAACCGATCGCGCGGCGGTACCGAGTGCCTTTGCCGCCGCTGCGACGCCCCTGGCAATCGGTGTGAGCGTCCTCGGTGCCCTGTTGATCGGAATTACGCTGTACGGAACCACCGACATGTCACCGATGTCCATGGGAATCCTTGTACTGCTTCCGCTGTCGGCTTTCGAGGGAACCGCGATACTGCCCAGCGCGGCGGTGGCGTTGACCAAGGCGCGGCTGGCGTCGGCTCGCATCATGGCGGTACTCGATCGAGCCGACGCGGAACACGTCGAAGGAAATCGTGCGTGGCCGGAGAACGGGATTCTCAGCGTGCATGCATTGCAGGCGGGTTGGCCCGGGGGAAAGGTGACCGAACCGCTCTCCGTGGATCTTCCTCGCGGTGCCCGCGTTGCCGTCGTCGGGGAGAGTGGATCCGGAAAGACCACCGCACTGACGACGACGGCGGGGTTGCTGCCGCCCGTCGCGGGAACAGTTCGCGTTGGCGCAGTGGATATTTCGGATATCGATCCGGCCGAACTGCGCAAGCACGTGGGGTACTTCGCCGAAGATGCACACCTCTTCGAGACGTCGGTACTCGAGAACCTGCGCGTTGCGCGGGGTGACCTCACCGCCGAGGACGCGGAGAAGGCACTTGCCGCAGTTGGTCTCGGCGACTGGTTGTCGGAACTGCCGGAAGGGCTCGATACCTACCTGGTCGGCGGTATGCGAGCGGTTTCGGGCGGTGAGCGTCGTCGGTTGCTGTTGGCACGCGCGATCGTCTCGCCTGCGGAGGTGCTGCTGCTCGACGAGCCGACCGAGCACATGGACGCGGATGCGGGCGCTCAGTTGCTCCGCGAGTTGCTCAGTCGCGACGCAACGCTGGTCGATTCTTCGCGAACCGTTGTTGTCGTCACCCACCAACTTCCGGACGGCACAGCAGCTGACCAGGTGATATGCGTCGGAAAAGTTTCTGTGGAAAATACGTTGCCGTCGTCGTGAAGTGGGCGTACTTTCTCCTTTACACAAGGAAGGAGGTGGTCTGAAATTGAAGTACAGACGGACGCGTGAGGTGGCTGCCAGCTAGCCGCAATCGCTGATGGAATTCACTTACCGCGTGAGCGGCCGGCGAATCCCAGGCAGCCACCCGACCCCCGAGCCCCCGATCAGTCCGACCGGGATCCGCGCGAAAGCGTGGGTGTGGCTCGGGGGTCGCTTCGTGCCGTGCGCCTTTATTAACCCCCGGCGGTTAATAAAGGCGCACAGCGTGGACAAGGATTAGGCCCCCACCATCCACCGCGCTCGAGGATCGCTCTGACCTCGGCTGCAGTTCGGCACGAGGCCCCCTCCACCTCCTCCCAACCGAAGACCAGTGTGGCGTTGCCTGACAGTTCGGATGCGTTACCTCGCCGCCGATCCCGCAGTGCAGTCGCCCGAGAAGAGTGGAAGGCAAAACCGTCGAGTCGAACGATCAGTGCGACACCGCAATTGCGGTAGTCGACGTCCTCGTAGAGAGTTCTCCCGTCGACGATGACCGGCGATTGCCGTCGTGCTTCCGGCAAACCGTGTGCTCGCTCGACTTCGATTGCGTAGCGATGTTCGAGTACCGACTGGACGCCGCGATCCAAGAGGTCCAATGTCGAGGACAGCGCTTTGACATATCGCCTCGGCCGGCGGCACTCCATTCGGGTGCGTAGTTCCACCCGGGACACCTTGCACGCCGTGGCGGATCGGACCAGAGAACGAGCGGCGTCGCGAGCCGACGGCTCTGCAACTGCCAGGTCAATTGCGGTGTCGGCCAGCGAAGTACGAGCAGGCTGCGTGGCAACGCCGATGTGGGCCTGAGCGCGTGAACGATGAACGATCACTCCGGGATGGGCAGTGGACCACCCCAACGGAACGGGGCGCGCCGGGGAGCGTTCGGGTCTGACCGTCGGACTCTGACAGCGTGAGGATCTGCCGTATCGGACAGTGATGTGGACCGGCAGTTCGGACTCGATGTGCGTGAGCCCCCACTCTTCAGCAGCAGTCCGGTGACTCAGGTAGGTCTCTCCGCCGCCGAACAGAAGGGCGGCCTCGAGAATCATTGCTCGGTTGAGTGGGCCGTTGGTGCTGGATTGAACGCCGTGGAGGACGGAAGTCCATTGACCCGATTCGACCAGATGTTGGATGCGCCGCGGTGAATAGCCGAAAGGGCGCAGCTGTTTATTGGTCGCGAGCCCGTGCTGGAAGTCGAAGAGTCTTCGGAGATCAGGATCGATGTAGTCGCAGTTCATGCGAATACCGTGAGATCGCGATCCGACAGGAATCGGTCGAAACTGCCGCTCCAGAGCCCGCCTGTGGAATTTGTCGGTGCCTGTGGATGGATCTGCTGTGCGCCTTTATTAACCGCCGGGGGTTAATAAAGGCGCACAGCAGAACTAGCCGATGTAGCGGGTCAGCCGCGCCGAGAGGCGCGGTTCCAGGCCACCGTCAGACATGATCCGCTCTTCGACGTACGCGAGGTCGCCGCCTTCGACGATGCCGTAGAGGCGCTTCGCGCCGCCGTACAGTGCACCGGACTGGCTGCGGATCACCACGTCGGTGGCAAGTTCCCACGACGCCTGGGTGAGCGCACGGCCGTAGTACATTTCGACGACGCCGGAGCTGTGGCTGAGCAGGAGTTCGACGACTTCCTGGTTGACGCTGCCCGGGATGCCGTCGCCGCCCATGCGCCAGTACCCGCTCTCGCGCAGATCAGGGCTCACGTACTTGCCCTCGGCGTCGAGACGCCAAGATCTGGACTCCCAATTGAGGTAGGGGCCGCCGTCGTGAGAGATGACGATCTGCTGACCGAAGGCGTAGTCGCCGGTCTCGTCGTGCCCTTCGCCTTCGCCGCGCCAGACGCCGACGAGGGGGAGCAGTGCGAGGAGTTCGGGATTGATGTCCGGGCCGAGGCGCAGGTTTGCGGTGTCCTCTGGCAACGGAAGGTCCGGCAGGGTCGGAATGTTGAGCGACGCCGTCGACTTGGAGCGCTCGACGGCGATGGCGACAGCTTCGTCCCCGCTGCCGCGCCTTACGGCACCTGCAGCGGCGGAATCGTCAGCGGTCGCGTCGGACCCTGAATCCGGAGCCTGACTCACGACTCGTCGGTGACCAAGCGGTACACGACGTACACGGAGAACCAAGCGATCATGACGGATGCGAGTGCGAGGAGTACCTCGAAGAAAATGACCACGGGTACATCTTAGACCGCGGCGACCGACCGGAAAAATCGGGAGCCGGAATGCAGAAGGCCCCGCACCGAATGGGTGCGGGGCCGCCTGGAAAAGCAGGAATTACTTGCTGACGGTCACGTCCACGTTGTGCACGCCCGAGCCCTCGGGAGCGACGGTGGATGTGCCGTTGCCCGAGCTGGACAGTGCACGCACGGTCCACTCGCCCGGAGCGGCGAAGAAGCGGAAATCGCCGGTTCCCGATGCCACGACCTCGGCCGTGAACTCTCCGGAGCCGTCGAGCAGGCGCACGAATGCGCCGCCGATGGGCTGGCCGTCAGCGGCGAGAACGCGGCCGGTGATGACCGTTTCCTTCTCGACGTCGACGCCGGCAGGCAGGGTCTGCCCCTGGGTAGGTGCTCCACACATGATCAGGCTCCCAATTCGATCGGTGCGCCGACGAGTGAGCCGTATTCGACCCAGCTGCCGTCGTAGTTCTTGACGTTGTTCTTGCCGAGGATCTCCTGCAGTACGAACCAGGTGTGGCTCGAGCGCTCGCCGATGCGGCAGTAGGCGATCGTTTCCTTGGTGTCGTCGAAGCCCTTCTCCGCGTACAGCTTGGTGAGGTCGTCGTCCGACTTGAAGGTGCCGTCCTCGTTGGCGGTGGTGCTCCACGGGATGTTGATGGCTCCGGGGACGTGGCCACGCTGCTGCGCCTGCTCCTGCGGAAGGTGGGCGGGAGCGAGGATCTTGCCGGAGAACTCGTCAGGGCTGCGAACGTCGACGAGGTTCTTGCTGCCGATGGCGTCGATGACCTCGTCGCGGAATGCGCGGATCGAGAAGTCGGGGGTCTCGGCCTTGTACTGCGTGGCTTCGCGGTTGACTGCGTCCTTGGAGAGCGGGCGTCCGTCGAGTTCCCACTTCTTGCGGCCGCCGTCGATCAGCTTGATGTCCTGGTGGCCGTACAGCTTGAAGTACCAGTACGCGTAAGCAGCGAACCAGTTGTTGTTGCCACCGTAGAGAACGACGGTGTCGTCGTTCGCAATGCCCTTGGCGGAGAGCAGGTCCGAGAACTGCTCCTGGTTCAGGAAGTCGCGTCGGACGCCGTCCTGGAGGTCCTTGCGCCAGTCGAGCTTGACTGCACCCTCGATGTGGCCGCCGTCGTATGCGCTGGTGTCCTCGTCCACCTCGACAAAAACGGTCTTGGGGGTGTTGAGGTTCTGCTCAGCCCAGTCAGCGGAGACTAGGACGTCGGAGCGAGCCATGGTGTTCCTTTCGATGTGGTCTTGCATCGGTCGATATCTAGCAGGGGTTCAGCGGGGTTGTGTGGCAAGCGTTTTCACGCGGTGGTCGCGCGGCCGGTATTTCGCAGCCTGGCGACGAGTGGGTAGATCTGGCAGCCGAGGCAGATGCCGAACGCGGCGTTGAGCAGGGCCGCGAACAGGGCGAAGCCGGTGGCAACGGTGCCGACGATCGTCGACCCGGCCAGGAAACCGACCGTGCCTGCCAACGCGAAGACGAAGCCGACGAACTGAGCGAAGCGCAACGGCGCCACGGGTTCGCGTTCGCTGACCGGCGAGAGTCGCGGGGCGACGAGCTTGCCGAAGATCTGGCCGTACGGGCTGCGCTTGGGGCCGAGTACCGCTCCGACTGCGAAGACGATCGCCTGCAATGCGAGAACGACGGTGGCGGCGGGCAGAGAGAAGGTCGAGAGGATGAGCGTGAGAACGAGAACGCCGGTGGTGACCCACGCGGCGAACCGAGGTCCGCGGACGTCGACTTGCTCGAGCTGGGCTGTGGTTGTGGACATCGGGAGTGCTCCTGCGCTGGATTGCATGGTGCTTGCCTGGACCGAGAAAAGGGGACGCAAAAGTCCCACTCGGTGGATTGATCACGTGAGCGAAAGCTCGAAGGTCAGAGAGATCTGACGGATGTGGTGATCAGCAACAGGTACAGCAACAGCCCCCGAGGCGGCACAGGTCTACTGCGCGGCGTCGGGTGAGCATCAGCTCGTGGCGGGTTTGCACGTCGGCGAGTTTACCCCGAATTCTCGGATTTTGGCTCGTGGGGTCCGGATAGTGGTACGAGCGCAGCTTTCAGATCGGCTGCGGACGGCACTCCGGACACTCGGAACTGTTCCTCCAGGCCACCGTCGAGGATGAACGTGGTGGGCAGCGACAGGACGCTCATTTCGCGTGCCAGAGCCGGTTCCTTGTCGATGTCGAGCTCGATCTCCACCGGCGGACGGGGAGCGTCCGCCATCGAAACCACAACCTGGCCGACGACGCGGCGTACTGCCGCGCACGGTCCGCACCAGTCGGCGGAGAAATGCAGTACGACGGGCCCGCCGTTCGGCGAAGACACTCCGGCAGAACTCAGCAGTTCGAGGCGGCTGTTCGTGGTGCCGGATGCCGCGGTGGTGGCTCGGACTGCTCCGTTGCGTGACTTGAGAAAGAGCCCGACCGCGACGACGGCGACAAGCGCGACCAGCAGAATTGTGATCCCGGTCATCGGTTCTGCAGCTCTGCGAGATCGATCGTCGTGTTTTCGGCGCTGCCTTCGATCACGATTCTTCCGCCTTCCGCGTAGACCAGGCTCGGCTGAATTCCGTAGGGGAGTGCCTGCGGATCGATCGTGTAGCTGAACAATCCGAGGACCACGGGTTCGAGTGCTGCGGGGATCGAGAAATCGGCTTTGCCCTCCGGACCGAAGTACAGGTTGCTTGCGACGATCTTGACCTGCCCACCTTCCAGAACCAGGTTGGCCTGGACGCTCACTGCAGTCTCGACCGGACCGACGGCAACCGTTCCGGTCAGCACGACGGCCCCCGCGGTGCTCGCGCCCGTTCCACCGCTGCCCCCGGTGCCATCCGACTTGTTGGCCGGCGGCGAAGATACCTGCAGGTCAGGGATGTTGAGCAGCTTTCCGAGGTCGGTGGCGTTGATTCCCATCCGGCCGTCGAGTTTGTCGACGGGGAGCTGGGTGACATTGCCGTTCACGATGTCGGAGAAGGGAACGGTGACCCCGCGCAGGTCGGCTTCGACGGTCACTTCGCCGACCACGTCGCTCTGGACGCCGGTAGCTCTGACGTAGACGTCCTTGTATTTCCCGCCGAGTGCTTGGGTGAGGAAGGGGAACCCGTTGAAGGTGACCTCAGGATCCGACTCGAGTGATGCGCCGGTTCGGAGCTCGCGGGAAACCCGGTACTCGGCGTACGCGGCAGCGCCGAAATCGGCCACCAGTCCGAGGCCGAGGAGAAAGACGATGCCGATGATCAGTTTGCGCACCGCACCATTGTGACGGACTCCGGTCGGGGTTCGATGCGACGGCCCCGGTACCAGGCACGCTAATGTAGGGACCGACCAAAAGCGTCGAACTACTCGAGCGTTGCCCTCACGGGTTGCGCGGGCTACTAGATAGGAGGCCGTGTGGAACTGCTCCTCCTCACCTCCGACCCCAACCCGGAAGCTGTACTACCGGCGTTGGCGTTGCTGGCGCACTCGGTTCGGCCTGCCCCCACAGAGGTTTCCTCGCTACTCGAGGCAAGTTCCGCGGACGTGGCATTGGTGGATGCGCGCACTGATCTAGCTGCCGCACGCGGGTTGTGTCGATTGCTCGGAAGCACAGGATCCGCAGTACCTGTGGTCGCCGTCCTCACCGAAGGCGGACTCGTTGCCGTCAACGCCGACTGGGGGTTGGACGACATCCTGCTTCCCGGTACCGGTCCGGCTGAGGTGGACGCCCGATTGCGGTTGTTGGTCGCCCGCAGCGGCGGTGTTGCCAGTCCGGAAGCGTCGGGAAAGATCACGCTGGGCGAACTGGTTATCGACGAGGGGACGTACACGGCACGACTGCGTGGACGGCCCCTTGATTTGACTTACAAGGAATTCGAGCTGCTCAAGTACCTCGCGCAGCATGCCGGTCGGGTATTCACCCGGGCACAGCTGTTGCAGGAAGTGTGGGGCTACGACTTCTTCGGCGGCACCAGGACGGTCGACGTCCACGTGCGTCGTCTGCGGGCGAAACTCGGCACCGAATACGAGTCCTTGATCGGTACAGTCCGAAATGTCGGATACAAGGCAGTGCGTCCGACGAGGGCCAAGGGCGGCGCAGCTGCTCCCGTTCAGTTCGAGGACGACGAAGACGTCGACTACGACGCGGCCGACGGATCGGTGGTCTGACGTGGGTTGGACAGATTCACTGCCGGCCGGATCCGCCGAGCAGGTTTCCGCGCTTCTCGATCGCGCGACCGAGTTCGACGGCAAGGCACCCGTGTCGGAACAGGGGCGCCATGCCGTTGCCGGGCGCGGCGCAGCACGACACTTTCTCGAACTCGACGGCGATACGGTCGTCGGTTATGCACAGCTGCAAGCCGGTTCGGACGAGCATCCCGACATGGCCGAGTTGGTGGTCGACCCGCAGGCGCGGCGCCGTGGTATCGGAACCAGGCTTGCCGCAGCGGTATTCGACGAAGGTCGGCCGGGCACGCGAGTCTGGGCGCACGGAAACGTCGACGCCGCAGTGGAATTCGCCAAGAGCCTCGATCTGGTCAGCGTTCGTGAACTCCTCCAGCTGCGTCGACCGCTCGATGCTCCGCAGCTTCCGGAAATCGTTGTGCCCGAAGGTATAACGATGCGGACGTACCGTGGGCCCGAAGACGATTCCGAGATCCTTCGCGTCAACAACGCGGCCTTCTCCTGGCATCCCGAGCAGGGTGGCTGGACCCAGGCGGAGATCGACGAGAGAACGGCCGAAGGTTGGTTCGACCCTGCCGGTCTGTTCATGGCGTTCGCGGACACCGATCCCGATACTCTTCTCGGCTTTCACTGGACCAAGGTGCACGCACCCGAAGGTGACGATCCCGAGCTGGGGGAGGTGTACGTCGTGGGTATCGATCCCGCGGCGCAGGGACGTGGTCTCGGCCGAGTGCTGACGCTCGCAGGCATGCATTACCTGCGAGATCGCGGCCTCGGAACGGTCCTTCTGTACGTCGAAGGTGACAACACTGCCGCCCTCCACACGTACGAGCGACTCGGCTTCGATCGGTTCCACGTGGACATGGCTTACGCTCGCGCGCTCTGACGTCACAGTCGAACACGCAGAAATGTCCAGTCTGTTCATTCTCTGTTAACCATGTGTGGTCCAACCGGACACCGCGCCCGCCTACTTTTCTCTGTGGGCAGCGCCGTGTTGCCTGATGCAGATTTCAATCATTTTGCATCTCATGTCGCCGCCCGATCGTGGGCGTGGCGGTAGCGATTTCCGGAGGATCTTGGTGAATCTCAAGCGCAGTGGTGCCCTGCTCGGTGTAGTGGCCGTGGGCGCCATGACCTTGGCCGCATGTGGCAGCGACAACAACTCGTCGTCGACGGGTGTGGACGCGTCCGCATCGAACGCAACGTGCGAAGGCAAGAGCAACCTCTCTGCCGCTGGTTCCTCGGCACAGAAGAATGCCATGGACCAGTTCGTCGCCACCTACATCTCCGTGTGCCAGGAAAAGGGCAAGACCGTCAACGTCGCCTACAACCCCAGCGGTTCGGGCGACGGTCGCACGCAGTTCATCGCCGGCCAGATCGACTTCGCCGGCTCCGACTCGGCCATCAAGGACGAGCAGGCCGACAAGGCCAAGGAGCGTTGCGTCGGCGGCGAAGCCTGGAACCTTCCCCTCGTCTTCGGCCCGATCGCAGTTGCATACAACCTCGACGGCGTCGACAAGCTCGTTCTCAACGCAGAGGTTCTCGCGAAGATCTTCAACGGTGGCATCACCAAGTGGAACGATCCGGCAATCGCCGCGCTCAACTCCGGTGCTTCGCTTCCCGACGAGAAGATCACCACCGTGATCCGCTCCGATTCCTCGGGCACCACCGACAACTTCCAGAAGTACCTCGACGCGGCATCGAACGGTGCTTGGACGTCGGGCGCAGGGTCCGACTTCACCGGTGGCGTCGGTGAGGGCGCCAAGGGTTCGGCGGGCGTTGCACAGGCAGTTGCCACGGCACCGGGTTCGATCACGTACGTCGAGAAGTCGTTCGCCGATCAGAACAAGCTCTCGGTTGCAGAAATCAACACCGGCTCCGAGGCAGTCGCACTGACCAACGACTCGGCCGCAAAGTCGATCGCAGGCGCGAAGTTCAAGTCCGACGCAACCGGCGACCTGACGCTCGACCTCGCGTCGATCTTCAAGACCAACGAAGCCGGCGCATACCCGCTGGTTCTCGCCACGTACTCGATCGTCTGCTCCAAGGGCTACGACGCGGACACCACCGCAGCAGTGAAGTCGTTCCTGACGAGCGCGGCCAACGAGGGTCAGGCCAACCTGGCCGAGCAGGGTTACGTCCCGCTGCCGGCCAACGTCCAGGATCGCCTCAACGCGTCCATCACGGCAATCAGCTGACCTAGAGACTCGTGCGGACAAGCTCATGGATCTACATTCAGACGTGAAGGAAGTGAGCGCACATGAGTGACGCGCCCATCACCTCGACATCTCGTTCTCCCGGCCCCGCAACCAGCGGGGCCGGGGTGGGCGGTCCGAACGGCACCACGGAGGACACGATTACTTCCACCAAGGCTCCAGAAACCGAGCATCCTCCGAAGGGTGACGGTCCGGGAAGCGGCAACAGCAAGACGGTGACCCGTCCGGGTGACCGCATCTTCAGCTCGCTCGCATCCGGTTCGGCAATCTTCATCACGGTTGTCATCGCGGCGATCGGCGCGTTCCTGATCTGGCGTGCTGTTCCTGCTTTGAGCCGGAACCAGGTCAACTTCCTGACCAGCCGTGAATGGGTGACGCAGAACATCAACGCGATGGCGTTCGGTGTCCTCGATCTTTTCCAGGTCACGGTGTTGGTCTCGCTGTTCGCACTGGTGCTCGCGATGCCGATCGCACTGGGCATCGCGATCTTCCTGACTTCGTACTCACCCAAGTGGCTCACGCGGCCACTGTCGTACACGATCGACCTTCTCGCAGCCGTGCCGTCCATCGTCTACGGCCTGTGGGGACTCCTCGTGTTCGCTCCGGCGATCACCCCGGTCGCGGTGTGGCTCAACGACACTCTCGGCTGGTTCCCGCTCTTCGCCGACGGCAGCGGATCGATCACCGGCGGCGGCACCATCTTCACCGCAGGCATCGTCCTCGCCGTGATGATCCTTCCGGTCATCACCGCAGTGACCCGCGAGGTGTTCATCCAGACCCCGCGCTCACAGATCGAAGCTGCACTCGCTCTCGGCGCCACGCGCTGGGAAGTTGTGCGCACCACGGTCATCCCGTTCGGTAAGTCCGGCTACATCAGCGGCTCGATGCTCGGTCTCGGACGCGCACTCGGCGAGACGATGGCGCTGTACCTGATCCTGCGCACCACCTCTCAGGCCTTCGGCTGGTCGCTGTTCGACGGCGGCTCGACCATCGCCTCCAAGATCGCCCTCGGCTACGCGGAGTTCAACAACGACATCCAGGCAGGCGCGTACATCGCGGCCGGACTGGTGCTGTTCGTACTGACCTTCGTCGTCAACGCGGCTGCCCGCGCAGTGATCGCCGGAAAGAAGGACTGACCCATGACCTCCACTCTGGACCGGCCGGTCAAGGCCCCCACTTTCCAAGGCGTCGGCGCCCGCCGTCGTGCCAAGGACGTCATCGCGACCATCCTGGTGAGCCTGGCAGTCGTCATCGCGCTCATCCCGTTGGTCTGGGTGCTCTTCACGGTCATCGCAAAGGGCCTGCCCGCTCTGACGTCGCCCACGTGGTTCACCAACTCACTGAGCGGATTGACGGCGTCGGCCGACGGCGGCGGTATCTATCACGCATTGATCGGTACCCTGCTGCAAGGCATCGTGTGCGCGGTCTTCTCCATCCCGCTCGGTATCTTCGTCGCGATCTACCTGGTGGAGTACGCCGACCGGAAGTCGAAGCTGGGCAAGCTCACCACGTTCATGGTCGACATCCTCAGCGGTGTTCCGTCGATCGTGGCTGCGCTGTTCATCTACGCACTGTGGATCGCGACCTTCGGCTTCCCCAAGTCCGCGTTCGCTGTATCTCTGGCTCTGGTCCTCCTGATGGTCCCGGTCGTCATTCGCTCCACCGAGGAAATGCTGCGCATCGTCCCGATGGATCTGCGAGAGGCGTCGTACGCGCTCGGTGTGCCGAAGTGGAAGACCATCTCGAAAATCGTTCTGCCGACGGCGCTTCCCGGCATCATCACCGGCGTCATGCTGGCCCTGGCCCGCGTGCTCGGTGAGACCGCGCCGCTGCTGATCCTCGTCGGCTACGCGCCGTTCATCAACTTCGACCTGTTCAACGGCGAAATGGGCACTCTGCCTTCCGTCATGGTCGCCGAGATGAACAACCCCACCGACGCCGGCACCAACCGCATCTGGGGCGCAGCACTGACCCTGATCCTGCTGATCGCGATCCTCAACATCGTCGCGAAGCTGATCGGTCACTTCTCACAGGTCAGAAGCAAGTGATGTGGCCTCGGAACATGTTCGTACTCAACAGCGTCAACAACTCAGTAGGGAGCCGGTAATGGCCAAGCGTCTGGATCTCAAGGACGTCAACATCTACTACGGCAAGTTCCACGCCGTCGCCGATGTGGGCCTGTCCGTCCCGCCCCGGAGCGTCACCGCCTTCATCGGCCCGTCCGGTTGCGGCAAGTCCACCGTTCTCCGTTCACTCAACCGCATGCACGAAGTGATTCCCGGTGCGCGCGTCGAGGGTTCGGTCCTGCTCGACGGCGAGGACATCTACGGCTCGAACGTCGATCCTGTCGGCGTCCGCAAGACCATCGGCATGGTGTTCCAGCGACCCAACCCCTTCCCGACCATGTCCATCAAGGACAACGTCGTCGCGGGCTTGAAGTTGCAGGGCGAGCGCAGCAAGAAGAAGCTCGACGAGGTGGCCGAGCGTTCGCTGCGCGGTGCCAACCTGTGGACCGAGGTCAAGGATCGCCTCGACAAGCCCGGTGGCGGCCTCTCAGGCGGTCAGCAGCAGCGTCTGTGCATCGCGCGTGCCATCGCGGTCTCGCCCGACGTTCTGCTCATGGACGAGCCGTGCTCCGCGCTCGACCCGATCTCGACTCTCGCGATCGAGGACCTGATCACCGAGCTGAAGAAGGACTTCACGATCGTCATCGTCACGCACAACATGCAGCAGGCTGCGCGTGTGAGTGACCAGACGGCATTCTTCAACCTCGAGGCAACCGGTAAGCCCGGTCAGCTCGTCGAGATCGACGACACCGAGAAGATCTTCTCGAACCCGACGCAGAAGGCCACCGAGGACTACATCTCCGGCCGCTTCGGATAGCCCCTGGGATTGCACACTGCACGATGATGTTTCACCCCCGTTTCCAACAGGAGACGGGGGTGAAACTTTTTGGTTGTGGTGATAGTTCCCACTCCGGGGCGCAGAGCTGAGCGTCGTTGGGCGCCCGAATAATTCGATGAGCAGCGTAAGTGCGCCGAGTGGGCGCTGAAGTAGCCGCCGATGTGAATCTCGTGGATACTGACGACGCTTCGGGCAATGCTAATCTCGGCCCGACAGCACGCTGTCGATCGATGTCGTTTCACAACCGGAAGGGCTTGTCAGTGCACCTCACCCCTTCAGATACCGAAAAGCTCCTCCTGAGCGTTGCGGGCATGGTCGCCCGCGACCGCCGCGAGCGCGGGGTACTGCTGAACTACCCCGAAGCGATGGCCCTGATCTCGTGTTGGATTCTCGAGCGTGCGCGTGACGGAATGACGGTTGCGGAACTGATGAACGCCGGTCGGCAAGTGCTCACCCGCGACGACGTGATGGAAGGGGTACCCGAGATGATTGCAAATGTCCAGGTGGAGGCTACTTTCCCGGACGGTCGCAAGCTGGTCACCGTGACGGAGCCCATTCGATGATCCCCGGTGAGGTACGTGTGTCCACCGAACCGCTCGAGTTCGGTACTGACGCGGAAAAGATCACGATGGTCGTCGTCAACGACGGCGACCGCCCCATTCAGATCGGTTCACATCTCCACCTTCCAGCGGCCAACCCGGCGCTGACCTTCGATCGCGAAGCGGCAGACGGCTTCCGGCTCGACATCCCCTCGGGAACGTCGGTTCGGTTCGAACCCGGGGTAAGCAGGACGGTGACACTGATCGCGCTCGGCGGACTCAAAAGGGTTCCGGGCCTGCAGATCGTGCCGGACGAAGACCTACCGACGCATGCGCGTGAGCCCAAGACCGTGATGCCGTTCGGCACGCCCGGTGTCGAGGTCGAAGAACCTTTGCGAGCGTCCTCGGTGAATGTTCGTGTGAGTGATGTTCCAGTCGAGGCGGATTCACCGGATGACGCCGCGACGCCAGTTGAGAGGACAGCCGAATGAGCAGGATCGATCGACGCGGTTACGCCTCCTTGTACGGCCCGACCGCTGGCGACCAGATCCGTTTGGCCGACACAGATCTGTGGATCGAGATCGAGCACGACTACACCGCGACCGGCGACGAGATGGTCTTCGGCGGCGGCAAGAGCATCCGCGAGTCGATGGGCCAGGGCCTGACCACTCGCGATCAGGGCGCTCTCGACGTCGTCATCACCAACACGGTGATCCTCGATCACTGGGGAATCGTCCGGGCAGACGTCGGAATTCGCGACGGACGCATCGTTGCGATCGGCAAGTCCGGTAACCCCGACATCATGGATGGCGTGCACCCCAAGTTGCTCATCGGGCCGAGCACCGACGTGATCGCCGGCGAGGGGAAGATCCTCACCGCGGGTGCGATCGACACTCACGTGCACTTCCTCAGTGAAATCGAGATGATGGAAGCGCTCGCGACCGGTACGACGACGGTGGCGGGCGGCGGAACGGGCCCAACCGAGGGAAGCAAGGCAACCACCGTCACGCCCGGCGCCTGGTCGCTGACGATGATGCACCGGGCCCTCGACCACATCCCGCTCAACGTTCTTCTCCTCGGCAAGGGCAGCACCGTCAGCCATGAGGCCATGCGTCAGGAAGCTCTCGCCGGCGCAGGTGGATTCAAGGTCCACGAGGACTGGGGTTCCACTCCGGCGGCAATCGACGCAGCTCTGCGAGCAGCCGACGAGTTCGGGCTCCAGGTGGCGCTGCACGCCGACAGCCTCAACGAAACCGGCTACGTACAGCACACTTTGGACGCGATCGCCGGACGCGGGATCCACGTGTTCCATGCGGAAGGCGCCGGCGGCGGGCACGCTCCGGACATCATCGTGACGGCAGGTGAGCCGAACGTTCTTCCGGCATCGACCAATCCGACGTTGCCGCACACCGTAAACACGGTTGCCGAGCACCTCGACATGCTCATCGTGTGTCATGCGCTCAATCCCCGGGTTCCGGAGGATCTTGCCTTTGCCGAGTCCCGGATCCGGCCGACAACTATTGCAGCGGAAGACTTTCTGCACGACATCGGTGCCATCTCCATCACCTCGTCCGACGCCCAGGCGATGGGCCGTATCGGAGAGGTGACCCTGCGGACGTGGCAGGTCGCCCACGTCATGAAGGCCCAGTACGGCAAGCTGGGCACCAGCATGCCGGCCGACAACGAGCGTGCGCGGCGTTACGTCGCCAAGTACACGATCTGCCCCGCGGTGGCTCACGGTATCGATCACGAGATCGGATCGGTCGAGGCCGGGAAGATGGCGGATCTGGTGCTGTGGGATCCCGCGTTCTTCGGTGTCCGTCCTTCTGCCGTGATCAAGGGTGGGGCGATAGTTGCTGCGCCGCTGGGTGATCCGAACGCTGCTATCCCGACCCCGCAGCCGGTGTTCGTTCGCCCGGCCATCGCGGCAACTCCGGGATCAGCCCCGCACCTGTCCACGACGTTCGTCTCGCCGATGGCGATCGAGGACGGTCTGGCCGGTCGTCTCGGTCTCACGCGCACCCTTACCGGTGTTCGTTCGACGCGGCACCTCACCAAGGCGGATATGCCGAACAACACGGCACTGCCGTCCATCGACGTCGATCCGGAGACGTTTGCCATCAAGGTCAACGGCGACCTGATCGCGCCCAACCCCGTTGACGTAGTGCCGATGGCTCAGCGCTACATGCTGTTCTGAAACCATGTCAATCGAGATGGCGTCTGCCGAGATAGCATCGATGCTCTTGGCAGACGGGCGTCTGCCTACCGGCGGTCACGCGCACTCGTCGGGGTTGGAACCGGCACTGGCGGGCGGACTCCTACAGAGTCAGGTCCCTGACTTCATTCGCGGTCGACTCGAAACAGTGGGACTTGTCGAGGCCGCTGCAACGGTGGTCACGCGCCGCTGGGCCGTAAGTGCCGGTGGTGCAGGCGAACTCGAGGAGATCTCAAGGGAACTGCTCGCTCGGACGCCCAGCGCACCGCTGCGTGAGGCGTCTATTCAGCTCGGACGTGGACTGGCCAGGCTGGCGTCGCGATTGTGGCCGCAGCACCCCGCGGTGCAGATGCTCATGGCGCTGCCTGGGCATCCGATGCGTCCGCTCGCGTTGGGAGTCTTCACGGCGATCTCCGGGATGGACGACCTGCAGGCAGCCAGATCTTGTTTGTACGACGACGCTCAAACAGTGGCGTCGGCGGCACTGAAGCTACTGCCGGTGGATCCGGCAGAACCGGTCGAATGGTTGCTCCGAGCAGCCCCGACCATCGAAACCGTCGCCGCGGCTGCCGTAGCAGTCGAGGGCGTCACAGATATACCCGCAACAACAGGACCGTTGGTCGAACAATGGTCACTCGAACACCACGCTCGATCCAGGAGGATTTTCCGTGCTTGACAACCTGAACAACACCACCACTGCTGCAAGAGGTTTGAGGCTCGGCGTTGCCGGCCCCGTCGGCACCGGCAAAAGTACCCTCATCGCCACCATCTGCCGCGAGCTCGCGTCGGAGTACGAGATCGCGGTGGTCACCAACGACATCTACACCGACGAGGACGCGCGACTGTTGCGCGCGGCCAACGTACTTCCGATCGAGCGCATCGTCGCAGTCGAGACCGGAGCGTGCCCGCACACGGCCATCCGTGACGACGTGACGCCGAACCTCATTGCGGTCGAAGACCTCGAGCGTCAGTTCCATCCCCTCGACATGGTGATCGTGGAAAGCGGCGGTGACAATCTGACCGCCACGTTCAGCCCGGCACTGGTCGACGCCCAGATCTTCTGCATCGACGTCGCGGGCGGCGGAGACGTCGCACGTAAGGGTGGTCCCGGCATCGAGCGGGCAGATCTGTTGGTGGTCAACAAGATCGACCTGGCCCCGTACGTCGACGTCGACGCGGTCCAGATGGTGGCCGATGCCACGGCCGCGCGAGACGGACTTCCCGTTCTCGCGCTCAGCCAGAAGGATCACGCGACGATCGACCAGCTCAGTGCGTGGCTTCGCCAGGTCATCGCAGCTCACCGCGCGGGTAGTCACACCCCGCAGGATCCGGGGCCGATGGCGCCGCACTTCCATGCCGATGAAGAAGACCACGGACACGGTCACGGGCACAGCCACTCTCACGCTCACTGATGCGCACCGGAGCTACGCGGGTCGTCGTCGAGAGAGTGGGTGACACCGCTGTTGCGCGAGAGCTGATCTCGGGCGACTTCCTGGCCCCGCGGTTCGTCGACGCTCGCGGGCTCACCGTGCGAATTGCCTTGGTAGGGCACAGTGCAACGCTGCTGGCCGGCGACGACCTGCGTATCGAATTCGTAGTCGCTCCGGGTACGTGCCTCGAGGTGATCGAGCCGTCGGGGACCGTCGCGTACAACGCGCGTGGCGGCCGGGCGTCGTGGTCGGCTTCGGCGAGCGTCGGCGCCGGTGCGGCGCTGATCTGGCGCGCGGCACCGTTTGTCGTCGCGGGCGGCGCGGATGTGACCAGGCGCGTGGATATTTCACTGGAATCCGATGCGGTTGCGCTGCTCGACGAGATGATCGTGTTCGGCCGGACCGGCGAAACCGGCGGTGCCCTTCGCTCGGATCAGCGCATTACCGTCGACGGTGACGCGCTGCTCGTGGAAACACTCGACCTGCGTAGCGTGCCGGGCCGTTCGCTGCCGGGAATTCTCGGTGGCCATCGCGTGCTCGGTACGACCATGCTGTTGGGGATCAAGACTTCCGACGTGGTCGAAGGGCACGTGACGCCGCTGGCGGGAGCAGGGATGCTGGCACGGGCCGTGGCCGATCACGCACACGAGGCGAGCGCAGCGTTGGATCCGATCTGGTCGCAGTGGCGTGGGCGGGTTTCGCAGAAGTACAGCGACTGATTCGCCCGACCGTCACACTTCGGGAGGCTGCGTCGTCCAGTATGTGACCAGGCCGAAGAGAGCCGGGCGCACGGGTTTGACGGAGGCATCATGCAGATTGTTGTTCTGGGCGGAACCGGCCAGATGGGAAAGCTGGTCGTCGAGCAGGCGAAAATCGGGGGCCATGACGTCGTCGCCGCCGCTCGATCGACGGGAGTCGACATCTCCACGGGTGCGGGGTTGGACGAAGCATTTGTCGGTGCCGACGTTGTCATCGACGTGAGTGATCACGTCACCAACAGTGCCAAGAAGGCGATCGAGTTCTTCGAGACGGCAGCGAAGAACATCGCCGCGGCCGAAGCCAGAGCGGGCGTTAAGCATCACGTGCTGCTCTCGATCGTGAACTGCGACGATCCGCAGTTGAAGTCCTTCGGGTACTACCAGGGAAAGGCCGCGCAGGAACGCGCGGTGGAAGCGTCGGGCATTCCCTTCACGATCCTGCGATCCACTCAGTGGTTCGAGTTCGGCGAGAAGACCATCGCGCTCTTCGGACTGGGGCCGGTCGCGATGGTTCCCCGGATGCGCTCCCAACCGATAGCGGCGAAGACCGTCGCCGAGGCTCTGGTGACATGCGCTCAGAACGGTCCGACCGGGAGGGCTCCAGATCTCGCCGGGCCTGAGGTCCTCGAGATCCCGGCCATGACGCGTGAGATTTTGAAATACCGTGGCCGGCGCAAGTGGCTGATCCCGATCTCGATGCCGGGAGCGGGTAAGGCGATGAAGGGTGGGGCGCTGCTGCCCGGGCCGGGATCCACAACTGCAGGACCCACGTTGAAGACCTGGTTACACGAGAACTGAATAGGAAAGGCGGCCGCGCAAGTGCGCGGCCGCCTTTTACTCACGTGGACGGTTGGGTTCAGAGGTCCGGGTAGTTCAGAGATCCGGGTACGAGGTGAGGTTGTCGACCTTCTCGGTGGTTTCCGGCTCTTCGGGCAGCTTGCCGGTCACCAGGAAGATGACGCGTCGGCCGACCTCGACGGCGTGGTCGGCGAACCGCTCGTAGAAGCGGCCGAGCAGCGTGACGTCGACTGCGGCGGCAACGCCGTGCTTCCACTCGCGGTCCATGAGGACGGTGAAGAGGTGGCGGTGGAGGTCGTCCATCGCTTCGTCTTCTTCGCGCAGGCGGGCAGCGCGCTCGGGGTCGCGGGTCTCGAGGACGACCTTGGCGGCCGCACCGATGGAGACAGCGATGCGTCCCATCTCGGCGAAGTAGCCGTTGACCTCTTCGGGAAGCACGTGGTTGGGATGTCGGCGGCGCGCGATCTTCGCGACGTGCAGGGCGAGTGCACCCATGCGGTCGATGTCGGCGACGATCTGGATTCCACTGACCACCGAGCGCAGATCTCCGGCAACGGGAGCCTGCAGGGCGAGCAGCGCAAACGCGCGCTCCTCGCAAATGGTGCTGAGTTCGGTGATCTTGTCGTGTTCGCCGATTACTTGTTCTGCCAGGGACAGGTCTGCCTGGAGCAGGGACTGGGTGGCGCGCTCCATAGCGGCACCTGCCAGTCCTGCCATCTCGCCGAGCGTGTCTGCAAGCTCGGTCATCTGTTCGTTGTAAGCCACGCGCATGAGGTCAGAGCCTACGTGCCGTGAAAGACCAAGTCACAAGCACCAGGTGAACGCAAGGTGAATGAACGCGTGTCAGTCGCAGGTGGTGTCGCCTGCGTTGACGCTGGCGATGTCGGCGGGCAGAGCCGTCGAGGTGCTGGTGTCGACCGATGTCGGATTTGCCGCCAGGATGGTCCCCGGGTCCGCGGGGGCGACGACGGTGCCGGCGAAATTGCTTCCGACGACGACCTCGATCATGTCTCCCATGCTCGGAGCGAGAACGAGAACCGCACCGGGAATCGACGACGCGACAGTGACCGCTTCAGCCTCGTAACCTGCTGCGTAACGCACGACGGTGGTCGAGGCTTGAGCATTCGCCAGGCCGGTGGCTGCGCTGAAGTTGCCGACCGTGGAGATCTGGAAACCGTAGGCAGCGAGGCTGTCGGCGATCGTCGCGGCCTGCCCGGCGATTCCCGACGCGTTGGAGACGTCGACCGAGATGTTGTAGGCGCTCATCGCTTCGACGGAAGTGGCGGCGGGCGGCGTGCTGGACGTAGGAGGGGTTGTCGTGGAACTGGTCGACGACGGTGTGGTGTCCTCGCGCTCTTCACCCGGAAGCGGTTCGTCGTCGATGATCGCCTGGAAGAGGGACTTGATCTCGTCGGTGCGAGGAATCTCGTTGCCCCAGTCGTTGGTGCCGTCCGTGGGGACCGTCAAGAACGTGACCGCGCCCGCGTCGACGTTCTGCAGCGAACGGCCGAGGGTGACCAGCGACTTCGTGTCGATGTTCTCGACGAACGTGTCGCTGGTGAAGGCGTTGATGAATCCGTTGAGCTTGCTCGGATTCAGGAGGACCTGGTTGGACAGGGCCGAGCGGAGCAGCGCCGACAGGAACTTCTGCTGACGGGTGATGCGTCCGTAGTCGCCGTTACCCTCGGCTTCGACGTGGCGCGCACGCACATAGTTGAGGGCGGTACGGCCGTCGAGCATCTGCGTTCCGCCGGATGCGAGGACGGTTCCGAGGATGCCGTCCTCGATCGGTCCGGGGGAGCAGACGTTCACGCCGCCGACGGTGTCGACCATGCGCTCGAAACCGGCGAAGTCCATTCCGACGAAGTGCCCGATTTTCAGGCCGGACATCTTCTGGATGACCTTGACCAGGCACTTGGGACCACCGAGTGCGTACGTCGCATTGAGCTTGTCGCCACTGGCGGCCGGGAAGGTTTCGCTGGTGTACTTGCCGGCGTCGTTGTCCCAGCCCTGGCAGATCGGACGTTCGACGTCGAGGTCACGCGGGAAGGAGACGGCGACGACGCGGCTTCGGTCGGCGGGAATGTTCACCAGCATGACCGTGTCGGCGCGCGCGCCTTCGGCGTCTTCGACGGTTCCGGCGCCGATCTCACCGCTCGCACCGGCGCGGGTATCGGTGCCGATGATCAGGTACGTCTCGTCGCCGAGCTGGCCACCGGCGTCGATGATGTCGTCGGACTCGGTGTCGAGTGCCGCAATCTGATCGAAACCGCCTTCGACTGACCGCAGATAACCCCAGACGACGCCGGTCAACGCGAGAGACATGACGGCCAGGAACGCTACTGCCGATCGGCCGATCACTTTTGCGCGATGGCGGCGGCGAATCTTGCTTTGTGCCAGACGGGTAGCGCCGGTGTCACCGACTACCCGCGGCACTGCGGAGGTCACGGGATGTTCTTCGGTGATCCAGTCCGCAGCGGCGGGCGGGACTGTCGGACGCGCGGGAATCGGCCGGGCCGGGGGCGGCGCGGACGCTGATGGAGGTGGAGTCCTGGGTGGCACGGATTTGGTCGGCGCCGGCTTGGGCGGCGCAGCCGGGGTAGGTGGCGGCTTCTTGTCGCCTACCCGACGGACCAACTCGGCGACCGAAACAGAGTCGTCGGTCGGAGGCGAATCCCGGCGGCCGGTCCGTCCACTGCTGCGACGCTCCGGGGGACTGGGTGGTTGCGGTGCTGGTCGCTGGGGTGTGGCAGGACGCTGGGGAGCTGCCGGTTGGTCCGGGCGGGCGTTGCGGAACCGCTTGTCTGCGAGCGGACGTTCCCAGGGGGCGCGGCTCTCGGGCGGAGGTGGGCCCGAATCGTGATCATCACCCACCGATGCAACCTGTCCCGTCGTCGACTGTCAGTAACTCGTCATTCAGATGCCGGCGTCAACCGGTTGTCGACGAAGCTGGAGCCATATTACTGGTGAATCCTGAGTGCTTCACTCAGAAAGTGATCAGAGTAATCCGACGGCGTGTTCTCGCTAGCCACCGGAGTGCATCATGTCAGCCCCCACCGGCACAAGATCGTCCTCGGGATCGTCGAGCCAACCTTCCGGAAGTGCTACCTGACCGGGCGAGCCTTGGCGACCCCGCGGACCTTCGGCATCCTTGGGGAACGGGACGTCGTGATCGAGCTGTCCGAGCAGGTCGTCCAGTTCGGACAACGTGCTGACCAACGCCATCGAGACCCGCAGATCCGATCCGACCGGGAACCCACGCATGTACCAGGAGACGTGCTTGCGAAGTTCGCGCAAGCCCTTCATCTCACCGTGGTGTGCGGCGAGCAGCTGGGCGTGACGGGCGATGATCTTGGTGACTTCGCCGAGCGTCGGCGGCGTGGCGATCTGTTGTCCGTTGAGAGCTGCGCTGAGTTCCGCGAACAGCCATGGCCGTCCGAGGCAGCCACGTCCGACGACGACGCCGTCGCAGCCGGTCTCGTTCATCATCCGGGCAGCATCCGAAGCATCGAAGATGTCACCGTTGCCGAGGATCGGAACGTCGGTGACATGTTCCTTGAGACGCGTGATCTCGTTCCAGTCAGCAGTGCCGGAGTAGCGCTGCGACGCGGTACGTGCGTGAAGTGCGACGGCAGCAGCGCCTTCAGCTGCGGCGATCCGGCCGGCGTCGAGGTGCGTGTGATGTTCGGGGTCGATGCCGACGCGCATCTTCACGGTGACCGGAATATCGGTGCCCTCGGTCGCGCGCACAGCGGCCGCGACGATCTGTCCGAACAGTCGACGCTTGTACGGCAGCGCGGAGCCACCGCCCTTGCGGGTCACCTTCGGGACGGGGCAGCCGAAGTTCATGTCGATGTGATCGGCCATGTTCTCGTCGACGATCATCTTGGCCGCGGCGTAGGTCGTATCCGGGTCGACTGTGTACAGCTGCAGCGACCGGGGCGTTTCGGTCGGGCCGAACGTGGTCATGTGCATCGTGGCCGGCTGGCGCTCGACGAGCGCACGTGCCGTGACCATCTCGCAGACGTAGAGGCCGGACGTGCTGCCTGCACGTTCGAGTTCGAGTTCACGGCACAGCGTGCGGAAGGCGACGTTGGTGACGCCCGCCATGGGGGCGAGGACCACGGGGCTGTGCAGCTCGAGTGAACCGATACGTAGGGATGACATGTCTACCTCTGAACAAATACTTGTGACAATTGGAAGTGCCCGGTACCGAATCCGGTACCGGGCACAGAATAGCTGGTGAAACTAAGAAGCCTGCTGTTCGCGCTTGGCGGCTTCGCGTGCGAGCATGCGATCGCGCTGTTCCTCGAACTTCGTCGCGTTGGCGGCGAGGGTCTCGAGGAAGGCCGCCAACTCTTCGCGCGTGTTCTCGCCTTCGGCACTGAAATCGTTGCGCTCGAAGATGTTCCACTTGCGCAAGACGGGCCAGACGACCTCGTCGAGGTGCTGGCGAAGGTCGTAGATGCCGTGCTTGGCCATGAGAGCGCCGTTACGACGGAAGTTCGGCATGCCGGCGCCCGGCATCTGGAAGTTCTGGACGATGTTCGCCACAGCCTTGAGAGCCTGATCGGGAGCAAGATCGAGCGCGGCGGCGCAGATGTTGCGGTAGAAGATCATGTGCAGGTTCTCATCAGCGGCGATGCGCTGAAGCATCTTGTCGGCAATCGGCTCGTCGCAGGCCTTGCCGGTGTTGCGGTGGCTGACGCGCGTCGCGAGTTCCTGGAAGGTCACGTAGGCGACCGAGTGCAGCAGGCCGGCGTCGCCTTCGTCGATGGGTGCGCTGTAACCGTTGGTCATGTGTTCCATGCGGAAGCGCTCGAGCTCGACGGGGTCGACTGCGCGCGTGACGACGAGGTAGTCACGCATCACGATGCCGTGACGGTTCTCCTCGGCGGTCCACCGGCCGACCCACGTTCCCCAGGCGCCGTCCTGCGAAAAGTTCTCGGCGATCTCGCGGTGGTACGAGGGCAGGTTGTCCTCGGTGAGCAGGTTGGTGATCATCGCGGCGCGAGCTACCTCGCCGAGCTGTGACTGCTCGAGGCTCCAGTCTTCGCCGCCCATGGCTGCGAAGTTACGACCCTCGTCCCACGGAACGTAGTCGTGTGGATGCCATTCCTTGGCCATGGAGATGTGGCGGTTGACGTTCTCCTCGGCAACCGGCTGCAGCTCTTGTAGCAGCTCCAGCTGCGTCAGAATCCTCGTCATTTCTTGCCTCCATGTTGAGTGAATGCGCGACTTCGCCCCAGCCTACGGCACCGTAGGTTTGAAAAGAATGGCATGAAAATTGCTCCCCTCGAGGGATGTTACCGATCCGTAGTTATCCGGGGGCACTTTCACTACCAAGTCGTTCTTTCGACGTAGTCGCGGAACGTCCGGGCGGGATCGGACAGCTCGCGGCTCTTCGACCAGATCAGCCCTATTTTTCGCTGTGCTCCTTCGATCGGTACGTAGACGACTCCTTCGGCCCAGATCGGTGGATCCTGCACCGGCATGACCGAGACACCGAAGGACGCGGAGACCAGTCCGCCGACCGTTGCCAGCTCGCTGCTCTCGAAGACGAAATTCGGCGTGAATCCTGCGGCCGCGCACAGTTCATCGAGAATTCTTCGCATCCCGAAGTTCGGATGCATACCGATGAACGGTTCGTCGGCCGCGTCCGCAAGCTCGACCGAATGCAACTTCGCAAAGCGATGATCAGCCGGAACAGCCAATGCCAGTGACTGCTGGGCGATCTGCATCCATGCCACCTGCGGATCACGCGGCTGCGGCGAGACGACGGCCAGGTCGGACGTGCCGGCGGCAATTCTGTCGACCAGGAACTGCGCACTGTCCTGATGCAGTTCGAATCGCACTCCGGGATGCTCGACGCGGTATCCGCGCAGCATGTGCGGCACCAACCAGGTGCCGAACGAGTGGAGGAAGTCGAGCCGGACCGTGCCGCTTTCGGGGCTCGCCAGCGACTGGATTTCGCTCTGCGCCGCGTCGAGTGAGTGAAGAGCGGTGCGAGCGTGTCGGTAGAGGATCTCGCCGTACCGGTTCAGTTCGAGCCGGCGTCCCTGACGGTCGAAGAGCGTCACTCCGATCTGTCGTTCGAGGCGTGCGAGTTTGCGCGAGAGTGTCGGCTGCGACAGGTGAGTCAGATCCGCGGTAGCGGTCACCTGTTGGGTTTCGGCGAGAACGACAAACCATTCGAGGTCTTCGGTCAGCATCACGAACCCAATCTATATACTTATGACGCATATAGAACTCCAAGTTTATGCATTTTCTTTTGTCGAAGCGCGGCGGGAGGATTCTTACCGGAGGTAAGCGATGCCTGGAGGTATGTGGTGACTGTCGAGAATGTGATCGAATCCGAAGTGGTGCCGCTTCGCCGCGGAACACCGGGGTATCGCACGGTGACCGTTGCGTTGTTCGCGGCCGGGCTGTCGACATTCATCTCGATGTACGCGGCACAGGCATTGCTGCCTGCGTTCGCCGAAGGCTTCGACGTCTCGCCCGCGGTGTCTGCACTTTCGGTCTCGGCGACGACGGGCATGTTGGCGTTGGCGATCATTCCGGCCAGTGCGCTCTCCGAGCGGTTCGGTCGCACACGGGTGATGATCGCGTCGGCGTCGGCATCCTGTGTGATCGGTTTGCTTCTGCCACTCAGTCCGACGATCGAGGTTCTGCTGATCGGACGCGCGGCGCAAGGCTTGGCTCTGGCGGGGGTCCCGGCGGTGGCGATGGCCTATCTGGCCGAGGAGGTCGATCGCAAGGACCTCGGTGCAGCAATGGGAAGGTACGTCGCCGGCACGACGATCGGTGGGCTGATCGGACGGCTGGTTCCGTCGGCCGTCGTCGATTTCAGTACGTGGCGCTGGGCATTGGTGACTGCGGCCTTGCTGTCAGCGTTGTTCGCGCTCAACATGATCCGGAAGCTCCCCGCGTCGAAGTTCTTTCGCCCGCAACCGGTGTCGGTGCGTGCGATCGCGTCGAATCTACGACGCCACCTTGCGAACCCGTCGCTGCGCACGCTTTTCGCCTTGGGGTTCATCCTCATGGGCGGATTCGTCTCGATCTACAACTTCCTCGGGTTTCGGCTCACGGCAGCACCTTTCGGACTTCCCGAAGCACTTGTCGGCCTGGTCTTTCTTTTCTACCTCGCCGGAACTTTCACCTCAGCGGTAGCCGGCGGGGCCTCGGACCGGCTGGGTAGGCGCAGTGTTCTGCTCGGCTCGGTTGTTGTCATCGGTATCGGTCTGGCACTGACCGTTCCGGACAATCTGGCGTTGACTCTCGTGGGGATGCTGCTCTTCACCGGAGGATTCTTCGCGGCACATTCGGTGGCCAGCGGTTGGGTGGGGCTGATCGCGACCGATCACCGGGCCGAGGCGTCGGCGTTGTATCTGTTTGCCTACTACGCGGGTTCGTCCGTGGCGGGCGCCCTCGCTGGTCTCGCGTACGCGGGCGGCGGTTGGGGTGGGGTCAGTGCCTTTGTGGGCGCGCTGCTGTTGGTTGCGTTTGCATTGTCGCTGAAGATGTTTCGATCTTCGACGGTCGAATGACAGAGCACTGCGGCGACCCCGAACGGGATCGCCGCAGTGCGAATCTGTCGAGCGTCTTACTTCTTGCCGCCGCCGAGGAGGCCGCCGAGCAGGTCACCGAGGCCGCCGCCACTGGATCCACCCAGGATGCCGCCGAGTGCGCCGCCGATGCCGCCGCCGGAATTGCCGCCACTGCCGAGAATTCCGCCGAGGAGATCCCCGAGCCCGCCGCCACCGGAGGCCTGGGTCTGCGCGCCGGCGCCGCCACCGGTGAACTGCTTGGCGAGGTAGGCCAGGACGATGGGAGCGAGGATCGGCAGCAACTGCTTCACCAGATCGTTTCCACCGCCGCCACCGACACCGCCCAGTGCGCTGGCGACCTGATCGGTGTTGCCGCCGAAGATGTTCGAGACGATCTTCTGACCGTCAGCGGTGTCGACTTTGCTGATGTCGACGCCGTCGTCGAGAAGGCTGGTGTCGGCGTGCGACTGCAGCGCACTTTCGAGTGAGGCTGCGCCTGCGGGATCCTGAGCGTTGGCGCCGAGGCCACCGACGAGGGTCGGAAGTGCAGTCTTGACCGCCGATTCGGCAGTTGCCTGGTCCACGCCGAGTTGCTGCGCGATCTGGTCGATGGGGATCTGGGATAGAAGGTCGTCAAGCGATGCCATTGATGCCCTACCTCTTCTGGGGTACTACTCGTCAGTACCCGGCTGTTGCAGACACTAGTGAATGTCGGCGTCGACGGTAACCCTCTGGTTGCCGAGCGGTCAGGCTCGGGTCTTCTCGCGGGGGACCAGACACGCTAGGAGAGCGAGAATCAGTCCGCCGGCCGTCAAGATGAATCCTGTCTGATTTGTCAGGATCGTGGAGTAGTTTTCCCTGATGACATTGTCGAATTGATCGTTCACTCGGTAGTAGAACGTGCCCAGAGTTCCCAATCCCACGATGATTCCGATCCACGCTGAAATACGAGAACCGAACAAAGCGGCGATCAGAATCAATACGGCTGCAGCGAGCAGAAGTATCGCCATCGAACGGTAGAAGGTCACGGACTGATCGCCGAGTTGCTCGATTGCCCACCCGGCCGGAAAACCGTCCCGCAGGTCCTCGAGGCGAACGTTGTTGGGTTTGACCCCGGCCAGTACGTACATGAACGAGCCGACGGCAACGGCGATTCCACAAATGAGCAGAACCAGATGAACTAACGTGCGCATGCCACTCTCCCTGTGTTCGGAGTTCGGTAACGCGGTCGTCGCCGAGCCTAGCTGTGTCGCGGGTGTCAAGCTCGGTATCGAGCGTGCAGAATCGTCTCCATGCCCGACAACATGCGTCGACTCGAAGAGATCTCGTTGTCCCTGCCGGAGGCGGAGCGCGTCGACATCGAAGCGTGGGACGGTCACCCGACCTTCCGGGTCCGCGGCAAGAACTTCGTGTTCTGCAACGTCGAAGCCACCTCCTTGACCGTCAAGTTGAGCAAGGAGGAAGCCGAAGCGGTGGTGGCCACCGAACCAGGTGCAAGCGCTGCCGGCTACGGTCTCGGTCGACACGGGTGGGTTGCGCTCGACATCGGCACCGACGTTTCCGAGGAGAAATGGTCGCAACTGGAGGAGTGGATCTACACCTCGTTCACCCTCGTTGCTCCGAAGCGGCTTGCCCGGATCGTTCTCGATGCGGATGAGGAACGCCCGTAACGGATAGATTCGTCAGTACAGACGCCGACTAGACGAGGATTTGTCATGACGACACCGGAAACTTCACCGGCCACCGAAAAACCGGGCATGCCGCCGTGGGCGAAGAAGGCCATCGGGATCGCAGTGATGGCGGTGGTCCTGGTCATCGCTTACTTCATCCTTGCCGCCTTCCTTCCGCGTTGGTGGGCGCAGCGAATTGCGTCGTTGGCGAACGGCAGCTTCAGCGCCGGAATCGCGTGGGGACTGCTGTTCGGTCTCGTCTGCACTCTGGTCCCGCTCATCTTCTTCCGAGCGGTCTGGCAGGTGCGCAAGCGCAAGCATGCTCGAATCATCCAGATCACGGCTCTCGCGTTGGGTGTGATCTTCGCGCTGCCGAATCTGCTCTCTCTGACAGTTGTTCTCGGCAACAACAATGCAGCGCATGCGGGCGAGCGGATCCTCGACGTCGACGGCCCCGGTTTCCGCGGAGCCTCCGTTGTCGGTGCAGTCCTGGGCGTTGCGTTGTTCCTGGGTCTTGTTGCGCTCGGCTATATGTACAAAAAGCGTGGCAAGGATCTCGACAAGATGCGCGGTGAGCTCAAGCAACACGAGCCGCAGAGTAAGGGCGAGGCTCCAGCCCCGGAAATCTGAGTCAGCTCTTCGACCGAGTACTCAGGCCGACACCGACTCCGACGGTTCCCGCCGCCACCAGTCCGGCGAGCGGGACCGCCCAGTGTCCGGCAAATGTGCAGGCGAGAACCAGGATTGCGCTCACCGGTAGAACAGCCTGCTCGATCCTGTCACGCTTGAAGTGTCGTGAGTGCATGAGCCACACGAAGATCAGGAACATCGCGGCGGGGATCGTGACCGCGGCAGATGCTGCGAACGTCGAAATGTGCGCCTCGCCAACTGCTTCCTCGACGGCTACTTCGATGCCGGCGCCGATGGCCGCAGCGGATCCGAATACGAAGTAGTGCCCGTATCCCCACAACAGGACGGCGCGATTGCCCTGGTCTGCGAGGTACTCGTGGATCGGGACGGCGAAGTAGATCCACAACGCGGAGAACACGATCAGAACTCCGCCGACAGCAATCGGAATCAATAGGTCGGCGGCGTCGAAATCACGAATGCCGGATTGGACCGCGATTGTGGCGGCAGCAATGGTTTCGCCGAGCATGATGATGGTGAAGAGGCCGTAGCGTTCGGCGATGTGTTGCGGGTGCCACGGCGTCTGGTGGTTGCGCTCGGCGATTGCCGGCACCGCGAGTTCGGCGATCATGAGAACGAAGAAGCCGGGTATCCACGCCGACGCCGGCATCAGGAGCAGCACGATCCAGCCGGCCTGGACGATCACGAGCCCGGCGGCGTATTGCAGAGCAGTGGTTCGCGCTGCACCGGATTCACCGCTGGCGGCTCGAAGCCATTGGCAGGTGAGCGCAATTCGCATGATGAGGTAGCCGACGATGGCCGTCGTACGGTCGGTTCCGTCGAATGCGTCGGGGATTCCGGCGGCGAAGACGAGCACGCCACAAATCTGTACGAAGGTCGCGACCCGGTAGGGGACGTCGTCCGTGTCGTAGGCAGACGCGAACCAGGTGAAGTTCACCCACGCCCACCACAGCGCGAAGAAGACGAACATATAACCGGCGATGCCGTCGACGTAGTGGCCCTCGGCAACAGCATGCACCAGTTGAACTCCGGCCTGTGCGGCCGCAACCACGAAACACAGGTCGAAGAACAGTTCGAGTGGCGTCGATGCGCGATGGTTCTCGTCGCGGCTGCGTGCGCGCATCCGGATGATCGGCATAACGGCCCGGCCGTGGCCCGCGCCCGTACTGGTGTGTTCTGTCATCGTCCCCACCTTGCTCCGACGTCTAGTGCAGGAGCGCAGTCTAGGGCGAATTCCGTCGGGTCGACGAATGAGACATTTCGCCCCTCACCACGCGAGAACGGGTTTGATGACGCGCCCCGACGCTTGATCTTCGACGGCTTTGTTGATGTCGGAGAAGGCGTAGCGCGTCACCAAGCGGTCGATCGGAAACCGGCCACCAGTGAAGAGTTCGACGAGTTCGGGGATGAACGTCGAGACTTCCGACTCTCCTTCGATGCATCCTCGAATTGTCTTTCCGCTCAGCATGATGTCGGCCATGTTCACCTCGACCGTGGATGCTCCGAGTCCGACTACCGCCAGTGTTCCCCGTGCTCGAAGTGATGTGACGGCTTGATTGATCACGGAGCCGATTCCGGTGGTGTCGAGGGAATGCGTCGAACCTCCGTCGGTGGCGGCGCGGACCGCGTCGAGCGCATCTTCATTCGAGGGATCGACAGTGACGGCGCCGAATTCCTCGGCGAGTTCGCGCCGCTGCGCAACGGGGTCCACGGCGACCAGGGTGGAAACGCCGGCAGCCCTCGCCGCCAGCAGCGCTGCGAGTCCGACGCTGCCTGCCCCGAAAACGGCAAACGTCGAGTCGGGCTCGGGGCGAAGTAGATTCAGCACGGCACCCGCGCCGGTTTGAAACCCGCAGCCGAGCGGAGCCGCGACGGTCAGGTCCACCGCAGGATCGACGACGACGGTGTTGTCGGCAGAGGCGATGACGTATTCCGCGAAGCTGGACTGGCCGAAGAATGCGGACCGTATCGGAGTTCCGTTTCGCCGGACCGGCGTCGAGCCGTCGGTGCGTGCGCCAGAGCTGTTGAGCCCGTGTGAGCTTTCGCAGTACGCCCGATGGCCGCTGAGGCATTGCCTGCATACACCGCAACTGCGGTAGCTCAGCAATACGTGATCACCAGCCGCGATGTTGTCGATCGACGAGCCAACGGCTTGCACCACGCCGGCGCCTTCGTGTCCGAACACGCAGGGCCCGAGCTTTTCCGGTAGCACCGTCTTCGTGAACAGATCCGTGTGGCACAGGCCTGTCGCGACGATGCGAACCAGGATCTCGTCTGCGCGGGGTTCGTCGATCTCGACGGTGTCGAGTGTGAAGGGGGAGTGCGGGCCGTGTGAGAGCGCCGCTGTCATCTGCATGGCGGACGTCGAATTCTGTTCGGCGCGAATCACGCTCGCTCGAGCAGGAAGTAGTAGTGCTGTCCACCGTCGAGAACCAACGCCGATTTGCCGTTCATGATGCCCATGAGCGTCGAATCGTCGACTTTCTTGAAGTGGTCGAAGATCGGCGCGCCGTCGTAGACCATCGTCGCCGTGACTTCGCCACGAAACTCGATGTTCCACAGACTTGCCTCGCCATTGCCGCTCTTGACGTCGGAGTAGAGGTTGCCGTCTTCGTCTCGGCAGATCAACGGCTTGGCATCCTCGACGGAATTGAAAGTCTTGCCGTACCAGCGGCTCGCGAACAGCTTTTCGTGCAGACGATGACCGGTGGCGAAGTCGTCGCCCTTCCATTCGCCGAGGATTTCTTCGGCGGCGACGGTTTCCAGCGCGGCCCACACTTCGTCGAGTTCTGCTGGTGAAACACCACTTTCCGATCCACGGAGCCGGGTGAATGCGGTTCGAGCGTCATCGAGATTCATGTCTCTCCTTGCGTCGGCGGGTGAGTTGGCCGAAGTTCGCGAACCAAATTGTTCGTCAACTCTGCACGCTACGCCGAACCGGATGGTTCGGCAACGGTCGATTCGTTCTAGGCTGTGAACATGCGCTCAGCAGGGGAAGCCACGAGAGACCGCATTCTGGCGGCCGCAAAGGACGAATTTGCGACGTACGGCCTGGCCGGCGCGCGGATCAATCGGATCGCCGCGCAAGCGCGTGCCAGCAAGGACCGTCTCTACGCGTACTTCGCGAGCAAGGAAGAGTTGTTTTCTGCCGTCACTGAGCAATGGACGTCCGAAACCACAGCGGAGACAGCGCTACGAGGTGATGATCTGCCGGGGTATGCAGGTCGACTCTTCGACAACTACGTAGCGCATCCCGAGAACGCTCGATTGCAGCAATGGGCGGATCTCGAAGCACCGGACGTCATGAGCGAGGACGACATACGAAGCAAGACGTTCCGGCCGAAGGTGGCCGAGATTCGCAAAGGTCAACTCGAGGGACACATCGACCCCGAGTGGAATCCCGCGGAGTTGATTCTGTTGATCACCGACATCGCCCGGATGTTCGCGCTCAAGTCGTCCCGTCCCGTCGCTCAGCGTCGCGAGGCTGCGGTCGGGGCGGTTCAGCGGTTGATCGCGACGTGACGAACCGGATGTGCAACGTGATCAATGGCCAACGCCGCGTTCCCTTGTGCTCTCGCACGAGGGGACGCGGCGTTGAATTCCAGTTCGGAGCGGGTCAGAGCTTGACCGACGGCTGACCACTCCTGATACGACTTACCTCGGATCGAGCGAATTCGACTCGGCCGGTGTTGGTTCCGTGGGAGTCTGCCAGAGCGTCGGCGAGGTCTGCCGCGGCTTCGAGGACGTATTCGGCGCGTTTACGGGCCGCGTGTCCGCCTGCAGATTTGCGGAAAGCCCTGCGTGCCTTGTGGTCGCCGCACAGAGCGACGAATTCTTCGTCCGTGATGACACCACGGTCGACTTCCGGTGCCAGGATGTCGCTCAGGAACTGGCGTTCACGTGGAACCGTCATTCGAAACACGCGGACCACGAGGGTCAATGCGGCGGCGACCATGACAAAGAAGAGCGGAAAGAGAAGTGCATTCTTGCCTTGTGTCAAGGCACCGGCGGAATCCCACAGGCCGTGGAGCAGCATCGCGGTCGCCATCAGCGCGAGTCCGCGCCCCACACGACGCGGTTCCGCCGGCCGTCCCAGTAGATAGACGAGTCCGGCACCGAAGATCGCACTGTACAGAGTGTGTGCGGCCACTCCGAATACCATGCGGAGGATGATCGTCGGCATCGCAGCGCCGACCGGATCGGCTCCGAACTGCGACGCGGCCGAGTTCAAGGCGTACAGAACGTCTTCGAAGATCTGGAAGCCGAGTCCGATGAAGGCGCCGAGGATGAATCCGTCGAATGCGGTGCGCACCAATCGAGATGCCAGTGCGATGAGCAGGAGCAACCCGATGCCCTTGGCGATTTCTTCGGTGAACGGAGCTGTCAGGCCGGGGCCCCAGTCCGATGCCCACGCCTGTCCGAATGTCTTGGCGTACAAGGACAAGATGGCGTCGTTGGCGTTTGCGGCCATCACCCATGTAGCGGCGAAGCTGCCCCACAGGAACGCAACGACGATCAGTTTGACCGGTTGGCGCGCGTACCTGTCGATGTGCTGCGTGAACCACCAGAAGATGGCGCCGTACACACCGAACAGCACCAGCGAAAGCGCGATGGCTTCTCCGTAAGCGCCGGCGGACGACGACAGCAGCGAGAAGAATTTGAAGGCGCCGCTCACCACCAAAGCGAGGTAAACCCAGAAAGCGGCGTTGCGCGGCTGGTAGAACGTGAACGACCTACCCCAACCGGAGTTCTCGATCGCACCGGCGCGGGTGAGGAGATCGTTTGCGGGTTGTGTTGTGGGAGTGTTCATCAGGAACCCTCTCCGGCTCGGTGGCTGATGCTCACGATCATGTGAGCAATGTCGTCCGTGATGGTCGGAGCCACATCGCTCGGCCCGGTGGAGACAACTTCGATGCCTTTTCCGTCGACGACAAATGCTGCGATCACGCCGTCGGCAGTCGAGTTCGAGTAGCTGGTGATGACACCACGAATGCCGCTCGCCGTGGTGATCGAGGAAGAGTCGCCGCTGACGCGCAAAGACTCTGCTGTTGCCAGGGCGTCCGAGGTCTTCTTGATCTGTTCGAGTAGAGCGTTCGCGTCACCGGCGAAGGGTGCCGTGTAGACGGTGAACAGTGCACCGCTGTTCACCAGAGTTGCGCGCTGCGGGAACGAACCGGAGACGGGAGCATCAGTTTCGCGGACCCCGTCTGTGATTCCCCAGCCGACGGCGGGAACGAAGGTGATGCCGTCTTTGAGTTCCATGACATCCCCGGCCACGACTTCGTCGTCGTAGGCGACAGAGTTGTTGACGGCCGGGATGAGGATGCTCATGACTATCGCAACGGCCAGCACTATCGCTGCCGGGATGATGGTCGCTCGGTCCAGGCCGAACCATCTACGGTCGACGGGAACCCAGCGATCCTCGGGTTCGAATGGCGTCCGCGGCGGGTCGTCCCGCACTGTGGTTTCCGTTTCGGTCATGTTTGCCCGGGCTTTCGTGAGTGCTTGGTAAGGCGTTCGCGGGCCGCAGTATCCGATTTGTACTGCACGCCGTTTGTGCTGGGTCGACAGCGAATCTGAGGAGTGCGCCTCAGGGGGTAAAAGTACCAAACAGAACGATTCAGGCAGGACGTGAACCTGGACATCGCTTTGGGGGATTTTCGAAAGGCGCCGGCCCCGGCGTCTGCACGATGTTTACGTGATTCTCAGTATTGGTGCGTAGCTTGGTCGTTGGCTCGTTGACGCCCTCGGGATGTTGACGTGCCGCCCAAACTTTTGTTGTCGACTGTTCAGATACTGGTGAGCTAAAGGATCGCGGCCAGCCACCCGTACTGAATATCGTCGACACTCAGCGTGTTCCTTCGGCGCGCGCACCTGTTCAGTATCTGGAGTGGAACCGTGGCTCAGTGGCCGTGCCAATGAAGATCTCGAAGAAGGTAGCCCTGGTGCTGGTGGCTGCATTCGCGTTGACGTTGGGTTCGGGGGAAGTCGGAACCGCCCGCGCAGACACGCCTGTCCGGGTGAGTGTGGCCGGTCATGTTGTGAGCGCCGGACACTTCGAGCAAGTGCGGCGCCCCAACCGATGTGTGAAGGCTGGGCCGGGGAAGTCGAAACCGAGCGAGCAGAAGTCCACGAATCGCAGTGGGCGTCGAGGTAGCGGGGGATGCTTCTGACGGTGGTTGCGAAGTTCCGCAATCAGCCGTCCTGAATCTGTAACACGTTCTAATCTTGCGTGATGGACGTGACCTATGAGGGGACCAAACGCGAAGTCGCTACCGACAAGGGGACTTTGCGCTATCACGAGGCGGGCGATGGTCCGCCGTTGATCCTGTTGCACGGCTCAGGGGTCGGTGTGAGTGGTTGGCGGAACTATCGGGGGAACCTCGAGGTATTCGCGAAGCATTTCCACTGCTACATCCTCGAGTTCCCGGGTTTCGGCGTGAGCGATCCCGTCGACGGCCATCCGGTGATCGCGGCAGCGTCGTCGGTGATCCGATTCATGGACGCGCTGGGAATCGAATCGGCTGCGATGATCGGCAATTCGATGGGTGGGGTAGTCGGCGTCAACGTCGCGATGAGGTTCCCGGAGCGTGTCTGCAGGCTGGTCACCATCGGTGGCGTCGGCCCGAACATCTTCAGTCAGAACCCAAGTGAAGGTACCCGTCTCCTGCAGGACTTCGCCGACGCTCCCAGCCGTGAGAAGTTGGTTCGATGGCTCGAATGCATGGTGTACGACAAGACTGTCGTCACCGAGGCGCGGATCGAGGAACGATGGGAAACGGCCAACGATCCGGCCTCGCACCAGGCATTGACCGCGATGTACGGATCCAAAGCCTTTGCCGCTCAGCAGCAGATGATGTCCAACTCGGATGTGCCGCCGTACTGGTCGATGATGCACAAGGTGCAATGCCCGACCTTGCTGACATGGGGGCTCGACGACAGGCAGTGTCCACCGGACATGCCGATGATTCCGATGCGACTGATTCCGAACGCCGAACTGCATGTATTCCCGAACTGCGGGCACTGGGTGATGATCGAAGCCAAGGAGGCATTCGAGCGCGTGAGCGTCGAGTTCCTGCTTCGATGACCTGCTGATGCATTGATGTGGCACGAATTGATGTGGCATGAACGCACAAGACCCGGCGCCTCTGAATGAGGCGCCGGGTCTGTGTTTGTGCCCCCAGTAGGACTCGAACCTACGACCTGCGGATTAAAAGTCCGTAGCTCTACCAACTGAGCTATAGGGGCGCGGCGCAGAGTCTAACGGGACCGCAGAGTCCGTGAAAACACCACCCCCACCAGAAGGGCGATTCCGATGACGGCGATGGTCCCGCCCGTGCGATGCAGACCCGCGTCGTCGATGGTTCCGCGCATGGTCAGCTCGATGACGACGGCCGCAAGGTTGGCGCCGATGTACTGGATTGTTCGGTAAAGGCCGATCGCGGTCCCGACGTCGGCGGAGGTGGTCACCGAGTTGATCAGGTTCTGGTTTCCCATGTTGTTGAAGCCGTTGGGGATGCCCAGGATCGCCGCTATCAGCAGGAGTGCCACAAGGGGAGTCGAACTAGATTCGACAAAGGCGATCAGAATCCCGCCGACAGCCAACGCGGCGGTGCCGATCAGGAGGGTGATTCGTGCGCCGAATTTCCCGTACACCCTGGACGCGGACATGGTCGCGAAGATCCCGACCGCAGCGACGGGCAGCATGAAGAGCCCGGCGCTGATCGGTGACATTCCGCGGGCTACCTGTAGCCACTGGGGGAGTCCGAAGAAGATGCAGTAGAACGCTGTGTAAGTCAGCAGGGTCCGGCCGAGAGTCATGCTCAGTGCGCGGTTTCGGGCGATGGCACGGACGTCGATGAACGCCGAGGTGGTTCGACGTTCCCACCAGACGAACAGGAACGCGAAGAGGGCCGTCGACGGGACGAGATACCACTTCGCGTGCTCGGCGAGAGACAGGAGGAAGAGCATCGTCGACGTCGTCAGGGCTAGAAACAGCGTGATACCGAGTGGGTCGAGAGACTTGAACAACGCAGTGGCGCCGGCCCGGTCGGGCAGGGCGGAGTCGCTCGGAGCGGCGAAGAAGACCCATACGGCAGTGACGACGACAAGCGGGAGGTTCACCCACATGATCGACTGCCAACCGAGTGTGCCGACCAGCAGCCCGCCGAGAGTAGGCCCCAGCGCGACGACCGATTGAGCGCAAATGGTGAGTGTTGCTATAGCTGAACGGGTTTGAGCCCGGTGACGGTCAGCGTATTCGCGGATGACGGTCATCGCATTCGGATACTGTGTCGCCGTGCCGATTCCGAGCAGAATTCGCGCCGCGATAAGCCAACCCAGTGACGGGGCGAGCGAGCCGAGGATCGATCCGGCAGCGATCAGACCCAATCCCGCCAGATAGACGCGTTTGGCGCCGAGGATCGATCCGAGTCGGCCAGCCGCCGGTGCCGTGACTGCAGTCGCGATGTAGAGAGCCGAGATGACCCACGCTGTGCCCGAACTGGAACCGAAGTATGTAGCGATCGGGACGATTGCCACCGCAATCATCGACGAGTTCAGTGCCTGAAGGACGGTTCCCGAACCGAGAGCAAGACTCAGTTTCAGGGGAACGGAGGCTTGGGGTGTCGACGTTTCGGCGACGGCGGTCACGGGTTCATCAGTGACTCCTCTGATATCGGTGTCGATGCTGATGGCGGGGAAGCGTCCTGGCCTAGTGTGCGCAGGATGCGGCCGGCGATCAGCAGCAAGTCACGCTCGGCTTCGGTGCACTCGGCGTCGATGACCTCGGCCAGCCACTGCGTGCGTTTCGTTCGGTCTTCGTGAAGGGTCGATGTGCCTAGTTCGGTCATCGTGACCAGGGCCGCGCGGCCGTCCGATGGATCCGCCCTTCGCGTCACCATGCCCTGTTCCTCGAGCGCGGCCACGGTCTTGGCGATGGATTGCGGTGTGACGCGCTCGAATTTCGCCAACGCTTTTGCGGTCAACGGACCTTGTCGGTCGAGGTGGCCGAGAGCTTGGATCTGGCTCGGCGTGAGTTTGTGGTCGTGGCGTTTGGTGCGAAGACGCCGGACGAAGGCACCCAGATCGTCCCAAAGTACGTCGATCTCGTCCCGAGTCTTGCTGCGACCCTCGCCATCGTTCATTTAGACAGTCTAACTGTGTTATTTCGATGCTGCCAGCACGGTTTCGACAAAAACTGGGGAATAAACAATCGCATTAGTTGTTTAAAACCTTGGGATTGCCGTTCATCCGTCGGCGAAGCAGTTCCGTCTGCGAGGTCGGATTATCGGAATCTCGGACACGAAAAAGCTCGGATGCGCACCCCCTGCAGCGCACCCGAGCGGCCAAAACCATACCACTTGGTGTCTTTTGGGCATAAAGTCGGTTGTTGTCCCCCGAACAGCCGATTGCCTCTAGTACTTTTGGCGGGTATCGCTCTAGTCCTTACGTAGGGTGTGTTGGAGGGGATATTGTGAGGTTTCGGGGGATGACAGGCGCCGATCACGGCGATTCTGCGTACCAACTCTGCGAGAGGCACAACACCGTAAATGGCACGTCAACAAGAGCGTGCGCGGCGTACCCGCGCCGCCCTGGTCGAAGCGGCTGCAGTCGAATTCGCCAAGCGCGGCTATGCAGCTGCGTCGGTGAACACGATCCTCGAGGGCTCCCGCGCCACCAAAGGCGCCATGTATTTCCATTTCCAGTCCAAGGAAGAGTTGGCGCGAGCGGTTCTGACCTCGGCTATCGAAACCTTCACTGGAATCACTGATCGTTGGGCCAAGAGAACAGACCTCGATCCATTCGTCGCATTGCACGGGCTCGTGCTCGACATTGCCGAGGTCTTCCGTACCGAGGTAATCGTGCAGGCGGAATTCCGGCTGATCATCGAGCCGGAGTTCTACAAGGATGTGCAATCTGGTGGCGGGCAGGTCTGGGGAAAGACCGCCTACGAGTTGGCATTGCGCGCCAAGGACGACGGTTTGCTCCGCGAAGACGTGGACCCGGAGAAATTCACGCGCGTACTGGCAGCGAGCCTTGCCGGCCAGCGGTACATGGCGGACCTGATTGCCTCGAGTGGCGATCTGGGTGTGTGGTTCGAGGAGTCCCTCGAAGTGGTGCTCGAAGCCATGGCCACACCGGAGTGGTTGGAGAAGTTTCATCGCGACGGCTGGCCACAAGTGGAGTTCCCCGACGCGGAATAGTCCACTTTTCGCCCATGACCAGGCGATTTGTGATTTCCGAACGCTGTGCCATAAGCTATCCAAGCTCCCAACGGAACGCCGTTGGGGTACTAGTTCGGAGAGATCCGGCGGGCCCCCTTCGTCTAGCGGCCTAGGACGCCGCCCTTTCAAGGCGGTAGCGCGGGTTCGAATCCCGTAGGGGGTACGTTTTGCGAAAGCGAAACGATGCAGTATGGTTTGACCCGCACGACACGCTTTGAGATGCACAAATGCCAGGCCAGGACAGTGGTTTGGGAGCGGCTCGAAGATGTAGTACGGTTTCACAGCAAGGAAAAAGCAAGGCCCTGTGGCGCAGTTGGTTAGCGCGCCGCCCTGTCACGGCGGAGGTCGCGGGTTCGAGTCCCGTCAGGGTCGCAAAGCTTTGTTCTCAATCAATTGGTTGAGAACAAAGCAATGCGATAGGCATTCGGTTCGGGTGCCGTCCGGCCAGGTAGCTCAGTTGGTACGAGCGTCCGCCTGAAAAGCGGAAGGTCGCCGGTTCGATCCCGGCCCTGGCCACCATAATTCTTATCGACAAGCTCCAATCTCATGTTCTTCGAACATAAGGTTGGAGCTTTTTCGTGTTCGGATGTCAGTCGCCGTCAACCACTCGGCCCGATCATCTCAGTTGTGCGCATCCTTTGTCTGCGTGAATATTTCCGGTCACCGGGAACGTGCTGGGCGTCACTCCACAGAGGACATCACTATTAGCCGATTGCGGCCGATCCGTGGCTGCGTCTACTGGAAGTGAGGTGGAATCTCCGTGTCGCACTCGAGATCTTGGCGCATCGGGAAAGTCAGCCGGGTCGCCGTCGCGTTGCTCGGTACCGGGGTTCTGTTGGTGGGCTGCGCGAGCAACGGTGACGACAGCGGGACCGATACGACGAACACGTCGGGGGACGTCGTGACCGGCATGGTCAACGAGCAACCGGACCCAGGCGACGCGGTCGCCGGCGGGACCATGACGTACGGCGTGCAGGTGCTCGTTCCCTCACTCGACCCGACCAAGACGGCAGCGCGCGGCGGTTCCGGCGGTGAGGCCTTCGCTGCTGTGTACGACGTCCTGATGAGTTACGACACTGCGAGCGGCGAGTTCGAGCCCAAGTTGGCTCAATCGCTCGATACCAGCGACGACGGAAGCACGTGGACGTTGAAACTTCGCGACGGTGTGAAGTTCAGCGACGGTTCCGCGCTCGACGCCAACGCCGTGATCACAAGCATCGATCGGTACAACGCGGGCAAGGGCAATGGCGCCGAGTTGTGGCTGGCTTCGGTGGAATCGGCGCAGGCAAGCGGTCCCACGACGGTCGACTTCAAGCTGAAAACGCCGTGGATGCGCTTTCCGTCGATGCTCGCTCTCGGGCACGGGATGATCGTCGCCCCGAGTTCGCAGCAAGGCGACAAGTTCACCGCGGTGGGTGCCGGACCCTTCACCGAAGATCTCTTCACACCGAGTGTCGAGCGAATCTTCAAGGCCAACCCGTCCTACTACGGCGGTGCTCCCAAGCTGGACAAACTGCGGATGGTTGCACTCAACGGTCCGCAGGCCAATCTCGAATCATTGAACAGCGGTCAGCTCGATGTTGCCTACATTCGCGGCCTTACTTCGGCGATCAATTCCGCCAAGTCCGCTGGTTACCCCGGCTACATCGACGTGCTCAACGCCGGTAGTGCCGAGATTGTCAACAATCGTGAAGGCCGACCGGGCTCGGATGTTCGCGTTCGACAGGCTATCGGCTACGCGCTGGACACGACATTGATCGATCAGCGCGTGGAAAACGGTGAGGGACTGCCTGGCTCGGAGTTGTTCGGTCCGACGTCGCAATGGCACGTAGACACACCGGGTATTGCCTACGACCCCGAAAAGGCCAAGGAGCTTCTGAATCAGGCGAAGGCAGACGGATACGACGGCACGCTCGACTACGTCGTGCTCAGTGAGCCCAAGGACCACGCGATCGGCCTCGCCGTGCAGTCACTGTTGCAGGCCGTCGGGTTCGAGGTGAACTTGATCTTGGCCAACAACGCCGGCGACATCGTGCAGAACGTCTACGTCAAGCACGATTTCGACCTCGCGCACGCGGGCATCGGAATGTACGAGTCGATTCTCGATCTCGGATTGTTCTCCACGACCAACAGCACCTCGATGGCGAATACTGCTGGATATGCGAACCCGGTGATGGATCAGCTGATCGCAGATCTACAACAAGCCAAGGATAATTCGTCGACCCTGGCGATCATCGGCAAGATTCAGACGCTGTGGAACGAGACGGTTCCGTCGGCGCCGATCGGCGGGCTCACGTCGTTCTGGGCTTGGCAGAAGAACGTGCACGGTGTGGTTCCGACTGCAACCGGCATCATGCTGTTCGATCAGGCATGGATGGGAGCGAAGTAGCGTTCCAGCGCACACCGAGAGCCCCGTCCGACGCGAGTCGGGCGGGGCTCTTTGGTGTCTACGTCGGCTAGCGTTGCGCAACCCTTTCGATCAGGATGATTGTATTGAAATATGTTGTTGGTCAATATGATTCGCCGATCGTGATTTGACTTGTTCAGCGTCGCCCGCATAGATTGCATCCACCATCCAGAGTGGCTGAGAGACCTGGCTCGATGATGCCGCAGCAACCCGCTTCGTTTGCGCAGTGTGGGTGCTACCGCCAGGACCGATGGAGGACACATGACTGTATTTGCCGTGGGTATCGAACTGGACGGCGAGGGCACTCACCCCGCTGCCTGGCGCCGAAGCTCACACCGCCCGGATCAGTTGCTCACGGGTAAGGCCGTGCGCGATCGCGTCGCGGCTGCCGAGAATGCGGGCTTCACCTTCGCGACGTTCGACGATTCCATCCTCCCTCCGAGTGGTGACGTTGTCGGCCGCATCGATGCCGTCTCCAGGGCGTCATACGTGGCAGCGACGACCAGCACGATCGGACTGGTCCCCGTCGTCGGGACCACTTACGCCGAACCGTTCCACACCTCTTCGCAATTGGCGACATTGGACTACTCCTCGCGTGGGCGTGGCGGCTGGCTTGCTGTTCCGGTCGAAGACGATGCCGCGGCGAGGGCGTGGGGGAGGGCTCCGGTAACGACGGAGTCGGCGCGTCAGCAGGAGCAGCGGGATTCGGTTACCGTCGTGACAGATCTCTGGGATTCGTGGGAGGACGACGCCGTCGTCCGTGACTATCTCAGTGGGCGTTTCCTCGAGCGTGATCGTCTGCATTACGTCAATTTCGAGGGCGACACCTTCTCGGTGAAGGGGCCGTCAATCGTTCCGCGGCCGCCGCAAGGCCAGTTGGTGGTGTTCGGCCGCTACGGCGCCATCGAACCACACCAGGCCGATGTTGTTCTCGTTTCCGGTGATTCGGTGGAGGCCATTGCACAGTCGGCTGCCAAGGCGCGCGATGAGGGCGCGTCATTGGTGGTCGCCGAGGTCGATGTGGCATTCGATACGCCGAATCTGTCTGCGGCGCAGCGGTTGATCGAGCTGAACTCGTACGGGAATGCCGTCGTCACTGGCCGACTGCTCCTGGCTGCAGATCCGGGGGAAGCGGCCGTGGTTCTGAAGGAATTGGCCGGACACCTCGACGGTATTCATTTCCACGCTCTCGTGATCGACGAGGACCTTCCGGTGCTGGCCAAATTCGTGCTTCCGGCGCTGTCGAAGTCCGGATTGACGCGACGCCCGGTTCCGGGATCGACTCTGAGGGGCAACCTCGGCCTGCAGCGGCCCGCAAATCGATTCGTCCACTCCTCCTGACTTGACTTCGCGCTAAGGACATTTCGGCTATGACTGCATCACGCTCCGCCGTACCTCGACCCGACGCACACGTTCACTTCGGCGTCTTCTTCCAAGGGGTCAACCACACCACCATCTGGTCCGATTCCTCGAGCGGATCCCAGATCGACTTCGAGACGTTTCGGCAGTTGGTACTCACCGCCGAGCGAGGTCTGTTCGACGCCTTCTTCCTCGGTGAGGGCCTTCGTCTTCGCGAGCAGAACGGCAAGATTCTCGATCTGGATATCGCCGGCCGCCCCGACGCCATTGCGCAGTTGGCCGCCCTCGCCGGTATCACCGACAAGATCGGGTTGGTCGCGACACAGAACACCACGTACAACGAACCGGCCGACCTCGCCCGTCGACTCTCCGGCCTCGATCTACTTTCCGACGGACGGGCCGGCTGGAACGCGGTCACCACTGACAACGCTTGGACGGGAGAGAATTTCCGTCGCGGTGGTTTCCTCGACCACGCCCTGCGTTACGAGCGTGCCGGGCAGTTCATCGAAACTGCACGGGCACTGTGGGATTCGTGGGCCGACGACGCGATCTCGGACTCTCGCACGTCCGAGAACTGGTCGACTCCGGGAGCCGTGAGCGACGTACGCCGCCAGACTTCGCAGTTCGACATCACCGTGACGCCGACGCTTCCCCGCAGCAGACAGGGACATCCGGTCATCTTTCAAGCGGGCGATTCGCCGACTGGACGCGATTTCGCGGCGACGCACGCCGACGTCATCTTCTCGCGACACGGGACGCATTTCGACGGCGCGCTCGACTTCGCCGACGACATTCGGGCTCGGTTGCGTAGCGTCGGGCGACCGGAGGACGACGTCAAGATCCTGCCCAGCACGCAGATCGTGTTGGCGGAGAACGAGTCCGAGGTCGAAGAGAAGGCGCGGTGGGTCCTCGAAGGTCAGTTCACCGGCCAAACCGCACTGTCCCTCGTCGGATTGGTGTGGGGGAAGGACCTTTCCGACCGAGACCCGGACGGTCCACTACCGGAGGAAGATCCGGTTGCCCGCCCGGTGTCCGAGACGCGCGGTTCCGCACGAGACGGCAACGACCCCATTGCGATTGCACGTGAATGGCGGGCTCTCGCCGAGGCAAAGAACCTGTCGCTACGTCAGGTCGCCATCGAGACCTCGCAGCGTTCGGGTTTTGCGGGCACCCCGGGGCAGGTCGCAGATCAGTTGGTCCATTGGGTGCGCAACGGAGCTTCGGACGGCTTCAATATCTCGCCGTACCTGGTGCCGACCGGGCTCGACGAGATCGTGGACTGGTTGATCCCGGAACTGCAGGAGCGTGGGGCGTACCGCACCGAGTACTCCACGTCGACGCTGCGAGAGCACTTGGGGTTGCGACCGCCGCTCACGCGTCGGGCCGCGTCTGAAGTTGCGGGGTAACGGGTCCTGTCCCACACGGTCACAGCGGCGGCCGAATCCACCAAGCTCGATTCGGCCGTCCGCTGGGAGATCATCGTCTGCGTAGCCGCGGGCTTCACCACCCTTCTCGATTCGGCGGTGCTCGGAATCGGGGTTCCGTCGATCCGGGCGTCGCTGGGCGCGTCGACCTCCGAGGTGCAGTGGATCCTTGCGAGCTATTCGCTGACTTTCGGCTTGGCCCTTGTGCCGGCGGGCCGACTCGGTGACGTCGTCGGGCGTCGACGCTTGTTCTTGGCAGGGCTGAGCATTTTCGCGGTGATGGGAATCCTCGGAGCATGTGCGTCGGATCCGTCGATGATCGTGTTGGCTCGTCTGGGGCAGGGGATCGGCGCAGGCACCATCAGTTCGCAGGTGCTCGGCATCATCACCGACCGGGTGTCCGGAAAGGCTCGGGCGAAGGCGTTAGGCGCGTACAGCACCGCGGGTGGTCTGGCCGGCGTTTCCGGACCGATCCTCGGTGGCGTTCTGCTGAAGTATTCCGACGCCGACTTCGGATGGCGGTTGCTTCTCGTTCTCAACGTGCCGTTTGCCGTGATCACTCTGATTTTGGCGTTTCGCTTTCTGCGCCGTGATCGAACTACCCGATCAGGCGCATCGATCGATCCGGTTGGGCTGTGTCTGCTGGCGACTACGACCGGGCTCCTGTTGTGGCCCATCGTGACCCGAACCAGTGTCACTGTGGCTGCGGCTTTCCTGATCGGTGCGTTCGGCGCTGCCGTTGCCTTCTGGTTCTGGGAACGTCGGTACGCCGAGCGCGGCGGGACGCCGGTACTGCTTCCGTCGTTGATCGCCTCGAGGGGCTTCCGACTGGGTACGACGGTTGCACTCTTCTGGTTCGGATCCATCCTCGCCGTCAACGCGGTGCTCAGCCTCTATCTGATCGAAGGTTTGGGCTTCGCCCCGCTGAGTGCGGCGTTGATCATGACCGGTAGCTCACTCGCGATGGCATTGACGTCGGCTCTCGGATGGCGGCTGGTTGCCAGGTTCGGCCGAAGTGCAGTGGTTTTTGCCATAGTCGGCGAGATCCTTGTCATCCTCGGGTACATCGCAGCGGTCAATCTGATTCCGCGGGAACATCTGATCCCGGTGCTGGTGGTCCTGGCGGTGTTGTCGGGAGTTGCCAGCGGTTTGGTCGACGCGCCCAATCGGGTGCTGACTCTCGAATATGCACCGCCGGGCGCGAACGGTGTTGCGGCGGGTTTCCTTCAACTGTCTCAGCGCCTGTCAGCGACCATCTCGCTGGCCGCGGTATCGGGGTTGTATCTCGGTGTACTCGGATCGTCGCCCGACGGATATGGACGTGCGTTCGGGATCGCGCTTGCCGTCTGCGTGGTCATGTTGACGCTCTCGTTGGCGGGAGCGGTGGCAGACCGACGCCGGCGAAGGACGTGACCTGGTATTTCGTGGGTCTACATGGACCTCGGGAGGCCGAGCCCGTGTGACTCATGGGACTTGTGTTACCCATGGGTTAGGAGTCGTGGGACGATACTTGTGTGGTGACCGGTCGCAGTGAAGACAAGCCCAACGGTCGCGGGAGTGGAGAGCCAGTTAACTCACCCCGTGGATCGTCGGACAAACGTGACCGCACATCGACACCCTTCCGCGCTCGAACGGCGATGTGGACGAATCGGCCACTGTTCGATTTCCATATGATCGTCGGTCTGGTCGTGCTGATCGTGGCGTTCGGGCTGCTGATGGTGCTGTCGTCTTCGGGCGTCGAATCCTATGTTCTGTCCGGGACGTCCTACGCCCGCTTCTGGCCGCAGTGCATGTTCGCAGCGATAGGTTTGGTGATGTTCGTGGCGGTCGTGCGGTTGCCGACCGAAACGATGCGTAGAGCCTCACCATGGCTGCTGATCCTGTGTCTTGTTCTGCTTGTCCTGGTTCTGATTCCAGGTATCGGCTCGGAACAGATGGGTGCTCGCAGCTGGTTTGTGATCGCGGGCATTTCCTTCCAGCCGTCGGAGCTGGCCAAACTGGCATTGGCGATCTGGTCCGCGGCGACGGTTGCGTCGTTCATGAACGCGCGGATGGATGTCAACCGTGCGCTGCCGGTGATCGGCGGTACGACGCTGCTGGTTCTGGTTCTGGTGGTGTTGGAGAAGGACCTCGGAACCACGATCACCATCGGCATCATCTTCATGTCGGTGCTGTGGTTCGGGCTGTTTCGGATGAAGACGTTCATCAGCCTCACGCTCGGTTCCGCAGTCGCATTTCTCGTGCTCGGGCTTACTGCTGGTTACCGCTCGGATCGCATCAAGGCTTTCCTCAATCCTGATCTCGACCCGCAAGGCTTGAACTTCCAGAGCACTCAGGCCAAGTACGCCTTGGCGAACGGCGGCATCTTCGGTCGCGGTCTGGGACAGTCCGACGCCAAATGGAGTTACCTCCCTCAGGCGCACAACGACTTCATTTTTGCCGTGATCGGTGAAGAGTTGGGTCTGGTCGGTGCGCTGATCGTCGTTGCTCTCTTCGCCGCGGTTCTGATCGTCGGACTGCGAATCGCGAAGCGGTCCACCGATCCGTTCCTCAAGGTCATGACGGCGACAGCAACGACGTTGATCGTCGTGCAGGCGTTCATCAACATCGCCTACGTCGTTGGCCTGATTCCGGTGACCGGTCTGCAACTACCGCTCATCTCGGCGGGCGGAACGTCGATGATCACCACCTTGCTGATGTTCGGGCTCATCGCGCACGCAGCCTTCCGTGAGCCCGAGGCTGTCGCCTCGGCCGAGAGCAGCGGTCGCGGTTGGATTCCGCTGGTCTTCGGCAAGCCTCGGTTCGGCATTGCCAAGAAGCCACAGACTGACCGACGTCGGCCGCCTGCTCGCCGCGCCCAGCCGGCCCCTACTGGTCAACGCCGACCGGAGCGACGGGCGCCGCAACCCGACCGGCGCCGGACTCAAGCGCCGGGCCGACGCGCACCGTCGCGCGACTGGTCGGAAGATCCACGTAGACGCGGCCGATCCGATCGGCCGCGGCGCGCTTCCTGATCTCGGCCAGTCCTACTGGCGGCCAGCTCGGAAGCGGGCAGTCATGCACCCGACGATTGCGTTGGGCGGCTACATTGGGAGTCGGCAAAACGACGTCTAATTAGGGTTGTGGACATGGCAGGTGGCGACAAGGCAGACCAGTCGGTGGTCGAACGTAGCTCGGTGACCGGACGTCGTACGACGCCGTCGCAACGAGCGCGTTTTCGCCGGATTGTCGACGCCGCAATGGAATCCGCCTCCGAAGGCGGCTACGACGCGGTGCAGATGCGATCGGTCGCCGATCGCGCCGGCGTCGCGATCGGCACTGTTTACCGGTATTTCCCGTCCAAGAACCACATGCTCGTCGTCGCATTGTTGTGGATGTTCGAGGGTTTGCGTGACAGATTCCAGGACTTTGTAATCCCGGGCGAGACTCCGTCGGACCGGATTCTGTTTGTGCTGCGCAAGAATACGGAGGTCCTCGAGACCGATCACCTCCGTTACGAAGCGTTGGTTCGGGCGTACATGTTCGCGGACGCGTCGGCGACTCCGGAACTCAACGCGCTCGGTGGGGTCGTGACCGAGATGTTCGCGAAGGCGATCGGCGTCGAGGAAGTCTCGCAACAGCAGATGGATGCGGTGAAGGTTATCGACGACGTCTGGATGTCGAGTCTGGTCTCGTGGGTTGCCGGCCGGATGACGACGGACGAGGTGATGGCGCACCTCGAACTTGCCGTGCGACTGGTCTTTCGCAAGTTGGGTGGATAGCGCTCAGACGGTGTAGCCGCCGTCGACGTTGAGCTTTTGACCGCTGATGAATCCGGCCGCGTCGCTTGCGAGGAAACATACTGCTTCGGCGATGTCGGCAGCTGATCCGAAGCGCTTCAACGGAATTCGGCTCATCGTCACGTCGAGTGCGCTCTGGTCGAGTTCGGCGGAGTTGATCAGTCGCTCCGCCATTCCGTCCGTCAACATGCCTGGTCCTACCGCGTTGAACCGAACGCCGTAGCGTCCTTCCTCTGCGGCGAATCCGCGAACAAGTTGTTCGACAGCCCCTTTGGTGCCTGCGGAGAGTCCGTCGCGCACGGGAAAACGATCCGTTGCCGCGGTTGTCACCGCTACCACCGAACCCGAAGATGCACGCAGCGCAGGCAGGGCGGTGTGGACGAGTGTGAAGAATGCCGCGGCTTCCTGGTTCAGTTGTTCGGTGAAGAACGCCGGCGTCACGCGTGAGAGGTGCGTCATCGGGACGTGCGGTCCCGCAGCGTGGACGAGGGTCGTCAATGCGCCCAGATCACTGACCGCATCGCGGACGGCGGCGCTGATCGACAGCTCGTCGGTCAAGTCGAGAGAATACGAGTGGACGAGCACGCCATGCGCTCGAATCTGCTCGCTCAGTTGCTCGGCAGCGTCCTTGTTATTTCGGTAGGTGAAGGCGACGTCGTGCCCGCGTTCGGCGAGAGTAAGGGCGATCGCCGACCCGATTCCACCGGTTCCGCCGCTGACAAAAGCGGTGCGTGCTGCGCTCACAATGCCTCCAGAGGTGTGCCGTTCATAACCTAGCAAATGCTTGGTTGGGTTCTGTCTGGGAATATATCAGTACGCGAAGGACAGGCTCAGATTGCTATCGCAACCGGACTGATCGTCCTAATCTGTTGCCATGTCCGGAGACAGTGTGCAGTTGACCGACGGGGCGCCCGGTGGGGAATCGGAACCTCACGCACCGAGTTTGAACAATCGCCTGAATTGGCTGCGTGCAGGTGTTCTGGGGGCAAACGACGGAATCGTCTCGACCGCAGGCCTCGTGGTCGGTGTTGCGGCAGCCACAACCGAGCGCTCCGCGATCTTCACGGCCGGTTTCGCTGGCCTGGTTGCCGGCGCTGTGTCCATGGCGTTGGGTGAGTACGTCTCGGTCAGCGCTCAGCGAGACACCGAACGCGCACTCCTGCAGAAGGAGAAGAAGGAACTCCTCGAGACACCGGAGGCGGAACTCCAGGAACTGACCGAGATCTACGAGAACAAGGGATTGAGTCCGGAGACGGCCCGCCGCGTCGCCGAAGAATTGACCGAGCACGATGCTTTTGCGGCACACGTCGAAGTCGAATTGGGTATCGACCCGGACGATCTCACCAATCCATGGCATGCGGCGATTTCGTCGGCAATCTCGTTCACGATCGGCGCGGCGATCCCGTTGGTCGCAATCCTGTTGCCGCCGACGGGTATCCGCGTCCCCATCGCCTTCTTCGCAGTGCTGATCGCACTTGCACTGACCGGGACGATCAGCGCGACGCTCGGCGGAGCCCGCAAGACCAGAGCGGTGCTACGAGTGGTGATCGGCGGCGCGCTCGCGATGGCTGTGACCTACGGAGTAGGTCAGCTGGTGGGGACGGGCCTCGCCTGACCCCTGCTGTGCGCCTTTATTAACCGCGGGGGGTTAATAAAGGCGCACAGCAATTCAGGTGCGACAGATCATGACCGGCCCTGGCGCATGGTGCAGCAGATTCTGGCTGGTCGAGCCCATCACGGCGGCGGCCATCGCACTGCGGCCGTGGCTTCCGACAACTATCAACTGCGCATCGTCGGCGTACTTGAGCATGACGGGGGCGGCGGCGCCGGGTTCACTGATGCGGGTGACCGGCACGTCCGGGTACTGATCGGCCATGCCGGCCAGGTTCTCTGCCAGCAGTGCTGATTCCTCCTGCTCGACGGCCTCCCAGTCGATGAGGATTCCCGCTCCGCCTTCGCGGAAGGTGGACGAGCCCTGCCAGGTGTGGACCGCGATAAGCGGCGCGTCGAACTGATCGGCATAACGAAACGCGTACTCGACGGCCTTCTTGCTCAACGCACTTCCGTCGACTCCGACGATGACGGGACGTTGATCCGGACCGGGATTCTCCGCCGAACCACGCCAGACGGTGACCGGACAGGTTGCGTGATTTGCCACCTTCAGTGCGGTCGATCCGAGCAGCCGCGAGCGCAGTGCACCGGATCCGGTCGACCCCATCACGATCAGGCGTGCGGTACCCGAGGATTCGAGGATGTGCGTCGACGCCGGGCCCGGTGCGATCTCGGATTCGATGGTCAGTTCCGGGAATTCAGCTGAAATCACCGCGGCGGCGGCATCGATGATCGCTTCGCCGTCTTCGCGGATCTGGCTGAGGAACTGCGACTGCAACATCACTGCAGCGGGACTGTAGATCGGGCCCTCCTGCGGCAGGGCATGCGCCAGAATCAGTCGTGAGTTCACCGCGTTCGCGACCGAGGCTGCCCACCGGGCCGCCGCCGTCGAGGCCTCGGATCCGTCGATACCGGCGACGACGTCCTGGTGTCCTGCAAGTGTGTTCATGTCTACTCCTCTGAAATGATCGAGATCGGTCGACTGGTTACAGCCTGGTCACCAGAGTGACGACGCTGATTTGACGGCTTCCTTCCACGTCTTGCGGAGCAGTGTTGATTGCCCGTCGGCGATTTCCAGTTCTCGTCGGTAGGCCATGCCCAATCCGAAACTGGTGAGCGAGGTGTGCTCCTGCTCCGCAGCAATTTCGAGCAGATGATGTTGGGCTACAACGGAATCCTGATGCTCGCCGAGAACGTCCTGGAAGTGGCTGAAATGCTTCAAGGCACGCTTGGCCCGGCTCTTCGACACCGGTTCCATGACCTCGATCGCGTACTTCATCCGCTTGGCGCCCTTGCGTGCGCGGTGCATTCGCTCGTCACGCTCGGTGCGGGTATCGGCATCGAAGACGTGATCGACCCGCTTACCGACCTTGTGAGCTAGATGGCGCAGGGTATGCGCCAACTCTCGCGCCGACGCCTTCTTTCCTACACGGTGGGCGGCAGTGTCGAATTCGAGGTCGCCGACGTACTCGTCGAGTCGATCGAGCAGTGTGGTGTAGCGCTCGGAATCGAGCGCTTCGAGGGCGGTTTCCTGTGCGGTTTCACCGCGGGCCGAGAAGTACTCGTCGATTCGAGCGCGCACTGCTTCTCGCTCGGGCATCTCGTCGATTTCACCGAGTCGTTCCACAAGACGCTCCCACTGGACCTCGACGTCGCGGGCGTCACCGAACTTTCCACCGATCCACCGAAGATCCGTGATGAGATCGTCGGCCTTGGGGGAGTGACCGGCGTACGACTGTAGAGCGCTGCGGATACGACGTGCTGCGACCCGGAAATCGTGAACGGCTTCGTCGTCGGCGCGGCGCGTGCCGAGATCCGCGGCGACCAGTGCGCGCAGTTGTTCGATGAGGTAATTACGCAACAGAATTCGCGGATTCGACGCTTTGCCAGTGGTGACCTCGTGGCCGACGTATGGAGTGACCGAAGTGCCCAGTGCTCGTTTGAGTTTGGACGGACTCGCAGAACGCTCGAGCCCCGCGTCCAGTAGAACCGACTCGATTGCATCGGCCAGGGCTTGCCCGCCTGCGCCTTGTTCGACCTCGACTTCCTGCCACGTCGACTCACCGGAACCGTCTGCCTTGCAGGCGATGACGGTGTCGGAGACCACTTCGGCAAGCAGAACACCGTTTTCGCCGTTGAGTCTGGTGCGCTCCCGATCGGTGATGATCAGGGCGACCGGCACCAGATCGTGACCGCGGATGACCGCCCGGATCAGACTCGCCAGCGGCGAGGGCACATCGGTGCTCTCGTCCGGGGGAAGCTGGATTTCGGTTCTAGTGTCCTCGCCTGCGGGAAGTTTCATGTGCCACCCCGCGTCATCGCCGCCCTCACGCTTGCGCAGCGTGATCTTCTCGGCGAGCAACCGGTAGTCGGCGGTGTCGAAGTAGGTGGCAGAGAGCTGTATCGAGTCGTGGACCGGTTCGCCGACGACACCGGGAAGTCCACCCAGCGCGGGAACTTCCTGCTCGGCCGGCGCCTCGTACTTGCGCTCGATCTCCCGTACGGCTTCGGGTACGACGGCGGTCTTGCTCATCTGGTCTCCTCTTGCGGTGCGGTCTGCGCTTCCATCCTCCCGGTATCGGAGGCGCAGTGGAAGGGTCCGGGGTCCCTACGGCGAGTCGCCACGGCCTGATTCGTCCGGCCAGGACAGGGTCCGCCGACTTTCGAACCGTTGCAGCCGGCCGGTCGTGGGATCCTCGAACTCGAGAACCTTCGACAGCAGGCGCAGCGGGTTCGAATAATCCTCTGCGGCAACGTCGTAGAAGTCGGGATAGAAGTTGTCGCCGTGGATCGGGAGCCCGAGCGAGGTCATGTGCAGGCGAAGTTGATGGGTCTTGCCGGTATGGGGAGTCAACCGGTACCGCGCGAAGCCGTCTCGCGTCTCGATCAGTTCGATCCGCGACTCGCTGTTGGGTTCGCCCTCGATCTCCGCGGCCTTGAGCACGCCGCGTTCTTTCACGATGCGACTGCGCACGATCACGGGAGTGCTCACCTGCGCGTCGTAACGCGCGATGGCCTCGTATTCCTTGGTGACGCGACGCTCGGCGAACATGGTCTGATAGCCGCGCCGGGCCGCCTGATGCACGGTGAACAGCAGCAGTCCTGCCGTGACGCGGTCGAGGCGATGCGCTGGACTCAACTCCGGCAGATCGAGATCCCGACGCAACCGCACCAAGGCCGATTCGGCGATGTATCGCCCGCGGGGCGTGCTCGCGAGAAAGTGCGGCTTGTCCACGACCAGGATGTTTTCGTCCCGGTAGAGGATGTCGATCTCGAACGGCACCCGCGCTTCGACGGGAGCGTCGCGGTACAGGTAGACGAAACGCCGGGGGGCGAAACCGCTCGTCTCGGTGATCGCGACGCCCTTCTCGTCGACGACCTCCCCGGCTGCGACTTTCTCCCGTAGGCGGACGGCGTCCTGGGGAAACCGTTCGAGCAGGTAGTCGAGCGTCGTCGCCCACATGCCGTCGTCTGGCTGACGGATGCGACTCGGGTTCAGGCCGTCGCGGACGGGAAGGGGAGATCGTGACACATCTTCAAAGCTAGCCGTCCGGGCGGCATCGAGACCTATTGACGACATATGGGACGGAAGTTACTATCCGGTAAGTTCGTGACGCCGGTCACTGTCGTGGGGGCAGGGCTGGGTCATCACAACAGAAAATTGGGGTTTTCGTGAGGACACGACTTCTACGTCGAAGGTCGACAACGATTGCGGTGGGGCTGTGCGTCGTGGGATTGACGGTGCCGAGCGCCGTCGCTTCCGCGGATCCGACGGGAGGGTCGGACGGACAGACCTGGCTCGCGGCCACGGAGACTGCGCCGCAGTATCCGGGCGTCTCCGTCGAGTGGGACGTACCCATCACGATGAGTGACGGCACGGTTCTGCAGGCAAATGTGTACCGACCGGCGGATGCGTCCGGGCGCGCTGTGGAATCGAAGGCGCCTTCGGTTCTCAACATAACTCCGTACACGAAACTGCTGGACACGTTGGTGGATTCAGCTCTGTCGATCCCGCAGGTGGGTGAGACGTTGATGGACGTGGCGAACTCGCTCGACCTCGCGGCGCCGTTCGACGGAGTCTCGGAGTTGACGGGCGTCATAGCCGGCGGAGGCGCCAGGGTTCTCGGCGTCAACCGTGATCTGGTCCAGAACGGATACACGCAGGTAGTGGTCGACGCACGTGGAACCGGCTTCTCCCAAGGTAATTGGGACGTGCTCGGCAAGCGCGAGCAACAGGATTCGGTCGAAGTCATCGATTGGATGAGCAAGCAGGGGTGGTCCGACGGCAAAGTGGGGATGGCCGGAATCTCGTACTCCGCGATCAACTCCGTACAGGCCGCGAGTAACAATCCGCCTGCGTTGAAGGCAATCTTCCCGGTCGAACCAGGCAACGATCTGCTACGCGACATCGTCGGAACCGGTGGCGGACTCGGAGTCGGGTTCATGCCGTTGTGGCTGACCGCGGTCAACGGGCTCAAACTCATTCCGAACGTTCAGGACATCCTGCAAGGCAACTTCGATCCACTGTGGTTGGCGAGCCGCCTCGAGGATCCCGGCACCCTGATTCCTGAACTGGTACAAGCGATGACGGCCCAGAGAATCGAGGACGTGTCACCGTCGACTCTGCAAGTCGCACAGGACGGTCAGTTCTATCAGGACCGATCCGCTGACGTCGGCAACATCACTGTTCCGACGATGGTCTACGGCGGTTGGCACGACATCTTCGCCAACAGCGAGCCGCGGATCTACAACGGAATCGATCTGCCGGCCGGGCAGAAGCAGTTGATCATGGGCAACGGCTATCACGTCACTCCCGGTGGAGGATTCGGCAAGGACGGTGCGCCGCCTCGCCTCGACGTACTCGAACGCGCGTGGTTCGACAAGTGGCTCAAGGGCATCGACAACGGAATCGAGCGATACGGTCCGGTGACGATGTTCCAGCAAGGTGGCGGATGGATCACGGATGATCAGTTCCCGCGAGCGGGCGCGACGTACGAACGTATGTATCTGAACTCCGCGCCCAGCGGAACTGCCGCACACGCGGCCTACGACGGTTCACTGACCAGTGACCAGCCCAGTGCCGCAGCGCGATTGACAGTCGCACCCGGACTGCGAGGCTTCTGCTCCGGTGACGGAACTCAGGGCACTGCCGGGATCTCCGTGGTGCTCGGTGCGTCGTGTTCCAAGGATTCCCGATTCCAGGAAGCGGAGGGTCTGACGTTCACCGGTGAGGCAGTCACGGAGCCGACCTCACTCTCGGGCCCGATCAACGTCCACCTCGAGACAGTCCTGGACGTGACGGACGGATTCTGGGCAGCGACGGTCAACGACGTAGCGCCGGACGGAACATCGACACCGATCACGAACGGCGCTCTGACTGCGTCGCTCCGGGCGGTCGACGATTCCAAGAGCACTCGCTCGGCCAACGGTGACTACAGTGAACCGCACCACTATCTGACGATCGACACGCGTCAGCCGGTGGTTCCCGGTGAGGTCACCGCCGTCGACATCAACATGCTCCCGACCGACGCAGTGCTACAACCCGGTCACCGGCTCCGCGTCGACGTCTACGCTGCCAGCGTGCCGCGATACCTGGCGCTCGGGCCGATGCTTGCCGACAGCCAACTGAAGCCGCAGCACATCGAATTGGCTGCGGATCGGCCGAGCTTCGTCAACGTTCCGTTCGTAGGGGGTCGCTGACCCGGACTGGATCGGCGGCGTGAGAACCTGCGGGCTCGCGGACGTTCTGCGAAGATCGTCCGATGACAGAATCCCGACTCTCCGCCGCCGTCCACGATCGTCTGGACGGACTTCTGGATCCGGTGGACGAGCGGCTCGCGGCGCAGTACCCGGGAAACCGTGACGAGATCCAGCCCGTGCACACGATTTACGTCAGTGCCGCGGATGCAACCGTCGACACCCCTCGTCTCTGGGGTGAGCAGGCGATCGCGCTTCTCGATTCCCATGCGCATGTGTTCGCCGATCTCGACACGGAGAATGCGCTCGCAGATGTGCGAGTTCAACTCGGCCGCAAGCCGGTCCAAGACTTTCGGATCGATTTCGAGGACGGGTACGGACGCCGCAGCGACGAAGAAGAAGACGCAGCAGCGACGTCGGCCGGGCGGACACTTGCAGCGTTGAGCGCTGATCCTGCCGGGCCGAACTGGGGCGGCATCAGGTTCAAAGGGCTGCCGGCCAGTGAGCGTCGACGCTCGATCAGGACGCTCGAGCTTGTGCTCGACGCGGCAGGCGGAGTGCCGGACGGATTTGTCTTCACCGTTCCCAAACTGCGCGCGGTGGAGCAGGTCACGGCGACGGTGGTGCTCTGCGAAGAACTGGAGAAGGCGCACGGACTCGAGACCGGTTCGCTTCGGTTCGAGCTGCAGATCGAGAGCCCGCAGGCGGTCATCGCTGCCGACGGAACTGTGGCAGTTGCTCAGGCCATCCATCGCGGTGCCGGCCGTCTGACCGGTTTGCATTACGGCACTTACGATTACAGTGCGGCTTGCGGAATTGCATCGCGTCATCAGTCGCTCGAACATCCGGTGGCAGACCACGCAAAGGCTCTCATGTTGGCTGCTGCCGCGCAGACCGGCGTCTGGGTGTGCGACGGGTCAACTCAGGTCGCGCCCGTCGGGAGCGCCACGGCGATCCGCGACGCGATCACTCGGCACCATCGCCTCGTCACGCGGTCCCTTGAACGCGGTTACTACCAGGGGTGGGACATGCACCCCGGGCATCTGGTCACCCGCTGGCTCGCCACGTTCGGCTTCTACCGCAACGCGCTCGGCGCCGCTGCCCCGCGCATCCAGTCGTACCTGGGGCGCCAAGGTGGCGACGTGATGGACGAACCTGCAACTGCCCAGGCGCTGGCAGCGGTGGTACTGCGTGGGCTCGACGCGGGGGCTTATCCAGAATCCGACGTTCTCCGGCTCGCCCCGAGCGCGGACACCAACGCACTCCACCACCTCGTAGGACGCACCACACCGATCACAGGAGAACACTGACCGATGAGCACCACCGAATTCACCTTGCTGCCCGACCTGGCACTGCGCACCCTCGGCGGAGCCGTCATCTGGGCGAACGACGAGGCATTCGCCGAGCGCGAGGCCCTGATCCGACCAGGTAAAGCCGGATACCAGCCGGCGACGTTCGGACACAAGGGGCAGGTGTACGACGGTTGGGAGACGCGTCGTCGCCGTGTGGCAGGCCATGACGAGGCGATCGTGCGCCTCGGTGTTCCTGGAGTGGTGCGAGGCGTCGTGGTCGACACCGCGTGGTTCAAGGGCAATTACCCGCCCGAGATCTCGGTGGAAGCAATCTCCGTCGACGGGTATCCGGATCCCGTCGACCTGGCCGGATCCGGCGAGTGGACAACCATCGTCGAACGCTCGACCGTGCACGGTGACTCGGAGAATCCGTTCTCGGTGGTTTCGGAGGATCGATGGACGCACGTCAAGCTGACCATTTATCCGGACGGCGGCGTTGCGAGATTCCGTGTTCACGGTGAAGCACGGCCAGACCCGCGTTTCCTCGATGCCGGGCCGTTGGACCTTGCAGCACTCGAAAACGGTGGCCGCGTGACCGATTGCTCCAACATGTTCTACAGCTCACCGCAGAACATTCTGTTCCCCGGACGCGCTGCTTCGATGGGGGACGGGTGGGAGACCGCCAGGCGCCGCGACGACGGAAACGACTGGGTGCAAGTACAACTCGCGGGTGAAGGCGTGTTGAGTTTCGTCGAGATCGACACCTCGTACTTCCTCGGAAACAGTCCAGGTGAGGGCGCTCTGACCGGCCGAACTCCGGAAGGGGAGTGGTTCGAACTGTTGCCGCGTACGACGCTGCGTCCGGACACGCGCCATCGCTTTCCGATCGATTCCGAAGTTCCGGTCACCGATGTTCGTCTGGACATCTTCCCGGACGGTGGCCTGGCGCGGCTGAGAGTATTCGGCGTACTCACCGACGCTGCTCGCGCTGTGATCTCCGGGCGCTGACGGTAAAGTTGTTGCCATGAGCGACTATCCGCGCGACGACTATCCCCGGGACATGGTGGGGTACGGCCCTCATCCGCCGCATCCGCACTGGCCCGGCGACGCGCGGATAGCGGTTCAGTTCGTACTCAACTACGAAGAGGGAGCCGAGAACAACGTCCTCGACGGGGACGCGGCTTCGGAGACTTTTCTGTCGGAAATGACTCCGGCGGAAGCATTTCCGAATCGACACATGAGCATGGAATCGCTGTACGAGTACGGCTCCCGGGCCGGGTTGTGGCGTGTCCTGCGGACCTTCGAGCGGCGAAACCTGCCTCTCACAGTCTTTGCGGTGGCGCGGGCAATGCAGCGTAACCCGGAAGCAGTCAGTGCTTTTCAGGAGTTGGGTCACGAGATCGCGTGTCACGGATTACGTTGGAAGTCTTACCAATCCGTGGACATCGAGCGTGAACGCGCCGACATGGCCGAGGCAGTCCAGATTCTGCAAGATCTGACGGGTTCGGCGCCTCTCGGTTGGTATACCGGACGCGATTCACCGAACACCCGCGAATTGGTGGTCGAGCACGGCGGCTTCGTCTACGACTCCGATTCGTACGCCGACGATCTGCCGTACTGGGTAGACGTTCCGCGTGGCACAGAGTCGGTGAAGCATCTCGTCGTTCCGTACACGCTCGATACCAACGACATGCGTTTCGCCTCTCCAGCAGGATTTCCCAGCGGCGATCAGTTCTTTGCGCACCTACGTGACGCCTTCGACGTGCTGTATGCGGAGGGAACGGCCGGATCACCGAAGATGCTCTCCGTCGGGTTGCACTGCCGCATAGTCGGCCGCCCTGCCCGAGCTGCCGCCCTCGAGCGTTTCCTGGACCATGTGCAGTCACACGAAAAGGTCTGGATCTCGCGGCGAATCGACATCGCCGAGCACTGGAAGACCATTCACCCCGCGTAATGCAGGGCTATTTGCGCGCCTCGATCAGAAATCGACTCGAGTACGCGACAAAAGATCCGTCGCGACGGATCTGCTGATCGAGTTCCCGGAGCCGGTCCAGATACTGCGCGACGGTGAATCCCGGAACCATCCAGATCACCTTGCGTAAGAAGTAGACAACGGCGCCGATATCGAAGAATTCCATGCGCAGACGCTCGAAACGAAGGTCGACGACGGTGAGCCCGGCCGAAATCGCGTCGGCGCTTTCGTCCTCGTAGTGCCGTCCGCGACGAGCCTGCGGCTGAGGACCGAGGAAGAACTCGACGAGTTCGAACACGCTGGCGTGACCGACATGTTGAGCGAAGTACGTGCCTCCCGGTTCGAGTACCCGAGCGATCTCGGCCCACCACACCGTCGCAGGGTGTCGACTGGTCACCAGATCGAAAGCCGAATCGGCAAACGGTAGCGGTGGCTCGTCCGGATCCGCGACCACCACCACACCTCGGGGACGCAGAAGCGCGGTGGCCTTGGTTACGTTCGGTGGCCAGGATTCGGTTGCCGCCATCACCGGCGGGAGTGTCGGTGCAGCGGCGAGGACTTCGCCGCCGCCGGTCTGGATGTCCAGCGCAGCGCCGGCACCACCGAGACGTTCACCCATCAACCTCTGATACCCCCACGACGGACGCTGCTCCGTGGCGCGCCCGTCGAGCCACGAGAAGTCCCACCCGTCGACGGAGGCGGATTCGGCTTCGGCGACAAGTTCCTCGAAACTTCGTGACGTCCTCTCAGGCGTTCCTTGCGACATCACATCATCATCGTCGCGGAGCGTCGACGGTGCCAGTTGTTTACGGCTACTTCGGGGTGGCACCGAGCATCGGTGCGAGTTGTGTGGCAATCGGGTTCAGGTTGAGCTTGTCCGGGTCCACCTTGGGCTTGCTGTCCCACGGTTGCGAGGTGTTCGGGTCGGCGAACGCGATGCGGTTGGCGCTCCGAACTCCCGTTTCGCTGCCCTGGGGTGCCTGGCAGTTGGCGGCTGTGTTCAACGGGAAGTTCTGCGTCGTGTCGTCGAAGTTCGGGTCCTTGCGCTTCATCTCGTCGAGGATCGCCATGGTCCCTTCGTAACCGACGGTGCACGAGAGCGGGTTGTTGGTCTCGAGTACCAAGCCCAGATGTACTGTGCCGTCTCCCGGTGCAACGGTGGGCGCCGCCCCGGCGAGGGCAGGCAGGAAGAGCAGGAAGGGCTGCAGCGAGGGCAGTGTCGGGGCGGCTGCCGCTGCAACGGCGGAGAGGTTGGAGAGGTTGGTCGTGAGCGCGGGGCCGGCTTCGGTGACGAGAGAGCCGACTTGTTCGCTGGCCGGTATGCCGTTGTCGATCACGCGTCGGATGTCGGGGTCGCTGGTGCGCAATTGCGCAGTCAGTGCGTCGAGGTCGGTGCTGAACTGCTTGATCGCCGACGATTGATCGGACTGGGTCGTGAGTACCGTCTGGCTGTCGCGGATCAGTCCGAGGGTCTGGGGAAGGGTGTCGAGGCCCGACTGGGAAATCCCCGACAGCGAGTCGGCAAGGACTTGCAGATCTTCGCCCTTGCCGTTGAATGCCGCGCCGAGTTCCTTCGCGACGGTGTGGAGTGCGTCGACCGGAACGGAGTGCACCAGACCGTTGGCGCTGGTCAAGACGTTCTCGATGGGGATCGGCGTGGTGGTGTCGCCCACGGCGATCACCGAGCCGTCTTCGAGGAACGGGCCCTGGTCGGTATCGGGCTGAAGGTCGACGTACTGCTCACCGATGGCTGAGCGATTGGCCACCACGGCTCGCGCGGATGCGGGAATCTGTGGAGCACTGCTGTCGATCAACAGGTCGACTTCGATTCCGTCGGACGTGAGCGACATGTCGCCGACGCGTCCGACGGGTACACCGCGATAGGTCACTTCGGCGTTGGTGAAGATGCCACCGGACGTCGCCAGTTCGGTTTTGACCGTGTATTGGCCGAATCCCAGAAGATTGTCCAGCCGTACGTATTTCGCTCCGACGTAGATCAAACCCAGGAGCGCAACCACGACGAGGGCGACCAGCTGCCACTTGGCGAGCTTCGACATCACCATGTGGGGACGGCCCTGAACTGATGCGGTGTGTTCATGGTTCGACTCCCGAATGACTAGCCGGGTACGGCTGGTGTTGAGCGAATTGTGTTCACCCGTGAGCATTCTCGGGCGAACCGGAAACTTCCGGCAATTCGTTGTTGGCGATAACTATAAACAAGTCGTCACAGATAGAAAGTCGGCTCTGAGATTTCCGCAGGTCGTCGAAACGTAAGTGGCACAGCTCACTTCGAATGTGTCGATGTGACGTACGTAGCTTTGCGTCCGAATCGGGCTTGACTTCGCCAAACATATCCACAAAAGTAGATGCGTTCCTGTTGGCGGAGAGAAGGGGTGCGGTCCATGGATGCTTTGGCGATCTTCAAGGCGCTGTCCAACCCGACTCGTCTGCAGATCTTGGAGTGGCTCGCGCATCCGGCGAAGTATTTCGACGAGGACTCGTACACGCAACAGGATCTCGGGTTTCACATCGGAGTCTGTGTCGGTGATATTCAGGGGCGGTCGGGACTTGCCCAGTCGGTGATCTCGGGGTACCTGCAGGGCATGAAAGATGTAGGTCTGCTCGAGTCCGAGCGCATCGGGAAGTGGACGTACTACCGACGAAACGAAACCGTGATCGGAGAGTTCAGGGAATTCGTTCGCGAAAAGCTGTAGCGGTCGGATTGCCCTCGTCGGCTGGTTTTGCTTAATCAAACATATCTATATATCTAGATATGTATCTGTTTTGTGTGGCGTAGTAGGAGGAGTGTGTCGTGAAGTCGAAATTGTTGATACCGGTTCTGGCGTTGGGTGTATTCGGAATCATCACTACGGAGATGGGCATTATCGGGGTTCTGCCTCAGGTCAGCGAAAAGTTCGGTATCACCGCGTCCACTGCCGGATGGTTGGTTGGTGTGTTTGCGCTCGTCGTGGCGGTGACCGGTCCGTTCACGACGCTGATCACCTCGGGAATCAACAGGAAAACCGTTCTGTTGGTGGCGATTGCAGTCTTTGCGGTGTCCAACATGGTGTACGCGAGCACGTCGAGTTTCGAGGTGATGTTTGCATTTCGGATCATTCCCGCCGTGGTTCACCCGGTCTTCTTCGCGCTCGCACTCGCGAGTGCAGTTCGACTGGTGCCACCGGAGGAAGCAACTGCAGCTGTGACGAAAGTATTTGCGGGTGTCACAGTAGGATTCGCATTCGGTGTTCCGTTGACGTCGTATCTGGCCGAGAACTTCTCGGTGTCCGCGGCTTTCGTTTTCGGTGCCGTGGTCAACGTTCTCGCGTTTCTCGGGATTGTCGTACTTCTGCCCTCGGCTCCGGTGACACAACGCCTGTCGTACGGCGCACAGGTCGGGATCCTTCGCCGGCCGCGCGTGTGGTTGACCATCCTTTCCGTCACCTTCGTCTTCGCAGCCATGTTCTCGGTGTACGGATACTTCGCCGAATACCTCGGCGGAGTGACGGGCATGAGCGGATCGTGGATCAGCGCGATGCTCTTGGCTTTCGGTGTCGTGATGATCTTCGGCAACTTCGTCTTCGGGGCGGTGCTCGCCAAGAGTGTGGTGCGCACGGTTGTGGCTTTTCCCTTGCTGTACATCGTCGTCTACGTGATGCTCTATCTGGCAGGCCCGTACTTCGGTGCGATGGTTGTAGCCGTGTTGGTTTGGGGTGTGGTGCATTCCGGTGGACTGGTGGTTTCGCAGAGTTGGATGGGGCGAGACGCAGTCGACGCGCCTGAATTCGGCAACAGCCTTTTCATCTCGTTCTCCAACTTGGGGATCACGCTCGGAACTGCGGTCGGTGGACTGTTTCTCGCGCATTTCGAAACCCGCCAATTAGTCTGGGCCGGAGTATTGTTCGCGGTCCTGGCACTGGTGACAATCGGTGCTCGACTCTCGCTCGGGCACGTTCACAGCGAGAACGGTGTCAGTGTGCCGGTGTAGATTTTGGGCAGTGGCCGTGTGAACTCGCCGCGCGCACTGGTCGACAGTCCGAGGGTGACCAACGATTGAACCATCGTGACCCCAGCGGCAACGCCGTCGACTACCGGGACACCGAGTTCGTCGGACAAGTCCTGGCACAGGTCCGCCATGCCGGCGCAACCCAGCACGAGGACGTCCGAGTCGTCTTGCTCCAATGCGTCGAAACAGGCTTCCAAGATCACCTTTCGCGCGTCGGGATCACGATCGAGTTCCAGAACCGGAATCTCGCAGGAGTGGATACCCCGGCACCGAGCCTGCATGCCGTACCGGTCCACCAGATCGGCTGCGCGGCCGCGGGTTCGACCGAGGGTGGTCACGATGCTGAATCCGCGTCCCAGGAAACTTGCGTAGTTCATTGCCGCTTCGGCAACAGCTACGACGGGGCCCTTGGCCAGCTCTCTGGCTGCATCCAGGCCTGGGTCACCGAAGCAAGCAATGACGTAGCCGTCGACTTCGTTCTTTTCTCCGGCGGCGATCTCGGCCAGGATTCCGGGGATGCTGAGAGCTTCGTCGTAGTGGCTTTCGATCGACGCGGGACCCATCGCAGGGCTGACGGCCTCGACGAATGTGCCCGAGCCCGCGACGGCCCGGGCACATTTCTCGATCTTGGCGGTCATCGCCCACGTGGTGTTGGGGTTGATCACCTTGATTCTCATGACGATCAGTCGACCGTCACAGTGTCGGGAGAAGAAGCATTCCGGACAGCCAGGGAAGTGCGCGTGGCGAGTAGGTAGTAGACGGCAAATCCGAGCCCGCAACCGATGAACCAGCTGTACTGCGCTGCGGTGTACATCCCGGTGAGGTCCTTGCCCAGGACCGGGACCATCGCGACGACGGCTCCCACCACGGTGGCGATCACTGCAGCAGGATTGTATCCCTTGCTGTACCAGTAGGTTCCGGTCGGCGACATGCTGAACAGTTCGTCGACGATCACCTTCTGCTTGCGCACGAGGTAGTAGTCGGCAATCAGGATTCCGAACAGCGGACCGATGAAGGCTCCGAGGGTTTCGAGCGTGTAGTGGATGACGTCGGGATTGTTGTAGAGGTTCCACGGGGTGATGAGGATCGAGCCGATCGCCGCGATCATCCCGCCGGCCCGCCAGCTGATCTTCTGCGGGCTCACGTTGGAGAAGTCGAAGGCCGGGGAAATGAAGTTGGCCACGATGTTGATGCCGATCGTGGCGATGGTGAAGGTGAGTGCGCCGAGGACGATGGCGAAGGTGCTGTCGATTCGTGCCACTGTTGCGACGGGATCGGTGATCAGTTCGCCGTACACCGGCAGTGTCAACGACGCCGTGACGACGACCAACACCGAGAATACGAGGAAGTTCAACGGCAAACCGAGGAAGTTGCCCTTCTTGACTGCAGCGAACGACTTCCCGTAGCGGGAGAAGTCACCGAAGTTGAGCATCGGTCCGGAGAAGTACGAGACAACCAGAGCGATCGCACCGAGCATGACCGGCACGGCGTCGAAACCGGAGTACTTGACGTCGCCGAGTGTGAGATCGACAGCGCTCCAGCCTGCCTGGTAGATGAGGTACCCGCACAGCATGAACATCACGACGTACACAGCCGGCCCGCAAAAGTCGATGAAGCGGCGGATCGATTCCATGCCTCGCCAGAAGACGCAGGCCTGAAGTACCCACAGGAGCATGAAACTTCCCCAGCCCAGTGCGGAGAGTCCGGCGAATCCGTAGTCTTCTACGACGGCATACGGTGCGAGTGACGGAAAGAGTTTGATCAGTACGACATCGAGGGCTGCCGAAGCGAGAAAGGTTTGAATCCCGTACCAGGCCACGGCAATCAGGCCACGAATGATTGCCGGGATGTTCGCGCCGAGGACACCGAACACGCTGCGGCAGATCACCGGATACGGTACGCCGGTAACTTGGCTGGGCTTGGCGACGAGATTGCAGAAGAAGTAAACGATCGTGATACCGACCAGCAGGGCGACGAGTACTTGCCAGCTGGCCAATCCCAGTGCGAAAAGACTACCGGCAGTGACATATCCGCCGACGCTGTGTACGTCGGACATCCAGAAGGCGAAGATGTTGTACGACGACCAGGTCTGCTTGCGAAGCGGCGCCAGATCCTCGTTGGTCAAGCGAGGGTCGTAGCCCGGTTTGATCAGTCCGCCGCCGACCGGGTGGCCCGCGGCTTCGACGAGGTCGGCCGAGCCGGTTTCCTTTGGGGGAGTTGGGGTAGTGGTCGTTCGGGACGGAAGAATGTCGGTCATGACAGCTCCTGTGCATCAGTGCAGGAAATCAGCGGACAGTGCACGAGCTCTCAGCGTCAGTGATGAAAACTGTGTTGAGAGAAAGGTATCGACGCTGTGTTGCACAGCTATTGCGCAATCGGTATATCTTTCTCGGCCAGTAGGCCGGTGTCTGTCGGCAGAGTCGCGATCACGGTGTTGAGTCGGCGATGATGGATTTCGGAAGCACTCAGAAGAGCGGCTGCGTCCCGACGCAGGAATGCGTCCAGCATCGCGGTGTGATCGGAGTGCAGAACCCGGCGATCGACGCCGGCAACATGGACCATCGGCTGTACCGGTTCGGTGATGTTCCAGGCAGCTTCGAACATGTGCAGAAGTCGAAGCATTTGCGACGGTCGGGTCAGTGCGAGGTGAAAGTTTCGGCTCTCACAGTGATAGGACTGAGAGTCGTCGTAGCGCAACGCGATCTCCAGACGGGAATTCACCTCGACGGCGTGTTCGTGATCCTCTTCGGTGGCCTGCTCGACGGCGACGGCCAATGCAGCTGATTCGAGAGTTTCGCGGACGATGTACATCTCGCGCAGTTCTGCCGGCGTCAACTGAGCAACGGTGTAGCCGAATTGGTGGCGGTGGTCGACCAACGACTCTCCGACCAGGGTCTTCAGCGATTCCCGCACTGGTATTCGGCTGACCCCGAACACATCAGCCACGTCGCCGAGAGGGATCGGGGTACCCGGAGGCGCCGACCCCGACAGAATCACTCGGCGCAGTTCGTCGAGGATCGTTTGTTGTGGACTGCCGGGAGCATCGATTACCAGTTGCGTCAGTAGTACCGATCTACGGCGCGGTGGCATGTCGGTCTCCCTTCTCGTCGCTGCCAGGGTAGAAATCCGTTGTTTCGGGCGCGTGACACCGGCATGGCCGTCGTGAATCGCATGCGTGAGGGCCGACATTTCGACTGCGATGACGAAGCACAAGTGAGCGCTGCTCAGGGCGACGAACGCGGGGGTAGCGTTGATTTGTAGTGGTTGGCAGAAAGCGAGTCGGTCGATGGCATCCGTTGTGCGATCAGAAGCCGATCATCGGGTTGTCGGTAACTTGCCGTTGGAGTTGACGAGTTTTGTCGGCCGACGGCGTGAGTTGGCCGAAGCCAGAAGATTGTTCGAGTCGTCCCGTTTATTGACGCTCACCGGTATCGGAGGTGTCGGCAAGACGCGGCTCGCGATCCGGCTTGCGAGTGCGCTCCAGCGGGTGTTCCGAGACGGCACGTGGTTGGTGGAGTTGGGCGAGCAGACGGATCCAGAACTCCTCGAGGATTATGTCGCCGTGATTTTGGGGGTGCGGCCGGTGTCCTCGTCGGACCCGCTGCACACTGTGATCGACTACTGCTCCGATCGCAGTCTGCTGTTGGTACTCGACAACTGCGAACATCTGGTCGATGCCGTCGCTCTGTTTGCCGGTGCGGTCCTACGGCGATGTGCCGGTGTCAAGATCTTGGCGACGAGCAGAGAATCGCTGGGAATGGGCGGTGAGGTGACGATGCGCGTTCCCTCGCTCACCACGCCGCAGCAACAGCCGCGCGAATTCGAGGGACTTGCCCAGTACGAATCCGTGTCGTTGTTCACCGAGCGTGCGGCTTCAGTCGTCCCCGGTTTCACCCTCACTGAGGAGAACAAGCGCGCCGTTGCTCATATCTGTCACGACCTGGATGGACTCCCACTTCCGATCGAGTTGGCGGCCGCTCGCCTGCGCGGTATGTCGGCGGAGCAGATCATGGATCGGCTCTCGGATCGTTACCGCCTGTTGACTTCTGGTGGACACGACGTACCGAGTCGTCAGCAGACTCTCCGATTGTCGATCGATTGGAGTTACGACTTGTGCTCACCTCCGGAGCAGCAGCTGTGGGGTCGGCTGACCGTGTTTTCCGGCGGGTTCGAGCTTGACGCTGCCGAGGGAGTGTGCGGGCAGGATTCGAGTTCGACGGAAGTGCTCGATCTCGTCACTGCGTTGGTCGAGAAGTCCATCCTCATTCGTGAGGAGATCGACGGCACCGTTCGCTATCACCTGCTCGACCTCTTGCGGGAGTACGGACGAGAGAAGGCCGAGTTCTCGAACGACTACGTGGAACTTCGACGGCGCCACCGTGATTGGTTCGAAGCGCTGGTCGTTCGTGCGGAATCCGAGTGGATCAGTGACCGGCAAGCGGCGTGGATCGCAAGGCTGGGTCGCGAACAGCACAACGTTTACGACGCGCTGGAGTTTTCGATTTCCACTACCGGAGAGGCGCGATCTGCGACGCGAATGGTCGGTGCGTTGTACAGATTCTGGCTTTCTGGTGGATTGCTTGTGCAGGCACGGTATTGGACGGATCGAGCTCTGAATACAGAGGATCGGGAGCTCGACCCGTTCCGCGTTGATGTCTTGACCATCGACGCTGTGAATCACGCGATGCAGGGGGAACTCGAACGGGCACAAGCGCTGGTCGACGAGAGTTGGCACCTGGCGAATGCCTTGGCGGACGTACGCTCACGCGGTCTCGCGGCATGGGGTGACGGATACGTCGATACGTTCAGAGGCAACTTCGATACCGCTACAGCCAAGCTGGAATCCGCGTTGACGCTGTTTCGATTGGACGAAAATCTGCTGCATGTGGTGATCGGCCTGGACACGCTGGGGATCGCGTACTTTCTTTCCGGGGCCCTCGATCGCTCGGTGGAGTGCAACGAAGAGACTCTCGCGATCACCGTGCCCGCCAACGAAGTCATGTTCCAGGCTTTTGCGTTGGGAACCCTCGGGCTCGTGGGCTGGCTCCGAGGTGAATTAGATGGCGCACGTGATTATTTGACGCGAAGTCTGAGAATTCTCGATGCCCCGATGAACTCGGCGTGGTGTATCGAACCACTGGCGTGGATTGCTGCAGCGCAACGTGATTGGAAGAATTCCGCGGTTCTGCTCGGCGCGGCAGCCATGTATTGGCAGAAGGTCGGGGGTCGGCTGGCGGGCCTGCCGGGTTTGTCGCCTCATCACGACACTGCGGCAGAGACTGCTCGTAGGGCTATGGGTAAGAGTGCTTTCGACAAGTCGTTTCGCAACGGATTTGTGATGTCCGAGGGTGAAGCTGTCGCGTATGCGCTCGACGAGCGTCGCAGTGTTCCGGGTTCATCGTCAACTGAGGCACCTCACCTCACTCGTCGTGAGCAGCAAGTTGCGGAACTCGTTGCGCGGGGCCTGACCAATCGCGCTATCGCGGAACATCTCGTGATCTCGCTTCGCACGGCTCAGGGGCATGTGGAGCATGTGCTGACCAAATTGGGTTTCACCTCCAGAGCGCAGATCGCGGCGTGGTTCGTGTCGACCGAGCAGGAGACCGACTCCCGAGGCTGAGATCGCGGGCAGTGGTTAGCGCTTCTCGGGTGCAGTTCGCGGGGGTAGCGTTGCTTTTGGAGTGAAATCGCAGAAAGCGAGTCGGTCGATGGCATCCGCTGTGCGTGCAGAAGCCGATCATCGGGTTGTCGGCAACTTGCCGTTGGAGTTGACGAGTTTTGTCGGTCGGCGGCGTGAGTTGGCCGATGCCAGAAGATTGTTCGAGTCGTCCCGTTTGTTGACGCTGACCGGCGTTGGGGGCGTGGGTAAGACGCGTCTTGCGATCCGGCTTGCGGGTGCGCTGCAGCGAGTGTTCAGCGACGGTACCTGGTTGGTGGAGTTGGGGGAGCTATCGGATCCGGATCTGCTCGCGGACTACGTCGCCGTGACGTTGGGGGTGCGGCCGGTTTCGTCGTCTGATCCGCTGCGCGCTGTGATCGACTTTTGTGCCGATCGGAGTCTGCTGTTGGTGTTTGACAACTGTGAACACCTGGTGGATTCGGTTGCCCGGCTTGCCGGGGCGATCTTGCGTCGGTGTGCCGGTGTGAAGATTCTGGCGACGTCGCGAGAGTCTCTGGGTGTGGGCGGTGAGGTGGTGATGCGGGTTCCTTCTCTCACTACGCCGGAACTGCGGGGGCCGCGCGCTTTCGACGGGCTGGCTCGGTACGAGTCTGTTTTGTTGTTCGCAGAAAGAGCTGCGACTGTGGTGCCGGGTTTCGTGTTGACCGAAGGGAACCGGAATGCCGTTGCTCGTATCTGCCACGATCTGGACGGATTGCCGTTGCCGATCGAGTTGGCGGCCGCTCGCCTGCGCGGTATGTCGGCGGAGCAGATCATGGATCGGCTCTCGGATCGTTACCGCCTGTTGACTTCTGGTGGACGCGACGTACCGAGTCGTCAGCAGACTCTCCGATTGTCGATCGATTGGAGTTACGACTTGTGCTCACCTCCGGAGCAGCAGCTGTGGGGTCGGCTGACCGTGTTTTCCGGCGGGTTCGAGCTTGACGCTGCCGAGGGAGTGTGCGGGCAGGATTCGAGTTCGACGGAAGTGCTCGATCTCGTCACTGCGTTGGTCGAGAAGTCCATCCTCATTCGTGAGGAGATCGACGGCACTGTTCGCTATCACCTGCTCGACCTCTTGCGGGAGTACGGACGAGAGAAGGCCGAGTTCTCGAACGACTACGTGGAACTTCGATGGCGCCACCGTGATTGGTTCGAAGCGCTGGTCGTTCGTGCGGAATCCGAGTGGATCAGTGACCGGCAAGCTGCGTGGATCGCACGGCTGGGTCGTGAACTGCACAACGTTTACGACGCGCTGGAGTTTTCGATCTCGACGCCGGGTCAGACGCGATCAGCGACGCGAATGGTCGCGGCGCTGTACCGATTCTGGGTTCTCGGCGGTCGGATCGCTTCGGCGCGGCACTGGGCGGATCGAACCCTGAGAGCTTCCGATAGGGAGCCGGACACTTATCGCGTGGAAATTCTGTGTATCGACGCCGTAGCGCATGGGATGCAGGGTGACCTCGTCCGGGCGCGCGGACAGGTAGCGGAGAGTTGGCGCCTTGCCGAGGTCGTGGGAGATGTACGCTCTCGAGGCCTGGCTGGATGGGCGGACGGATATGTCGACACGTTCACCGGCGAATTCGACACTGCCGCCAGGAAGTTGGAGGCTGCCGTATCGCTTTTCCAATCAGCTGAGAATCTGGAGCACAAAGTGGCCGGCTTGATTACCCTCGGGCTCGCTTGCATCTTTACCGGCGCGCTGGAGCGGTCGGTGGAGTGTTTCGACGAGTCCCTTGCCATCACCGGACCGCCGCACGAAGTGATGTATCAGGCGTCGGCGCTTAGCAATCTAGGGCTTGTGGACTGGTTTCGAGGTGACCTCGAGCGCGCACGTGACCATTTGGCGCGAAGTCTGCGGGCCACGGCCGCTTCAATGAACTCGGCGTGGTGTATCGAACAGTTGGCGTGGATTGCTGCAGCGCAACGTGATTGGAAGCAATCGGCGGTTCTGCTCGGCGCTGCGGCGATGTACTGGCAGAAGGTCGGGAGTCGGCTCGCGGGGCTTCCGATCTTGTCACCCCACCATGACAAGGCGGCAAACGATGCTCAAAAGGCATTGGGTAAGAGTGCTTTCGACAAGGAGTTTCACCGGGGAATTGTGATGACCGAGGGTGAAGCTGTCGCGTACGCGCTCGACGAGCATCGCAGAGTCCCGGACACATCGTCGACCGAGGCGATTCGACTCACCCGTCGTGAGCAGCAAGTTGCGGAACTGGTTGCTCAGGGCCTCACCAACCGCGCTGTCGCAGAGCACCTCGTCATTTCGCCACGCACAGCACAGGGGCACGTGGAGCACGTGCTGACGAAATTGGGTTTCACCTCCAGAGCGCAGATCGCGGCGTGGGTGGTATCGACTGCGCAGGAGCGTGACTCGCGCGAGGTCAATGGTTCAGCAGATCGGAACTGAAGTCCGATTGCAGTTCTCCCCGATCGTCGCCGCACAGGCAGAACACCGGGTACCGCTTACCTAGTTCTCGCCGTTGAAACAATACTCGCAGCGGTCCGGACGCATCCGCGCGCGGGGATTCCGTGAGCAACGTGTACAGCCACGGCCCCTCGTCCAATTCGACGATGGCGAGAACGGTCGTGGGGTCGCCGTGAACCGTTCGCCAGGACACGACAGTGCCGTCTCCGCAACACCGCGTTACGTCCAACCGCGCTCCGCGACACCTGGTGCAGACCGCGCTCGCGGGGGAGAGGATGGCATCACATTCCGCGCATTGGGGGAGTGTCAAGCATTCGGATCGTGATGAACGGCCCGAATATCGTTGCGATACACGACTTTTTGTCAAGTTGACGTGATACATGTCAGTAGCGCCGGGCGAGATAGTATGGCATCGAGTCCACGGGTGCGCGTTTGACCGACTCCCCGGACGTCGGGGCGTGAAGGACCTCACCGCCTCCGGCATAGATCCCCACATGTTCCCCGCCGTAGTACAGGACTACGTCACCTGGCTGGAGATCGTCCCGGGAAATCGGAGCTCCGCCGACCGCCTGGTCGTAGGTAGTTCGCGGAATTGAAACGCCCGCTTGTGCATAGGCCCATTGAACGAGGCCGGAGCAGTCGAACGAGTCCGGTCCGGTCGCGCCCCAGACGTACGGTGCGCCGATCTTGGACTCTGCGGCTGCCAATGCGCGGCCTCCATCCGAGGAAGCGAAAGCTGACACTTTCGCCGGATTCGTGACGACGGAAACTCCCGCGGTGTTCCAGTCCGGAAGCAAGGGGGCCTGAGCGTTCGCGGTGTCGATACTGACGGCAAGGGTTGTCAGTGAAAGAGCGCCGATGACAAGCGCCCTTCCGAGTGCGTTCTTCGTCGTGCTGGGGCTGGTGAATCGGTGGTGCGACATTTCTCGTGTTGCCTTCGCGTCGGTGCGTCCCGAAGCAGGTATCCGGCTGGGCGTGATCGGGCTTCGGCTTGTGACACACAGCCTGGTTTCGCCTCGACGTGTTCGCGCCGGTCAGTTGGACGGGATGCATACCTGTTTTCGAGTGGCATGTCGGCAATCGTGACGTCTCGCGAAGTGGCAGAAGAAAGAAGTAGGTACCGATGCAGGTACTACGGTCGTCGCCGCGCCCTAGACTGACCCGATCGCAACTTCGAAGGTTATGCGGCGTGGGTGACGCGGTTTCTCGACGCGGCCGGAGTTACCGGTCCGGTGACCGTCGTCGGGCATTCGTTCGGCGGCGGTGTAGCGACAGCAGTGGCGCGGGACTTCCCCACGCGAGTCTCGCGCTTGGTTCTGGTGAACTCGGTTGGTGGTCAGGAGCGCCCGATTCGTGAACGTCCGTGGTGGAACTGGTGTGGGTCGGCGATGGTCGAGGCTGCCGAGTCGGTACACGCTCGCAGAATCCCACAGTTTCGATTCGACGAGTCCGCGCGATGCCTGTTGTCGTGTTGTGGGGAGCTGATGATCATGTGATTCCGCGAACGAGTTTTCATGCTGTCTGCGCCGCCTTGGGTGATCCCGAGGTTCGCGAGGTTCCTGGCAATCACAATTGGCTTATCGACGATGCGGAATTGTTCGGCCAGGTGCTGACGGAATCACTGGCCGGACGCGCTGTCAGTGCGCCTGTTCTGTCTCCTTCGTTCGCGTTCTGTTCGACCACGCGGATTGCGCAGTGACCAGGCAGCCGGCGATCAGGGTGATGACCGCGATGACGCGCACGGCGCTGTCCGCGCCGGTGGTGAAGGCACTCAGGACGGCGTCGTGAGCGAGGGGAGTGTCGGCCATCTCGAGTCCGTCTGCGACCGTGCGTGGCGCGGCGCCGTCTCCATCGCGCATCGAGTCGGGCAATGCGCTGATGAAACGGCTGGTCAAGATGGTGCCGATGACGGCGACGCCCAAGGCGCTGCCGAATTCTCGTGCCGTCGCCTGCAGTCCTGAACCGACGCCTGCCTGTTCGAGGGGCAGCGAGTCCGCGATGTCGTGAGTCAATACGGGGAGCGCGGCTGCCGCGCCGATGCCGATGACAACGAGCCACAACGCGTAGGCGAAATAGGGAGTGTGGGCTGTGCTGGTCGACAGCCCGAACATGCCAACCCCGATAAACACGAACGCTGCCGCCACGGTGATGGTGGAACCCAGACGAGCCGAGATCAGCGGCACGAAGCGAGCACCGAACAGCAGTGGAATGGTCAGCGGTATCACCGCCAGGCCGGTGGTGAGAACGCTGAAACCCTTGGCATACTGCAGAAATGAAGCGTTGACGTAGAACAGTGCGAACAGACCGAAGAACGCGACGGTCATTCCCAGGCATCCCGCGCGAAGCAGAGGAAGGCGGAACAACCGCGGATCCAGCAAGGGTTGCTCGACGCGGAGCTCGACGATGATCCATGCCGCATAAAGCGCCGCCGACGCGACGAATGCTGAGATCACCGTGACACTGCCCCAACCACTTTCGGGTCCTTCGATGACGCCGACCAGCAACCCGAACGTCGCCGCCGTCAGCAACACGGTTCCGACGGGGTCGAGACCGCGGTGATTTCGAGGGGTGCGAGGAGCGAGATAGGCGACTGCGGCAGCACCTGCCAACGCGATGGGTACGACGGCGACGAACAACCAGCGCCAGGACCCGGTCTGCAGAAGCGCGCCACCACCGACATTCCCTGCCACGCCGCCGAATCCGGTCGACGATGCCCAAATGGCAATTGCGCGAGGACGCTTCTGTGGGGGAGTCGCGTGCATGAGGATTGCGAGGCTGTTCGACAGAACACAGGCGGCTCCGACTCCGGTGACGCAGCGGCCGATCAGCATCACCGCCACTGTGGGGGAACTCGCGGACACGGCGGCGCCTGCTGCGAAGAGGATCAACCCGATGGTCAGCACCCCTTTGCGTCCGAAGCGATCACCGAGTGCCCCGCAGGGGATCACCAGACAGGCGAAGACCGTGACGTAGGAATCGACGATCCATAGAAGCTGCGTCGAGGAAGGATGCAGAGAACCGGACGTCAGGAGCGGAACTGCCAGGTTGATGGCAGCGACGAACGCAATAACGAGGACGGTGACCGCGCACAACGTTGCGAGCACCAATCCTTGTCGCGCGTCCGAGTTCGCCCGACCCTCCGTCGGTATCGAAGTATTTGTGGACAAGACGCACCTCTTTGCAAAAATTTGTTCTATTGCGGGAGTTGTTGATCGACAGCCAATTCGGCTACTGAAACGACAGTAGGGATCTCGGTAACGTGCGTCTACTGCAAAGATTGCAGTAGATAGTTGCGTATGATGCAACTATGGCGATGGATATGGACCTCAATCTTTTGAGAGTGTTCGACGCTCTGGTGGCGGAGGGCAGTGTCACCGGCGCGGCCGAGCGATTGAACTTGTCGATACCGGCAACCAGTAGGGCTTTGGGGCGTCTCCGGCGTGCGATGGGTGACCCGATCTTTGTTCGTGCCGGGCGTGGGTTGGTACCGACGCCCTTTGCGTTGCGTGCAGCACCTCAGGTCCGATCGCTCCTGGAAGGGGCGCAAGGCCTGTTGATCGACCGCAAGAACTTCGAACCAGCAGAGCTCGAGCGGACTTTCGTGATCCGAATCAACGAGGGCACGGCGGCCAGCCTCACCCCGGCTCTGGTCAGGCGTTTCGCGGCGGAAGCGCCGAACGCTGTAATCCGTTGTATCGGAGAGGGAAACGAGGACGTCGACTCGCTGCGGAACGGTTCGATCGATCTCGATATCGGCGCTGATCCGTTGCCGTCCTCTGATGTGTGCAGTGAGATTCTCTACCGAGAGGGTCATGTGGGCTTGGTATCGAAGTCGTCGCCGTTGGCCCGCACGGCTCAGCCGACACTCGCGCAGTTGTGTGAGCATCCACATGTCTCGACATCCAGACGTGGCCGGACACACGGACCGATCGACGACGCGTTGTCCGCAGTCGGAATGCGCCGGCGGGTGATCGCGGTGGTTGCCTCGCCCGTTGCGGCGGCGCTCATGGCGGCCGACAGCGATCTCGTTGCACTGGTGCCGGAAAGGCTTGCCCGATACTTTGCCGCTCGCCTCGATGTCGCCTGGTTTGCGGTGCCGACCGAACTACCGGCCGTCACCATCCACCAACAGTGGCACGGTCGGCTGGACCACGATCCAGCACACAAATGGCTGCGCGAACAAGTACGTGAGGCAAGCGTCTAGCTGGATTCGGCAGATGTTCTGTACTCTCGCAGTCATGCAACAGCGGAGCACGGGAACGGTGACACGGTCACTGTTGCTGCTTCTGCTGCCGTTCATCGCTCTTCTCGCCGTGCCTCCGCTTGGATCGTCGGGTAGCGCCGCGGTGCTGGGAACTGCGATTGCCGTCTTCGTGGTCGCAGCCCTCGCAACGTCGTCGAAGTACGAACTTCTGCAGCTGTGCGCGGTTTCGGCCACTGGCCCCTCTGATGACGAACGCTGCCTGCGTGGCGCTTTCCGCAGGCAGAGCAGCCCGGACGCGCCCGGCCGTCCACAGCCTCGAGCTCCGGGAATCGGTCTGTAGATCGGCCGTCGGCGGGAGTGAACTCGTCGTAGGTCGGTCAGACGTCTTGCGTCCACGACCATTCCCGCGCTCTCATCTCCTGTGAGCGTGCCTCTCGGTGAGGTTCATTCGTCATGCTCGATTTTGTCTACTACCCCGTGTCCGGAATCCTCTGGTTCTGGCACAAGGTCTTTTCACTGATCTCCGGATCACCCGACAACGGCGTCGTATGGGCGTTGTCGGTCGTATTTCTGGTCTTCACGCTCAAGGCTTTGCTGTTCAAACCCTTCGTCAAGCAGGTCCGCACCCAACTGGTGATGCAGAAGCTGCAACCTCAGATCAAGGCGTTGCAGAAGAAGTATTCGGGTGACCGGCAGAAACTCACTGTCGAGATGGCCAAGCTGCAGAAGGAACACAACTACAGTCCGTTGCTCGGCTGTCTGCCGATGCTCGTTCAGGCACCGGTGTTCATCGGCCTTTATCACGTCCTGCGATCGTTCAATCGGACTGGAGCGGCATCGCACGTCCCGTTTCTGAGCCCGACCGAACCGATGTCGGTGGCGGACAACGCGAATACGGCCAACTACTTCTTCAGTGCCTCGGACGTGCAGTCGTTTCTCGACGCCAAACTGTTCGGCGCGCCGTTGTCTGCCATGATTTCGAGTCCGGCAGCGCAACTGGAAGCGTTCGGCGACGTCAGCCGTATCTCCATCATTCTGGTTGCCGTACCGCTGATGATCTTCGCCGCCGTCGCTACACATTTCACGTCGCGGGCGTCCATCGCGCGCCAAGTGGACACCGGAACCGTCAACCCTCAAACAGCGATCATGAACAAGCTCGCATTGTGGGTGTTTCCGGTGGGTGTGATCGCTTTCGGTGCTTTCGCGCCCGTGGCGATCCTGCTGTATTTCGTGAGTAACAACTGCTGGACGCTGGGACAACAGCATTTGGTCTACGGCCGGATCGCGGCGGAGCAGAAGGAAGCTGAATCGTCGCCCACACCCGGAGTGACTGCGCCCCCGTCGCCCAGGGTGGCTGCAGGACCGCCGCTGCCGGGTGCAAAGCCGATCCGCGCCAAACGCAAGCGATGACCGAAAAGCGACCCCTCCCTACCGGCGGGTAAGGCACGTACGCTGGAATGCATGACCAAATGGACCGCAGAAGACGTAGTCGATCAGACCGGCCGCACATTTGTCGTCACGGGGGCGAACAGCGGACTGGGTGAGGTAGTCGCACGGGCGCTTGGCAAAGCCGGGGCCGACGTCGTCCTCGCCTGTCGTGACACCACGAAGGCCGACGCCGTAGCCGCCGAGATCGGACCCAACGCGGTTGTCCGTAAATTGGACCTCTCGGATCTGTCGTCGGTACGAGCCTTTGCCGACGCAACGGAGAAGGTCGACGTCCTGGTGAACAACGCCGGCGTGATGGCGGTTCCGTTTCGCCGGACTGTCGACGGATTCGAAATGCAGATCGGCACAAACCATCTCGGGCACTTCGCGTTGACCGGATTGCTGAAGGACAAGCTCACCGACCGTGTCGTGACGATGTCCAGTGCCCTGCATCAGCTCGGAACTGTCGATCTGGACGATCTCAATTTCGAGCGTCGGAAGTACAACCGCTGGTTGGCCTACGGGCAGTCCAAGCTTGCCAATTTGTTGTTCACGTACGAACTTCAACGCAGGCTTGCGGCCTCGGGATCTTCGCTCAAAGCGCTTGCTTCGCATCCGGGATACGCGTCGACGAACCTGCAGGGTCACACCGAGTCGATCCAGGACAAGCTGATGGGAATCGGCAATTCGATCTTCGCGCAGTCCGCGGAGATGGGTGCCCTTCCCGAACTGTGGGCGGCAACCGCGCCGGATGCCTTCGGCGGCAGTTACATCGGACCGGACGGTCCGTTCGAGCAGCGAGGTTATCCGAAGGTCGTGGGGTCGAACAAGAAGTCACACGATTCGAAGACAGCCTCGGGCTTGTGGACACTGTCGGAGAAGTTGACCGGAGTCTCGTTCGGGATCTGATTCAGATATGAAGGTGGCCGCGAACTTCGAGAAGTTCGCGGCCACCTTCATATTCGTTCGAGCCAGATGTTGTTCGGGTTACAGCGTGACAACCATCTTGCCGGTGTTCGCGCCGCGCATCAGGTCGATGAACGCTTGCGGTGCATTCTCCAGGCCTTCGACGATGGTCTCGTCCCACTGAATCTTGTTGTCGGCGAGCCACCCTGCCATGTGGGTGCGGAATTCGCCACCGAGGTGACGGTAGCCGCCCACAAGGAATCCGCGCAGTGTGAGCTGCTTGCCGATCACCAGTGCCAGGTTGTGGGGAGCGGTGGGCTTCTCGGTGGTGTTGTACTGAGCGATGGCTCCGCACAGGGCAATCCGGCCACCCTGGTTCATGGCATCGATGGCGGCTTCGAGATGCTCGCCACCGACGTTGTCGAAGTACACGTCGATGCCGTCAGGGGCGGCAGCGGCGAGCAGTTCGGTGATCGGGCCGTCGTGGTAGTCGAATGCCGCATCGAATCCGAGTTCGAGAAGTCGGGCAACCTTCGCCGGTGAACCGGCGCTACCGATTACTCGCTTCGCTCCGAGCAACTTGGCGATCTGACCGACGAGCGATCCGACGGCACCGGCTGCGCCGGAGACGAATACGGTATCGCCTTCCTTGAACTCCGCAACCGCAGTGAGGCCGGCATACGCGGTGAGGCCAGTCATGCCGAGGGCACCCAGGTAGGCCGTCGCCGGCGCGATGGACGTGTCGGCCGGAGTCACTGCGGATCCGTCGAGGATGGCGTATTCACGCCATCCGAGGCCGTGGACGACAACGTCGCCCACAGCGCGATCAGCCGACTTGGATTCGACGACCTCGCCGACAGCACCACCGTCGAGCGGCGCACCGACCTGGAACGGCGGAAGGTAGGACTTCACGTCGTTCATTCGGCCGCGCATGTACGGGTCGACGGAGATGGCGATGTTGCGGACCAGGATCTGGCCGTCTTCGAGTTCGGGGAGTTCTACTTCGGCGGTGGCGAAGTTCTCCGAGGTGGGCCAACCGTTCGGGCGTGAAGCGAGACGGATTTCCCGGCTGACAGTGGTGGTGCTCATTCGTCGTCCTTACTTACTTCGAGGGTGACCTCGATGTTGCCGCGAGTTGCATTGGAGTACGGGCACACCTGGTGCGCCTTCTCCGTCAACTCGACGGCCTGATCATGGGGCAGATGGGGGAGTGAAACCTCCAGTGTCACAGCGAGTCCGAAGCCTCCTGCACCGTTGGGGCCGATGCCGACCCGCGCGCCGACTGCGGAATCAGCCACGTTGGCCTTCTCGGCGCGGGCGACCATCTGCAGAGCGGAGTGGAAGCATGCTGCGTATCCGGCGGCAAAGAGCTGCTCGGGGTTGGTGCCTTCGCCACTGCCACCCATTTCCTTGGGAATGGCGAGGCCGAGATCGAGGCGTCCGTCCGAAGTGCGAGCGTGACCGTTGCGGCCTTCGCCGGTGGCAAGTGCTTCTGCGGTGTAGACGATGTTCATGACTTCTTCTTTCCGTCGGAGTGGGCGTTGGATGCTTGAAGTGACTCACCGAGACGAGTGAGAACGTCTCGGAGTTCGGTGAGTTCGTCGTTACTCAGACCAGTGGCGCCTGCGAGCTTGGCCGGGATGTCCTCGGCCTTGCTGCGCAAGGAGGAACCCGCCTCGGTCAGGTGAATCTCGACGCGACGCTCGTCCGTGGTGAGGCGTCGGCGCTCGATGAATCCCAGACCCTCCAGCCTCTTGAGCAGCGGCGACAGAGTTCCGGTATCGAGATCGAGTGCCTCACAGATCTCACGCACGCCCCGGCCGTCTCGTTCCCAGAGTGTCAACAGGACGAGGTACTGGGGATACGTGATTCCCAGGTCGTCGAGCATTGCCCGGTACGCGGCCGTAGTGGCCCGCGACGCCGAATAGAGGGCGAAGCAGACCTGGCGTTCGAGAGCGAGTGGGTTGGTCACGAGAACAACTGTAGCGCACAGTTAAGTTGTGCACAACAAAGAAGTGTCAAATAGATCTGCGGATGCACAGCCGTCTGGTTACGGCGTCGACAGAATCTCGGATACGCACTCGAGGAAGGTGAGCACTGCCTGGGCCGCGGGTGCCGGAAATCGGGTGCGCACTGCCAGCCCGTCGTGGGTGCGCGAAAACCAGAACTGAACGTCGTCGGCGCTCGACACGCGACTGAGTTGCTGCGGATTGATCGGCGCAGGTTGTGAGTCGCCGGGCCGTGATTCGCGGGGGCGAGATCCACCGGGCATGGTCCGGTAGTCGGCGTAGGACACCGAGAAGATGTCTCGGCGAGTGGGCGAAACCTCGGGTCCCAAGCTCCTCAACACTTGTCTCGACGACACGGACGACAGTGAAAGTGACTCGTGGAAAGCGAGATTGACTGCCCGAGCCGTGCTGTGAAGATCATCCATGCTCGTCACGGTGATGGGTGCATTGGCCACCAGCCAGCCGAAGGTGTGGTTGTGCCGCGGTTCCCGACGCGTGTGAACAGGGAACAGAAGGCGTGTGTCTCTCTTGTCGGTCAATTGTGTTGTGGCCAAACCGATCGACGCAAGAATCGCACCGAACGACGAGTGTCGATGATCGGCGCAGTTCTGGTCGAACAGCTCTGCTTCGTCGGCGTCGAGGAGCATTCGGGTGTCTGTGCCCTGGGGCGACATGGTCCCGGCGGGCAGCCCCAGATCTACGGGAAAATGGGGAGTGTCACCCCCGCAAGATCGAAGGAAAGACCGCCACCCCGAAATGCGGTGGTCGCCGGGCTCTGGATCCGCGGTTGCCGATTCACGGAAGCAGTAGTTGAGGAAACTCCCGGGCTCGGGCAAGAGATCCGACGCGATCGGATTACGGTCCGCCCGCGTGTATTCACGATACAGAGTGCTGATCTCGGTAATTGCGATGCTCAAGGACCAGCCGTCGCAGATGGCATGGTCGAATCCGCAGATCACTGTCGACTGGTCCTCGCGGGTGATGGCCCCGAGAAAGTAGGCGGGAAACGCAAAAGGATTGCACCATCGATCCAAGCGCTCGCCCAGGAGTTCTCGCACCTGTTCCGGCGTTCGCGCGTCCGCCACTGTTTCCTCACGGAGGCGCAGATCGACGACATCGGCGACGTCGACGAACAGCGCCGAGGATTCATCCGCTTCTTCGGCCTGGGAGAACGAGCACGACAGGGCGTCGTGACGGGACGTCCATTCCTCGAAGCTGGCCCGGAGTGCGTCCGTGTCGATCGGGCCGGGAACGTCGAAAGTGGCAGCGAGCCAAGTCGTATCGCCGCGGCTCCCGGCAAGATGCAGCTGCTGATTCGAGGTCGGAGGAACCGGATATGTCGATCCGGTGGAGATTTCGCTCGGCGTCCACTGCAGGATGCGGCCCGGCCGTGCCTCGAACCTGTCGAGAAAGGTGATGTGCATCAGGCGGTCTCCACTTCCTGACGTGCATCCGCCTGACGAACGACACGGTAGTCGCCGGTATCGGCGACCGTTCTCAGGACGTTGCGGAGGTGTCGAAGGTACCGATCCACCGATGTGTGCGCTTGCTCGGTATCGGGAAAACTGACCATCACGTACGTACGGTCTTCCTTCCGGTTGATCCACATCGACAGATCACCCGTCGTTCCTGGCCCACCGAGTGCGCGCGCTTCGAGTTCGTCGTGGTGCTCGGCACCTGGAATCAGGCGCATGTCGATGTACGACACCATCGGCGGGACCGAGGTTCCGCCGATGTCGGATCCGGTCAACTTCGACACCTGGGCGATCACCGAGTGAATGGACACGTCCGCGAGTCCCTTCACGGCTGCGCGAGCAGCGTGAGCAAGGGGGAGTGCATCGGTGAAGGTGGTGACACCACTCAGCGTGAACGAGACCGGGACGAGATTGATGAACCAGCCTTGAGAAAACAGGTATCTCGGATCGGAACGAGTACCGACTGCGTTGAGCGCGAAGTAGTTCGCTCTGTCAGCAACTTCGATCTCGGTGAGGGCGAGGGCTGCGAAGATCCCCGTGGAGAATCCGACGCCATTGGACTTGCACAGCGCTGCGAACGCGGCTGACTCGTCGCTGTCGAGAACGTCGATATGTGTGCGGGTCGACCGGGTCTGTTCGCCCTGCGCGACGCCGAGGTCGAGGGGGAATTTCGGGAGTTGTCCGGCGTTGGCGGCGAGAATCGAAATCCATTGCTGCACAGGTTCTGCGGCTAGGTCAAGGTTCTTCGCCGCTGCCCGTTCTTCGCCGCTGTACTCGACGTAGCTACCGGGAGAGGGAAGTTGAGCGTCGATGCCGGCGCTTTCGGCGATGTACAGCGCACGAAGTTCTTCGACGCCCAGCATCAGCGACAGGCCGTCGGTGTGCGAGTGATCGACGCCGTAGTAGATGGTGAAACCGGCGCCGGTGCCGTGCTCGACGGCGCCACTGGTGAACGAAGGCCATTGCAGTGGGCTGGTATCGCCTGCGAAACTTCGGCTGACATGCTCGCGAACCGCATCGGTCGTGTTCAGGGAACCGACGCTGTGCGGCGCGAGTTCGATCGTCGATTCATCCACCACGTGACGGTCGATGACCCCGCTGCCGCCAGGATCTTCGGATGGTCTCACCTCGAACCAACTGTGAAGTGTGTTGTGCCGCAAGACAAATGTCTGGACAGCCCGACGCAGTGCCTCCCGATCGAGATCACCGGGCAGAGTGAACGTGAATCCGATCCACGGTGACCAGTCGACGCCTTGTGCGCGCTTGTGATCGGCGGTACGAATGTGTCCCTCTTGGAGGAACGAGAGAGGTTGGTCGCTCAGCGGTGCTCGAGATGCTGCCGTCAGGGACTGCTCAGTAGGCCTGAACTCGGTGAGCGTCCCGGCTTTCGGTGCCCAGAGATCGATGGGTGTCATTTCCATGAGAGTTCTCCTCGATCGGTGCAGCGGTATTGATCGGTACAGCGGTGTTGATCGGTACAGCGGTGTTGGTCGGAGGTGTGCATGTGTCGGTCGAGAAGGCAAAGTCCTCCATTTCGCGGCGTAGGAGTCCCGCGAACTGATGGATGTGGCGGCTTGTGCGCGCGTTGCCTGGGTGGCGTATGGCCAGATTGAGCCCTTCGGGAGTCCGTGTGAGCCAGATGTAGACGTCGGTTCCCGAATGATCGCGACTACGAAGGCCTCTGGTCTGCCAGCTCGTCCATTGCTCGGCACCAGGAACGTGACGAACGTCCATGTACGAGAGCACGAACGGCAGGTGCTGCGGGGAGTCGATCAGCTCGCACACTTTCGAGTACGGCAGGGCCGCTGCGGGGCGGACGCGTCGCATCTCCGTGCCGGCAACCTTGGCCAGATCGCTCACGGTTGCTGCGGGAGCAATCGGGATCCTCACCGGCACAACACCGATGAACCATCCCAGCGACGCGGCCCATCGAAGCTCCGAACGGGTGTGTTGCGGCACCACGACGCGGAATTCGTCTGCACCGGTGAGATCACCGGTCACCTTGGCCGCGCACGCGAGTATCGCGGCCAGGAATCCTTGGTTGCTGCGCTTGCTCGCTTCTGCCAGGCGTTCGGCTCCCCGGGCGCTCAGAAGCCAGGCGGACAGGCTCTGCTGAGGGCCTCGGCGTCCGGCGACCGGTTCGGGCAGCGCTGGAAAGAGCGGAGCCTCGCCCTGCGCGTAGAACTCGCGCCACGTCTGCACCGCCGGGTGAGAGCAGTCCGCGTGTCCCACGAGATCTCGTTCCCTGGTGCCGAAGTCGATGTAGCTTCCGGTCTCCGGCGGCGAGGGAGGGCTTCCCTCGCTCGACGAACGGTAGATCGTCTGCAGTTCGTGCGCGGTCAACGCCACCGAATATCCGTCCAGCAGAGCATGATCAGCGGCAAAGACCACGGTGAAATGGTTGGGACCTTCAATTGTCGCGAACTGGTACGCAGGCCACACAAGTGGATCGGTCGACCGGTCGAGCAGTTGCTGCAGATGCGTGAAGACGGACATCGAGGACGCAAGATGTCCGACTTCGTTACCCAGAATTCGGACATCTCCAGGACCCGCGGTGCGTCGGACTATCGCTTCGCCCTCCATGGCGACTCGTGTTCGGAGCACTTCGTGGCGATCGATCCAATGATCGAGAGTGGCCGCCCAGATCCTTCGGTCGAGTCGGTCGTGGATACGAAACGAGGTACCCAGCCACGACGGAGTGCATCCGTCGTTGTGATGGTGCGCCTGCCGTTTCGCCTGCTCGGCATGTTTCAAGTGTGCCTCGTGTATGTAGCTGGCGGGACGCTGGTCGACAGGCCACAGTTCGGGCGGATTCACTGCGGCAGGAGTCCACTCGGTGACGGTCCCAGGAGGTAGGGGATAGTCGGCAAGTTCCGTGAATTCCATTGGGAAACCTGATCTCTCGAGATGGCGAAAGGTGGGGATCGTGAACGGGGCGGATGTTTGTAACCGAGAGTGACAGATGATTAGTCAAGGCAAGTAGAACGCGACCTGAGGCTCCGCGCAACTGCTTCGGTCCGGGATGTGACGAGGAACATTCTGCTCGTTATTTCGGACAATTCGAATACTGGACATCCGGTTTACTGCCCTGGTCACCTGTCAGTTGATCGATCAATCACTCTGGGGTGAAACAAATTTCAACAGACCGTTGTGAACTCCGTCGGACGGCGAAGAATGTGCGCATGCGAATGTCGGAATATGTTTGTGTGTAGCAATTTTCGTAAGGGTTTGACTGTATCTCTTTTAATTGCAACAGGGTTCGTGTACAGCCGTCGTGCCCGTTCGGCGCGCGGATTGTTCACCGAGTATTGACATGCTCGGCATCTGCCGGTCGTATGCAGACGGTATTTGTAAGCGATGACTGATCCGATGGAATACGACCTGGTTGTGATCGGCTCCGGCCCGGGTGGTCAGAAGGCTGCCATCGCGGCGGCCAAGCTGGGTAAACGGGTAGCGATGGTCGAGAAGGGCAACATGCTCGGGGGAGTGTGCGTCAACACCGGCACCATTCCGTCGAAGACGTTGCGCGAGGCGGTTCTCTACCTCACCGGGATGAACCAACGCGAACTGTACGGCGCGAGTTACCGCGTCAAGGAGAACATCACTCCGGCCGACCTGCTGGCGCGAACTCAGCATGTCATCACCAAAGAAATCGAAGTCGTGCGATCTCAGCTCCTGCGCAACCGCGTCGAATTGTTGGTAGGGGTCGGCTCGTTCGTCGACGAGCACACCATCCTTGTCGAGGACGCCTCGCGCGGAGACAAGATGACGATCACGGCGAAATTCGTTGTGATCGCGACCGGAACGTTGCCTGCCCGCCCGGCGGGGGTGTCCTTCGACAGTCACCGGGTGCTCGACTCCGACGGAATCCTCGATCTGACCTCCATCCCGACCACCATGGTCGTGGTGGGCGCGGGAGTGATCGGTATCGAGTACGCGTCGATGTTCGCGGCACTCGGCACCAAGGTCACCGTCGTCGAGAAGAGAACGTCGATGCTGGACTTCTGTGACCCCGAGGTCATCGAATCGCTTCGGTTCCATTTACGCGATCTGGCGGTCACTTTCCGATTCGGTGAAGAAGTGACGGCCGTCGACGTCGGAGCGAACGGAACACTTACGACGCTGCGCAGCGGCAAGCAGATTCCCGCCGAGACCGTGATGTACTCGGCGGGACGGCAAGGCCTCACAGCGCCACTCGCGCTGGAGAACGCCGGGCTCGAAGCCGACGAACGTGGCCGCATCTACGTCGACGACAATTTCCGCACCAAGGTCGAACACATCTACGCCGTCGGTGACGTCATCGGCTTCCCGGCGTTGGCGGCGACGTCGATGGATCAAGGTCGACTCGCGGCCTACCACGCCTTCGACGAACCAGGCGCGAAGCTGATGGATCTGCAGCCGATCGGCATCTACTCGATTCCCGAGGTGTCGTACGTAGGCGCCACCGAGGTCGATCTGACCAAGGAATCGGTGCCGTACGAGGTCGGGGTTTCCCGATACCGTGAACTCGCGCGCGGGCAGATCGCAGGCGACACCTACGGGATGCTCAAGATCCTGGTGTCGACGGATGACCTGAAACTGCTCGGCGTTCATATCTTCGGCTCGGGTGCAACGGATCTCGTGCATATCGGCCAAGCGGTGATGGGGTGCGGCGGGACCGTCGAATACCTTGTCGACGCCGTCTTCAACTATCCGACACTGTCCGAGGCGTACAAGGTGGCGGCGCTCGACGTCATGAACAAGATCAGGGCTCTCAAGCAATTCCACTAGGGGGCGGGGTGTCCCCAGGTACCGGTCAGGGTCGGTCGGTGTACTTCTCGGGTAGCACTTGTTCGAATACCTGAGGGTGATGTCAGGCCTGGGAAAATAGGGCAGGGTCTATCTCTATGACCATTGCCCATGAACTTCGTGTGGAATTTCGATGCTGATCGGACTGATTGCCGCGATCGTGGCGTGCGTCGGATACGGCGTGGCGTCGGTGTTGCAGGCGTACGGCGCGCGCAAGTCGGCAGCGGCCGCCGAGCAGCGAGGCGAGGCCGGACACGTGACGGCGACGGGTGGCCCGACCTTGCGTTCGACGTTCGCCGCAGCGCTGACGGCGTCGTTCATCCTGGGCACCGTGCTCGATGCGGTCGGATTCGCCGGTAGTGCCATCTCCGCGCGGCTCATTCCACTGTTCTTGTCGCAGACAGTGGTCAGTGCCAATCTCGTCATCACGGCAGTGCTGGGGACCGTGGTCCTGGGCATCCAGTTGCATCGTCGCGACTGGTTCGCGATCGCCGCGGTGATCGGATCGCTCCTGCTGCTCGGTTTGTCTTCGGGTCACGCGGGCGGCGGGAGTTCCAACGACGTCGTCCACTGGGGTGTCCTGGTGGGCTCGGCGTTGATCTTGTCGATCGGTATCGGTTTGATCCGATGGTTGGGCTCACGCGCAGCAGTTGTCGCCGGGTTGATCTCCGGTGTGTTGTTCGGCTGTCTGGCCATTGCCGTACGCGTGGTCTACGGAATCGATCCGTTCGAAATCGGCACGATGCTCCGCGATCCGGCCGGCTGGGCAATCCTCGTCTCGGGCCTGGGTGGTTTCTATCTGCACACGGTGGCGTTGCAACTGGGATCCGTCAACGGAGCGACAGCGGCACTGGTTGTCGGCGAGACGGTCGTTCCGGGAATCGTCGGCGTCGTGGTGCTCGGCGACGCGTCGCGACCGGGCCTGGAATGGCTTGCCATCGTCGGATTCGTCGGAGCGATCGCGGGCGCCGTCGCCGTGGCCGTCTTCGGCGCGGCGAGCCACGAGGGGAAACCTGCCGAAGAAGTGACCGTCTGATTCGAAAACCACAGCCCATCGAAAACTGGAACGCGAACACGACCACAGACGTGTTAAAAAGACACTTCAAGTCGATGGCGGAGGGTCAATGGTGCACGAGGGCCAAGCGAAGCACGAGGCAGAAGCCATCGCCGGCAACCGGTCGAATTGGGACGATCGCGCCGAGGTGCATGTGCGCTCCGAAATGTATGACGTCGGAGGGTTTCTCGCCGACAGAGCGGCCATTTCCAGAGTCGTGCAGAACGATCTGTCGAGTCTGTCTACGCATCTGCCGGCGTCGGGAGTGCGGGATCGCTCGCTCCTGCACTTGCAGTGTCACATTGGTATCGACACCATTTCCTGGGCGCGCCTTGGTGCGGTGGAGGTGCACGGGCTCGATCTTTCGCCCAACTCTCTGCGCCACGCAGCGCGTATCGCGAAGGCCGACGACCGCGAGATCACCTGGGTGGAAGGTGATGCGCGATTCGCCTCGACGCTGATCGACCGACGTTTCGACACGATCGTCACCAGCGCCGGGACAATCGTCTGGTTGCCGGAACTCGCCCACTGGGCCCAGTCGATCCACGACCTCCTCGAGCCGGGTGGGGTGTTTCAGATCCGGGACGATCATCCGATCCTCGGCGCAATGGCATTCGAGCCGTGGATGATCACCGACGACTACCTCTCCGGAGGCGGCATGCGATCGTACGAAGACTCGGCGACCTATACCGGGAACTCCGACGGACAGATAGCGCACACCGCCAACCACGAATGGCGCCACGACTTAGGCGAGGTCATTGGTTCCTTGCTGGATGTGGGTCTTCATATCGAATCAGTTTCGGAACTTCCCTACATGGACTGGCCGGCCTTCCCCGAACTCGTTCCATGCGCCAACGGATGGACTCTGCCGAGCCACTCTCCGCGGATCCCTTTGAACTTCGCCATCGTCGCCAGGCGAAATCAGCGAAGTGAGTGAGCAGAGCCGATCCCTTGGGAGACTTCGAATAATTCCTGGAGTGGCGTGGCCGTATTTCGTGCATGATCGTCGGATGGCTTTGTCCCGGTTGTTGCCTGCCAACTCGCCCCTATCGCAAGTCGGCGCGTCGAGTGTCGTGTGTCCAGGGATCGAGTGAATCGTAGTTCTTTCAAGCTAATACTTTTGGTGGATAGTGCTTTTCGCTCGAACTCTGCTCGGCGTTGTTGCAACCGTTCGACGAATTTGCAATATCAGGTTCGAGTGAACTTGCGTCGCTGTTCGGTCGGTCCAGCGGTAACGGAAACCGCATTTTCGCAGATAGTTCTAATGCACGACCGATGCCTCGCATACGTTGTGCGGTCAGAGGCACCGGGTCGTAGACCGGAGGAAAGTAATGAGCAGCTTGGATATTCAACGTTGGTCGAACGACTTCACTGCGCTGACCAAAGTCATTTCGGAAGGCATCGAGCAGTTTGTTCTCCGGTTCATTTCCAGCTGAAGTGATCTGAGCTCGCTGCCTGGCAAGGAGTTATTGATCTCCACCGCGGTTCGGAGGCCGAATCGTGATGAAGCAGAGGTTCTTACGGGGTCTGGGAGGCCTGGGCGGGGGCGAGCAGGTAGGAGAACACGTACGTAACTGCGGCGATGACCGCCAGTACGATCAAGGACGTCGGGAACCCTGCGGCATCTCGCACCGGGGCACCTGAAGCGGTGACGGCCGCCATGAACACTCCGATTACCAACAATGTCACCGCCAAGGCCGAGCACGCAGCGAACCGATGCTTCCAGCAGCAGACTGTGCGCGCCGGCCATGTGTGGCTTGTTCTCAGGGCGCAGCGCCCGCCTGCAACAGCGCTCGAGCCAACAATCAGCCCGACCAGCGCTCCGATGAAAGCGGGTATGAACAGTCCTACCCAGGACCAGGCTCCATCGCCGACTATCGGGATCATCACGGCGACACCTGTGACCGCGCCTGTGAGTGCAGCCAGACTCAGTTCCTTGTCGACCCAGCTCATGGAACAACTAGAACACAGGCGCGATCCCGAGGCTGTGGAGTATTTCGGATTCAGGGGCTGAAGAACTCGAGTCGACGGTGCAGCCGTGCGATCGACGGGTCCCCGATCGTGCGCCTGCCATCGGTACGAGCTTGGCTCGGAGTCATCCCGTAGAAGTCTTTGAACGCGCGCGCCAATTGGGATTTCGAGGTGAAGCCACATCGCAGGGCCAACGCGTCGGTCGTTTCGTTCGACATCTCGGCTCTGGTCAACTCGCGGTAGACGAGTTCGAGGCGCTTGCGCCGTATGACAAGAGCAATTCCGCCGTCGGATGCGAATGCGCGGTAGAGCTGTGCTCGGGAGACCGACAATGCTGCGCACATGCTCGTCGGGCCGAGCCAGGTCTCCGAGAGATGCTCGGCGATGTAGGCGTACGCACGATCGCGGAGAGAGTGATCGGGCCGCGGCGACAGATCAGGTTCGGCGATACCCAAACTGACACGAAGGAGGGAAGCGACGACGTCCTCGTAGCCGGCCGTAGCATCGGGATCGAGATGCGGTAGCGCGAGTACGACCGATTGCATGCACTGAGCGAGCACGACGGCAGGAACTCCGCGCAGTACCGTCCCGTGTAGAGAACGACCCTTCGACTCCGCTTCGACGAGGGAGCGCGGTGCCAGGAGTGTGATGGTGCGTCCGGTCGCCTCGGTTTCGACGTCAGCAGTCCAGGTTCGCCCGAGGTCGAAGAACGCGATGTCCCCAGGGCGGGCGACAAAATCCACTCCGTCGGCGTCACCACTGACCTGTCCGCCGAGAACGACCTGGATCATGTACTGATCGTCGAGTCCGCTCTCGGCGATCACAACTTTGCTGCGGTGGTACTTCTGCGCGTTGAAGGTCGTTTCACCGATCAGCGAGGTCCCGATAGGCAGGGCGAAGATCGAGCCTTGGAGGGGCGTGTCGGCGCCTATCGGCTCGGTGACGAAGAACGGACGCGTGACGACACGCCAGAAGTCGTTGGCGTCCGCAGGGTCCACCGATCGAGTCGACACGCGAATGCGGGCGGAATTCATCGGCACGCGGGCATGATATGTCAGATCCCGCAGGTCGCAGTCACTCTCCCGCAAATAAATGTCAATAGTGACCGAGCCCACATAATGAGACAAATCGGGCGTATTTGTGAGACGGCCAGTGCTCGCGTGTCGCGGTGATTCTGTCTATGTTGTTCGTTATGGGTGGACAGGTTGGGAGTTCGATGCTCGAACGAAATCTCGAGTTCGGCGGGGATCGACTGCTCGTTTGTCGGCCATCATGACATCCACTTCGAATCGGTCGCAGCTATCTCGAGCAAAGCGAAATCCTCGAGGAAGGGGCACGCTGCAAAGACGGCTCGCCGGGCGTGGAGCCACGGCGATTCGTCCTCGTCTGCTCGGGTTGATGGAACGCTCGGCGGGATTGACGGTCATCGATTCGCCGCGTGGGTTCGGGAAGACGGACCTCGCCGCGTTGTGGCTCACGACTCTCGGGCACATGCCCATCAGACCAGTTGTCTGGGTGCCGGCGCCATCGAATCGGATGACCCCCCTCGAGTACTGGAACACTGCGCTCGCAGTGATTCAAGATTCTCTGGAATCACTCGAGGCCCCGCCACGAATGCGCGAGGATCCGGTGGGGGCAATCGAATCACTACTCGACTCGTCGCCCACTCCATTCGTGTTGGTGTTCAACCGCATCGACCTCGTTGAGGGTGACGAGGTGGGACGCCGAATCGTGGATCTGATCGTGCGGCTTCCCGGATTGAAAGTAATCGTCACGCTGCAGGATCGGTCTGCAACGGACTTACTCGAGGACGTCCGCGTGGACGAGTACCTGTGCGCGAACGACCTCAGGTACACGCTCGACGAGTCCACAGTTCTGTTCGCGGAGGCAGGGATCCACCTTCCCTCGGGCATCGTCCATTCGATCTGCGAGCGTGTTGCCGGCGTTCCTGTGCTGATGAAGGTTGCTCTGAGTGCGGTTGCGGGGCTGAGTGAACCGAGTCGTGGGCGCGAACGCGTTCAGCAGCGAGTGGACCAAGCGATCCACGCGTACGTCAGTCGGACCGCTCCTCGATCGGGCAAGTCGCTCGAGTTGTTCGACTTCGCGACTACGATCGCCGCCGCCCGCACCGTCACACCAGAGATCGCTCGTGTCTTGTCCGACGATCTTGACGTGGAGGGCAAACTGGACTTGCTCGAGTCTTTCGGTCTGATCTTTCGGGACGGTCCCGAGGGAGAAGCATCCTGGTACTTTGCGCCGTCAGTTCGACTGGCATTCATGCAGATACGGACCGAACAAGGGGATGGATTCGACGATCCCTTCCAGGTTCTCGTCGATCACGCTCTCGGGACTTCGGATATAGCCGGTGCCGTTCACTACGCCTTGGACGGACGCCATTGGACCAGGGTGCTCGACATACTCGAGCGTCACTGGGCCGATCTTCTGGTCGATCACACCGGATTGGTCCGGACTGCGTTGCAATCCATACCCGGCGACGTACTCAGTTCGAACTCTTCGATTCTGGTGGGCCGTGACCTGCTCGAATCACGCCTACGGCCGCAGTTGGTCAACGGCGATTCGTTGCCGACGGAACCGGCGGAATTGCGTGCGATAGGTGGTAGTTCGCATGCGCACAGCTTGTTGAACGTCGGGACGGTCCAATCGGTTGTGCTGAGAACATCCGGTAAGTACCAACGCTCTACCGAGATCACGCGCAAGTTGGCTCACGTCGTGTACGGACTCGGTGACGAGTCGTTGGGCGCGTTGGGGTCTCAACTGCCCGCCCTGCGCCTGATCTGGGGTGTTTCGCATCAACTGACCGGTGACCTCGGTGATGCCGCGGTGGAATTGCGACTCGCCTATCAGGGTGCGATGGAACACGGTCCGGAGTTCGTCCTGCGGCACGCCGCTGGCAATGCCGCGCTCAACTCCGCGCTGATCGGGGACGTCGCGCACGCGACAGACTGGCTTCACCTCGAAAGCACACACCCGGACGTTTCGGGATGGTTGGGACCGCCCTCGCATATGGGGGGAGCGATCGCGCGGGCACTGGTGGCGTGCGATCGCGTGGACCTGAATGCCGGCGCTGCCGCGATGGACGCGCTCGCCGAGATCACACCGCCGGGCGACCTGTGGGCGTTCGCGGCCTACACTTACACCAGATTCGCACTGCTGCAATCGGATCCGTTCTCGGGGCTGATTTCGCTCCAGCGCGCAGTGGCAACGCACGGGCACGTGAATCCGTGTGAACGATCACTCGGTGACGCACTTCTCGCCGCGGCGCGTATCGATCTTCTGTTGGCGTCCGGGGAGGGTACCAAGGCGCTGGAGGAATCAGTCGCTGCGTCACATACGTTTGCTGTTGTCACGGTTTCTGTCGCTCGTGCGCATCTCCTGACGGGGGCTCCGTCACAGGCATTGGAATTGTGTCGCGAAATCGACTGGAGCGAGCAGTATCTCACGAGGTTTCGGCTCGAGTCCCTGCTGATCGAATGCGCTGCGCTGTGCGAACTGGGGAGAATCCCCGCTGCCGCCAGTCCGTGGGAGGAGGCTCGCGGACTGCTCGAAACCTCAGGTGTCCTGTCGGCGCTGGCGACCATACCGCGTGATCTGATCAGGCAACTGGAAGAGCGGGCCGAGGGCCCGAGCAGTGCCGTCGCAACCTTTCTCGAATCCGAAGTGCCGCAGATGTATCCGGCGGCTATCGTTCAAGTCCAATTGACGAAGCGGGAGATGGACGTTCTCGTGGAACTGGGTCTCGGCATTCCGATCGGCGAGATAGCGCGAAAGTTGTTCGTATCCAACAACACATTGAAGAGTCACCTGCGAGCCCTGTATCGCAAACTCGGTGCGCATTCCCGCGAAGAGGCCGTCGCGGCAGCGCACCGACACAACCTCCTCGGCAGTGGGCAGGACTGATCGACGTCAGTGCAAATTGCGCTCGGAGTAGATCTTCATCGCGTCACGGACCAGCGAAGCGGTGCCTTCTCCGTACTTGTCGTAGTTTGCAGTGAAGCGGGGATCGTCGACGTACATCTGGCCGAGTCCGGTGAAGGCGTCGGCGCTGGGAGTCCTTCCCTGCCAACCGATTTTTATCCACTCGAACTGTCTCTGGGTAATCGTCTGGACGTCGTCGCTTTCCGCGGGTAGGCCCGCTGTCAGTGCTTTTCCGAATGCCGCTGCGATGTCAGCTTGAGCTTGCAGATGTGCTTTCCGGTCCTGCTCGGACATCGACCGCCACCAGTTGTCGCCGCTGGTATAGGCGTCCTTGCCCCAACGCTCGATGACCTCGTCCTTGTATCGGGTGTGGTCGAACCCGTCGAAAACATCTTCCGGCATGAGTGATTCACCTTTCTTCGTCTTGTTCAACGTCCTGTTGACCGATTCGATCTGTCTCGAGATCCGCGTGCGCTCTTGCTCGAGGAGTTCGAGGTGCGTACGCAGCGCGGCGGCCGTGTCGCGTTCACCGGTGAGGACTTCGGCGATGGCCGGCAATCCGAGTCCGAGTTCCCGAAGCAGCAGGATGCGTTGCAGTCGCACCAGGGCGTCTTCGTCGTAGAAGCGGTAGCCGTTGGCGCCGATGCGGCTTGGTTCCAGGAGTCCGAGATCGCCGTAATGGCGCAGCGTTCTGCTGGTGGTACCGGCGGATTTGGCGAGTTCTTGGATGGACCATTCGCTCACGTGGAGTTCCTACTCTCGGATCGGTTGTGCTCATTCAGCATGCAAGTTGACGTTGCGTCAATGTCAAGAAAGTTCTCGGTGTGCATTGTCGGGAACGTTTTATGTCCGTTTCGCCGTATCGCCACGAACGGGTCTCCAACTGATTGATTCGATGACCTAGGTCACGTGATTTGGCTCACAAATTGCCAATTTGAATAGTTGAACAAGCCTCTGTTGACGCTTTCACATACCTCGACCACGATCATCTGAACAGATCGAGTTACGCGGTTGTTGAAAATGCACGGTAGTTGAAATGCACTGCAGACGGAACGGTGGTCCACGATGACTGAACTGGTGTCGGGCGTAGCCCAGGCCAAGCCCTATGACCTCGATGATCGGTACCGGTCGGGATCGGGACCGGTGTTGCTGACCGGTGTTCAGGCAATCGCACGCGGTTTCGTCGAGCAGCACGTTCGCGACATCCGGGCGGGTAAGCGTATTGCCACTTTTGTCTCCGGTTACCAGGGCAGCCCCCTCGGCGGCGTCGACAAGATGCTCCACGGCATGCCCAAGGTTCTCGCGGAACACGACATCACCTTCATCCCCGGCTTCAACGAGGAGCTCGCTGCCACCGCGGTATGGGGAAGCCAGACGGATCTCCCGGCCGGAACCGCGACCCACGACGGCGTGACCGGCGTCTGGTACGGCAAGGGCCCCGGCGTCGACCGCGCTACCGACACCATTCGCCACGCCAACATGTACGGCGTGAACCCCAAGGGCGGCGTCGTCCTGCTGGTGGGCGACGACCCGGCGTCGAAGTCCTCCACGGTTCCGGCCGTCAGCGAGCGCTCGCTTGCCGCGATGGGTGTGCCGGTTCTCTTTCCGCGCAATGCCGAAGAGATCATCACGATGGGTATGCACGCCGTTGCACTCTCGCGGGTGTCCGGTTGCGTAGTAGCGCTGAAGATCGTCGCCGACGTCGCCGACGGTGCCTGGACGATCGACGGCAGCATCGCGGACTTCGACATCGTGGTTCCGGAAGTGCAGTTCGAGGGCAAGCCCTTCGTCTACAAGCAGCGTCAGATGGCTGCGCCGCCGGACAGTGTCATCGCCGAGGCCGATCTGTACGGCCCGCGATGGGATCTTGTTCACGCGTACGGAACTGCCAACAACCTCGATGTGATCGAGGTCAACCCCTCCGGTGCGAAGATCGGTATCGCCGCCACCGGTACAACTTTCGACTCCGTCCGCCAAGCTCTGGCAGACCTCGGCGTCGATGATGCGGCGCTGCACCGCGCCGGGATCCGTCTCCTTCGCATCGGAATGTGCTACCCCGTCGTGGGCGAGAAGATCAGGGAGTTCGCCGAAGGTCTCGAGCAGATCGTCGTGGTCGAGGACAAGACCGCGTTCATCGAAGCTCAGATCCGGGAAGTCCTGTACGGCACCGACGATGCTCCTCGCATCATCGGCAAGCGTGACGGCCAGGGCCGTCTGCTCATGCCTGCCAGTGGTGAACTGACCGCAGGCCGGCTGCTCGCCCCGTTGCGGCGCGTACTGAAGCCGCACGTCGAGCTCAAGCGCACCCTCCCGGCACCGCTGTCACTGAACGTGCTCTCCGCCAAGCGAACCGCGTACTTCTGCAGTGGGTGCCCCCACAACCGTTCCACCGCTATCCCCGAGGGTTCAATCGGCGGCGGCGGAATCGGTTGCCACACACTCGTCACCATGTCCGGCCGTGAGGACAGCGCTGTCACCGGCCTGACGCAGATGGGCGGCGAGGGCAGCCAGTGGATCGGGCAGGCACCGTTCACCGACGTGCCTCACCTGTTCCAGAACATCGGCGACGGCACCTTCTTCCACTCCGGTCAGTTGGCTGTCCAGGCATGCATCGCCGCAGGCGTGAACATCACCTACAAGTTGCTCTACAACGAAGTAGTGGCGATGACCGGTGCACAGGACGCAGAAGGTGCCCTCTCCGTTGCTCAACTCAGCCACAAGCTGACCACCGAGGGCGTCAAGCAGATCATCATCTGCGCCGACGAGCCTTCGCGCCACAACAAGCGCGCCCTGGCCAAGGGCACCAAGCTCTGGCACCGCGATCGCCTCGACGAGGCTCAGAAGGAGCTTCGCGAGATCAAGGGCGTCACCGTACTGATCTACGACCAGCACTGTGCGGCCGACGCTCGTCGCCAGCGCAAGCGTGGCACGCTGCCCACTCGCAACACTCGCGTCGTCATCAACGAGGCAGTGTGCGAGGGCTGCGGTGACTGCGGTGTGAAGTCGAACTGCCTCTCGGTCCAGCCTGTGGACACCGAGTACGGTCGCAAGACGAAGATCGACCAGACGTCCTGCAACACGGACTACACCTGCATGGACGGCGATTGCCCCTCATTCGTGACCGTCGAACTGGTGCCGGGCAAGAAGGCTCCCAAGGCCGCACGTCCCGTCCCGCCCGTCGTCGCAGATCCCGATTTCGGACCGCTCACCAGCACGCAGAACGTGTTCCTCGCGGGCATCGGCGGCACCGGTATCGTGACCGTCAACCAGGTGCTCGCAACGGCGGCACTGCGCGCCGGCCTCGAGGTGGAGAGCCTTGACCAGATCGGCCTGAGCCAGAAGGCCGGACCGGTTGTCTCGCACTTGCGTTTCAGCTCCAGCGCGCTCGAGCCGTCCAACCGCCTCACCCCGGGCAGCGCGGATTGCATCGTCGCCTTCGACCTGCTGACCGCGACGGACAACAAGAACCTCGACTACGGCAACGCCGAGAAGACGGTCTCCATCGCATCGACGTCGCAGACGCCGACCGGAGACATGGTCTACGACAAGGCTGTTCGCTACCCCGAGGAGACGTCACTCCTCGCCCGTCTCGACAAGGTGTCGCGCACCCTGCGCTCGTTCGACGCACTCGCCGCGGCACAGGAGTTGTTCGGTAACACCGCAGCCGCCAACTTCCTGCTGATCGGTGCTGCCTACCAGAGCGGTGGACTTCGTCTGCCGGCCGAGGCCATCGAAGAAGCGATCGGCATCAACGGCGTTGCCGTGGACGCGAACATCGCGGCATTCCGTTGGGGCCGTGCAGCAATTGCCGACACTGCAGCGTTCTCGGCCGTCACCACGCCGGCCAAGTCCGTCCGCGAACCCGTTGTCGCACCGGCTCACATGTTCGCCGGAACCACCTTCACCGGTGAAACCCTGCGACTGGTCGAACTGCGTGCGGCACAGCTCATCGAGTTCCAGTCCGTCAAGATCGCCCAGCGCTACATCGATCAGGTTCAGGCAGTCTGGACTGCTGAACGTGCCGCAACCGAGCGGACCGATTTCAGTGAAGCGGTCGCCCGCGGCCTGTTCAAGTTCACCGCGTACAAGGACGAGTACGAAGTTGCTCGCATGCTGGTCGATCCTGCCTTCATCGAAGACGTCAAGTCGCAGGTGCCGGCCGGGGAGAACCTGACCTACAAGCTCCACCCCCCGATCCTCCGAGTGATGGGCCGCAAGAAGAAGATCGGCCTCGGGCCCAAGTCGCATGTTGCACTGAAGGTTCTGGCCAAGGGCAAGAAGCTGCGCGGTACCAAGCTCGATCCCTTCGGCTACATGCACGTCCGCAAGGTCGAGCGTGAACTGCTCGCCGAGTACGAGGCCATGATCGCTGATCTCTCTCGTACGCTCGCAACCGACGGATACGATCGCGCCGTCGAGATCGCGGCGCTGCCGGACGTGGTTCGCGGCTACGAGGACATCAAGCTCGGCAACATCGAGCTGTACAAGACTCGCCTGCGCGAACTCGGTGTCGGTGAGTAGGAGCGTCAGCGAGTAGATCGAAGAAGACTGTGCCCCAGCGACCGTTGTCGCTGGGGCACAGTTGTATTCAGAGCTGTATCGTACGGAAACGGGTTCAGGAGGGCGGGAACTGGCCGTCGGCGACCACAGCGCTGCCGTTCCACGTGAAATTCACGATATTCGGTCCGCCTTGAGGGCAGCAGAATGCGTCGTCGTCGAGCAACCATCGGTATTGGACGGACACCGAATTCCTGTTGCTGTCGATGACGTGTGTGTACGAGTACGGCTTGCTGGTAGCCGTGCCCAGGTAAGTCCCGTCGTGGAAGAACAGGACGTGTGACTGATACGTCGCATCGCCCACGCCGTCACCGTCGACCGAAACCCAGAGCAGGTCAGGACAATTACCGATCTGCTCCTCGCTCGCGGATCTCGGTATCCAGCTGCCGCCGTTGACGTCGGTTCCCAAGGTGCCGATTGCGTCCGTGACGACCGGGGAGTCGACGTCGACACAGGGACCTGAAGCCGGGACTGCAGGCGTCGTCGCCGGCACGGATTCGCTTGCTGGGGTGCCCGATTGCGGCGGGGGAGAACTCGTTACCGTCGTCCCGGATTCGTTTGCCGTCGAGGTCGCCGACGCCGTTGAGCTTGACGCTGTTGAACTCGCCGCCGCCTCGGGTGTTCCTTCGGTCGACCCGCAACCGGCGACCGTCAGGGCAGTGGCCGTCACCAGTGCCGAGACAGCGACGGCGGCCGAAATCGGAGCTTTCCTGCGCATGCGTCCTCCAGAGAGTGTGGGTTCACGTGTTCAAGTCCCTCCCTCGTTCTGTCGCCGGGCCGCATGCGTGCGTTATCGAACAACTGATAACGATCAGCTATCGGGCTTCGGTGTTGACGGCTTCGGTGTTTGTGGCTCGAGCGGAGTCGTATCGCACGGATCCGGCAACCACGGTCATCGCGATTTCCGTGGTCAGGAGAGAATCGACCCCTTCGGTGAACGGATCTTGTTTCAGTACGACAAAATCGGCTGCTTTTCCCCGAACCAGTTGGCCGGTCACATCTTCCCACCGGCACGAGTAGGCAGCGTCGCGGGTTGCGTGAGCCAGCGCGTCCGCGAGGGGGAGCGCGTACCCCGGCAGGTTGGGTGCCAGTGACGGATCGATTGCGGATCGACGGGTGGTGGCGATGAACATGTTCGGCAGCGGCGGGTGGGGCGCCGTCGGAGCGTCCGAACCCAACGCCAGAACCGCTCCGGCCTCGGTGAATTCGGGCCAGGGGTACGCGCGATTCACCCGGTAGTCGCCGAGCATCGCCTGCCAGTTCTCTTGGATAGCAGGGTCAGCGTGAACCGGTTGCATCGAGGCGATGATTCCCAGGCGGGCAAGCCTTTCGACGTTGTCCCGGGTGATGGACTCCAAGTGTTCCATTCGGTGCCTGCGGGGAATGTCTCCGTTGGCGGCGATCGCGTACTCGAGTGCCGTCAATCCGATCTCCGACGCCTCGTCGCCGATCGCGTGCATCGCGATCTGCAGGCCTGCGGCGTCAGCGGCTGTCACGACGGGGATCAAGGACTCGAGATCCCAGATGGGCTCGGCGTTGGTGCCGTCAGAGTACGGCTCTTTCATTGCGGCAGTGCAGCTGTCGATCACACCGTCGATGATGATCTTGATTCCGGCGATACGGAGCCACGGACCTTGGACGCGCTCGTGGAGTTCGATCACGTCGTGAACTTGTCGGACGTTGTCGGCCTCGTTGTCCTCGCGGGTCATCAGCCAGTGAGCCGCGACGCGCAGCGGCAATGTGCCGTCTCCTGCATCCAATGCTCTTTCCAGCGAAGCTAATTCGTCCGCGCCGAGAGCCATGTCGACCGCGCCGGTCACGCCGTCCTCGAGATAGTGGCGGAACGCGAGCGCGAGGGCGGCGTCCCGGTCCTCGTCGGATGCGAGCTCCGCCAGTTTCGGCCAGACGTAGAGCATCATGGCGGTCTCGTACAGCATTCCGGTGGCTTCTCCGGTGTCCGGATCCCGGCCGATACGACCGCCGATCGGATCGGGCGTGTGCGCGTCGATGCCGAGTTCTCGCAGTGCTGCAGTGTTCACCCAGACCGAATGTACGTCGTTGGCGTCGAGGTACACCGGGCGATCGGGCACGACGGCGTCGATCATCTCTCGCGTCGGGTGCCCTCCATCCAGCGCGGAGAACAACCAACTGCGACCCAGCAGGCGTGGTGCGTCCGGGTTCGATTCCGCGAATTGCTTGATGCTGGACTGAATGTCGGCGAGATCGGTGGCATCACGCAGATCCAACTTCTGCAGCGCGAATCCCATCATGATCAAATGTGTATGGGCGTCGACGAAACCGGGTAGCACGACGGCGCCTTGGAGATCGATCACCTCGGCGTCGGGAGCCAGGATATCGGCATAGACGGTTTCGCCCACGAATCTGAGCTTGTGGTCCTCGACGACTATCGATTCGGCCCATCCGTCGTCGGCAGCCGTGAAGATCTTTCCGTTGCGGTAGTGAGTGATGCTGTCATTCATGACTTCTACGTGATCCTTACGCGATGACGGTAGTAGTGATGGCGGCGCTGTGGTGACGATACGCACCCTCGGTACGTGCGGAGAGTCGGGAAACCAAGGCGAACGGGACTAATAGAACGAAGCTGATCCCGGAGATGATGACTCCGAAGGTCGGATACCCGAGGCTGGCCGTCACCGAAGTGCCGAACAGCGGCGCGAACGCGGAGCCGATGAGGTAGGTGCCCAGTAGTGGGGCCGACCATCGGCCGGCGGCGTCGAGCGCGGCCGAGATGGCAACCAAGACGATGAACGTGGCCGCGTAGACAGTGTTCCAGGCGATGACCAGTACCAGGTAGATCGTGGGATCGGTGGTGAGGCTGGCAGACAGCTTCAGGATTGCCCCGAGTATCAGTAGCACGGAGATCGATACTGTCCGACTGACCCGAGAACCCAACGCGGTCAAAGTAACAGCCGCGAGCACGCCACCCGCCGTTGATGCGCTCAGCGCGAGACTCATTTGTTGATCCGAGAGTCCGGCGTGCTCGGAACCCATGATGCCGAGTACTGCCCACAGTGAGTCTTCGCTGATCGCCCAGACTGCAAGCATCGCGAGAAATGCGGTTCCGGCAAAAGTGAGTCGTTTCGCGCTTACCCCGGCGGGGAGAGTGGTGGTCGTCTTGGCGGACTTCGCCGTCTCCGGCGACTCTTTCACCGGGGATGACGGCAACCAGGTGACCGTTGCTGCGGTAGCCAGTGCCAGGACTGCGACGATGCCGAATGCGTTGGTCATGTGTGTGCCGAGGATGGGTATGAGAGCGAGGACGGCTGTGACGACGACACGGTTCACGAGGCCGCTGATGCTTGACGCCCGGTCCGGGTTCGTGAGCGCGGCCAGTGCCGCTCCACCAACGGATGCAGATCCACCAGCGCCGATGCCGCCGACGATGATCGCGGTACACGCGATCATCGTGGACGGTGCGATGGCCGCAACGCCGAATGCGGCTGCCATTGCCATCAGGCTGACGCGGCCGAGGAGATGACGATGCCGACCCGATGCGATACGAGTGGTGGCGAGGCAGGTGAACGCGCAGACCAGCAGCGATGCGGTCAGGAAGGCACCGGCGGCGGATTCGGTGACACCGAGGTCCTCGACCATTGCCACGATCATCAGGGGGATGAGGTTCGCGGTGATGAATCCCATGACACCGATGCTGAAGACGGCAATACCGCGGTTGGCGGTGAGTGGAACCCGGTCGGACTGCGTAATCGCAGAAGCGTTGATTGGCACTAGGGCAACCCCATGTCCTGAAGGGGGTGGCGGAACCGACCCCTGATGGCGTGATGCGAGTCACTTAATGAATGTGATTCGTTAAGTATGGGGATGGGCCCTGCCTCGGTCAAGGGGTATAACGAATTTGATTCGTTAATTGTATGTTTCGGGATACCGCCTCCCGCAAAGTGGCGTCGCCGGTCTGTTTCTTGTTGTGAGGCTTATGCTTCCGCAATGGCTGAGATTGCGGAACGCACCCGCTACTTCGAGCGCTACGTCACTTTCGTCGACGCGATTGTCGCCATTGCGATCACGCTGCTTGTCCTGCCGCTGGTCGAACTCACCAGTGACCACCACGGCACCACGTCGGAACTCCTGCGCGATCACGCTGCGCAGTTTTATTCGTTCGCCCTGAGCTTTCTGGTGATCTTCCGTCTCTGGTGGTCGCAGCATCGGCTGCTTCGTTTCGTGGTCGACGGAGACAAGGTGGTTGTGCGCGGGCTGGGGTTGTGGGTGATGACCATCGTGTTCTTGCCGTTCCCGACTGCGCTCGTTGCAGCGCCGTCGCAGGATCTCGGAACCAGGGCTCTCTACATCGGGACAATGGCAGCCAGTGCTGCGTGCCTGGCGGTGGTCGCGTGGGGTCTGGTTCGCAACCCTTCGTTGAGTGAAGAGAATGCGAAGCCGCATTTCACCGCTGAAATCGTCACTTTCCTGATCATGGTGGTGGCGCTGCTCGTCAGTGTGCTCGTTCCGGTGACGTCGTACTTCCCGCTGTTTCTTCTCCTGCTGTCGACGCCGATCGAGAAGCTGTGGAACCGAGTGGCGGCGAAATGGAGTGGCGGCGAAATGGAGTCGCGGTGAAGGTGAGATGAGCTAGTCGGCGCGAGCGGTCATCGCGGATTTCTTGGCTTTGTTTCCGCAGATGTTCATCGAGCACCAGCGTCGGTTGTTGCCGCGGCTGGTGTCGACGTAGAGGCCGGTGCACCCGTCGCCCTGGCAGGCTTTGACGCGGTCGTGGTCGGGTCCACCGAGCACCGCGATCGCGTCGGCAGCCACTATCGACAAAGCGTCGCGGATCGGATTGTGTCCGGCTGATTTCCAGAGGGCCCGGCCACTCTCGAGGACGAGGTGGGCATCACCGAGTTCGGATGCGGTGTTGACGATCCCGACATCGGCGCGTGAGGCGCGGCGGTCCTCGCATACGGCGGTTCCGATGCGATGAATGGCCTCACGTAAATCCTGCGCGCCGCGGAGGTCGTCTTCTGTCGCGGTTGCTGGGGTGTCCATCAGATCGTTGGCGCGTAACCATAATTCGAGTCGCTGCGGGCTCGTGAGTCGTTCGAACCTCGAGCCGTTCCGATTGGTGAGGGTGGCGGTGAAGCGGAAGGCGAGCGTGTCGTTGTCGAGTCGAAACACGTCCCGAGCGGATTGATCAACTCCTGCTTCGTTCACTTTCATCCTCCTTTGTAACGAACCATCTCAACCGGTTCGACAGCAACTGTACCTGTGTGAGAGTGTTGAACCGTCTTAGATGGTTCAGCATTTTCGAGAGGGAAATCCATGACTTCTGTTTCCGTGGTCGGTTTGGGTGCGATGGGTCGTCCCATCGCTCGAAATCTGATGGGTGCAGGCTTCGACGTGACGGTGTGGAATCGCAGCCCTGAAGCGGTAGCCGAATTGGTCGCGGAAGGGGCGACCGGCGCGAAAACCGTTGCCGAGGCATTCCAGTCCGGTGTTGTGCTGTCGATGTTGGCGGATGATTCGGCCGTGTCTGCGGCCATTCTGGATCCCGCCGTACTCGCATCCGTTCCGACTGGAACCGTGCACGTCAACATGGCCACCGTCAGCGTCGGCCTTGCCAAGCGCGCCGCCGCACTGCACGCCGAGTACGGCATCGGGTACATCGCGGCGCCGGTATTCGGACGCGTTTCTGTTGCTCAGGCTGGCCAGTTGAACATCATCGCCGGCGGCGACAGTTCCCTCCTCGAGCGAGTGCAACCCTTCCTGGACGTCATCGGGGCTCGCACGTGGCCACAAGGTGAGCGTCCGGAGCAGGCCAACATCGTCAAGATCATCGGCAACTACCTCATCCTTGCCGCGATTCAATCCTTGGGTGAGGCAATCACATTGGGGGAGAGGTCAGGTGTGGACGGAAGCCAACTCGTAGAACTGCTGACCTCGACGATCTTCCCGGGGCCGGTCTACTCCAGCTACGGAAACCTCGTCGCGACGCGTCAGTACGAGCCTGCAGGATTCACCACCACTCTGGGCCTCAAGGATTTGAGGCTTGCGCTCGACGCCGCCGACAGCGTCGATCTGGATTTGCCGTTCGGCGGCGTACTTCGAGGCGTGCTCGCTCAGGCTCTGGCGAACGGTCAGGGCGAGATGGACTGGGCGTCGATTGCAGAACTGGTCCGTTCCGGCCAGTCGGGTGAAGGCAGTCCCGAAACACCGACGAGGTGAGCGTGAACTCGGACGGGACTGCGACTTCGGCACTGGCGGAGACCGATTCCGTCCGGACGCTACCGCTGGCCGGGTTGTCGGCAGTCGCAATGGCAGGCTTCATAGCGATCACAACCGAAACCATGCCGGCCGGACTACTGGTGCAGATCGGGTCAGGACTGTCCGTATCTGTCTCCGGTGCCGGGCAATTGGTCACTGCATACGCGTTGGGCTCGGTCGTCGGGGCGGTACCACTGATCGCATTGACCCGAGGACTGCGACGGCGTGCTGTCCTGGTGTCGGCGACTGTTGGATTCGGTGTCTTCAATCTGGTGACAGCGCTGTCGTCGAATCTTGTTCTCGCCTTTGGTGTTCGGTTTCTGGCGGGCATGGCAGCAGGTGTGGTGTGGGGGTTGCTTGCTGGGTACGCACGCAGGATGGCGCCCCCTCATCTGCAGGGGCGGGCCGTTGCGGTTGCCTCCGTCGGACAGCCGATCGCGCTGGCAATCGGCGTTCCGATGGCTGCGTGGCTCGGGACCCTGGCCGATTGGCGCGTAGTCTTCGCCGTGATGTCGGTTGCTGCGCTACTTCTGGTCGTGTGGATACTCACGGTGATGCCGGACTTTCCCGGGCAACAAGCGGATCGGCAGCTGTCGGTGCGGAAGGTCCTGGTCCTGCCGGGCGTACGACCGATTCTGTTTGTCGCGTTCTTGTGGATCTTCGCGCACAACATCGTGTACACGTATCTGGCGGCGTTTCTGGATCGCATCGGTTTCGGCGATCGGTTGGGAATCGTCTTGTTCGTGTTCGGACTTTTCGCCTTCGTGGGCATCGGTGTGGTCGGGGTGTTTGTCGACCGGGCCCTTCGAAGTCTCACCGTGCTGAGCTTGGTGGTCTTTGCCGCAGCTTTGACGGCGTTGGGCGTCGGCGGTGACAGCTTCGCAGTGATCGCACTCAGCGTTGCGGTATGGGGCGTGGCATTCGGAGGCGCTCCCACTCTCCTTCAGACTGCGCTCGCCGACACGACGGGCGACGCTGTGGACACTGCGCAATCGGTTTTCGTGACGATCTTCAATGCGGCGATCGCAGCGGGCGGCGTCGTGGGCGGGCTGATCTTGGCGGACAGGGGTGCGGGAGCGTTGCCGTTGGTTTCGCTGGTGCTGATCGTCGTCGGTGTTCTTCTGGTAAGTATCCGACAATTCGGACATAGCTTGTGATTCACTTCACGCATGCGAAAGTCATTGCTGGTGGTTGCTCTCGTTGCTACGTGGTTTGTCGCCGGAGCGATGCCCGCGGGGGCTGCGGATGCGAACTGGTCCGGTGATTACTCGCTCAAGCGTTTCGCCGCGACCAAGACGGGCACAAGTCTGGCCGCCAGCCAGTGGGAGCCGGATTTCTCCGATACATACACGTTCGAGACGGATTGCTCGAGCGGAGTCTGTATCGCCACAGTGGTCGGCGGTCCGGCTCCCGCCAATCCGACGTTGCCGCAGCCTGCGCGATACACCTGGGACGGAACCAGTTGGGTGCACCCCTATGACTGGGAGTGGGATTGCTACCAGGGGGAAGGCGTGCCCAAGGTGTGGGCACCGGCGCACTCCGAGGCGTATTACACACCTCAGCCCGATGGCAGTCTGAAAGGTTCGTGGCGTACCGACATCGCGAGTGGTCCCTGCGAGGGATCGGTGATCATGCACGTCGAGGCGTACCCGGTCGGTCGATCTACCGGATCCTTCGGTAGTTGAGAACGATCTGTGGCCCGAAGGTGTTGAAACAAATCTGAGCCCGCGGGAATTGATCGAGCCCCATGCACGTTAATTGAGTCAGTAACGCTCAACTTTCTGCAAGGAGGCTTCGGAATGCCAGCATTCTTCGGGCCCGAGGGTCCCGGTCGCATCGATATTTCCCGGCTCATGAGCAGGGCCACCCAGCAACTCATGGCTGACGCTGCACGTGTAGCGGCTGCTCGCGGTGATTCGGATCTCGATGCACTGCACGTTCTCCGCGTCATGGCGGAGCAGGATCCGGTCCGCACGCTCATGCAGCGCGCCGGAGCCGACCCGAAATCCGTGGTCGACGCCGTCGATCTGCGGCTGCCACAAGGCCGTGAGCAGGGGGCCTACTCTGCTCCTGCGCTCAGCAGCGCCGTGAAAACCGCTCTACTCGAGGCTCATCAACTGGCCCGAGCCCTGGGATCGACGTACATCGATCCCGAACACCTCTTCATCGCATTGGCTGGTGACCCCGATCATGTTCCGGGTCGTCTGCTCGCTTCGGCCGGCATCACGCCGGAGAAGCTGCAGGCAGCGGTTCAGAATCCTGCAGCCGGTCCAGTCGAAGACGAGTCCACCACACCGACGCTCGACAAGTACGGCGTCGATCTCACCGATCGCGCACGCAACGGCGGCGTCGATCCGGTGATCGGCCGCGCCGACGAGATCGAACAGACCATCGAGATCCTCTCCCGCCGCACCAAGAACAACCCCGTCCTGGTGGGTGAAGCAGGCGTCGGCAAGACTGCCATCGTCGAAGGTCTCGCCCAGCGCATCGTCGACGGGGATGTCCCGGAATCGTTGGTGGGCAAGAGGATAGTCCAGCTCGAACTCTCGAGCATGGTCTCGGGTACTCGCTACCGCGGAGACTTCGAGGAACGGCTGACCAAGGTGATCGACGAGATCACCGCACACAAGGACGAGCTGATCGTCTTCATCGACGAGATGCACACCATCGCCGGTGCCGGAGGCGGCGCCGAAGGTGCGATGGATGCCGGAAACATCCTCAAGCCCAAGCTCGCTCGCGGTGAACTGCACATCGTCGGCGCCACCACGCTCGACGAATACCGCAAGAACATCGAGAAGGATCCCGCGCTCGAGCGGCGCTTCCAGCCCGTACAGGTCGGAGAGCCGTCGATCGAGGACGCGATCGCCATCTTGAGCGGACTGCGCAGTCGGTACGAGGATCACCACAAGGTCCACTACACCGACGAGGCGATCACCGCTGCGGTGGAGCTGTCGGCACGTTACATCGGCGACAGGTTCCTGCCGGACAAGGCAATCGACTTGATCGACCAGGCCGGCGCCAGGCTTCGGTTGAAGACGGCCACGGTAGACACCGCTGCTCTGCAGCAACGTCTCGAGCAGCTGGAGAGCGACAAGGAGAAAGCCGTCGCCGATGAATTGTACGAGAAGGCGTCGACCCTGCGTGACGAGATCAACAGCGTCGCAAAGCGTCTGGAGAAGGCAGGATCCTCGGTTCCTTCCGAGGAAACTCCGGATGTGACTGCTGAACAGATTGCCCAGGTTGTCGCCCGTGCCACGGGTATTCCGGCCAGCCAGATGACTCAAGCAGAGAAAGATCGCCTGCGCCGTCTGGAAGAGGAACTGCACGGTCGTGTCATCGGGCAAGATGACGCCGTTCGCGCAATCGCGCGTGCGGTGCGTCGTAGCCGGACCGGTATGAGCGATCCGGATCGTCCCGTCGGTAGCTTCCTGTTCCTCGGACCTACCGGTGTCGGCAAGACGGAGCTCGCAAAAGCTCTGGCTGCCACACTCTTCGGTGACGAGAACAAGATGCTGCGCTTCGACATGAGCGAGTTCGGTGAGAGGCACACGGTAAGCCGATTGGTCGGTGCTCCTCCCGGATATGTCGGCTACGGCGAGGCCGGACAGCTCACGGAACAGGTGCGTCGTAACCCGTACTCGGTGATCCTGCTCGACGAGATCGAAAAGGCACACCCGGACGTGTTCAACACCTTGCTCCAGGTGCTCGACGATGGGCGTCTGACCGACGGCCAGGGTCGAACGGTGGACTTCAAGAACACCGTCGTGATCATGACCAGCAATCTCGGCTCGGACATCATTTCGAGCAAGTCCGGTGGACTGGGCTTCACCACAGGTGATGCAGAGTCGGCGGAGAAGCCACTGCGCGACCGCGTGATGGCCAGGTTGCGCGAATCGATGCGGCCGGAGTTCCTCAACCGCATCGACGAGATAGTGATCTTCCGCAAGCTCGACACCGAGCAACTGCACCGGATCACTGATCTGTTGCTCGACGACAGCCGGAAGCGGTTGCAGTCCAAGGGCATCGACATCGAGTTCACCGCCGACGCAGTGGACTGGATTGCCGAGCACGGGCATCAACCCGAGTTCGGGGCTCGCCCGTTGCGACGTTCGATCCAGCGTGTGGTCGACGACAAGATCGCCGACATGCTGCTCGACGATCTCCTCGAAGAGGGCGGCAGCATCACCGTCGCGGTTGACGAGGGTGAGTTGGTGTTCAGCTAGGAGGGGCACAGCCCCTGTGAGCGGTTAGGGAGTCTCTGGACTCCCTAACCGCTCACAGGCGCGCAGCGCCCAAAATCTCCGCCGCCAGGGCGTCGTTGTGCCGGAAAAACCCCGCATTGGTACGGGGACGAGGGAAAGCCGCCGACCAGTTGTGGCCTGCAACCCACGGCCCGGCCGCGAAGCGGCGAGGATGAGCTGTGTTGTCCTGGTTGAGAATTCGTGACGTACCGTCGACGGCGAGCTTCGCCGAACTGTCCACGGTCGCACGAAGTTCGACTGCCTCGCCCCGACCGTGAAGCGTCCGCAGGAGCGAGTCACCGCTCGCGCTGATGGAAGCAACCGGCAAGCGTGCTTCGACGAGGGTGTTCGCGGCCACGATGTCGGTGTGCGACGCACTGCGAGCGACAAAGATCCCAGCCCCCGTTGCCGGGTCGATCTCGGTGGAGAACACCGAATCCGGCCCGAGGAACTGGACGATGCCGGCCTCGTTGAGCGCGATCAACTGTTCCAGTCGCTCGGGTGGCGGACCACTGGCGATGAAGCTGAAGAACGAATGAAGCCAACCCTCGACGTCCTTGGCGACGGATTCGGCCGGGATTCTGCCGCGCCGCAGCAATTCTCCGACAGTCATGTACGTCGACAGCAGCGCTGAGAAGACAGCGGCGTCGGCGCTGAAATACGGGTCCGACCTCCGCGCGACGTCTGCCGAGATGTATTCGTTGATCCGGGATTGGACCTCGGCAAGTCCGTCGTAGCGCTCACCGCCGAGTGGGCGGTTCAGTCGCTCGAGATCGATACGGTCTTCCGGCTTCGGAACTGCGTTCTCGACGAGTTCCTGCAATCGAGACGATCCCCAAGCCAGCGAGGCGAATTCGGCGTCGAACTCCTCCCAGGTGCCCACCGTCCGATCCGGGTGCGACGCGAACAGTTCGTGATAGTGGGCGCCTGCCAATTCTTTCGACGCCAGCGGCCAGATGTCGTTTCGGAAATTCAACGGCCCGTCGCCGGGCACAAGATCAGCGGTGAAGAACCGAGGTAGCGGTGGCCGCGCGTCGGCGATCGAGTACGAAATCTTGGAGTGGTACGGCACGCCTCGACGAGATCCGGCGTACAACAGAGGTTCCCGACCCGAGGGAGTGTAAGTGAGGGTGCCGTCCTCACCGCGTTCGAAGACGCCGCCGCGGCTCTCGGCGAGGAGAACCATCCAGTCGATGAAAGCCAGCCCGAGCCCGGCGATCAGAACCGGTTCGCGTTCGGGAATGACATCGGCGTCGAGGTCGGCGGTGTATCCCGGACCTACGTAGGTCAACCCGTGCTCGGACGCGAAGCTGGTCAGCGCGGTTTCACGCGGGGCAGCCAACGCATCGGGGTGCCCTTGCGCGAGAAGGACGGCCGTCGCTTCGATGACAACTCCGTCGTCCAGATGAACCGTCTGTATCTCGCCGACGCTCACGATGTCGACCACGGATCGTCGATGAACCCGAACGTCGACGTGCGCTGGTGCGGAGTCGACCGCGGTCTGGAACACCCAGTTCAGGTATCGGCTCTGCAGTGACCTCGATGCAAACGACGACGGGGTGATCATCGGAACTTCTGCCGCGATTTCGGGAAATTCGGCAAGTTCAGTCGAGTGCTCGGCGACCCATTCCGCGAGGGTCGGACCCGGCAGAACCGGGCCGGTCACGGCGGTGGTCTCGTCGGTGAACATCGTGACGTCCGCGGTTGTCGAATTCATCCACAGAAGCGGCGCCTGGCTGCCTCGCCAAATGCGGCCGGCGCCTGCCGGATACGGGTCGACGACGTGAATGTCGATCGGTATGGGATCGGCGTTCACCGATTCGTGAGCGAGGATTCGCTCGAGTACGCCGGTCCCGCGGGGGCCACCGCCCACGATCACGACGACAGCTGCTGTCCCCACTGAGGTACGGGGTCGATCGCCTGGCACGAGTCCTCCATCGGACCTGGCAGAAAGCACCCGCACCTCAGCAGAGGGGGTTGCTGCGACGTCACGGAGCCAGGACTCTCGATCGCTCTGGATGGTTAGTCCAGCTTATCTTCGGAGAATCGTGAGGCAAGGAATTCCGGACATCAGATCAGCGTGAATCAAACAGTTGTCAATCGTTATCTTTCGGTTTGCGTTGCCGGCAGGATCCGAGCGTGAACATCCCCGAAGCCGATTCGTGATCCCCCGACGCCGGGAGCGGTGGCTGAGATGGCGATGGTGTCGCCGTCTTCGAGAAAGGTTCGAGTCTCGGAGCCCACAGTCACGGGTTCCTTGCCACCCCAGGTCAGTTCGATGAAGGCGCCGCGCTGATCCTTGTCCGGTCCGGAAATGGTTCCGGATGCAAAGAGATCGCCGGTGCTCGCTGCTGCGCCGTTGATGGTGGTGTGCGCAAGCATCTGCGCAGGCGACCAGTACATCTGGGCGTAGGGCGGCCGGGAGACGACGTGACCGTTCCATTCGACGGCCAGGTCGATGTCCAACCCCCACTTCTCCTCGCCGCGCAGGTAAGAGAGAGGTTCGGGGTCCTGCACCGGCGTATCGATTCGGGCCTCTTCGAGCGCGAGCAACGGGACAACCCACGCAGAGATGGACGTCGCGAAGCTCTTCCCGAGATTCGGGCCGAGAGGGACGTATTCCCACGCCTGGATGTCCCGGGCGGACCAGTCGTTCACGACGACGGCGCCGAAGACGTGCTCGGCAAAGTCGTCCGGGGTGATGGAATCGCCCATCTTCGAGGGAGTTCCGACGATGAAGCCCATTTCGGCCTCGATGTCGAGGCGGCGGGACGGTCCGAAATCCGGGTTCTCCTGATCGGGTGACTTGCGCTGTCCGCAGGGGCGAACGATATCGGTGCCGGAGACGACGATGGTGCTCGAGCGCCCGTGGTATCCGACCGGAAGGTGCTTCCAGTTCGGCATCAAGGGGGCAGCGTCGGGTCGGAACAGGCGTCCGAGGTTGGTCGCATGATTTTCCGACGCATAGAAATCCACGTAGTCGGCCACCGCGATCGGCAAGTGCATTGTGACTGAGTCGACGGGAAACACTGCGTCCGAGACTATTTCGCCGGTCACTAGATCCGTGATCCGATTACGCACCGATACCCACTGATCTCGGCCCAGCGCCATGAACGCATTCAGACTCGGTTCGGCGAAGACGGAATCTCCCAGTGTCGCTGCGAGATCGACCACCGAGTCGGCGACCCGAACACCAACACGCGGTGATCCTCCGGCGGGGGAGAAGATGCCGTATGGCAGATTGTCGATCCCGAACAACGAGTCGGCGGGAATGTCGATGGTCGTGACGGTCATACGAGTGTTCCTTCGGTTTTGTCGGAGCGGACGATCAATCCGAGACCTTCGAGTTCGGTGAGAGGGTCCGAAATGCTACAGGTCCCGAACGAGAGGAAGCGGCGACGCACCTCGCCGGCCTCGTCCGCGGTCAGTTCGGCCAGGGCTTGCGCGATCGATTCGCCATCGCGTTGCGCCAGAGCAGCAACAACTTCCGAGCGGTCGGCGCCCCGCCTCACAGCGTTGACGGCCACCATGATGTTGAGGAAGCCGTGCTGCTCGAAACCTGTCTCCGGATCGGTATTGCGCACGCCGTGATGCAGTCCCGCGGTCGCCTTGAACGGGATACCCGCTCGGACAACGGATATCACGGCATCGGCGAGCTCGTCCTCGTCCGGGTACGCTTCGGCGACAATTCCTCCGGTGCGAAACTTCGCGGAGTACCCGGCGGTTTCGAGCGCCGTCAGAAAGTCCACGCGTCGATCACCGCGGGGTACCTCGACAAAAATGTCCAGGTCGGGATGAGCGGCATGGACGGGAGCGAGTTCCTCGAAGGCGGCTTCGGCGTCCAACCCGTCAGGAATTCCCACTTCGACGGCGGCGACGCTGACACCGGGGATAGCGAGCGCGTTCGACAGTGCCGCCGCCGTATCGGCTGGACCGGCCGGCACAGTCAGACTCAGCGTCACCGGGTTGTCAGCTGAAACGTACGCGGCCAGTTCGCTCAATCGCGGCGCGGGAAAGACGAAGGGCCCGACCAGTGCGTCATAGTCCGCCTGCTGGTAGGCCGCGTGGGCCGGAACTGCCTCGGCGAGAGGAGCATTGCCGGGTGGGAAGAGTGCTGCGTCGTCGCACAGGCCGCGCAGGAGTGGGGAGATGATCGTCATTGCTGAGGCCCCCGCCCTGCCCAACTCCAGGCGTACGCTTCGTCTTCACAGGCCAAGGCTCCCTCACCCAATTCGAGGGGCCGGAACGTATCGACCATCACGGCCAGCTCGTCGAAGAACTCGGCGCCGATGCTTCGCTCGTACGCGCCGGGTTGTGGGCCGTGGGCGTGGCCGCCGGGATGAATCGATATCGAACCCTGCCCGATGCCGGAACCCTTGCGTGCCTCGTAGTCACCGCCGCAGTAGAACATGATCTCGTCCGAGTCGACGTTCGAGTGGTAGTACGGCACGGGGATCGACAGGGGGTGGTAGTCGACCTTGCGGGGCACGAAGTTGCAGATCACGAAGTTGTTCCCCTCGAATGCCTGGTGCGCGGGCGGCGGCTGGTGAACACGGCCCGTGATCGGCTCGTAGTCGGAGATGTTGAAGGTGTACGGGTACAAGCATCCGTCCCAACCGACGACATCGAAAGGGTGCGTGGGATAAACCATTCGGGTGCCGACGATGCCCGCCGACGTGCGGTGCTTGACCAGTACCTCGATGTCGGTGCCTTCGGCGATCATGGGCGCGGTCGGTCCGTGCAGGTCTCGTTCACAGAACGGTGCGTTCTCGAGTAGCTGGCCGAAGCGGGAAAGATAGCGCTTGGGCGGGACGATGTGACTGTTCGCTTCGATGGCGTAGGCACGAAGTGGTTTGTCACCCTTGGGGATCCATCGATGCGTTGTGGACATCGGGATCAGGACGTAGTCACCTTCACAGGCCTCGAGTGTGCCGAAGACAGTCTCGACGGTCGCCTCGCCAGATTCGATGTAGACCATCTCATCGCCGATTGCATTGCGGTACAGGGGAGATGGCGCCGCCGCAACGACGTAGGACAGTCGCACGTCGGCATTTCCGAGGATGAGACGACGGCCGGTTACCACGTCGGTCTCGTTCCAGGTGCTTTCGGGAAACAGTGTGTGGAGTTTCAGATGGCGCGGTTTGAGGGGATGGTTGGGGGTTGTGCTCTGATCGCGCAGTTCCCAGACTGTTGCGTCGACGATGGCCGACGGGATCTCGCGGTGGTAGAGCAACGAAGAATCCGAGGAGAAACCTTCCTCGCCCATCAGTTCTTCGTAGTAGAGGTTGCCGGACTCGTCACGGTGTTGGGTGTGACGCTTCGGTGGGATGTTGCCGAGTTGTCGATAGAACGCCATGACGGGGCTCCTTCTGTGCTGTTCTGCCTGGCTCACCTCCACCAGATAGTAAATACATTAACTAAAATGATGTGATGGGCGCAACCCTTCAAGGGGGTTCGGGTCTATGTCAGTTACGTCCGCGTACGTCGAACTGGCTGCGGTTGGTGATCAGTTTGTCCAGGAGCATGACAAGAATTCGCTGTTCGGCCTCGCTCAGGACGCTGACCCAGGCGTGTTCGCGTTCGTTCTGCTCGCGAAACGCTTCGACCATGGCTTCTCGGCCTTTGTCGGTCAGGTACAGCTGGACCGAACGGCCGTCGTTCTCGGTGGGCCGACGATCGATCAATCCGTCTGCCAGCAGCGACTTGGACAGATTGGAGACCGCTGCCCTACTCATTCCGGTGAGCTCGGCGGCAGCCTTCGGCTCGATCGGACCGGCCAGCCAGGTGACGAACAACAGTCGGAAGGAGGACCATGACCAGCCTCGAGGGCGGTGGATCGACGACTCGAGATCGTACGTGACGACGTTGGAGGCTCGGTTGAGCGTCAGGAGAACCTCGGTGGCGAGCTGATCGCGAAAGCCGTGTTCGGTGGCCAGCTTTTTGTTGGCCAGTTCGATGAACGACCAGAAATTGAGTTCGCCGACGGTTGACTGGTCATCGGTTGTCCGGTCATTCATGGACTAACCCTAGCGCGATCGGCAGGTGATTAATCTATGTACTAGATTTCGGGGTTCTGATGAAACTTCGCAACCTGGCACTGCGGTCGAGGTTCTGAACTATCGTGACGCGCGTGACTGTGCGCAGCGACGAGTTTCCCCTGGATACCGACCTCATGTCGGTGGGGCAACTCGAGCGGAGACGACGATTGACCACGGCGGTGGTCGAGATGCTTGCAGCGATGCCGTCGGATCGAATCCAGATGAAAGAAGTGTCGGAGCGTTCAGGCGTGGCGCTAGGCACTCTCTATCGCTACTTTCCGACCAAACAGCAACTTCTTGCTGCGGCGATGACGGCGTGGAGCGGGCTCGAATCCGCTCGTCGTCCTGAGGAGCCGCGAACAGGCGGCGAAGAGAGCAATGCGTACGAACGGGTTCTGGCACTTCATCGCCGCGAGATGAAGGCATTCGAGCGTAGGCCTCACTTCGCTCGACTCGAGATCGAACTCCATTCGTCCTCGGATCAGTTCGTGATCGAGTCGTTGGATCAGCGCGCGGCTGCACATCGGAGAATGCTGTTCGAATTGATGGACGGTATTCCGGCCGAGACGGCGCGGGTTGCGGCCGTGGCAATGGGCGGCACGATGTTGACGGCCCTTGCACTGTGGACCAGTGGCCGGATCGGATTCGCAGAGGCCCAGCGGAACGTCGAAGATGTCATCGGACTGGTACTTCGCTGAACGGTGTCACTCTAGAATTCAGTTCTTGTTTCTGTCGCTGTGAATGCGAATCATCGCTGCAGCTTTGTGAAAACGAAGACGCAGGGAGCGTCCTTACCTAGAATTCACTTACAAAACTGCCGGGATGTCCGATCCAAGGATCGACGTGTCCGTGAACTGTGAAAGTGAGTCGCAATGAAGCGCTCGTACCGAGCTCGCTCTCGAATCTGGATGGTTGTCCTGGCGTCGGCGACACTGGTGGTGACGGGGTGCGCCGGTAGCAGCCAAGGTACGACCACGGATGCATCGGACGTGACGGTCGGAGTTGTCGGTGACCAGAACAACGGGGGAGAGCCGCGCTCGGGTGGCACCGTGTCGTTTGCCACCTACAACGGGATCAGCAGTCTCGATCCGGCTGACCGTCAGGACGGCGGCGCTACCGGTGGTAGCGAAATGGCGGCCATCTACGACCTTCTGATGCGCTTCGATACGGCGGCGGGCGAATACGTTCCCCACTTGGCGCAGTCTTTGTCGGCCAACGGCGACAACACGGTGTGGACACTGAAATTGCGCGACGGCGTCACCTTCAGCGACGGCACTCCGATGGACAGTGCGGCAGTCCTGTGGAGTATCGATCACTATCTGCAGAAGAAGGGAACTCACGCGCTGGTGTGGAAGACCACTGTGCGCGAGAGGAATTCACCGGATCCGAGTACGGTCGTCTTCACATTGGCGCAGCCGTGGGACGAGTTCCCGATCATGTTCACCACCGGTCCCGGCATGATCGTCGCGCCCTCGTCGATGGCTACCGGCACGTTCACCCCGATCGGGGCAGGTCCGTTCACCGTCGAGAAGTTCGCCTCCCAGGACGAATTGGTGCTCGCTGCCCGTCCGACGTACTGGGACGGGGCACCGTACCTCGAGAAGTTGCGCTTTCCGGCAATCGTCAACGAGAAGAGCAAACTCGAGGGATTGCACACCGACGGAATTCAGGTCGCCTATCTGAAGTCTCCCGATTTCATACACGAGGCTTTCGAAGCCGGTGATCCAGGATTTGTGTACTCGGCCAGCATGGCCGGCGTTCTGGCAATCAATCAGCGCGACGATCGGGCAGCGAAGGACGAGCGCGTGCGTAAGGCGATTGTCGCTGCGGTGGACCCGACTACGTTCAACGAGCGAGTTCAGGGCGGCTTCGGCGAACCCGGCACCGACATGTTCGCGTCGTGGTCGCAGTGGCACGGATCGGTGGCCGGGAACGGCTTCGACCCCGAGGCGGCGAAGAAGTATCTCGCCGAGGCGAAGGCCGACGGTTACGACGGAAAACTGACGTACGTCGGTATGAACGATCCGGCGACGCAGCGCAGCGCACTGACGTTTCAGTCGCTCTTGCAGGCAGTGGGTTTCACGGTCGACATCACCTACGCAACCAGCATCAACGATCTGATTTCCATGCTGTACGCGAAGCATGACTACGACGTGTCCTACTTCGCGTTCAACGTGCTGGAAGAGTCACCGTTCGTGCGTATGTACGGCAACCTGTTCAGCGAATCGCCGTCGAACATTCTCGGCTACAAGAACGCTCGGATGGACGAGTTGCTCGGCAAGCTGCAAACAGCGTCGGGCGAGGATGAGCGGCGAGCCGTCATCGACGATATTCAGACCGTGGTCAACGAGACAGCGCCGATGGCCGTGGTCAACTCCGGCAAGGTTTTCATCCCGTGGCGCGAGAACGTGCACGGAGTGATGCCGAGTGCGGACGGGATTCTGCTCTTCGGCAACACGTGGTTGAGCTGACCCCCGTGCGCCTTTTTGGTAGTGCCCACTACCAAAAAGGCGCACCGGGGCTTCGCCCCTAAAGCTCCGCTCGTACCAACTTCGCGGCTTCGACGAGGTTACGCAGTGACGCCTCGACCTCGACGGAACCGCGAGTCTTCAAACCGCAGTCCGGGTTGACCCACAACCGCTCGACCGGAACAGCTTTGAGTGCCTCACGCAGTGATTCGGCAATTTCGTCGACGCTCGGCACCCGCGGCGAGTGGATGTCGTAGACACCGGGGCCGACGCCGAGATCGAACCCGACCGAACTGAGATCGTCGAGGACCTCCATGTGTGAGCGTGCCGCCTCGATGGACGTGACGTCCGCGTCGAGGCCGGCGATGGCGCCGATCACCGCTCCGAACTCGGAGTAGCACAGGTGCGTGTGGATCGCGGTGGAATCCGCGACGCCCGAGGTGGCCAACCGGAAGGCGCCGACCGACCAGTCCAGGTAGGCGCGCTGATCCTCGGCACGCAGTGGGAGTAGTTCTCGCAGAGCCGGTTCGTCGACCTGGATGATTCCGATTCCGGCGGCCTGCAGGTCGACGGTCTCGTCTCGAATGGCCAGTGCGACTTGATTTGCCGAGTCGGCGAGGGGTTGGTCGTCGCGGACGAACGACCAGGCCAGAATGGTGACGGGTCCGGTGAGCATGCCCTTGACCGGCTTGTCGGTCAGGGACTGTGCGTACGTGATCCAGTCGACGGTCATCTGCTTCGGGCGCGAGACGTCGCCGTACAGAATCGGCGGACGCACGCAGCGGGTGCCGTACGACTGGACCCAACCGTTGGCGGTGGCGAAGAATCCGTCCAACTGCTCCGCGAAGTACTGGACCATGTCGTTGCGTTCCGGCTCACCGTGCACAAGCACGTCCAGGTCCAGCTTTTCTTGGAGCGCAACAACTTCGGCAATTTCGGCGCGCATACGGTTGACGTACTCGGCTTCGTCGATCTCACCTTTGCGCAGCGCTGCGCGAGCGATGCGGATCTTCGAGGTTTGCGGGTACGAACCGATGGTCGTCGTGGGCAGCGGCGGCAGAGAAAGCAGCTCGTCCTGGGCAGCGCGACGTTCGGCGGCGGGCGCGCGACCGGTTGCCGAGTTCAGCACCGCGTCCAGACGGCCTCGAACACTCGCATCATTGAGTCTGCGATCGTCCTTGCGGGTCGACGCGGCCGCTCGTGCCAGAGCGAACTCGTCCTCCACCGACTCTCTGCCCTGTGTGAGAGCGGTTGCGAGAGTTACTACTTCCTTGACCTTCTCGGTGCCGAACGCGAGCCACGAGCGCAGGGCCTTGTCGACATCGGACTCAGCGTCGAGTGTGTACGGAACGTGCAGCAGGGAGCACGACGTGGAGACGGCAAGCGTGTCGACGCTGCCGAGCAAGGCACCCAAAGTGCTCAGTGCCGAGTCCAGATCGGACCGCCAGATGTTTCGTCCGTCGACCACTCCGGCGACGATTAGTTTGCGGGCGAGTTCAGGTACGGAGCCGATCGAATCCTGACCGGCCACCAGGTCGACGGCAAATCCTTCGACGCCGGTGGACGCAAGCGCGGGCAACGCGTCACGCAGCGAACCGAAGTACGACGCCAACAGGATCGACGGCCGCTTGGACAGCGCTGAAAGCTGTTCGTACGCAGCGCGTGCCGCTTCGATTTCCTCATCGGTGCGATCGCCCACGAGGGCGGGTTCGTCGAACTGAACCCAGCTCGCACCGGCCTTCGCGAGCCGACCGAGTAGATCCGCGTAGAGGGGGAGTAGTTCGTCGAGCCGCGAGAGCAGCGGCTCGTCTGTGCCGACAGCCTTCGAGAGCAGCAGGAAGGTGACCGGTCCGATGACGACCGGGCGGGCTGCAATGCCGTCGGAAAGTGCTTCTGCCAGTTCGGACAAGACTTTGGACGGGTCGAGTGCGAACGTGGTGGACGGTGAAATCTCCGGCACCAGGTAGTGGTAGTTGGTGTCGAACCACTTCGTCATTTCGAGTGGCGCGATGGTGTCCGTCCCACGGGCAGCGGCAAAGTAGCGGTCCAACGGATCGGCGACCGACGCGACGCGGTCGGGCAGCGCGCTGAGAAGAACTGCGGTGTCGAGCATCTGGTCGTAGAAGGAGAAGGTATTGACCGGGACGGAGTCGAGGCCCAGGTCACGGAGGTCGGCCAAGCCCTGCCGACGGAGGTCACGGGCGACAGCCTGCAGGGCGTCGGCGTCGATGCGCCCTGCCCAGTAGCTTTCGGTTGCCCGCTTGAGTTCTCGATGAGGACCGATGCGCGGTGAGCCCAGCACGGTCGAAGTGAATGTTGTTGTCACGGAGTTTCTCCAGATTGCCAATGCATTGATGGCCACTGCCGGCAGACGGGTACACCTCACGAGACCTCGAGTTTCGGCGGACAGTACTGCCCGCACCGCACACGAGGTCCGATGGAGATCTACACGCCCATTCCACGAGGCGGTGGACCGTCGGGCACGGCGTGCCCGACACAGTCGGCAGGTCTTCGGACTCGCGGGCACTCGATCGAGTTGGATCGAACCTACTGGCCGTCGCTTCCCAGGCGGATGCCCAGTGCACATAAACGGCGGTCGTTCCTGCTTACCGCTGCGGGACAGTCCCGGATTTTCACCGGGTTCCCTCTCACTCCGACAGCTTGCGCTGACGGGGCTTCGACGCCGGGAACGGTCTTCGGGGCTCCTCATGACCGCGCCGGGCGAACCAGCTGCATCGACCAGCATAAGGCCAACCCTCCCTGAGCAGTCAAGGAGAGTCGGCGAAGGGCGCTACGCGCGTGACATGTAGGAATTCGAGTCCGGTGGTACGCGCGGAAGATTCTCGGAGGAACGTAGATTCTCCGCCATTTCGACAAGCAGATCCTGCGAAGACGGCGATAGATCGACGACGCGAGAGGTGAGGTTTCGCAGGCGCACGTTGTGCAGCTGTTCGAGGAGAGAGAGGTCCGCCTCGCCGCCCGAGATCGCGGGCGGAGTTTGATCGGACGGGGCGTAGAAGTAGTCCGGATGGACGTTGAAGAAGTGGGCGAGGGCGGCAACCACTTCGGGTGACGGGTTGGTTCGGACGCCGGTGCGCAGTTGGGACAGGTACGGCGTCGAGATGCGGCAGCCGAACTCGGTCATGCCGCGAACGACCATCGCGTTGGTGACGTGAAAGTCGGCAGTCTCGAACAGCGAGTTCAAGCGATCGTTGAACTGGTTCGACATGAGACGTCCCTTCCCCCGTTACGCACAGGCTCCGTCGATTCAATTAACTGCATCATAGCCAGTTATCGAACGATTAGCTGTTTTGGATTCTCGCGAAGGGGGTCGTTTGCAGGGAAAATCCCTAGGGTAGAAGGTCCCTACTTTGAGTGATTTGGACAAATCGCCGTCAAGAATCGAACCGCGAACTATTTGCCGGGGAAGTGGATTCCGGCCACGCGGATCAGAGCCAGCCGTTCGACTCGGCGATTCTGACGGCTTCCGCGCGCGTCGACGCACCCGTCTTACCCATTGCGGATGACAGATGATTTCGAACCGTCCCTGCGGACAAGAAGAGCGCCCCTGCGATGGCTGCCACGGGTGCGCCGTCGTGAGCGGCGCGCAGTACTTGGGTCTCACGCTCCGTCAGAGGCGACTCGCCGCTGACGAGGCTGTCGGCCGCAAGGGTGGGATCGACGACGCGCAGTCCGGCGTGGACACGCCTGACTGCGTCGGCCAACTGCCTGGCGGGTGTGTCCTTGACGACGAACCCGCCGGCCCCGGCGTGCAGGGCTTTGCGAAGAAATCCGGGACGTCCGAACGTGGTGACGATCAGGACTCGGGTGTCGGGTGCTGCCTCGCGAAGGGCCGCCGTCGCGGCGATTCCGTCCATGCCGGGCATCTCGACGTCCAGAAGCGCGACATCCGGGCGGTGTTCGAGAACAGCGGCCACAACCTCGTCGCCGCGACCGACCTCGGCCACCACGGAGAGGTCGGATTCCAGATCGAGTAGTGCGGCCAACGCTCCTCGCACGAGCGCCTGGTCGTCCGCCAAGAGCAGCCGTATGGTTGCTCGATCGCCCTGGCTGTTCACTCTGTCTCCTGTTCGACTACCTGAAGTGCAAACCCCTGCGGCTGGGGATGAGTGATGATCACTCGTGCGCCCGACGCTCCGGCGCGCTCGCGTAATCCGATCAGACCGTTGTCGGAAGACGTCGACCCGGCCCCTTGCCCGTCGTCGACGACCGACGCACTTTTTTCGTCGACCGTGATCCGGCAGTGGGTCGCACCACTGTGTCGAACGACGTTGGTGACGCCCTCACGGATCGTCCATGCAAAGAGTTCGCGAAGACGCGTGGGAACCATGTCGGTACTGCTCGGCACCTCGTCCTCGATGCCAGCCGCACGCAATGCCTCTCGTGCTCGGGCTATTTCGACGGGAAGAGAAATCCCACGAAATCCTTCGACGGCCGAGCGCACGTCTGCCAACGCGTCACGCGAAAGTCTTTCGAGGTCGTCGAGTTCGTTGCGCGCACGTTCGATATCGACATCGAGTAGGCGATTGGCCAGTTCGGCTTTGATCGTGATGACGGTCAGCGAGTGTCCGAGGATGTCGTGCAGATCGCGCGCCATCCTCGTTCGCTCCTCCATGATTGCCCGCTGCTCCTGCTCTTCGCGTTCATGGAGCATGGCGAAGTTGCGGCTGATCAGGGACATGATGCCCCAGGTCGCGAATGCGGCCGCGCAGACTCCGAGCGAGAGTCCGGAGTAGTTCCCCCACCCGGACGAGAGGCTGACTATCTCCACGGAGGCCGCGAACACCAAGGCGAGAATGCCGCCCGAGACGGTCGGCAGCAGCGTCACCGCTGTCACCGCGAGATACGGTGCGGCTGCCAAACCAGTCGGCCCGACGCTGACGATCATCACGGCGGCCAACGCGGTCAAGGCGGCCAAAGCCAGTGCAGCTTCGCGAATCGTCGGCCGAGTCATTGTCATTCGACGCCGCTGCTGCGTTGTGGCGAACGTGTAGAGATAGAGCGCACCGAAGGCGACCGTCGCGAGAATCCCTGTCCAGCCGCGCAGTTCGTCGCGCAGATTCCATCCCTCGATCAGCGGCCCGCCGAGAAATACCATCCAGACCGCCGCGAAGAGAACGCCGAAACGATTCCGCCGCGGGAGCGCGACGGAATCTTCTCGGTCAGTCGTTTGCGACAACTACACACGCTCCGTATCTCGTTGGAACCGCCAGATCGCTCCGCCGGCGAAGATGGCGAACCACACCAGGATATTGACGATCCAGGTCCAGTGAATGCTATTGCCCGTCAACGGTGCGTGGGCGAGGGCGTTGATGCCGAACATCGGGGTGAACTGTGCGATGGTCGCCCATACGGAACCGTCGGTGAGCGGCACGAAGAGTCCGCCGCCGAAGGCGAGCAGAGCCAGTCCCGGTCCGAGCAACTGCATGACGTTCTCACTGGGGAGTAGATACCCCATGAACAGGCCGAAGGCCGCGAAGATCGACGATCCCAACCAGGCGATCAATGCCGTTGTGAACCAGAGTGATCCGTCCATCTGCGCCGAGGTGAACGCGCCGACGACGTAGACGACAAGGATCGAGACGAGACCGAGCAGCATCGCCATGATCAGTTTGACGGCGATGTAGGCGACCGGGGTCAGGGGAGTCAGCCGAAGTTGTCGGCTCCATCCGGACGCTCGTTCGATCGAGACCATCGCTCCGCCGCTGGTGGTGGCCAGCATCGCGCCGTAGAGAGCCATGCTGATCATGATGTACGCGGCGACATTGCCGTGTCCGATCCCGTGGTCGTCGTCGCCTTGACCGAGACCGAAGACGAGGAAGAAGACAACCGGCATGACGAGCGTGAAGATCATCGTGCGCCGATTGCGAGTCAGGCGACGAAATTCCAGTCGCAGTAGCGTCGTGTTGAATCCGCCGAGAGGTACGACGGTTCGCTCGGCTCCGTAGGTGTTCGCTTCGGTTGCAGTGGTCATCACTTCTGTCCTTCGGAGTTGTTCGACGTGAGTGCGATGAATGCGTCTTCGAGGCCACGCGAGACGATTTCGAGATCGCGAGCCTGGGTATTGGTCAACAGGAACCGTGCAACGGCATCGGTGTCACCCGAGTGCACGAGCAGTGACTCACCGCGCACCTCGACGGCGTCGGAGTTCGGTATGGCTCGCAGGAGTTCGTCGGTGATGCCTGGAACAGTCGCGCGCAGGGTGCGTCCGGACGCCATCGCCTTGACCTCGGCGGTGGTCCCGTCTGCGACCACGGTGCCTTGCCTGACGAGGATGATGCGGTCGGCGTAGACATCGGCCTCTTCGAGGTAGTGCGTCGCAAAAAGCACAGTGCGACCATGATCTGCGTCGGCGCGGATGGCGGACCAAAAGTCCCGACGCCCTTCGACGTCCATGCCGGTGGTGGGCTCGTCGAGAATGAGCAATTGCGGGTTCGACAGCAACGCCATCGCAAATCGCAACCGCTGTTGTTGTCCGCCTGAGCATTTGCTGACCAGGCGATCGGAGATGTCGAGGATTCCGGCTCTCCCCAGCACTTCGTCGACCGGACGGGATTGGGCGTACAGGCTGGCGGTCAGCTGCACCGTCTCGGCAACCGTCAGCTCTTTCAGTAGTCCGCCGGTCTGCATGACTGCGGAGACGAGTCCGCGGGCGATCGCCGATCGGGGTGACATTCCGAAGACGCTCACGTCGCCCGACGTCGGCCGGGACAGGCCGAGTATCATGTCGATGGTTGTCGTCTTGCCTGCGCCGTTCGGGCCGAGGAACGCGACGATCTCGCCGGGGCGGATGCTCAGGTCGATACCCTTGACGGCGTCGACGGTTCCGAAACTCTTGCGAAGTCCGGTCAACCGGACGGCGTCGAGTGCCGATCCTTCAGTGAGTGTGTGCAGTGCCTGTGGTGAATGCCGTGCCTGTGCTGAGGTCATACATAGAATCTGCTCGCTTCGAGGTCGTAATCCCTCGTCCGTCCGTCATTCTTCTGCCATGACATTTGTCATCGGGTCGGCCGGTATCTGATTCGGTGCAACCTGGCCGAGGCGCGCGAGGACCAACCCCACGATGATTGCTGCGCCACCCACAGCTTGGAGTGCAGTGACGGATTCCCCGACCAGGATCCACGCGGCGAGGACCGCGCACAGCACTTCGGTCAGCGCTACGAGAGATCCGATTGTCGGCCCCAGCAGCGTGATCGCGGCGATGCCGGTGAGATAGGCAATGACAGTGCTGACCAGGACCAGGACCACCACCGGCAGCCATACGTTCACCGAATGGTCTGCCACGACGGCGTTCGAGGCCGAGAACTGGAGGGGGAGGACGCCGACGAGTCCGAGCGCGCCGATGACCATTGCACTGACCGTGAGCCCCGATGCCGCGAGCACAACAGGATGGAGATCACCGTCCGCACGTTCGGAAATGACGAAATAGACTGCAAGGCATGCCGCGGCGGCCAGTCCCCAGGCGACTCCGACGGCACTGATCTCTGCCGATCCGAAGACGTCGATCACCACGGCGGCGCCGATCATGGCAACCGCCGCACCGAGAAGCGTCTGCACGCTCGGACGCGCGCCCTTGATTATCCACACCCACCCGATGACGATGATCGGTGCAAGGTACTCGAGAAGCAATGCGACGCCGACCGAAAGATGTTGCACGGCATTGAAGAAGCACAGTTGAACGCCCGAGATCGCGAACACCCCGTACAGCAGTACCGTTCGCGTGTGGGCGCTCACCTGTCGTAGGCGAGGCCATTGGGTGGCTACGGCGATCACCATCATCACCAGTGCGCCGCCGGCAACGCGCGCGAACACTGCGCCGCCGGGGGACCACCCCGATTCGATGAGAGACTTCGCGAACGGGCCCGAGACGCCGAACGTTGCCGCGGACAGCAGAGCGAAGATCAAGCCGTTGCGAGAGTTCACGTCGTCACCCGTCAGGAGTAAAAGCGATTACGATGCTGACATTAGGTTGATAGAGCTCAGGAGTCAAAGTGCATTTTGCTGGTGACACGGAATCGGCGCTCGTCTTCGCCGCGTCGTTGGTCAACACGGCCCGCGGCGGGGCTGAACTGCTTCCGGATCAAGGGGAGCTGACACGGTTTCTCGACGCGGATCATTGGACCGGCAGGCGGGACGGCACGCGGGAGGAATTGACGGCGGTTCGTGCGCTGCGTCCACGACTGCGAAAGTTCTGGGAAGCCGCGGGAGTGGACGACGCCGTCGAGGTGGTGAACACACTGCTGCTCGAATCGGGCGCGAGGCCGCGGCTCACCAGGCACGACGACCTCGGCTGGCATCTGCACGTCACCGCTGACGATTCGCCACTGGTGGACCGGATGGCCGCAGAAGCGGCGATGGGTGTGCTCGATCTGATCCGAACCGACGAATTCTCGCGGTTGCGATGGTGCGAGGCCCCGGACTGCGAAGCGGTCTTCGTGGATTTGTCGCGCAATCGTTCGAAGCGATACTGCGACACCGGAAACTGTGGGAACAGGGCGCACGTCGCCGCCTATCGTGCCCGTAAATCCGGGGCGTGACCAAGCGGTGTTCGGAGGGATAGAACCAGGCTGAGTGAATACCTTGTCGGGAGCCAGGATCGGTCTAGCGTTGTGAATTCGGAACAGATTTCGCGAAGCCAGGAGGATGGTCGGTGGCCGATCGTAGGCGTCCACTCAAGACGGTGACCGGTGTCAGCGGGGCGGTGAGTATCTACGACGCCGCGATCGATCCGACGACTTCGACGGTAACGTCCGCGATCGACGTCGCAAAGACGGCCGAGGCGAACAAGATCGACGGACTGTTTGCCGCCGACCTGCTGAGTTTCGGCGCGCAGGGCGCGATCGGCGCGCAGGAGCCGTTGATCTTCCTTGCCGCGCTGAGTGCGGTCACCACCCATGTGGGGCTGATCGCCACCGTCACGACGACGTTTCATCACCCTTTCAACCTGGCACGGTTGTTCGGCACCCTGGACCACGTCAGCAATGGTCGAGCCGCATGGAATGCCGTCACTTCCTCACTCGGAGAAGAGAACTACAGCGACCTGGACCTGCCGAGTCCGGAGGAGCGGTACGCCCGAGCGGCCGAATCGCTCGAGGTGGTCAACGCGCTCTTCGACAGTTGGAAGCCCGGCGCCCTGACCCGGGGAGAGGGCTCAGCGGTGCTCGATCCGTCGAGGGTGGTCCCCATCGAGCATCGAGGCAAGTACTTCACGGTGCAGGGGCCGCTGAACATCCCCTCCCTGCCGCAGCGTCGTCCGGTCCAATTCCAGGCCGGCCAATCTGCCGGAGGTATCGAACTGGGTGCTCGCTTCGCGGAGGTCGTATTCACTTCTCTCGCAACCTTCGAGGACGCGGTCACCTACACGAAGACGATCCGCGCCCGGGCGGCAGAGTTGGGGCGTGGGGACGAACTGCCACTGATTTTCAGCTCGTTCCACGCAACGTACGGCGCTACCGAAACCGAAGTCGAACGATTGGTCAGAGAAGCCGAGGAATCGACGGACTTCGACGCCGGTCGCACGAGGCTTGCCGACATGTTCGGCGGTGACGTGGATTTCTCGGAATTGCCGCTGGACCGGCCGATCCCGGAGTCGTTGTTGCCGGACCCGTCGTCGGTGAATCGACGACGGGGCCGGGTCGAGATCTTCGGCAAGCTCGCATCACAAGGAAAGACTCTGCGTGAGTTGATCATCGCGTCCAAGGACACCGGCCACTGGGCAGCGGCGGGCACCCCGGAACAGCTCGCGGACGCGATCGAGGAACGATACGACGCGGGCGTACTCGACGTCATTACGCTCGGTGACCTTGCCGATCCGCGTACACGCGATTTCGTCACGAACGGACTGCTACCGGAACTACGCAAGCGCAGAATCGTGGGAACAGATTACGTCGGGGGTACCTTCCGTGAGAACCTCGAGTTGCCACCGCTGCCACCGGTTTCCAGCACCTAGTTGTTGGAGGCGAGTGAGCGCATGAAGAACATGAGGTTGGCCGGCCGTTCCGCCAGGCGACGCATGAAGTAGCCGTACCACTGGCTGCCGTAGGGAACGTAGACCCGCAGGTGATTGCCTTCGGCTACCAATCTGCGTTGTTCGCCGTCGCGGATGCCGTAGAGCATCTGAAACTCGAAATCCTCGGCTGTCCGTTCGGTCAATGTGGCGAGTTCGAGGGCGGCTTCGATCATGGTGGGATCGTGGGAGGCGACCATCGGGTACCCGTCACCTTCCATCAAGACCTTCAGGCAACGCAGGTACGACGCGTCGACTTCGCCGGGCTTTTGGAACGCAACGTCGGCCGGTTCCTTGTATGCACCCTTGCACAGCCGAATTCGTGAACCTGATCCGGAGAAGTGCCGGCAGTCGGCCTCGGTGCGGTGCAGATACGCCTGCAGGACCGTGCCGAGCGTCGGGAAGTCGCGACGCAACTCTTCGACGATGGACAGTGTCGAGTCGGTGGTGGTGTGATCCTCCGCATCGACGGTGACCCACGCGCCCACTTCGTCTGCCGCTGTGACGATTCGGTGAGCGTTCGCCAGGGCGATCTTCTCGCCGTCACCGGGAAGTGACTGCCCTAACGCGGAGAGCTTGAGCGAAACCTCGAGGGTGTGTTGCGTCCCAGCCGCTTCGGAAAGCGTTGCGTACGAGCGGAGAAGGGAGAGATAGGCGTCGACGGTAGCTGTTGCCTGAGCTGGATCGGTAGTGTCCTCGCCGAGGTAGTCGACCGTCACGAACCGGCCACTGGTGAGGATGTCGCGTACGGCAGAGACCGCTGCGGGTTCCGCGTCCCCGGCGACAAACCTGTCTACCAGCTTGCGAGTCACGGTCATCCCGGAGACTGTCTTCTCCAGCCGCGACGAGCGTGCCGCCGCGAGGAGTACCGGGCGCAGCGGGTTGCTCAGCGAGACGGCACTCATCAACGGTTCTCGCTCTCGGCTGGATCGACGTCCTGGTGGGGGTAGCGATGATCGGTGGGAGGAACGAAGGTTTCCTTGACGGTGCGTGTCGACGCCCAACGGAGCAGGTTCTGCGGTGAACCGGCCTTGTCGTTGGTACCGGAAGCTCGAGCACCGCCGAAGGGCTGTTGTCCGACTACCGCGCCCGTCGGCTTGTCGTTGACGTAGAAGTTTCCGGCGGCGAACCGCAGACCGTGGTGAGCTTGATCGACGGCTGCACGGTCGGTGGCGATCACGGCACCGGTCAGGGCGTACGCGGATCCGCTGTCGATACGAGCGAGGATGTCGGCGTACGCATTCGGTGCGGAGTCGTCGTAGACGTGCAGGGAGAGTATGGGGCCGAAGTACTCGGTGCTGAAGGACTCGTCACTGGGGTCGTCACCGAGCAGGACCGTCGGCGAGATGAAGAATCCTTCGCGGTCGTCGTAGTCGCCGCCTGCTGCGATGGTGAGGCTGCCGGTCGACTTGGCTCGGACGATCGCGGCGGCATTGCGGTCGAAGGAACGCTGGTCGATGACGGCGCCGCCGAAGTTCGTCAGGTCGGTGACGTCGCCGTACTTCAGTGACGACACTGTGTCGATGAACGTGTCGCCCATCTTGGCCCACACCGATTTCGGGACGAATGCCCGTGACGCGGCCGAGCATTTCTGACCCTGATAATCGAAGGCCCCGCGGATCAATGCCGTCGTGAGTACGTCGGGGTCTGCTGAACTGTGTGCGAGTACAAAATCTTTGCCGCCGGTTTCGCCGACGAGACGCGGATACGTCCGGTAGTTCGAGATGTTGGCTCCGACCTCACGCCACAAACGCTGGAACGTTGCGGTCGATCCGGTGAAGTGGATGCCCGCCAGGCGAGGGTCGGCCAGCGCGACCTCGGACACCGTGGGTCCGTCGCCGAGAACAAGATTGATCACCCCGGGCGGGAGGCCGGCGGCTTCGAGTAGTTGCATTGTCAGGTACGCCGCGACGGCCTGCGTCGGTGACGGCTTCCAGATCACGGTGTTGCCCATCAGGGCCGGTGCGGTGGGGAGATTTCCGGCGATGGCGGTGAAATTGAAGGGGGTGATCGCGTAGACAAAACCTTCGAGTGGTCGATATTCGACGCGATTCCACACTCCCGGAGCGGAAACGGGTTGGTCGGCGAGTATCTGGCGTGCGAACGCGACGTTGAAACGCCAGAAGTCGATCAGTTCGCACGGGGCATCGATCTCGGCCTGATATGCGGTCTTCGACTGACCGAGCATTGTTGCGGCGGCGATGGTTTCGCGCCACGGGCCGGAGAGTAGATCGGCGGCGCGGAGGAAGACCGCCGCGCGGTCGTCGAACGAGAGGTCGCGCCAGGCCGGGGCGGCGAGCGTAGCGGCGTCGATGGCATCACGAACATCCGAGTGCGTTGCGCCCGCAAACGATCCGATGACCGAGCTGTGACGGTGTGGTTGAACTACGTTCTCCCGCTTGCCTTCCGCAGTTCGGTGGACGCCCCCGATGACCTGTCGGATGTCGGTGGGTGTCTCGGCCAGTTCGGTCAGTTTGGTGCGTAGGCGTGATCGTTCCGGGCTTCCCGGCCCGTAATTGTTGACCGGTTCGTTGGCTGGGTGGGGGACATTGGTGACGGCGTCCATGACGATCCTTCGGCAGACTGATGGGTGGGGCAGTTGTCGTGTCGTCATCAGTCAAGCCGAAAGGAGTCGGCGAGTAATCCGCTGATCGGCCAAACTTCTCGGACGCTGTTTGTTCGATCGGCTGAACCATTTCCGCAGGAAAATGCACTATTCTCGAAATTGAGGCGTTGGAACGGTCCGGAAAGTGGGTGGTACGTGGCTATCCGTGAGGTCAGGCTCGACGCGGTCCTTCGGGCGCTGGGCGGAGCCTTTGTCGAGCTCGTCTTCGCGCCGTCAGGTGATGACGTCTTCGTCGACTCCGTGGTGTTCGCGGAGGTCGGGGACCTTTCACGCCCCGGAGCCGCGGACGTCGAATCCTCTGAGCTCTGGCTCGCTGTGGGTATCGGCGCAGCCGAATTGGCGGCCTGGCTGAACCGCGTCGATCAGAAGGGATCAGCGCCTCGGGCCGTCATGTCGAAGGAGGCCTCGGACACGTCGGTGCGCGCGGCGGCACAGCGCGCCGGGATCGCCTTGATGGCAGTCCATCCGGACGCTCGTTGGGATCGATTGTTCACCACTATCCGGGGCGTGCTCGATCATTCGGTATCCCGTCAGGATTCGGAGGACGTTGAATTCGGCAGTGACACAGACTTGTTCGAGCTGGCACAGAACGTCGCGTCACTCACCCGGGGGATGGTCAGCATCGAGGACGAGCGTTCCCACGTCATGGCTTATTCGGCATCAGGAGATGCTGCGGACGAGCTCCGCCGGCAATCGATCCTCGGCCGTGAAGGACCTCGGGAATACCTCCGGAAGCTGCAGGAGTGGGGCGTCTTCGAAAGCTTGCGGCGAAGTGACGACGTGGTGGAGGTGCCTGCGCACGAAGACCTCGCGATCAGGCGACGGTTGGTGGTTCCGATTCGCAGAATTTCCGAGAACGTCAAGGGGGAGAGCGGTTTCAGTTCTGATCTGCTCGGCACGATCTGGGTTCAGGAAGGCCTGCTTCCCATCGCCGGCGATGCCGAGAGAGTGCTCCGCGGTGCCGCGGCCATTGCAGCTCGGCTGATTTCGCGCATCCGAGACGCGCCGAGTAACGAGGCGATACAGGTTCAGCGCTTGCTCGGGGTTCTCGGCGGCGGCGTCGATGTTCCTTCTCTGGCGGCCTCGTTGTCCATCCCGATGTCCGGACCCGCGATGGTGATCGGCGTGGCGAGTGTCGGGAGCAGCGTGTTGTCGGCTTCGGGTGAGCTCGTGTCGTCGTTGCGCCTGCACGCCAGTGCCTTTCACCGTGAATCGCTGGTGAGTGCATTCGGCGCCCGGATCTATGTGCTGTTTCCGCGAACCCAATCCGTGAAATCCACAGACTCGTGGACCCGTGAAGTTGTCGCGCGTTTGGACAAGGTGTCGCCCTCGGGTTTACGGGCCGCAGTCTCGTCGCCGGTTTCGACGCTTGCGGAGGTGGCTAGGGCTCGCGCCGAAGTGGATCGGGTCTTGGACGGAACGTCGGGGGATGTTCGTGTGACCACCCTCGCGGACTCGCGCACTCCGGTGCTGCTGGGCGAAATCATGGACGCGATTGCGGCCGACGAGCAACTGCACGATCCGAGAATCGACGCGCTCGACGTCTACGACAGGCGTAACGGGTCGAACATGCGTGAAAGCGTGTCCGTTTACCTCGCGCATTCGGGCGATGTCCGACGCGCGTCCGAGCAGCTTCGCATTCACCCGAACACACTCAGGTATCGGATCAAAAGGGTCGAGGAGATAACAGATACCGACCTGTCCGAGCCCTCGACGAGGCTGTTGATGGAGATTCAGTTGGCGGCGTCCGCTCGCGCAGTGAGTTCGCCGAACCTGTCGGACCCCAGCAGTACTCTTCGCGAATGATCGACTCAGCGAAGGTGCCAGGCGCAGCGCGCGCATATTTCGACGGCGGAGACGTCCGTGACGTGTTCACCGAAGACGCGGTGGTGCGTGACGACGGCCGGACGTATGTCGGGATCGAAGAAATCGTGGCGTGGAAGTCCGCCGTGTCGACGGCGTTCACCTTCACCCAGAAGATCGAGTCGGTCAACACCCCAGGCTCGGCCGTTGTCGTGTCGGTGAAGGTCGAGGGTGATTTTCCCGGAAGCCCCGTCCGGTTGCATCACCATTTTTCTCTCGACGGTGATCGGATTTCCGCTCTCACGGTGTGCCCCTGATGCCCACCGCTGACGAACTGCTCGGGAAATCCGTCGTCGCCGATCTGGCAGGCTGCCTCGAGCGAGCCTCCGGTCAGACACGCCTCGCCCTCGTTCGGGGTAGTACATCCGAATTCGACGGTATGAGTCTCGGCGAACGTACCCGCGTCGTGCGGGACGCGATGACTGCCGAACTGCCTCAGGATCTTCCGGCCTTCGCCGAGATCATCCGCCGTGCGCTTTCAGCGGAGACCTTCACTGGTTGGATGATCTGGCCGGTGACCGAAGCCGTCGCCGTCACGGCGACACGAAGTGGCTCCGAGTCGGACTTCGACGAGGGAATGGCTCTCCTTGCCGAGCTGACGTCGCGTCTGACGGCCGAATTCGCAATTCGCACATTTCTCGAAACGAACCTTGACCGTTCGCTGGCGATCGCACTCACCTGGACCGGCCATGAAGACGAACACGTCCGGCGCTTGGCGACCGAAGGCACTCGTACTCGTTTGCCCTGGGGAAGACGAGTGAAAGAATTGACGGCGTGTCCCGAGTCGACAATCGCCATTCTCGACGAGCTGTATCAGGATGATTCGGAATACGTACGACGTTCGGTCGCAAACCATCTCAACGATCTCAGTCGTGCTGACGCAGCGCTCGCCGTGTCGACTGCGAAGCGTTGGTTACAGACACCGGATTCCAACACACTGAAAATCGTCAAACATGCATTGCGGACGTTGATCAAGGCCGGCGACCCAGATGCTCTGTCTCTTCTGGGGTTCTCGCCGCCCACCGACGTCGTGGTCGAAGGGTTCGTCATCGACCGCGAAATAGTCGATGCGGGTGGAGAACTCACCTTCGACTTCGCTGTCACGAACAACGGCAGCGAGTCCGTCACCGTCGTGATCGATTACATCGTCCACCACGTGAAGGCCAACGGGACCACGACGCCGAAGGTCTTCAAACTGACAACACGAACGCTCGAGCCTGGGGTGCCGGCCCGCATCGCGAAGAGGCATTCCTTCAAACCGATCAGCACCCGGAAGTACTACGCCGGCGAACATGCCGTCGAGGTGCAGATCAACGGCGTACGCCAGGTGCGAGGTGTATTCCGTTTGGACGCGTGAGTGACCCCACCGGTCACTCACGCGCCGATCCAATGCCCGCACAGACGTCAGCGCATGACCTGTACCTGCTCGGCGATGTCAGCGGCCAGGGCCATCGCAGTCAGAGCGAGGCCGTTGTTGAGGTCATATCGCAGATGCCCGACATGGCCGTCCTGGACAGCGCGGACTCGTTTCCACGTCGGCGACTCGGCTTCGACGGCGTCGGGGTTCTGTAGCAACACGAAGTCGGCCTGGTCGAAGATCGCGAGCTCCTCGAGGCTGTAGAAAGTCGAATCCTTCCGATCGGGTGCCGCATGGGCGGCGTCGGTCAAGACGTTCAGGCCGAGGTCCTGTGCAACCGACACGGCGAACGTGTTGTTCTGCAGCCAGATCTGACCGCTGTCGGCGCCGGCGATCGCAATCGACTTGCCTTCGAGGAGACCACCGATCTTGGCCCGCGCTTGAGCAAGTTCGGCGTTGTATCGGGCGATGACGCGTTCGGCGACTTCGCGGCGATCGAGCGCCGTGAGCTGCGCGGTCATGGCCTGTTTCCAGGACGAGCCCGTCGTGCCCTCGTCAACGACGAGCACCGGGGCGATGTCAGTGCCGAGCAGGCCCTTGTCCTGGTAGTAATCCCACCAGCCTTTCCCGACAACCAACAGATCGGGGTCGTAGCTCAGGATCGATTCGGCGTTCGGTTCGTTGTTCGTCCCACCGAGGCGAGCTGCGCCGGCGGGTACCTTCTGCATGAGTTGAGACTTCGGATCCCAATTGGTCGCGACGATCGGGTACTCGGCCAGTAGTGCAAAATCGAGGGCGCCTCGGGCTTCGAGCACCACGACACGCTTGGGGTCCCGCGGGAGGCGGTAGGTCTGGTCCGCGACGACGATGTCGACCCACTCGTCCGAGGCTTCGGTGCCGCTGGATTCGCTCGAACATGCAGACAGCGCGCCCAGTGCACCGAGCGCCGCCGCACTGGTCAGGAACCCGCGTCGTGTCAAGGAATCGATCAGACGGGTGAATTCGTCGTCCACATCTTTTGTCGACTGCAAGGGGGTTTCGGTCGCAGAAGGGGACACCGTCGGGTGGAAGGTTTTGGTCGATTCGATCACAGGCATGAGAAGGCGCAGCTCCATCTGATGTTCCGGGCATTGGCAGGTGCCTAACCAACGTATTCGAACTTCGCCGCCGGAGACTTACTCGAAAGCGCCAACCGCTCAGCGGATTTGGCCATTCTTCACGGACTCGTGCCACGGGACTCGCCCCTCGGATTCGGCTTGTTGTGGAGGGGCGCGCCCATCTGATCCGAACTCGAGGTATCGTGGCCGTCATGCAGCGCGTCTATTTCTGGTTTAGCAGGCCGGCCCCGGGTGGGCCTGCCGGCGTAACCACGCGCTGACAACCTCCACCCAAGAGCCGGACTACAGACCGGCTCGCTGGAGTTTCTCTTCATCTCTGGGGTCGGCCTGAGAACAGGAAACCGAAAACCCCATGACTGTCACCATCGACACCACCGCAGCTTCGGACAGCCTCGACGATCAGCGCACTGTGAGTATCAGTCCGCTCGTGTCACCGGCGACTGTTCGTGCTCAGCACGCTCCGGACGAGGTCGCGGCCGCAACCGTGCGGACCGGCCGTGCCGACACGATCAACATCCTCAACGGTGACGACGACCGTTTGATCGTTGTTGTCGGACCGTGCTCGGTACACGATCCGGAAGCTGCGATGGACTACGCCCGTCGGTTGGCTGCCAAGGCCGAAGAACTGCGGGACGACCTGCACATCGTGATGCGGGTCTACTTCGAAAAGCCGCGCACCACGCTGGGTTGGAAGGGCCTGCTCAACGACCCCCACCTCGACGGCACGTTCGACATCAACACCGGGCTCGGTATCGGCCGCAAGTTGCTTCTCGACGTGTCGAGTCTTGGCCTGCCTGTCGGCTGCGAGTTCCTTGATCCGATCATGCCGCAGTACATCGCCGACCTGGTCAGCTACGGTGCAATCGGCGCCCGGACCGCCGCCAGTCAGGTTCACCGTCAGCTGTGCAGCGCGCTGTCCATGCCCGTCGGCATCAAGAATTCCACCGAAGGTGATGTGCAGGTAGCCGTCGACGGTACCCGCGCCGCGGCGGCGAGCCATGTGTTCCCCGGAACGGATCTCGACGGCCAGGCTGCCTTGATTCGGACCGCGGGCAACCCGGACTGCCATGTCATTCTTCGTGGCGGCAGCGACGGACCGAACTACGATGCCGAGACCGTCGCGGATACCCTTGCTCGCCTGCGTAAGTCGAACCTGCCCGAGCGCGTGGTCATCGACGCGAGTCACGGTAACAGCAGCAAGGACCACGAGCGTCAGGTCATCGTGCTGGACGACATTGCCCGACGTCTGACCGAGGGTGAGCAGGGAATCGCCGGCGTCATGTTGGAGAGTTTCATCGAGGCCGGCCGTCAGGACCTGACCTTGGGTAAGGCGGACGAGCTCACCTACGGTCAGTCGATCACCGACGCGTGCATCGACTGGTCCACCACCGCAGCGCAGTTGGACCGTCTGGCGCAGGCCGTTGCGGCTCGGAGGGGCTGACGCCCCCGTGCGCGTTTAGGGAGTGCCTGGACTCGCTAAACGCGCACAGGGCCGCTAGGCCAACACTGCTCGCGTGGCCTCGACCAGGCGCTTCAGCCAGGCGTCCGTGCCGACGGCCTGACGCAGCGGCTCGTTGGGCAATTCGATGCTGACCGGCAGTCCGGAAGGCAGGGTCGACCAGATGTCGGTCAGGGCGATGCCGCCGGTGCCGGGCACCAGACGCTCTTCGCGGGCGTGACGGATCAGTTCTGCGTCATCCGTAGGAGCGGGGGTCGAACCGTCGCACATCTGGGCGTAGTGAAGCCACTCGCGCGGGATGGACGCAAGATCCTCCAGTGTGGTCGCCGAGCGGTCGGCGTGGAGTGCGTCGACGAGGACACTACGAGCCGGACCGTCTGCCGCCGAGACGATCTCGATGGCCGCACGCGCATCGGGCACCGCAGTCCACGGCATGAATTCGAGCGAGGCGACGATGCCGTAGTTCGCGCACAGTTCAGCGAGGCGGGCATAGGAGTCAGTGAGCCGAGCGCGGTCGCGATCGTCGCCGCCCACCAGAACGGCTTTGGCTCCGAGCTGTGCACCCGCTTCGAGAAGCGGAACATAGTCGGCGGGGTCGAAGTCGGCTGCAAGGCGGATGATTTCGAGGTCGAATACCTCAACGGGTGAATCGCCTAGTCGACGCACCAATTCGTTCAACCCCTGCTTGTCCTCGTGCAGGGGGTACGCCGTAGTGCCCGGTGCCGCGGGCATCAGACGGATACCGATGGTGTCGAAGCCGTGCTTTTCGGCCAAATCGACGTGCTGCATCGGTGCGGTATCGAGCACCGTGAGGGCTGCCAGCCCGAGTGAGAGTGTCATGCGTGTGCTCCAACTGTCTTGGCTCCGGCCAGTTCCCGACCTGCCAGATAACCGAACGTCATAGCCGGGCCGAGGTTGATGCCGCCGGACGGGTAGTGCCCGCCCATCACGCTGGCCTGATCGACGCCGACGGCGAGCAATCCCTCGATGGGGCGGTCGTTGTCGTCGAGCACATGCGACGACGAGTCGGTGACAAGCCCGGCGAAGGTACCGAAACTGCCCGGCACCACCTTCACCGCGTAGTACGGACCCTTCTGTAAGGGCGCGAGCGACGGGTTCGGCCAGGGGTTGGCGGTATCGCCGGATCCCCGGTTGAACGGCGTTGTACCGCGACCGAACTCGGGGTCTTCACCGGCCACGGCCCCGACATTGAATGCCTCGATTGTCTTTTCCAACTGCGTCGGATCAACGCTGATCTTCTCCGCCAGTTCGCGAACAGTGCGACCCCGTGTCAGGTATCCCGAGCGCAGGTACGGCTGGATCGGGATCGGCAGGGGCTTGGCCATGCCCAGCGGGAGGTAGCGCACATACTGCTGGTCGGCAATCAACCACGAGCACACTTCTTCGCTCTCGGGAACCTGCTCGACCATCGCGAGGGTGTAGTCGTGGTAGCCGAGTGCTTCGTTGACAAAACGCTTGCCGTTCGCGAGAACTCCGATGACACCGGGCTTTCCGCGGTCGAGGATGTGCGGGAACACACCTTCCTTGCCGTTGCGGTAACGAACGATGGAGACGGGGCAGTACGCGACGGGGGAGGCAAGAGTGCGGTCGAGGCGACCACCCACGGATTCGCCGAGGGTGATGCCGTCGCCGGTGGTTGTCTTCGGAGTGAGTGACCAGTGCTCGTTTCCGGTGGGGGTACGGGGGAACAGTTCACGTCGGCGGTCGATGTCCTGGGCGAAGCCGCCGGTGGCCAGTACGACGCCGCGCGTGGCAGTTACCGAGTACGCACCATCCGGACCTTCGAGGCGGACACCGACAACGCGACCGTCATCGTCAGTCTGCAGCGATGTTGCCGACGTTTTCACCCGAATCTCGACGCCGAGATCGAGCGCTGAGCGAAGCATCATGCCGACAAGCGCAGTGCCGTTGACGAGTTGCTGGCCACGACGCTTGGTGGCGAGATCGAACATGTGCTTTGTCACGCGAACGCCACAGTGCACAAATGCTTTCGGCGATCGAGTCGAGTGCAGGAATGCCTGCAGGTCGGGGCCGGCCATGATGCCCATTCCGAGGAATGACGTCTCGTACAACTGTCGACGGAGCAGCGCCGCGACGTCGGGTCCGAGCTTTCGCAAGCTCACCGGTTTCGGTCCGACGGAACGATGACCCGTGCCGGCTCCCGGTGTGTCGCCGTGAATGTCGGCGATCTTGGCTCCGGGAACGAACTTCAGTGCAGTCTTGCGTTCGAAGAACTCGACCATCTCCGGTGCGCCGTCGAGGAGTGCATCCACCTTGGCAGCGTCGAAGTTGTCGCCGAGTCGGTTCTCCAGATATGTCCGCGGCGCCGAACGATCCTCCACAACCCCGTCGGCGATGGCAAACATGTTGCGCGGGGTCCACATCCACCCGCCCGACCAGGCCGTTGCGCCGCCGCAGGTGTCGGCCTTCTCGACAACGAGTACCGACGCGCCGCCATGTGCTGCGGCAATTGCTGTGGAAAGCCCGCCTGCGCCGGAGCCCACGACAACTACGTCGTAGGTGAGGGGGGTACTGCTACTCATTTCTGCTCCTTGGCAGTTGTTGCGAGGGTCGGTGTCGATGTCAGATCGACAACCTTCCCGGTTCGTGACGATTCGTAGATTGCGGCGATGATGGCAAGTGATGCGCGGGCGTCCCGGCCGGTGACGGCGGGTTCGCGCCGGGTCAGGACCGCGTCGGCGAAGTCCTGAACCTGCAGGGTGTGGAAGTCGGTCAGTGCTGCATTAACCGCTCCCACATCGAGATTGGCGTCGATGTCGGCAGAGTACGGCGACTGGAACTCCACTTCACCGGGCACGGTCCAGATTTCGTTGACACCCTCGTGCCCTTCAGGAAATTCGAGGACGCTGGCGATGGCGCCGGTGCGCCCGATCACTGTCACGCGGTTGCCCAGATTGTGATTGGCACCGGTAGTCGCGGTGACGGTGGCGGTGCCGCCCGAAGCAAAGGAAATTACAGCTGACGCACTGTCCTCGGTCTCGATGTGCTCACCGTGGGTGTGGGTGCGGATGAAGCCGCTGACCGAGACGGCCTCGCCCATGAACCAGGCCAGCATGTCGATCTGGTGCACCGCCTGCGTCATGAGCACGCCACAGCCGTCGGTGTCCCAGCGTCCGCGCCACGCGTCGGCCGAGTAGTAACTCGACGGACGGTGCAGGATCACCGACGCCTCGCCGAGCGTGGGCAGTCCGATCCGGCCGTCGTCGATGGCGTCCCGGATCCGACGCGCGGCCGGCCAGAAGCGACGTTGGAAGAGGACGCCGAAGGTGATACCGGCGCGGTCGGCGGCCTCGATCATGCGGTCGGCGGCAGCAACATCGACCGCGATGGGCTTCTCGCACAACACATGTACACCCGCTTCGGCAGCGGCCACGACTACCTCTTCATGTACCGGGTGTGGCGTGCAGACGGTGCAGGCGTCGAGTCCGAGGGCAAGAAGTTGCTCCACTGAACTCACGGCTGCGGGAATGCCGTGCGCTGCCGCGAACTCCTGGGCGCGTCCGAGATCGGGATCGCAGCAGCCGATCACCTCGACGCCGGGGACTTGTTGTAGGGCTCGGGCATGGTTGCCGGCGATCTTGCCGCAGCCGACGATTCCGACTTTCAACGTCATCAGAAATGTTCCTCTGCTTCGACGTCCCGCGCCGCAGACTCGCCGCGGTCGAGACTGTTCAGTGCTTCGATGTCCTCGCCGGAGAGGGTCACGTCGAGTGCTGCCAGGTTCTCGGCCTGACGCGTCGGGTTCGCTGATCGCGCGACCGGAACCACACCCTGCGCGACATGCCAAGCAAGGACCACCTGCGCAGGGGTGCAACCCATTCGACCGGCGATCTCACTCACAACGGCGTTGTCGAGCACATCCCCGCGGCCGAGCGGGCTCCACGACTGCGTGAATATTCCGAGTTCGTCGTTGGCGCGGCGCACCGGAATTCGCGCGAGCGAAGGGTCCATCTGAATCTGGTTGACTGCCGGTGCCTCGCCGGTTTCGGCGACGACGCGGCGCACGTGGTGCTCCAGGAAGTTCGACACACCCACGTACCGAACCAGTCCGGCGTCGCGGCAGGCAAGCATCGCCTCGAACGACGCAACGAAACGATCGATTCGCGGGAGCGGCCAGTGGATCAGGAACAGATCGAGTTGATCCAGTCCCAGTCGTTCCAGGCTCTGCTCGAGCGCTCCGCGGATGTCACCGGAAACCTGGTCGTTTCCACGAAGTTTGGTGGTGACGAACAGTTCTTCTCGCGGTAGGCCCGACTCCGCCAACGCTACGCCGACGGCGTCCTCGTTGCCGTAGATCGCGGCGGTGTCGATGAGGCGGTACCCGGCCTCGATGCCGGAGAGAACCGACTTCGTGGCGTCGGCACCGACCAGTGGCCAGGTTCCGAGTCCGATGGGTGGCAACGCAGTTGCCACCGGTGCGGCTGTGTGTGCGCTCATGCGTGAACCTCCTGACGGGCCGCAGCGGCGGCGGTGATGGCGACGGCAACGTCGGCTGCGGTCACGAGTGCGGCATGGATGGATCCGCCGTCACCGCTCGCGTCGCCGACGGCATGGACCCCGAGTCGTGGTGCCAGTGAACGTAGTTCGGCCAGAAGCTCCGAGCGCGGCTCGACGCCCTGTGAAATCAGCAGCTCGCCGGGGGCGTCGACTTCGCTCAGTACACCGCCTGTCGAGATCGTGACCCGATCGGCGTCGACTTTGGTGACGATCGAGCTCAGGTAGGTCGTGAGGTTCTCACTTGAGGCCAGGCGCGGCAGCAGTACGATCTTGCCGCGTCGGCCGACGTCGTGCGCGATGGTTTCCTGCGGCCCGATCATGACGACCTGGGTGCCCTTCTGGAGCAGATCGTCTGCGACGGCAGCAGCCTCGCGGTCGGCGCCGAAAATGGTGATTGCTTCGGGGGCCGGATCTCCGGAAACCAGGAACTCGCGCACGTCACGGACGGTTCGGGTCTGCGCGCCGGGGAGGTCAGTCACGGGACCGTGCCCACCGGCAGCAAGGACGATCGCGTCGAAGTCACTGTTTGCGAGCAATGCTGCGTCAGCTCTGGTCGAAGTGTGGCACTGCACCCCGAGTTCGGCCAGTTCCGCGAGGTACCAGTCCACGATCCGCCCGTATTCAGGATACTCGTGCAGCTTCGATGCCAGAGCGAAGTCGCCACCGAGGCTGGGTCGTTCGTCGTACAGGTCGACGCGATGACCGGCAAGTGCGAGGTCGCGGGCAGCGGCCATTCCGGACGGACCGGCACCGATGACGGCGACGCGTACGGTGGCATCAGCCGGCTTCGTGGGCTGATCCAGTTCACGTCCGACCCACGGGTTGACGGAACAGGGAATGGGGCCGGCGGCCAGGCTGTCGATGCAGTAGTTGCAGGCGATGCACGGCCGGTACCGGCCACCGTCGACAGCGCGATTCGGAAAGTCCGGATCGGCGTGCAACGTACGGGCCATGCTGACGAAGTTCGCCTGGCCGGATTCGATGATCTGCGCGGCGATCTCCGGCGACGTGATGCGTCCGGCTACACCCACAGGGATGTCGAAGTCGCGCTGGTACTGCTCGGAGTACGGTGCGAGGAGTCCGCGGGACCATTCACCGGGCTGGATGATCCACTGTCCCGCTTCGTAGTTGCCGGCCGAGACGTCGAGGAAATCGAGTCGGTCGGTGTCGATGGCGTCGATGCGAGAGCGGGTTGTCTCGGCGTCGAGTCCGCCGGCAATGCCTTCGAAGGCTGAGAATCGAAGTCCCAGAGTGATTCCCGGAGCGTGTTCGTGGACGGAGGCGATGACCTTGTTGACGAACAAGGTGGGGTCGGCCCATTCGTCGTCGCGGTGATTGTAAGCAGGGGAGAGGAACTGGTGGATCAGATACCCGTGGCCACCGTGCAGGGAGATGACGTCGACGCCCGCCTGCTGGCAGCGCGCTGCGGCTTCACCGAAACATTCGATGATGTGCTCGATGTCGTCGGCGTCGAGTTGTTCTGGCATCTCGCCGCCGACAACCAAACACGGAATCGGTGTCGGGGCAACGGGAACAAACCCGCTGACAGAACCTTGCGCCGTACGTCCACCGTGGTTGAGTTCGACTCCGACGAGGGCGCCGTGTGCGTGGATCGCGTCGGCCATCTTCTTGATGCCGGGAATCCGTTCGTCGACGTCGACGCCCATCTGCCGGATGCGTCCCTTGCCGTCGGCACGCACGTAGCTGGCTTCGGTGAAGATCAGTGCAGCACCACCTTCGGCGCGGCGGGCGAGGTACGCGATGTACTCGTCCGTCATGGTGCCGTCGACTTCGCAGTAGTTGCGTTCCATCGGGGCGGACACGAACCGGTTCCGGAGGCGGACGCTGCCCATGTCGAGAGGTTCGGCGAAAGGCGCAGTCACCTTCATCAGTGCTCCTGGTACTTCGCGAGAAAGTAGGTGTTCGGTTGTGCTCATGCGCATGCCGTCTCGGAGAGCAGCTCGCTCAGATGGCTGCGCATGCGATCCGTATCGGCTTCGACACCGGTCAGGAGTGTGAAGGTGTCAGAGGCTTGAGCCACCAGCATCTGCCCACCGTCGAGAACCGCGCATCCGAGAGCAGCTGCAGCGTCGAGCAATTCGGTGCGCATCGGTCGATAAACGATGTCAGCGAACCACAATCCGGAATGCAACGCCGCAGGGTCGAAGGGAGTTCCGGGGTGACCCACCATGCCGATCGGAGATGCGTTGACGACGCCGTCGCACGTCGTCAGGTTGACGGCGATCTCATCGATCGCCAAAGCCGTTGTGCGCGTGCCAGGGAAGGCCGAGGTGACGCGAGAACACACATCGACAGCGCGATCGGGATCAATATCTGCGATGCGAAGATCCGTGGTACCGGCGGCGGCGAGTGCGTATGCCACAGCGGAACCCGCCCCTCCTGCCCCGGCAAGCACCACTCGGTCCAAGGCGGCGTCGGGCAAACCGCGCTGCAGTGCTGTGAGGAATCCGCTGTGGTCTGTGTTGTGGCCGATCAAACGGCCGTTGTCGACCACCACCGTGTTGACGGCACCGAGCAACCGCGCGTTGCCGGACAGCTCGTCGAGCGCGTCCACGACAACCTGCTTGCACGGGTGGGTGATGTTCAGTCCGGTGAAATCGCCCGCGACGGCGCCACGCACCACCTCACCGGTTTTCTCGACCGAGATGTTCAGGTTCTCGAGATCGATCAGTTCGTAGCTGTAATCGTCGAATCCGAGTGCTGCTGCTTCGTGTGCGTGCAACGCGGGCGAGAGTGAGGTGGCGATACCCGACCCGACAAGGCCGATACGGTGACGTGTGTATTCGGAAGTCATGACATTCTCCTGCATAAGTGGGGACGGCCCCTCGCGGCAATTCAGCGCGAGGGGCCGGTCCGGTCAAGCGTTGTTGCTGGTGAGCTCTGAGTCCTGCTTGATCGGCAGGCTCGGCTTCGGTTGGCCCAGTTCTGCTGTGGGCGTGCGGTACGTTTCCGGTCCGGTCATTGCCGCGATGGCGGAGATGACGGCGAAGCCCAGGCACATCCATGCAACCGGTGTCCAGTTGCTCTTGTCTCCGGCCGAAATCGCCTGGGCGATAGCCGGTGTGAAGCCGGCAACAAGGAGTCCGAGCATGAGGCTGACGGCCATTCCGGTGTATCGGACCTTCGCGGGGAACTGCTCCGGGAAGTATGCCGGGTACGTGCCGTTGGGCATCGCGTAGAAGATTCCGATCATGACGATTCCCGAAGCGAAGACCATGGGGACGCTTTGGGTTCCGATCGAATGGAAGAAGACGAAGATCATCAAGCCGGCTCCGATGGCGCCGACGACGAAGATGGGCTTACGTCCGTAGCGATCCGAGAGAATGCCGAACAGCGGCTGAGTCAGTACGGCAACAAAATTGGCGGTCGCGATGGCCCACAGCATCGTGGAGCGTTCGAAGCCGGATTCGACGGCGTACGCCAGGGCGAAGACGTTGACGATGGTGTTGATCATCGCGAAGGTCGAGCTCATGCTGATACGGATCACGGTGCGCCAGTGCGAGCGGAACATCTCGACGACGGGAATTCCGGCCGTCTCGTCCTGTTCCTTGAGTTCTTCGAATACCTCGGGCTCATCCAAGGCGCGACGTAGCCACAGCGCAACGACGGTCACGATGATGCTGAGCCAGAAGGGAACTCGCCAACCCCACGAGTAGAGGTCTTCGTCGGGCAGGCTCGCCACAGGGATGAATACCAGGCTGGAGACGACGATGCCGAACATGATCCCGCTCATGGTGAACGAGGTGAAGAACGAACGACGGTGATCAGGTGCGTGTTCGAGAGTCAGTGCCGAAGAGCCGGGTGATTCACCGCCGGCAGAGAGCCCTTGAAGAAGGCGAAGCAAGACGAGAATGATCGGCGCGGCGATGCCGATCTGGTCGTAGGTCGGCAGGCAACCGACGATGACCGTCGCAACACCCATGAGGAGCAGGCAGGCGAGAAGCGCGTTCTTGCGTCCGTACCGATCGCCGAGGTGTCCCCACAGCACTGCGCCGAGTGGGCGGGCGACGTAGGCCACGCCCAGGGTGCTGATCGAGAGCAGCGTTGCCGTCGAGCCGCCGCCAGGAAAGAAGATCTTGGGGAACACGAGCGCGGCTGCGGAGCCGTAGATGAAGAAGTCGTAGTACTCGAGGGTGCTGCCGAGGAAGCCCGAAACGGCGGCGCGGCGCGCATTCGAATTCGGGTGCTCCGCAGTGGAGTGCGTGGAACCGGTGGAGGTGATCGGTGGTGCCATGTGAAGTCCTTTCGTCCCGATGGGCCGGCCGTGGCGGCACGTTTGGTGATGCACCACGCATCGGTGACGTCCCTCACCTTTCGGCGGCTGAGACGACAGTGCCACGAAGGACTATGGCGCGTCCAACACTAAATGAGTCTCAGATAATGACGTTTTTGGTCTCAATGTCCGGCGTCGGCAGAATCTCCTCGGACGTCTCCAGTGCGACGGCGAGTGCATCGGTCATGTGCCGGGGTGACCAGGCAATTCCGTGATTCATGAACGTCGGCTCGCCGGTGAGTGGGACGAACACACTGCCAGGTGGGGTGATAGCAGCCATGCCGGACGTCATCAGCGCTACACCGACGCCGGCGGCAACGAGCATGAGGATCATGTACGGATCGGTGATCTCCTGGACGACGCGAGGCCTGAAGTCTGCGTTCATGCAGGCGCGCATCGCGGTTTCCTGGAGGGCGGAGCCGGCTGAGAGCGGGGTGGTCACGAATCCGTCGTCGGCCAATTCGCGGAGATCGATCGCGTCCCTCTCGGCAAGGGGATGGTCGATCGGAAGTACGGCGCCGAACGCCTCCCGTCGGATCAGCCGGGTAGACAGTGATGCGGATTCCACCGGTAGTCCGACGAAGGCGAGGTCGAGGGCGCCGCTCTCGAGTTGAATGACCGCGTCGCGCGTCATGATCCGGCCGAGGAGTGTCAGTTCGACTTCCGGATAGCGCTGACGCAACGCGCGGGTGAGCGGCGGAAGTGCTTGATAGTTGAGCACTCCGGTGAACCCGATCGTGACTCGTCCGTAGACGCCTCCCGACGACGCACGTGTAGCGTGTCGTGCCGTCTCCATGTTCTCGATGACGCGATAGGCGTGGGGGAGAAAGGCATGTCCGCCGGACGTGAGTGCGACGCTGCGAGTGCTTCGTTCGAACAACTTGACGCCGATGTCCTTTTCGAGCTTTCGGATCATCTGGCTGAGCGGCGACTGGGCCATCTGGAGCCGTGATGCGGCCCGCCCGAAGTGAAGTTCTTCCGCAACCGCGACAAACGCGTGCAACCAGCGGGTTTCCATCGCCAAGGCCTCCAGTTATTTGACGTTGACAACAAACGCCATATATTCAGAATTTCTACACAGTGTGACGGCAATTATGCCTGTTTGCAACATAAATTGAGTGCGTAGCGCACAGAAACTCAGGAGTGAATGCGATGCAGGGTTACCCAGAGGGTGTCACCGCGCTCGTTACCGGCGGTGCGAGCGGAATCGGCGCCGCCAGTGCAAAGCTGTTGACGGAGAGGGGAGTTCGGGTGGTAACGGCAGATCTTGCCGAGGGTGCGGACGAACAACTCGACGTGAGTGATCCGACAGCAGTCGATGCGCTTCGAACCAGACTCGGCAGAGTCGACATCTTGATCAACAGTGCGGGAATCGTAGGACCATCAGCGCCACTCGTCGACGTCGACCTCGCGGCTTGGCGGCGTACGTTCCGCATCAACGTCGAAGGGACATTCCTGATGTGCCGGGCGTTCGTGCCGGGGATGGTTGCGTCCGGGTGGGGGCGGGTCGTCAATCTCGCGAGTATTGCTGCCAAGGACGGAAACCCGAATCAGAGTGCATATTCCGCGTCCAAAGCGGCAGTCGTCGCGCTGACGAAGTCGCTCGGCAAAGAGGTCGCCACCACCGGTGTGCTGGTCAACGCGATTGCTCCCGCGGCCGTGGAAAGTCCTATGAATGCCGGCACCGATCCGGCCATCCTCGCTCGTTCGCAGTCTTTGACGCCGATGGCACGGATGGGGCGGGCCGACGAGATCGCTGAACTGATCTCCTGGCTGTCGTCGTCGGCGGTGAGTTACTCGACGGGTGCTGTGTACGACGCCAGCGGTGGCCGCGCAACGTACTGAATTACCTTCTGGAAGAAGTCGATCAGAACTGGAGCAGTGACTGCCACAGTTCGCGAGATGCGTCCTGGTACTCGAGCATGTGCGAGATCAGTTCACGTAGTGGCTGCGTCGGTTCGAGTTCTTCCGGAAGGAGCGGATTGCGCACGATGACCGCGATCACCGCGCTGCCCAAGGCAAGTGATTCACGGGCAGCCTCCTCGCGACTGATTGTCGCCAGGCGTGTTTGCGCCTGTGTGAGTGCTTCACGGGCCTCGGCGATGTCGACCAACAGTGCTTCCGAGTTCCAGAGTGTGCGGATTGTCGAATCATCCTCGGGGGCAAGGTGAGCGATTTCCATGACAGCCGATTCGGGGGCGGCGCCGAGTCGGCGGAGAGTGCGGCGGGCGCTGTCCGTGCCGCCGAGCAGATTGTTCGGGCGGACGGCGAGTGTGGGCTTCCACTCCTCGTAGCCCGCCAGGCGCAGCGCCTGATCGTGTCTTCGGGCGGCAGTGCGGTCGCTTCGTTTGAGCGCTGAGTGCTCGACGGCTATCCACGTGCCGTCCCAGGGGCGTATGCGATCGGTGCGAGTTCGCCACCCCTCGACCTCGCTGTAGGTGGGGATGCCGTCCGGGTTGAGGACGTACGTTCCACGAGCGGTGCGACGCAGTTTGTTCTCGCGGCACAGGCGGCCCGTTGCCACGCGAACGCTCGATGCGCTGACACCGACGATCTCGCCGGCGCGGGTCAGCACTGCAGTGCTGAACTCGGTGTCCGGACTCGCCGTTGCGAGGTCCAGCACAACTCGGGTTGCGGACATTCCTCGATCAGTTTGTAACAACTTTTGAACAACTCCCGACAAATTCTGTTACAAGTGGCATGGTGGGTACCGGGAAACCTTATCCGCGAGCAGTGAGGAAATATCGTGACCGACTCCGATCGACCAGGTGGCGATGTCTATGTGGAGCGTGACGGTGGCGTCACCGTCATCGTGATGAATCGCCCTGATCGCAAGAATGCGGTGGACGGGCCGATGGCGGCGCAGTTGCGTGATGCCTTCCTGGAGTTCGAATCGGACGAGAGTCAGAAGGTGGCGATTCTGTGGGGCGCGGGCGGCACATTTTGTGCCGGTGCGGATTTGACCGCAGTCTCCGACCCCGCCCGCGTGCACGAGTTGCATCCGGAAGGCGGCGGCACCGGCCCGATGGGGCCGAGTCGGTTGGTGTTGTCCAAGCCATTGATCGCCGCCGTCAGCGGATACGCGGTTGCAGGAGGGCTCGAGCTTTCATTGCTCGCGGACCTGAGGATCTGCGAGGAGGATTCCGTGTTCGGAGTCTTCTGCCGGCGCTGGGGAGTTCCTCTCATCGATGGTGGGACCGTGCGACTGCCGCGAATCGTCGGGCAGGGGCGAGCGCTCGACATGATCTTGACCGGTCGCCCGGTCGACGCTCCGGAGGCGCTGGCCTTCGGACTGGCCAATCGTGTTGTTCCAGTGGGGCAGTCACTCCAGGCAGCCAAGGAGCTTGCGCACCAGTTGTCCGCTTTCCCTCAACTCTGCATGCTCGCGGATCGCGCGTCGGCCTACCGATCTTTTGATCTACCACTTGCCGAAGCACTGCGGGCCGAGGGCGTCGCGGGAAATCCCATTGTCATCGCTGAAGGTGTGCGCGGCGCTGCTGCGTTCGCCGCGGGCGCCGGCCGGCACGGCCGGTTCGAGAACAACCCGAATTCGAACGAGGAAACTGAACCATGATGCCCATAACCAGAGACCTGATCGCCCGTGGTGCGCGACAGCACGGATCGCGAACAGCCGTCGTTTTCGGCGATCGATCGATGACGTTCACGGAAGTGGACGAACTCAGCAGCCGATTGGCGCACACATTCATCGCCCTCGGTATCGGGCGTGGTGCACGGGTTGCATTGCTGGTCAACAACTCTCTTGCCAGCGTCCCCGTCGATTTTGCCTGTGTCAAAGCCGGCATCAACAGGGTTCCGCTCAACTCGCGTCTCTCGCTCGACGAGCACGCGAGAATGCTCGAGGACACCGACACCTCGCACGTCGTCTTCGGTAGTGACCTCGCCGACCGCGCCGCTGAACTGTCCGCCAGGTTCCCCGAACGTACGTTCATCGGGCTGGAAACAGGTTCGGCGCGGCAGCGTTCGCTGCTCGACCAAGCACAGAGCATGCCTTCGGACACACCGGACGTCGAGTTAGCTCCCGACGATGTGATCCTGACGCTGTTCACCTCCGGGACCACGGGAACATTGAAGGCCGCGCAGCACACTCAGCGCAGCTACGCCGGCATCTGCCGCAATGTTCTGCTCAATCTGCTTCCGGCGACTCAGGACGACACGATGCTGCACGCGGCATCACTGATTCATGCCAGCGGTGTCTTCGTGCTTCCGTTCTGGCTGCGTGGCGGCAAGACCGTCATCCTTCCCGGATTCGACCCGTCGACCTTCTTGGACTCGATAACCGAGCATCGGGCTACGGCAATCAATCTGGTGCCGACGATGATTCAGATGCTCCTCGAACGCCCTGATTTTGCGAGCGCAGACATCTCGAGTCTGAAATCCGTGATCTACGGTGCGTCGCCGATGCCGCTGGCCACTATCGAACGTGCAATGCAGGCGTGGGGGCAACACCGTTTTCTCCAGTACTACGGGCAGACCGAGGCACCGCTGTGTATTGCAGTCTTACGGCCCGAAGATCACACGGAAGATCGCCTGCTGTCCTGTGGTCAGCCCGCCATCGACGTCGAGATCAGGCTGCTCGACGGCGAGGGAAACGAAGTGCCCCAGGGAGAACCGGGTGAAATCGTGATCCGCTCGCCATCGGCGATCGCCGGATACTTCAATGCACCGGAACTGAATGCGGACACCTTCACCGAAGACGGCTGGGTTCACACCCGTGACATCGGTCAGTTCGACGCCGAAGGATTCTTGTTCTTGAAGGACCGAGCTTCGGACATGATCATCAGCGGCGGATACAACGTCTACCCCCGTGAAGTCGAGGATGCACTCCTGACGCATCCGTCTGTCCGTGAGGTCGCCGTGGTGGGTACCGCCGACGCCAAGTGGGTGGAGGCGGTCACGGCTGTGGTGGTACTCGAGGACTGGACCGTCGAAAACGACGCACTGCAAGCATCATTGGTCGCGCACGTCGGCGAGCGACTGGCGTCGTACAAGAAGCCGCGTCGGGTTGTTTTCGCAGAATCCATACCGAAGACGGCCGTCGGCAAGCTTAATCGGAAGGCGCTGCGAGACGAACTCCGCGACGCTATCTAACTCCGCGAGTGCGGAATTGAACGCTGATTCTCGGCCCGAGGGCCCGTGCACTCTTCGGGACACAGTGTTCCCACGTGCGTTGGCAGGATCCGCCCATGACGAGTAGATCTCCGTGTCCGAGATTGAAGCGGATGGATTCGCCGCCCCCACGAGGGCGCAGTAGGAGCGGGCGAGCCGCACCGAGAGACAGGATGGCCACCATCGTGTCCTCGGTGCGACTTCGTCCCGTATCGTCCCCGTGCCAGGCAACGCTGTCGGAACCGTCGCGATAGAAACACAGACCCGACGTGGCGAATGGTTCACCGAGTTCGTCGAAGTAGTGACTGCTCAGCGCGTCTTTGGCTTCGGTGAGAAGTGCGTCCGGCAGTGGTTGATTCTCTGCGTAGAAACACACCAGACGAGGGACGTCGACAACGCGGTCGTACATCTGACGCCGTTCGGAACGCCACGGCACCGAGGCTTCCAGATTGTCGAACACGGCCTCCGATCCGGTCAGCCAGGCCGGGCGATGGTCGACCCATGCGCCGGCGGTGAGAATACGTCGCTGCACCGTGCCGTCGAGATCGGCCAAAGAAACGCCGAGGTCACCGTTGTCGAACAGAGACGGTTGCATCGTGGCGGTCATAGGCTCCACCGTACACCGAAATCGAACATATGTTCCCATGAATCTTGATTGCAGTGCTGGACGGCTGTTCATCCTTGCTGGGTGATGTCCGTCGGCGTGAACCTTTGAATACTGTTCTCACGCTATTTCGCCGAAGAAGGGGACGTCATGACTGCTCCGCACCAATCTCATGCGAACCATCCTGTCCGACAAGGCTTTGCCATCGGGACCACGGTGGCGGCAGCCTGCCTGCTCTTCGTCGCGGGAATCGTCGCGTTGCTCCAGGGCATCGCGGCTCTCGCAGACAACGACCTGCTGATCGTCGGAGTCAACTACACCTTCGAATTCGATGTCACGACATGGGGTTGGATCCACATCGTGCTCGGAATCATCGGCATCGCGGTGTCGCTGGGATTGTTCGTCGGCATGACGTGGGCCCGCGGCATGGCCTTCGTGATCGCGGCGCTCTCGATCGTGGCGAATTTCCTGTGGATGCCGTACTACCCGCTGTGGTCGATCGTGATCATCGCCCTCGACGTCGCCGTGATCTGGGCCGTCGCGACCTGGCGACCTGACGAGGTGTGATCCTCTGACCGAAGTGAGTGGTTCACCTGCGACAGGTGAACCACTCACTTCGCTGTGTCCGGGCCTCCACGGTTGGCCTCATCCCTACGCGGCGTCAGCGCCGTTTCGGTGACTCGCGATCCTGGTTCTCGCGCGGACGCATGTCCTTCGTCGATCGGTGTGGGAAGCCGTGGATCATCGAGCAAGAGATCCAGCAGATCACCACCGTTGCGATTCCGAGTCCGATCGACGCGAATGGTTCCTGCGTGGCCAGCCAGACGCTCAGTCCGATTGCCGTCCCGACGATCAGAATCAGGATGGTGTCGAGTCGTGTCGTTTGCATCGAAATCATCGCCTGGCACAGATTGTTTTCGGCGGCCCGCTGGTTTTGGCGGCCCGCCACCCGGCGAGTGACAGCCGGGGGCAGACCTTGCGCGGCTGACCCCTCGCTCTGGAAATCGCCGCCGCAAGTGATCAATACCCGCGAAATTCGTCTGCGAAACTATTGGCAGGCAGAACAGGACCTTAGGCCTCAAGGCCGGCATGTCGGCCTTGACTATGACGTAGCGTCATAGTTGATGCTGTTCGTATGCGAATCAGCGACGTGGCCAGTGCGGCAGGCACCACTCCGCGGACCGTTCGGCACTATCACCGACTGGGGCTGCTGGCCGAGCCGAGACGACTGTCCAACGGTTACAGAACTTACGAACTTCCCGATCTGGTCAGGCTGATGCGCATTCGTTGGCTCTCCGCCGCCGGCATTCCACTCGGATCCATTGCCGCGATGATCGAACCGAAGCCGATCGATGCACGAGAACCGGACGACTTCGCCGAAGATCTTTCCTCCTTGATCGCGGAGATAGACCGGAAACAGCGCGTCCTCGCAGACCAGCGAGTGCGGCTCCAGGAAATGCTCTCGGCGCGAGGCGCCGGCCGGGTGGTCTCGCCGCTTCCGGTGGAGTTGCTGTCTGCGTTCGACGAGTTGATCGCGTCGTCCCCGACGGATTCGGTTCGGCGTCTGTTCGAGCGTGAACGCGACATGTGGGAATTGGTGGCGATCTCGGGAGCAGCGCCACACGAACTGTTCTCCACGGCTGCGCGATTGCTGTCCGACGAGGGCGACCGGAAGAGAATTGTCGATCTGTACCGTCGTTTCGCCGCTCTGGCTGGGCGCGAGGTCGCCGAGGTTGCAGACGAGATCGCGTACTTGTCGGACGAACTGGAGGAATCACTGGACGGGGTGCTCGGCGATGTGTACTCAGACGGAGACTCCGCAGGTGTGGGATTCTCGGTTGGGATCGCGGACCTGGTGCCCGATCCAGCGCAACGTGAAGTGGTCGCGCGCGTCGCAACACGTCTCATGTCAGGCGGTACGGCGTGATCCGATCACTGTGGTTGCTCTCGACGGGTCGGAGAGACGGAGGTTCCAGTGATACAGCGACTTTCGGCTACGCGAGGGGGACAATGTCGATACCGGTGGCATTTGTTGCGGCGAGTGTGATCGAGGCCGTAGCGATTCACTTCCTGGTGCCGTGGCAGTGGCTTCGCGTCGTGCTGCTCGTTGCAACGGTGTTGTCGCTGATTGCGATTGGCGGTTGGCTTGCCGGACGCGTCGTGCACCCGCACCTCGTCTCGGCTCGAACGGTAGTGTTTCGATCCGGCACGGGCATTCGAGTCGAGGTGGACCGATCACGGATTTCGCGGGCGAGCATGGTCCGAAGATTCGGTGAGACAGCAAATGCGATTGTCGACGATCGCTTGGTTCTGCCGGGGCCCGATGGCACTGTCGTGGATGTCGACTTCGATCAGCCGCTCTCGGTCACGCTCCCGAAACGGCTCTCGAAGGCCAGTCCCACCACGATCGGTGGGCTGCGGTTGCATGTCGATCAACCCGGCGAGTTCTGTGCTGCATTGGGGCCGAACTGAATTCGCAACGATCGTTGGATCCGGTCAGTACGGAGACTTCGGTGGAAGACCTTCACGGAACGGATCGACAACCAGCCATTGCACCGTGCCACCGACATTCCATAGTGCACCGGGGTTGTCGAGCGAGGCCGCGTACGTTGCCGCAGCTTGGTCGCCGGCGATCTCACCGCTCTCGCCCGACGGCGGGTTGGGCTCGAGGAATTCGGAGGGGTGCGGCCCTGGCCATGCAGGCACGTCGAACGGGGAAATGCTGGTGTCGATGAAGCCAGGTCGATGCACGGTCACCCGGTCGGGAACTTGCTTGGTTTCCGCCGCCACGGCGATCCCTGGTCCTTCGGCAGCTTCGCCGTCGCCGCTACCGCAGCCGGCCACTGCAAGAACAAGTCCCGTGATTGCCGCACCCAGTATCGCATGACGTATCCGCACCGTTTTCTCCTAGCCGGGGCTGACCCCGTTCGAACTCCACTATTGCATCTCGCCAACTCCGCGGGATGCGTCTTTCGATAAATGTGGGAAACGCACTGAATGTGCGTAGAAGACTCGGATTGCCAAACTATTCAGCGGTCGATCGAGGTGCGGTGGCAACGGATTGTGCCTGCCACCGTTCTTCGATGCGGCCGTACCGCCACACAAGGAGGGCGATCATCCAGGTGGCAACGAAGAGTCCGACGATGATGAAGCCCATCGCGCCGAGATCCAAGTTCCCGATGGCGCCGAGAATCCCGTCGTGGATGTCGAGTTTGTCGGTGAAGATCGAGATGATTTCCTGGGTCCCGATCAGCAGTGCCACTGCCACCGAGAGTCCGGTGATCACCATGTTGTAGTAGATCTTTCGTACCGGCTGGGCAAATGCCCAACCGTAAGCGAAGTTCATGAACGATCCGTCGATCGAGTCGAACAGAGACATCCCGGCGCAGAAGAGTATCGGTAGAACGAGGATCGAATACCACGGGAGCCCTGTCGCTGCCGCGCCGCCGGCGATCACCAACAGTCCCACTTCGGTGACGGTGTCGAATCCCAGTCCGAACAGTAGGCCGACCGGGTACATATGCCAGGGCTTGCGAACCATCTTCATCACCGGGCCCAGGATCTTGTTGAGGGCGCCGCGGCTGTCGAGTTCCTTCTCGAGTTGTTCCTCGTCGAAGGTTCCGGCCTTGTACTTCGTGTACACCCGATGAATCCCGATGAGAGAGAAAAGATTCAGGAGGCCGATCAAGATCAGGAACGTTCCGGAAATGGTGGTGCCGAACAAGCCGGTCCACTTCTCCAGATCGGAGTTGTCGTCGGAAAGGCTGGTGGCAAGTTGCCGCACACCCAACGCCAGAAGTGCGACGAGAACAAAGACGATGGTGGAGTGTCCGAGTGAAAACCAGAAACCGACGGACATCGGTTTCTTGCCGTCCGCCACCAACTTCCGAGTGGTGTTGTCGATGGCGGCGATGTGATCGGCGTCAAAAGCATGGCGCATGCCCAGCGTGTACGCCGTGACACCGAGTCCGATGCCGAAGACACTGCCTTCGATCGTGTAGTGGCCGGGGACAACCAGACCGAGAAGAACTGCCCACCCGACGACGTTGAGTGCAACGACGGTGACGGTCATTCCGATGATGCTTCGACGCTGGCCTCGATCCAGACTGTGCCAAGCGCCGGCGATTCGGGTGCCCGTCGTGGTCATTGTCGTGGACATCGAACCTCACCGATCTTTCAGTCGCGGCCGGCGGCCACCCTACTGAAATCGTGTAAGTGTTCAACTGTTCAGATAAGCGCCTGGAGGTTACAAATCACCCATCCGGGAGTAAAACTGCTTTGCTCCCGGATGGGAAACGCTCAGGCAAACACGGTATTGACCAGTGCGACGTAGATCGTCGTTCCGACAACGATGCTCAGGACGGCATTCTTTCGCCACAGGTGCGCGGCGATTGTGGCACACACTGCAATCAGTTCGGGGAGGCCGTGAGACGGGGCGGTGATCGACACCCCTTTGAGTGAATACATCACGAGGATCAGCATGACGCCGGCCGGCATGTAGATGCCGAGGTAGCCGACCAGGGCGGAGGAGCGCAGCGGCATGAGCGCGGCGAAGGGGATTGCGCGCAGCGCGAAGGTGACCACGGCCATGACTGCGACCGCCGCAAAGATGTACGAGGTGTCAGGCATCGATCTTCGCCTTTCGTGAGTCGTAGACAAAGCGGCCGATCAGGAAGAGCACGAAGGCGCCCATTGCAATTGGCAGCATGTGATCCGGGGCTGCGAGCCGGGCGACCAGAGCGCAGGTGACCGCAGCGACCGGCACCGCGAATCCGTTTTGTGCGCGAATTGCCTCGATCGAGAGGACGACGAACAGTGCGGTCAGAGCGAAGTCGAGACCGACTATCGAATCTGGAATCCACTGTCCTGCCGTCGCGCCCAGGATCGCGCCACCGATCCAGTAGCCGTGGAGGTACAGCTGGGAGTAGACGATGACGCGTCCGGTGAGTGCCTTGGGATCGGCAGTTACCGACATCGCATAGGCCTCGTCGGTCAGCGCGAACATGCTGTAGAAGCGGGCGAAGGGGTTGCGAATCTTTTCCAGCGGAAAACTCAAGGCGTAGAACACATGTCGAAAGTTGACCAGCAGTGCGGTCAGAGCGACGTACGGCAGTGGTGTCATGGCCGCGACCATTCCGACGGCGAGAAACTCCAGCGATCCGGCGTAGATCAGCGAGGTGAAAGCGACTGCCCACCAAGGGTTGAGGCCCTGTTGGACCACAAGAACGCCCAGGGCTATCCCGAGTGGGAGCAGGCCGAATCCGACCGGCAGCGACAGTTGGAAGGCGTGCCGCCACGCCGGGGTTCGCGGCGAGAGTTCGACGGCAGGCGCGGCCGTCGACGATGCTGGTTCGATCACGACGCAAATCTATAACAAAGATCGAGGTGATCGATTGCTCAGAATGCCCACATATTGAACAGTGCGCAATAATAGTGCGATGGATGCCATGGATGACGCAATTTTGTTTCACCTCCGTCAGGACTCGAGTCTGACGAACACGGAATTGGCGGATCTGGTGGGTCTGACACCGTCCCCTTGCCTGCGCCGCGTGAAAAAGCTCGAAGCCGACGGAATCATCACCGGGTACCGCGCGATCGTCAGTCAGGAAGCGCTTGGCCGAGGATTTCAGGTGATCGTCACCGCCGAGATCGGAGTCAACGACCAGGCGACCATCGAGGACTTCGAATCCCAGGTCGCCGCCTTCGACGAAGTGATCGAATGTCGGCGGTTGTTCGGAATTCCCGACTACTTCATTCGGGTCGCGGTGAAAGATCTCGCGACGTACGAGAACTTCATGGTCACCAAGCTCAGCGGGCTTCCGGCTGTCTCGCGGGTGACATCGCTGATCACCATGAAGACCATCAAGAGTGTCGACTGATGCCCGGGCTCGGCTGAACCTTCACTAGGTGTCGGTGGTCGGCGTTAACGTCGGAACATGGGATACGAATTTCAAGTCACAGTAGATTCGGCACATCCGCACGAACAGGCGAAGTGGTGGGCCGCAGCACTCGGGTGGGCAGCGGAGCCCAGCGACGAAGACTTCATCAGGGGCCTCGTCGCTGCTGGTCACGCCAAGGAATCTGACACCACGACCTTCGAGGGAGTTCTCGTCTGGCGCGAAGGTGCAGCCATCAGCGATCCGGAGCATCCCGAACGTCCCCGCGTTCTGTTCCAACTGGTTCCGGAATCGAAGACGGTGAAGAACCGGCTCCATTTCGACATACGAGTGGGCGACAAGCGCGAGGATGTCGCAGCGCACCTCGAGACGGTGGGGGCGACGATCCTGCACCGTGGAGCGCAGGGGCCGAGCGTGTGGATCACGATGACCGATCCCGAAGGAAACGAGTTCTGCGTCAGCTAGCGGTACGAACTCGGAGTGTCGCCGGTCCATCGTTTGAAGGCCCGACGGAACGCGCTGGGCTCGGAGAACCCCAATCGCGCCGAGAGTACTTCGACGGATTCTCCGCGCCGCAAACCAGCGATGGCTACGTCGCGGAGCACTTCCTCGCGCAGTTGATTCAGTGATGTTCCGTCACGCCGCAGCAGTCGACGCAGATGGGGAACGCTGATCGAGAGCATCTCGGCGATCTCCTCGGCCGTGGAGGTTCGCCCCTTCACCCCGAGTTCGAGGACCCGTCGCACCTGCGCCGACGCAGTGCTGTCGTAGTCGCGTTCGGACATGAGCTGAATCGGAGATTCTCGGAGGTACTCCTCCAACGTCTCCTCGGTTTGGATGATCGGTGCGCGCATGGCCGAGTTGTCGAACTCCAGTGCCGCTCGCTGCGCGCCGAAGGTGACCGGCGCTCCGAAGATGTAGTCGTAGTCCTGCGCCAACCGCGCATCCGGTGCCGAGTACGGAAATTCGACTGCCCGAAGTCGGACGCGCTTTCCGATCAACCACGCGGAAAATCGGTGCAGCAAGATCAGGACAAAATCGGTTGTGACACGTTCTGCGACATCAGGTTCGGCGACGCCTTCGCGAGCTCGGACTGCGAAGCTCACCCGCGTGCTTTCCTCGCCCTTTTCGATCGCCAGTGGGGCGAGAGCCGGTAGTGCACGGATCACGTCGGACATTCGAGCGAACGCTGATCCGAGGTCAGGGCAATGGATCAACGTCAGGCAGATCAATCGGAAAGTGCCACGGGGGACCGGGGCGGATCCGAGGCCGAACAATTCGTCATCGGTGATCTGCCAGGTGGTTTGAATGAAGGTGGTGACCTGAGTTGGGGTCAGCCGCGCGCGAGCGTCCGACAATGTCTCCAGGTCGATCCCAGCAGCTCGCAGTGCACCAGACAAATCGACGTCGTTGTCCGGCGAGAACGCGAGGTAGCGGTGGACGAATGCGGTCGGGATGGTCCGCGCTGTCATGGGTGCGCTGCTCCTTGGAGCAGGTGGAGACGGCGTGCAGCTTCGGAAAGAATGTGGTCCTGCTTGCAGAAGGCGAAGCGCACCAGGTGCTTCCAATCGTCGCGGTTGTCCGCGAACACGTCGACCGGTACGGCCGCGACGCCGATACGCTCGGGCAGTGCGCGACAGAAATCTCCCGCGTCGGTTTCACCCAACGGTCTGATGTCGGCAAGGAGGAAGTACGTGCCGCCGCCGGAATGCACCGTGAAACCGGCCTCGGTCAGAGCTTTTCCGAGTACGTTCCGTTTGCCCTGCAAGCTCTGTCGAAGTTCGACGACCCACGGCTGTTCGTTGGTCAGCGCGTAGGCAACGGCCGGTTGGAATGGTGCACCGGCAACAAATGACATGAACTGCTTGGCGGCACGGACTCCGTCGATGAGTTCTCGGGGGCCGATCGCCCAGCCGGTCTTCCAGCCGGTGACATTGAAAGTCTTTGCGGCACTGGACACAGTGACGGTGCGCTCACGCATGCCCGGGAGCGACGCCATCGGTGTGTGGGTGAGGCCGTCGAAGACCAAGTGCTCGTAGACCTCGTCACTCAACACGATCAGGTCGCGTTCGCACGCGAGTTCGGCGATCGCTCGAAGTTCGTGATCGGTGAATACGGTGCCGGTGGGGTTGTGAGGACTGTTGACGATCAGCATCTTCGTCTTGGCGGTGATCGCACCGCGCAATGCATCGAGATCGACCGCGAATCCGTCTCCCGCGGCGACCAGCGGAACAGTCCGACGCACAGCGCCTGCCAATGCGACGGATGCAGCGTAGGAGTCGTAGTACGGCTCGATCAGCACTACTTCTTCGCCGGGTTCGACCAGTCCGAGAATTGCAGCACTGATCGCCTCGGTGGCGCCGACGGTGACCAGAACTTCGGAGTCGGGATCGCTGTCGAGTCCGTAGCGGACGCGCCGATCCTCCGCGATGGCCTGACGCAAGACGGGCATGCCCGGACCGGGCGGGTATTGATTGACGCCCTCGGCGATGGCTCGGCGCGCTACTTCGAGCATGGCCGCAGGACCGTCGGTATCCGGAAAGCCCTGACCGAGGTTGACCGCGTCGTGAAGTGTGGCCAACGCTGTCATCTCGGCGAAGATCGTGGATGCGAACGGCTGCAGACGCGAGACGGTGCGGTTGCGGGGCGTCGAAGGCATCTTTGCAGCTTAGTCGGCTGACACCGCATCCTCACATCCGCTCGGACGCGGTGCTTGTCACGTTTGAATCGCCGCCATCGTCCAACTCTGTAGAGAGCATCGAATCCGGTGCCCCAGAACATACGGAGGCTTGCCATGACTCGCATTCCCGCAGTGACACCGTCAGAAGCCAGTCCGTTGATCAAAGTGGCATACAAATTCGCCGCCAGGCAGTACGACGAAGTCCCCGAGCCCTTTGCCGTCCTGGCCAACCATCGGAAATTGTTCGTCGCGGCTGCCCGTCACGAGATGGCCGTGCAGAAGGCGTCGAAGGTGCTGCCGTCGAACATTCGTGAACTGGCCGTCTATCGCGTCGCCTGGACTGTCGGCTGCTCGTGGTGTGTCGACTTCGGGACGATGCTCTCGCGCCTGGACGGTTTGGACATCGACAAGCTGAAAGGGATCGCGAATTACCGGGATTCACCGAAGTACAGCGAGGACGAGCGGGCCGCGATCGCCTACGCCGATGCCATGACCGGTGACCCGCACGGGGAGAACGGGGTGACGGACGAGCAGGTCGCGGATCTCGAGCGCAGGTTCGGGCGAGCGGGCGTCGTGGAACTGACCTATCAGATCGGGCTCGAAAACATGCGCGCCCGGATGTATTCGGCGTTGGGGATCACCGAGCAAGGGTTCAGCACCGACTCCTGCCGCGTGCCCTGGGCCGAAGAATGATGCGCTGACTCGTCTACGGCAACTATCGACAATGCTCCGCAGATACGTGATCATGATTGACTAGTTCACGCATCTGCGGAGTATTTCGGCTTGTTAGGTCCGCACTTGCGACCTACGATCACCTGGTGCCCAACATTCGAATCCGCGAAGCTGCCGGTCTGCTCGGTGTCAGTGACGACACCGTTCGACGGTGGGTCGACGGTGGGCTTCTCACCGCGAGGACGGACGACTCCGGCCGCAAGGTCATCGACGGTGCCGAGTTGGCGGGCTTCGCCCGGTCCAACGCCGGACCCGCACCGGCCGATCCGCTCGCGGGTGCGAGTTCGGCCCGCAACCGGTTCGCCGGCCTCGTCACCAAGGTCGTCACCGACAAGGTGATGGCCCAGGTCGAAATGCAGTGTGGGCCCTTCACTGTCGTCTCGTTGATGAGTACCGACGCGGTTCGGGAGCTCGGACTCGAGGTCGGGAGTATCGGAGTCGCAATCGTGAAGGCCACCACGGTCATCGTGGAAACGCCGTAGTTCTGAACATACTGGAGGAAATTCGTGAAGCGTGTAGTCGGACTTGTTGCAGCAGGTGCCTTTTCGCTTGCCCTGGTGACCGGTTGTAGTTCCTCCGACAATTCGTCGTCGGAGACGTCGTCGGCCGCTCCGACCACGACCACTTCCAGTGACAGTGCCACGGGAAGCATCACCGTCTTCGCGGCGGCGTCACTCAAGACCAGCTTCACCGAACTCGGCAAGGAGTTCGAGTCCGAGAACCCCGGTTCATCGGTCACATTCAGCTTTGCCGGGTCCTCGGATCTCGTCGCCCAGATCACCCAGGGCGCACCGGCTGACGTGTTCGCCTCGGCTGACGCCGCCAACATGACCAAGGCCACCGATGCCGGTGTCGTCGCGGGGTCGCCCTCGGATTTCGCGAGCAATACCTTGACGATCGTTGTACCGCCTGGCAATCCGAAGGGCATCGCGTCCTTCGCCGATCTGGCAAAGGAGGGGACACAACTGGTGATCTGCGCTCCGCAGGTCCCGTGTGGCGCGGCTACGAAGAAGGTCGAGACGGCCACAGGTGAGACCCTCTCGCCCGTCAGTGAGGAATCGTCGGTGACCGACGTTCTCAACAAGGTGACGTCCGGTCAGGCCGATGCCGGCATCGTCTACGTCACCGACGCGAAGTCCGCGGGTGACAAGGTGCAGACGGTCGCGTTCCCGGAAGCCACCACGGTGGTCAACCTGTACCGGATTGCGGTGCTGAAGGATTCGAAGAATTCGGAAACGGCAACCAAGTTCGTCGATCTCGTCAAGGGGCCCAAGGGCCTGGCAGTTCTGAGTGACGCGGGATTCGCTGCCCCGTGACACACCTAAGACCGGCAGTCCGGGCTCCGCTCGGGTTGCCGGTATGGATTTACCTTCCGGCGCTGATCGGCGGAGCGTTTGTCATCGCGCCCTTGGCGGCGATGCTGGCCACCGTGCAGTGGTCGCAGTTCTGGGAACTCGTGACTTCCGAATCGTCGGTTGCCGCGTTGAAACTGAGTTTGAAGACAGCGGCAATGAGCACGCTGCTGTGCATCCTGTTCGGGGTACCGATGGCCGCGGTGTTGGCGCGCAGTCATTTTCGGGGACTGTCCGTTCTTCGATCCTTGATTCTGCTCCCGCTGGTTCTGCCGCCCGTGGTGGGCGGTATCGCGTTGCTGTACACGTTCGGGCGCAAAGGGTTGATCGGTGAGCAGTTGGAAGTGCTCGGCATCCAGATAGCATTCTCGACAACCGCGGTGGTCCTGGCGCAGACGTTTGTTGCGCTACCGTTCCTCGTCGTCAGCCTCGAAGGTGCACTACGCACTGCGGGTACAAGATACGAGGCCGTTGCCTCGACGCTCGGAGCCCGCCCGACCACTGTGCTTCGCCGGGTGACTCTGCCGCTGGTGCTTCCCGGTCTGGTGTCAGGGGCAGTTCTGGCTTTCGCTCGAGCGCTGGGGGAATTCGGTGCGACGCTGACCTTCGCGGGAAGTCTGCAAGGGGTGACGCGTACCCTGCCGCTGGAAATCTATCTCCAGCGTGAGACCGATCCGGATGCAGCGGTGGCGCTTTCGCTGGTGCTGGTTGTAGTCGCGGTGGTCATCGTGGTTGCGGTGCGTGGACGCGGATCGGCGGGTTCGTTGTGAGTGGCCTCCACGTCGACATCGAGATTCCGGAGCGCGACGTCGTTGCGACGTTCGACGTAGCGGCGGGCGAGGTGACCGCCATCCTCGGGCCGAACGGCGCCGGCAAGTCGACGGTACTGGCGGCGGTTGCCGGACTGCATCATCCGCGGCGCGGGTTGATCGAACTCAATTCCCGCGTTCTCACCGATACCCGTAGGGGAGTCGTGTTGGCACCCCATCGGCGCGGCACTGCCCTACTCGCGCAAGAGGCACTTCTCTTTCCCCATCTCAGTGCGGCTGCGAACGTGGCGTTCGCGCCGCGCAGTGCAGGGCGGTCGCGTCGCGATTCCGCCGAGTCCGCGCGCCATTGGCTGGACGCAGTCGACGCCGGCGATGTGGCTGAACGCAAGCCTTCACAACTCTCCGGTGGCCAAGCGCAACGGGTTGCAGTGGCGAGGGCATTGGCTGCTGAACCCGAACTGCTTCTGCTCGACGAACCGATGTCCGCGCTCGATGTCGCTTCCGCCCCCGCGCTGCGGTCGTTACTGCGCCGAGTGCTCAGGACCGGCGATCGCACTGCCGTACTCGTCACGCACGACGCTCTGGACGCACTTGCGCTGGCCGACACGGTTGTCGTCATGGACGGTGGCCGGGTCGTCGAACGTGGTGACGTACGAACAGTTCTGACCCGCCCGCGTAGTGCATTCGCAGCACGCATCGCCGGAATCAACTTGCGCAGCGGCACGATGGCCGGAGACGGAGTGCTCAGAAGTCCGGTCGGGGTGGATATCGCGGGCCAGACGGAGACCGACCTACCGGCCGGCAGTGCCGCCGTGGCAGTCTTCGAGCCGCGAGCAGTGTCGGTCTACCTGGATCCGCCTCACGGCAGCCCACGAAACGCGTTTGCGGTCACGATCGCGGAGATCGAAAACCGAGGCGATGTCGTCCGAGTCCGAGCGGAGGACGAAGCCGGCCAGCCGGGCTTGTCTGCCGACATCACGGCGAGCGCAGCGGCCGAACTCGATCTGGTTCCGGGATCGGCCGCTACGTTTGTGGTCAAGGCCACCGAGACGCTGATCTATGCGCAGGGTGCAGGCTCGTAGACGTCCTCTACGACCGAATCCGCATAGAGGGCTGCAATTTCGGACGCGTACTTCTCGGCTATCGGCTTGCGCCTGAGCTTCATCGTCGGTGTCAGCTCGTCGCCGCCTGGCTCCCAGAACATGGTGAGTACGTGAAACCGCTTGATCTGCTCGGCCCTCGACAGACGCGAGTTTCCCTCGGCGACAGCAGTTGCAACGACGTCGACGATCCGAGCATCCTTGGCGAGTACCGCGGCCTCGGCCGCAAGTCCCAGTGAGCGTGCCGCTCCGACCGCGGCGTCGGCGCTGAGAGTGATCAACGCTGTGTTGAACTTTCGGCCGTCTCCGATCGTCACGACCTCACCGATCAACGACGACGACGTCTTCACTGCCGTCTCGATGGCGGCCGGTGACATGTTCTTTCCCGACGCGTTGATGATCAGCTCCTTCTTGCGATCGATCACCGTGAGGTAGCCGTCCGCGTCGGCGGTGACGACATCTCCGGTCGAGAGCCACCCGTCTGCACTGATCGCTTCGGCCGTTTTTGCCGGTTCGCCGCGGTACCCCTTCATGACCAACGGGCCTCGAACCAGTAGCTCGCCGTCCGGCTCGATGCGCATTTCCATGCCTGGGAGTAACTTTCCGACCGTTCCGAGCTTGGTCGGCTCGGCCGGCGCGGTGCTCGCGATGCATGTCAGCTCGGACATTCCCCAGATCTCCGAGATCGGAACTCCCAGGGCCGCAAAGAATGCCAACGTGTCCGGCGGAATCGGTGCGGCGCCAGAGATGGCCCACTTCAGTTCGGCAAAGCCGAGTTTCGCACGCAGAGCGGACAGGACCATCGTATCGGCTCGGGCGTAGTCCGCTTCCAGTTCGGCGGGGACTGTTTCACCGGCTCGCAAGTGTGCGAGACGAGTGCGACCGACGTCGAGTGCCCACTGCAACGCCGCTCGCCGCGCGTCGTCCGGTTCGTTGGCGACAGCCGATTCGACTGCAACTTTCAGCTTTTCCCACACACGGGGGACGCTGCCCCAGATCGTGGGGCGACAGTCCGGAAGCGCGGCCGCTACCTGGCTCGGATCCGGTACGACTGTGATCTGGGTGCCGAACACCATTTGCATGTACAGGCAGGTGAGCCGATCGGCGATGTGCGCCGACGGCATGTACGAGGTGATGCGGTCACCGAATTCGACGGGGAGTACAGCGCTTACGGCGTTGGTTTCGAACAACAGGCATGCATGAGTCGTCTCGACGCCCTTGGGGTTGCCGGTCGTGCCGGAGGTGTAGATCAACGTGGCGACGTCGTTCGGTTTCACCGCACGCCAGGTGCCCTCGAAATCGAAATCCGATGCGGCAGAATTCTTCATCTGCTCCAAGGTCACGGTGCCGGGCTGGTGGACATGCGATTGCGCGTCGACGACGACGATCGTCTCGAGTGTGGCGCCTGAGCGGCGGACCGTATCCACGTACCGGTCTTCGCAGACGAGAACCCGTGCACCGGAATTGGCGAGGATGTAACGGATGGCTTCGGGTGCCGACGTGTTGTAGATGGAGAAGGACGTCGCGCCGAGATGTTGGGCACCGACGTCGATCGGATAGAACTCGATGCGGTTACTCATCAACAAGGCAACCGTATCGCCGTGTCCCACGCCGATTCCGGCCAATCCCGCGGCAACCTCGCGGACCTGTTCGGCGTACTCGCGCCACGTCAGTGTTCGCGCATCGCCGATGTCTCGCAGGGCCACCGCGTCGGGCGCTACCGCCGACACTCGCTGGAAGGCTGCACACAACGTGGTCATGATGATCTCCTGGATGCCTTTGTCAGGGCTGATGCATTCGTCGGGGCCGCAGCGGTGGTTCTGTCTTCGAGTTCGCGGATCAGGTCGTGTGCCTGTTTGTCCCTGGCCAGATAGCCGTCGGCCAGGACATTGATGAATCCGCGTCCCCACGCCCAGGGTTCCCAGGCAGCGGGGGCAAGGGTCCGCGCGGCGCGGCGCGCGATCGCATCTGCGATCACCGTGGCGGCACGGTCCGGGGAGATTCGATGACGGAGGGGACCGGGTAGTCGAGCGTCGAGTTTGCGCCCGATCTCGTCGTCGTCGAGTGTGGCGCGTGCAAGTTGTGTATCCACCATCCCGAAGTACGCGATGCCGGCAGTGGCGCCGTAGCCGGCAACCTCGAGACGCAGCGCCCGGCCGAGCGCTTCGACCCCAGCCTTGCTGATCATGTACGAAGCGCCGCCCAAACCGGGGGCGAACGACGCCGCCGATGACACGACGACGATGTGCCCACTGTTGCGGATCACCTCGTCGATGGTCGGATGCACTGTGTTGAAGACGCCGGTGAGATTGACGTCGAGCACGCGATCGAATGCGTCGGGATCGATCTGGCGCAATGTTGCCGGGGGAGGGGTGATTCCGGCGTTGGCCACCACGACGTCGATTCTGCCCAGCTGCTCGATGATCGTTTGCACGGCTGCGGTCATGCCGTCCCGATCTCGGACATCGGCCGTCACCGTCACGACTCGCTGTGGCTCGAATGAGCGCTCGGCCGTTGCCAATGAACTTTCGTTGACGTCGACCAGCGCCACGGTGGCCCCACGCCGGTGGAGAGTGCGCGCCAGCGCGGAACCGATACCGTCGCCTCCGCCGGTGATCAGCACGACCTTTCCGGCGACGTCGTAGTCGATTCGGCGCCCGGGCAGTGGAATGCCCAGATCGCGGACTGTTCCCGCAATTGCGGACATGCGTCCCGTCATTGCTTCAGTGCCTTCCGTGTAGAGCGCGGATGAGAACCTTGACCAGCCAGTCGATTCGGGCGGTCCGTCGAAACGTCGTCAGTGGTAGGGGCGAACGGAATCGTTGCCTGGTCATCGACCGGGCATAGGTGAACTCCTTCAGACCATCTGGGCCGTGAACGCGTCCGAAACCAGATGCTCCGACCCCACCCAGTGGCAGGTTGGGAACCGCGGCATACATCACGTAAGAGTTCACCGACGCTCCTCCGGATCGGAGCCGATCGGCAACAGCCACTCCATCCTTGCCGAACACGCTTGCTCCCAATGCGTATGGCGGCGCATTGACCAACTCCACCGCCTCGTCCATCGAGGCGACCTTGGTGATCGTCATCGTCGGGCCGAAAGTTTCCTCCGTGACGGCGAGGCTGTCTTCGGGGACGTCGACCATGATGGTCGGTTGCACATACTGGCCGGAGATCGAGCCGAGCCCTCCGAGAACGACACGTCCACCTCGAGACACCGCGTCGTCGATGTGGCGCCGGATTACAGCCACTTGCGAGGGCATGGTGATCGGACCGATCTTGTCTTCGGCCCCCGGACCCGCATGAACTCGGGCAGCCAAAGTGATTGTCTTGTCGATAAACTCGTCGTAGACCTGTTCGTGCACGTATAGACGCTCGACGCCCAGACAGGTTTGACCGGAGTTGGACAATGCGCCCCACACCGCAGCATCCGCGGCGGCACCAACATTTCCGTCGGCATCAAGGATGAGCGCGTCCTTACCGCCACATTCCATCAACACCGGTGTGAGGGTCTCGGCGCACGCTGCCATGACTTTCTTGCCCGTCGCGGTCGATCCGGTGAACCCGATCTTGTCGACACCGGCCAGGCACAGTGCCGCGCCGACCGAACCGTCTCCTGTGACAACTTGCAGCACAGGATGTTCAGGGACGACCTCGACAAACGCTCGGACCAACCATTGCCCGACTGCCGGGGCGAACTCACTCGGCTTGTAGACCACGGCATTGCCTGCAGCCAGCGAGAACGAGAGCGAACCGAGCGGGGTGAAGACCGGATAGTTCCACGGACCGATCACACCGATCACCCCGAGAGGTCGATACTCCAGCGAGGCGGCCTGATTGACCGTCAACAAACTGGAGCGGACGCTGCGCCTGCCCAATACCTTTCGGGCATTCTTCGACGCCCACGCGAGATGTTCGAGTGCCATGGCGATTTCGAGCATCGCGTCAGGGTGCGGCTTGCCCATGTCCCGGTGCACGACGTCGGCGAGTTCGGATGCTCGACGAGCGATGATTCCACGCCACCGATCCAGTCGACGAGCGCGTTGCTCGAATGTCAGTTCTGCCCACCACTCGGAAGCAGTTCGGGCGTCGCGCACTGCCTGTGTCACCGTGTCGTCGGACGCCTGTGTGGTCGTGTCGATCTCGGTCGCCGTCATTGTGGAGTTCCTTGAAGTGTGTGGTGGACGGCGCCGTCGGCCCAGCTGCGAGTGACGCGTTCGAGGATCGGTCGGGACAGAGCCAGAATCGGGGCGAACCACGGCTGCGCTTGTACGGCGAATGTCCAGGTGAGGCGGCTGCCTGTCGAAGTCGGTTCCAGCACCAGATCTTCGGCGAAGCGTTTGAACCCCGGCAGTGACGCCGACTCCACGTAGAACGTCATTCGGTGCCCCTCGTCCCAGCGGAAGAATCTCTCGTTCAGTGCAGCAAAAGCGCCGGCGCGCACGGTTCGGGTAGTCCCGATGCCGAATGGTCTGGCCGAGGTCCAGTCGGCTCCGGTGATCCCGCGCGCCCACGACGTGAGCGCTCCGTCCGAGGTCAACGTCTGCCACAGGCTTTCGCACGTCGCTTCGGATTCGATCCGGTGAGTGATCACCAGCGGCGCGGATCGGACGAAGTCTGCGTCGGCTGCCGCAAGAGAGAATTTTCCCCTCACAGGTCCACCACCAAAGATGCACCGGTGGAACGTGATCGACAGGTCAACATCGAATCGGCACGTTCGGATTCGGTGAGCAAGGTGTCTCGATGATCGACGCTCCCCGAGAGCACCCGAACCTTGCACGTACCGCAGAAGCCCTGTTGGCAGGAATACGCGACTCCGGGAAGTGCACGTCGTATCGCAGCCAAAGCACTTTCGGACTCGCCCACATCGACGGTGAGACCGGTGCGCGCCAGATGCACCGTGAACTCCTTGCCGTCGACTACCGGGAGTGGGGAGAACCTCTCGCTGTGCACCGATCCGGTCGGATTGCCGGCGAAGGTCGCCGCGCGCACCATGTTCATCAGCGGCGCCGGTCCGCACGTGTACACCGCGGCACCGGGATCCGCAGCAGCGACCAGTGTTTCGATATCCGTCGGGCCCAACTCGTCGTCCGGTCGGATGGTTACCCGGCCGCTGGAGTATTCCTCGATCTCGTCGAGAAATGGCATGGCCGTCCGAGTTCGTCCGAGATAATCCAAACGCCACGGGATTCCGCGGCGGTGACAACGTTGCACCATGGGAAGGAGCGGAGTGATCCCGATTCCGCCCGCAACAAAGAGGTACGACGGAGCAGCGACAAACGGAAATGCATTGCGTGGCCCTCGGACGTCCACAACCATGCCGGGTTTCAGCGACTCGTGTATCTCGCGCGAGCCGCCCCCACCCTCGTCGATCCTCCGGACGGCGATCCGATACGAGGACAAGTCGTCGGGGTCGCCGCACAGCGAATACTGTCGTTGCCTTCCCGAGGGGAGAAAGATGTCGAGGTGGGCGCCGGGAATCCACGACGGAAGGGTGATTCCTTCCCTCGGGGTCAAGGTGACACTCAGGACGTCGTCGCACTCTGACCGGACGGACTTCACGTCCAGAGTCATGTCGAACCCGCTGTAGCGGACCGGGCTCGGGCGCGAAAGTATGTGCGCTGCTGGACTTGCTGCAAAGATTCGGCGGTATGCGCCGGTGGCTTGCGCGGCAAACCTCAACGATCGGGTCGGTGTGAAGTCGGGTGCGTCGTGGGAACTGTCGGCAGTCGTCTTGTTCATCCTGCGCTCGCTTCGGAAGAACGATTGGCGGCAGGCGAGCGAGCGAGGTAACGCATGGCGACGTCCATGTCCCCGATCTGGGAAGGATGGAAGCTCGGCCGCAGATACGGAGGAATCTCGGTGATCAGGAATTTCATGTTGGGTACCAGGCCACGACGGGTGGCGCTTATCAGTTGGAGAGGCCACAGTCGGCCCTTCGTCGTGGACGGGTCCTGTCGGAACAGGTAGTTCATCGAGGCGATGAACAGCACGAACAATGTGAAGCTGGCCAGCAGCGCCGTGCGAACGCGTCTGGCGTAGCTGCCGTCCACGTACATGTAGGCGTCGAAGGCTACGTTGCGGTGTTCGACTTCCTCGGCGCCGTGCCACTTCACCATGTCAAGCATCATCGGGTGCATGCCGGCATCTTCGAGGGCGGGATCGGTGAGCAGCCATTCCCCGACCACCGCCGTGTAGTGCTCCATGGCGGCAAACAAGCCGAGACGTTCACAGAGCCAGGCGTGCTTGGCTTTTCCGGTCAATCCTTTGTCGCCCAATATCTTGTCCACGAGCCAGTCCATCCGGCGTGACATCGGTTTCATGTCCATGCCGAGGTCCGCAAGATGTTCGCGTGCACCTTTGTGCGACGACGCGTGTGTTGCTTCCTGGCCGACGAATCCCACCACCTCTTCGTGCAGGCGGGTGTCCTCGATGAGCGGGAGTGCTTCGGCGAGCGTTGCGGACATGGCCCGCTCTCCCTCGGGCAACACGAGATGCATGAAGTTGATGACGTGGGTGACCATCGGTTCGTTCGGCACGTAATGCAGTGGTACGCCGTCCCAGTCGAATTCGACGTCCCGCGCGGCGATCGCATGTGCTTCGTCGGTGTAGCGGCGAGCGCCGGACGGTGCGACGACGGGTGTGCCTCGGAAGGCGTTGATGCCGAGCATTATCGGCTCCTCACGGTTTCTCGAGCAGTGGTGAGTGCTGCGGACGAGACGGGTTGTACCTGCGCGTAGTGAGCGAGGTCGGCTCGTTTGGTCCTGGCGCGGAATGATCGGTTGAATCCGGGATAGAAGGTGTAGTTGCGGCCGCCGTCGACAAGGTAGTAACTACTGCACCCGCCGGCGTTCCACACGCTGGTGGCGAGTCGGCGGTCTGTCGCGCGTACGAACTCGCGTTGCACGTCTGCGCGGACGTCGATGCTGCCGATGCCGCGCTCGTCCATTTGAAGAATGCAGCTCACGATGTACTCGACCTGGGCTTCGATCGTGACGACCTGCGAGGTGTAGACCACGGAATTGGGGCCGAGGATCATGAAGAAGTTCGGAAAACCGCTGATAGTGGTGCCGAGGAAGGCCTCGGCACTGCCGTTCCACGTCTGTGCGAGGCTGCGGCCGTCCTGGCCTCGGATGATGTCGAACGACGGGTTGTCTCCCATCCGAAAGCCGGTTCCCATGACTATGGTGTCGACTTCCCGGAAGGCGCCGTCCGCGGTGAGAACTCCGCGCTCCTGCACCTCGACGATTCCGTCCGTCACCACCTCCACATTGGGTGACGCCAGCGCGGGATAGTAGGTGTTCGAGAACGTCGGACGCTTGCATCCGAATGCGTAGTGGGGGAGCAGCTTTGCGCGAAGCTCCGGGTCCCGCACCTGCCGGCGAAGGTGTGCTCGGCCGAGTGCGGCCAAACCTTTGAGAAGTGACGGCTTGTACACGAATCCGGGTACCAGGGCTTCTTGAAGCAGGTCGAGTCCCTTGCGTGCCAGTCGTTGGGTGAGCGGCACCCGCTCGAAGAGAGCGCTTGGCCAGCCGGTCATCGGCTGATCCGGATGCGGCAGGATCCACGTCGGTGTCCGCTGGAACACGGTCAACGTGTCCGCGAGCGGTTGCAGTCTGGGGATGATCTGCACCGCAGAGGCGCCGGTGCCGACCACGGCTATCCGCTCACCGCGAAGGTCGTGGTCGTGGTTCCAGTCCGCGGTGTGGAACATCTGACCACGAAACGATTCGAGCCCGGGAAGGTCGGGTGTGGCGGGGGCACTGAACGGGCCGGTGGCCGCGACCAGGAACTGTGCCTCCCAGACGGTTTCCGCAGTGTGTACCCGCCAGATCTGGGCTTGCTCGTCCCACGAAGCTTCTGTCACGTCCTGGTTGCAGTGGAGATGACCGGCCAGTCCGAAGCGATGGACGCAATCCCGGAGATAGTCGTAGATCTCGGGCTGTAGCGGATACAGCCGCGTCCAGTTCGGATTGGGCGCAAACGAGAACGAGTACAGAATCGACGGGATGTCGCACTGTGCACCGGGGTAGGTATTGACCTGCCAGGTCCCCCCGGGCTCCGCGGCACGTTCCAGAACGACGAAGTCGTCGATCCCGGACTGCTTCAAGCGGACAGCCGTTCCGATGCCGCCGAAACCGGCTCCGATGACGACGACTCGTGTTCGGCGAGTTCGAGTTTCCTCGTCACCGGCCGATGGCCCCGAGGTTGGGTCGATGTCGACCATGTGTGACGCCTCCTGATTGGTGCGTGAACAACTGAACGAAGAGTAAGTCTGACATCAAGTGATGTCAACAGCGATTGATGTCAGAATTGAATTGATTGACATCGTGCGATGTCAGTTCGCTTGCCGAGGTCGCCGCGATAACCTGAGGTCGAGAGCACTGCCGGTCAGTGAGAACATGGGGACATGACGGATACCGAGGCTCGGCGCACCGGCCCGCGCAGGTGGCGTGGGCAGGAACCAGAAGATCGCCGCGCCGCGCGCCGGGCACAGCTGATCGAAGCCGGGTTGCAGATCATGGGCACCGAGGGTGCGGCCGCCGCGACCATGCGTGCGACCTGCCGCGAGGCTGCGCTGACCGAACGGTACTTCTACGAGAGCTTCGCCAATCGTGACGAACTGCTGGTCGCCGTGCTCGACGAGGTCGTTCTCGGGGCACGCGACACTATTCTGGACGCTCTCGAGGCGGCGCCTTCCGAACCGTCGGCCCTGATCCGTCACGTGGTGAAGGCCTTCACCACCTACGTATTCAAGGATCCGCGCCGTGGACGCATCATGTTCGTCGAATCCCAGGCGGAACCTGCGCTGTGGGATCGAGGGCGAGAATTGATGGCGGAGTTCACCAATCCGATCTCCGCGTCGCTCGAGCTGATGTACGGCGGCGAGGCAACCGACTCCGCGAACTCCGAACTCAATTCGGTGGGGCTGTTCGGTGCCCTCGCGTTCATCTATCAGGCGCACACCCCGTCCTCCAAGATCTCTCGAAAGCGTTTGGTGGAACACATTTCGCTCATGGTCGAAGCGCAGGCGACGGTCGACAGCACGCCCGCGAGAAAAGAATGACGTCCGCGTCGGCCACAGGCGGAAAGCGTCTCGGTCCTGAAGACCGGCGTGAGCAGATCATTGTCAGCGCGGCAAAGGTTTTCGAGGAGAAGTCTTTTGCCGACGTCTCGATGACCGAGTTGGCCAAGGCGGCCGGGGTCGGTCGTCCGCTGCTCAATCATTACTTCGGCTCCAAGCGGGAGTTGTACCTCGACGTCGTGCGGCGATTCGTCTTCATTCCCGAAGTGGCGGTGGACCGCATTCCGCGATCGGCGAGCCAGGAGAAGCGGATCGGCGCCGTGATCGATCGGTGGCTCGACGTCGCCTGGCGTCATCGCGACATGTGGATCTCGACAGTCATGTCCGACGACCTCCGCCGTGATCCCGAGATGGATCGGATCCTGCAGGACGCTGACGACGTTGCTGCGCGACGCATGATGGATGCGCTCGAGATTCGACCGAGCGAAGGCAGCGAGGCTGCTGTTCATTCGATGATCGTGGCGTACGGAGGATTGGCGAAGGCCGCCAGTAAGCAGTGGTTGGTGACGGGAGCGCTCGACCGCGAACAGGTGCACCTTCTGCTGGTACGCAGTTTGCTCGCCATCGTGCGTGACGTTCTGCCGGCGTGCGAGGCGGATTCCTGATTGCTCAGAGTGATCTCGCCACGAGGTCCTTCATGACTTCGTTCGATCCGGCGTAGATTCGCTGAATACGAGCGTCGGCGTACATCTGAGCGATGGGATATTCGAGTATGTAGCCGTACCCGCCGTGTAGTTGCACGCAGCGGTCGATCACGGCGCACTGCTGATCGGTGAGCCAGTACTTGGCCATCGCGGCGGTAGTCGCATCGAGCTGCCCGGCAAGATATTTGACGATGCAGTCGTCGATGAACGTTCGTGAGATACGAGCGATGGACGCGCACTCGGCAAGTTCGAAGCGGGTGTTCTGCAGATCGAAGAGCGTTTGCCCGAACATGTTTCGGGATTTGGTGTACTCGACGGTGAGGGCGACGGCACGCTCCATTGCCGCAGTGGCTGCAACCCCACAGATCAATCGTTCGGGCAGTAGCTGCTGCATCAGCTGGGCAAACCCTGTGCCTTCGCGGTCCCCGAGCAGGTTTGTTGCAGGCACCCGCAAGCGGTCGAAGAACAGCTCGGTGGTGTCCTGGCCCTTCTGTCCGACCTTCTCGAGTATTCGCCCGCGCTCGAAACCCGGTGTGTTGTCATCGACCTCGGCCACGATGAGCGACACTCCACGCGCTCCGAGGCCGGGATCGGTCTTGGCGGCAATGATCACCAGATCACAATTGCGACCGTTCGAGATGAATGTCTTTGCGCCGCTGATCAGATAGTCGTCACCGTCGCGGACGGCGCGGGTGGTGATGTTCTGCAAGTCGGATCCGGTGCCGGGCTCGGTCATGGCGATTGCGCCCACCCACTCGCCACTCACCAGCTTCGGTAGCCAGCGCAGTTTGTGCTCGTGATCGGCGTAGGCATTGAGGTAGTGCGGCACGATTCCCGAGTGCACGCCGAGTTGGAGTGAATGATCACCCGCCATGACCTGCTCGTGGAACAGCACGGCGTCGTGCGCAAACGTTCCTCCTCCGCCGCCGTACTCGGTGGGGATCGACATGCCGGCGAGCCCGAGCGTCCCGAGTTCCCGATATGCGGATTTGTCGGGAAAACCCTGGGACGCGAAGCGTTTCTGATGCGGTGTGACGTGTTTGGCGAAGAAGTTCCTTGCCAGGTCGGCCACGGCCTCCAATTCGTCGTCCATCCACGGGGACCGGCGTTCGGTGGTTCGGGTTGCGGTAGATCCTTGCGTCATCGTGATTCTCCCGATCGATGAAGTGCGACCCGCGAGCGGATCCGACTCCACCTATCATCCACACTGTTGACAGAGTGTCAATAACGGGGTGGTCGAATCGACCTCCGGACCCGCCTCGAATTCCACGTCGGCCGCCCGCAAGAATGGGACGACACAGACACGAACAGGCCGGCGCGAAGGATGGGCAGTGGACCCCGAAGAAACATCAGCGGGTCACGAGTCCAACCTCCCGGCTCCGCGGCCGGCGCGCAGCGTCCTGTTCGGATTGCCACCGGTGGGAAACCGGTACCCCGGAGCAGTTCGCGTCGCCCTCGCCCTGGCGATTCCGGCGGCCATCGCCACACTGCTCGGATTCGGGTCTGCGTCGCTCCTGGTCGGCCTCGGCGCATTTGCATCGATCTACGGTGAGGGTCGTCCGTACCGGAGCAGGTGGAAGGCAGTCGGTATCGCCGCGACGGCGCTGACGATCCTGTCCTTCATCGGGGCATCAGTGGGTGAGCCCGTCCACCGAGCCATCGCCGAGGGAGCGCCGACGGTGCTGCTCGTCTTTGTCGTGCTGATCATGGCCGTCGTGGTGTCGACCTGCGCCTTCACCGTCGACGCGCTTCGATTGGGTCCACCGGGCGCGTTCTTTCTGTTGCTCACCACCGAGATCAGCTCCGTGATCGCCACTCCCGGCCAGCCGCCGGTCGAGGTCGCGATGTGGACGGCAATCGGTGGGATCAACGCGGTGGTCGTCTCGATGACGGGAATCCTGTGGGCACCGAGAGCTGTCGAACGCAGCGCTGTACAGGCAGCCGTCTCGGCAGTTGCGGAGTACACGGACGCTCAGGCGGCGTACGCCCCACCCGAACTCACGCGAGACAAACGCCACGCTGCAGCACTTCGGCTGCACGACGCGTGGCAGTGCCTTTACCGCGGCGCAATCGTCGGGAAAGACCACCCGTTGACCCGTGAACTCGAACGAGCGCAGATCTCGATGGCCAGAGCGATCTCCGACGACCACGATCCGGAGCTCAGGGCGGACCCCGCGTTCGACGTCGACGAGGTCGGGGCCCACCCGCCTCTGCCCGATCCGACGATCCGATATCGGTTCCTCCGCGCCTGCAATCCGTCCAGCCGAGCGTCGGTCACGGCACTTCGGCTGTCCATTGCCTGCATGGCCGCGGGAACCCTCACCGTCCTGCTCGGCATCGATCGCCCGGACTGGGCGGTGATCGCCGCGGCGATGGTCCTTCATCAAGGACCGGATCGAATACTGGGCACCTATCGCGGAATTCACCGCATCGGCGGAACCGTCCTCGGGTTGATTCTGTTGGGTGCCATCTACGCCTGGAGTCCGACCGGTCTGTGGTTGGTGGCGGTACTTGCAGTCCTGATGGCCGGGATCGAGCTGTTCCTGGTGCGGAATTACGGGATAGCCGTCATCTTCATCACCGCCCTCGCGATTCTCCTCGGCGCGGCCGGTGGTGCGCACGGGACCGTCCAACATCTGATCCTCAGCCGCATGCTCGAGACGGCAATCGGCGTCGTCGTGGCGTTGGTGGTCCTGTGGACGGTGGGGCGCGGTGCGCATCGACGCACTCTGATCTGGGTCGACGAACGGGCGGGTAGTGTCCTGTTCAAGCTACTGACCGAAATTCGCGCGAGGCACTATGCACCACAGGTGAATTGGTCGGAGCTTTCGGAGCTTCGACGGGACCTGGACTTCGAACTACGAGGTAGCGCGATGGCCGGGATCGACGCCGCCCACAACGAACCCGAGTGGGCGTCGCAGCAGTGGAGGACGCACACCGAATTGCATCATCTGGGATCGGATGTACTGCACCGACTGTGGTTCGGAACGCAGGTGTCCAGATCACACCTCGAGGAATGGGAGTCTCGTTACTTGCGTTCGGGTTCGATGTGATCGAGCATCGGCACAGCGCTGAACTTGGCTGGATTCGCAATATCGTAGGCTGCGCACACAACTCCGTCGCGGACAGTGAAGCCGGCAACGCGAGCGGCGAACTGCGGGTACTGGTCGTCCCCTGGTGAGCCGGCGAATACACCGCCGAGCCGTCCGTTGACGAGAACCGGTGACATCGAGAACACCGCTGCCGGTCCGTACTTGCGGGCCAATCCCAGGTAGAACCGCGCCACACGATCGCTGCCGCGCACAATGTTGACAGCCGTGCGGGTAGTTCCGCCTGCGTCACCGATCAGGACGGCATCGGGATCGAGTGCATCGATCACGGCGTTCAGATCTCCACTCGCGATAGCCGTCACCAATCGCTCGACGGCGGCAGCATGCTCCTCGCTACTGACCGGGACCGGCGCCGACGCTGCGGCTTTACGGGCCCGCGAGGCCAACTGACGGGCAGTGGCTACTTCGATGTCGAGGATGCGCGCAACCTCGGCGAAGGGCACGTCGAAGCCGTCATGCAGGACGAAGGCAACGCGCTGAGCGGGAGTAAGGGTGTCCAGGACGACGAGGGCCGCAAAACGATTCTGTTCCTGCGTCACGACGTACTCCAGCGGATCGGGTGTCGCTGAGGGTGTGCCCGCGGTGGCGTCGACGGGCGTGACGATCGGCTCCGGAAGCCACTGTCCGACATAGCTTTCTCTTCTGACTGCGGCCGATTTGAGATGATCGAGGCAGATCCGACCGACAACAGTGGTGAGCCATCCGCGCAGCTCCCGGATCTCGAGGTCGCTTCCTTGTCTCGATTGTGCGACTTGCAAGCGTATCCATGCCTCCTGCACCGCATCCTGAGCGTCGCTGAAACTTCCGGTGAGACGGTAGGCCACCGACGTCAGGTGGCCACGGTGTTGCTCGAAGTCCTGCGCAGTCGTCGGCGAAAGCATGCCCTCATGATACGGACCTCACACATTAAATCCGGCATGAATGTAACCGTTGACCCAGGTAGTGGGTGCCGACGTATGGTTTCGGCACTGCTAACGGCTCGATTCTGTCTTCACATTCATTGGAGTCTCACGTGTTTCGGTCTTTCCCGCTCATGTCGCTCAACTGTTGTCGTTGAACTGACATTCCCCACACCTGCCTGTGCCGAGCGCCGCACACGGCGCTCCGGACAGGTGTAGCCGAGAACTGAACCAATCATCTTCTACAGGAAGCAACTTCATGATTCGCCCTCGTTTCGCGCGCTCGGTAGCCGCGGCCGTCGCCTTTGTCACTCTGTCCAGCCTTGCCGTTGCCTGCTCGGGCTCCTCCGACGAAGTCGTCAAGACCGCCGACGGCAAGACCGTCCTGCGGTACGAGGGCAGCACCGGACAGGTCATCTACCCCGAACTGGCCGCTGACCTCGGCTACTTCAACGACGTGGAGCTCAACTGGATCGGCGATACGACCAGCGGCCCTCAGAGCATTCAGAACGCAGCGACCGGTCAAACCGAGTTCGGCGGAGCGTTCAACGGTGCGGTGGTGAAGTTGGCTTCTGCGGGTTCGCCGATCACCTCGGTCATCGGGTACTACGGCTCCGACAAGGAGAGCTTCAACGGGTACTACGTACTCGACGACAGTCCGATCAAGTCGGCGAAGGACTTGATCGGCAAGAAGGTCGGGATGAACACCCTCGGTGCGCACCACGAGTTCGTCGTCCGTGAATGGCTTGCGCGGCAGGGACTTACGCCTGACGAGATCAAGCAGGTTGAATTGATCGTCGTTCCGCCGGTCAACACGGAACAGGCGCTGCGGCAGGGACAGATCGATGTCGCCACCCTCGGCTCGGTCTTCCGTGACTCAGCGCTCGAACGCGGTGGTCTTCGCGAGCTGTTCACCGACGAATCGCTGTTCGGCTCGTTCACCTACGGCACGTTGGTGTTCCGTGACGACTACATCGCGCAGAACAAGGAGGCGGTCGCCGATTTCGTACAGGGAACCGCGAGGGCCATCCGCTGGACGCAGACGCACCCACGAGAAGAAGTGATCGCGAAGCTGACGTCGATCATCAACAGCCGCGGACGCAACGAGGACACCAAGCTCATCAGCTACTGGAAGAGCCCAGGAGTCGCCGGTCCCGGCGGAACGATCACCGATACCGAGATCAGCACGTGGATCGACTGGCTCACCCGTAACGGTGAACTCGAAGAAGGAAAGTTGAAGCCGTCGGACATCTACACCAACGAATTCAACCCGTACGCCAACGGAACGTATTCACCCGACAGCGGCGCTGACGGACAGGCACTGGAGGCAGCAAAATGAGCACAGAACCGAAACTACGGCTCGAGCACGTCACCAAACAGTTCGACATTCGTGGGACCGACGAAGTTTTCACCGCGGTCGAGGACATCAACATCGACGTGGCGCCGGGGGAGTTCCTGGTCCTCGTCGGGCCGAGTGGTTGCGGCAAGTCGACTCTGCTGGACCTCCTCGGAGGACTCAGTTCACCCACGTCCGGTCGAATCCTTCTGGACGGCAAGCAGATCACGGGCCCAGGCTTGGATCGGGGAATCGTCTTCCAGCAATACGCGCTACTTCCATGGCGAACTGCACGTCACAATATCGAGTTCGGACTCGAGGCGAAGGGCGTGAAGAAGAGCGAGCGACGCGAACTCGCCGAGCATTACCTCGAACTGGTCGGTCTGCAAGGTTTCGCGGATCGCTATCCGCACGAGTTGTCCGGTGGAATGAAGCAGCGAGTCGCGATCGCCCGCAGCTTGGCCTTCGATCCCGAAGTGTTGCTGATGGACGAACCATTTGCTGCGCTGGACGCACAGACGCGAGAGTCGCTGCAGGACGAGCTTCTGCGCATCTGGAAGGCCACCGGCAAGACCATCCTGTTCATCACCCACGGAATCGACGAGGCCATCTACCTCGGGCAACGTGTCGCAGTACTGACTTCGCGCCCGGGGCGCGTCAAGACGATCGTCGACATCGACATCGACCGGTCCGGCGACGACGTGCGATCAGGTGAGGAGTTCCGTGTGTTCCGGCACCGGATCTGGACGCTGCTGCACGGTGAAGTCGAGCGCGCTCGGGCCGGCGAACTCGATCCTGCCAAGGAGGTTGCACATGTCTAGCGCATTGGCGACGCCGGAGGTGGTCGTCGACCCGAAACCGTTGCCCGACAAAACACCTGACATTGCGCAGCGGAGCCAGGCCGGCGGCAAGGCGGCGCGCTACATTGGTTCCACCGCCTGGCGGATTGCCAAGCCGTCGATTGCGATCGCGATCTTCCTCGGGATCTGGGAAGCGGCACCTCGGCTCGGGCTGGTGGACAAGGTCTTCCTCCCGCCCTTCACCGAAGTTGTGTCCGCATTCTTCACTCTCGCCGAGAACGGACAATTGCAAGAGCATGTTTCGGCCAGTCTGACGCGTGCGCTGACCGGATTCTTCGTGGCCATTGCGATCGCGATTCCGTTGGGAATCGCGATCGCCTGGTACCGCCCGGTCTCCGACTTCCTCAACCCGATTCTCGAATTGTTCCGCAACACAGCAGCCTTGGCTCTGCTTCCCGTCTTCGTGCTGATTCTCGGAATCGGTGAGGAATCGAAGATCGCCCTGGTGATCTACGCCTGCACCTTCCCGATTCTGCTCAACACGATCTCCGGTGTGCGAACAGTGGACCCCCTGCTGATCAAGTCCGCTGCCTCGCTGGGGTTCTCCTCGATTCGGCTGTTCCAGAAGGTGGTTCTGCCCGCCGCAGTTCCCACGATCTTCACGGGTATCCGCATGGCCGCCGCGTCGTCGATTCTCGTGCTGATCGCCGCCGAAATGGTCGGGGCCAAAGCCGGTCTCGGGTATCTGATCACCGCTTCCCAACTCAACTTCCAGATCCCGAACATGTATGCGGGCATCGTCGCGATCTCGTTGTTGGGTCTGACAATCAACGCGATTCTGGTCCTGATCGAACGTCGGCTCTCGCGCTGGCGCGTCACCACCTGACCACACTTTCACGGAAAGATTCTGCGAACTCATGTCCGAACGACAATTTCATCTGAACGCCTTCCTGATGGGCGTCGGCCATCATGAGGCGGCGTGGCGCCACCCTCGCACAAATGCGGCCAACCTTCTGGACGTCAAGCACTTCCAGGAACTGGGGAGAATCGCCGAGCGTGGAAGGTTGGACTCGGTGTTCTTCGCCGACGGTCTAGCAGTCGGCCCGCGGGTCAAATACAACACTCAGGCGATCTTCGAACCCGTCACCTTGCTGTCGGCGATCGCTGCGGCCACCGAGAAGGTGGGGTTGATTGCAACCGCGTCGACCAGTTACAGCGATCCGTACACTCTTGCAAGGAAGTTCGCTTCCCTCGATCACATCAGTGGCGGACGAGGCGGGTGGAACATCGTGACGTCGGCCGGCGCCGACGAGGCCGCGAACTTCGGCCTCGATGCGGTACCGACGCACAGCGGTCGTTACGAGCGCGCCGAGGAGTTTCTCGACGTGACGCTCGGACTCTGGGACAGCTGGGAAGAGGGGGCAGTTGTCCTGGACGAAGAGACCGGAATCTTCGCCGATCCTGATCGTGTCCATCGCATCGACCATGACGGTCAACGATTCACGGTGGCTGGCCCGCTCAATTCGCCGAGGTCTCCACAGGGACGTCCGCTGCTTGTACAGGCCGGTTCCTCCGAGAGCGGTAAGGATTTCGCGGCGAGGTATGCCGAAGCCGTGTTCACCGCTCAACGAACACTCGAGCAGGGGCAGGATTTCTACAACGATCTCAAAGCGCGGCTGATCAAGTACGGGCGTAGTCCCGACGAGATCAAGGTGCTGCCGGGCATCGTGCCCTTCATCGCGGATACGGAAGAAGAAGCGAAGGCTCTGGAGCAGTCATTCACGGACCTGATCTCTCCGGAGTATTCGCTGCGCCAGCTCTCGAACATGGTGGGTGTCGATCTCACCGAGCATTCTCTGGATGCCCCGCTGCCACCGTTGCCGGACATCGATCGCATCCAAGGGAACAAGAGTCGATACCAGCTCGTCAAAGATCTTGCAGAGAGCGAAAACCTCACCGTCCGTGAATTGATCGGCAAACTCGGCGGTGGCCGTGGGCATCGGACATTTGCCGGGACACCGGAGCAGGTCGCGGACGAGTTGACCGAATGGTTCGACAAGGGCGCCGCGGACGGCTTCAACATCATGCCGCCCTATCTGCCCGGAGGGCTCGAGGTGTTCGTCGACCGGGTCGTGCCGATTCTGCAGGCGCGTGGGCTCTTCCGAACCGAGTACACCGAATCGACCCTGCGGGGCCACTACGGCCTCGATCGTCCGGCGAACCGGTTCTCGCGGGCCGCTGACGCGGCAGAAGTGAGCGCGTGACGGAAACACTGCCCAAGGAACAGCCGGCGATTGCCGGACTCAAGCCACTGGTCACAACGGTTTTCGTGCCGGCGGCCATCTTCGGGATCGGTCAGGGTGCGGCTGCCCCCATCATGGCCGTCACCGCGCGCGACCTGGGCGCATCGGTCGCCGTCGCCGGCCTGATCGTTGCGCTCGGTGGCTTGGGTGCCGTACTCGGTGACCTCCCTGCCGGCCGGATAGTGTCGCGTTTCGGTGAGCGTAGATCGATCATCGGCGGAAGTTCTTTGGGTGCAACAGGAGTGGTGATCTGTCTGCTTGCGCAGACTCCGTGGATGCTCGGTATCGGCGCACTGTTGACCGGACTGGCGAATGCGGTGTGGGGCCTTGCGCGGCAGAGCTACCTCGCCGAGACCGTGCCACTCGGTCTTCGGGCCCGAGCAATGTCGTCGTTCGCCGCGATGTGGCGGTTGGGTTTCTTCCTGGGACCGCTCATCGGTGCCGGCGTGATTCTCCTGGTGGGAGCACGCGGAGGATTCCTCGTCCAGTTGGTGGGCGTCGTGCTCGCCGGGGCGCTGATGGCCCGCGTTCCCGACCCGCCACGAAAGGTGCAGGCGGGCAACAGCGATCACGGGCACGTCACCCTCCCGGAGATCCTTCGCCGTCATCGTGCCGCTCTGTCCACGCTCGGGACAGGCTCCCTTCTGATGGGCGCCGCCCGGGCTTCGCGTGAGGCCGTTCTTCCATTGTGGGCATTGCACCTCGGGTTGGATGCAGCCCAGGTGAGTGTGATCTTCGGTATCGGTGCGGCCGTGGACCTGCTGTGCTCGTATCCGGCCGGACACATCATGGACCGATACGGCCGCAGGTTGGTCGCGGTGCCTTCGCTGACGGTGATCGGTGTGTCGTACCTGATGTTGCCGTTTTCGACGGGCGCAGTGGGATTGACCGTGGTCGCTGTCGTGATGGGGATCGGCAACGGACTGGGCAACGGCGTGATCATGACTCTCGGTGCTGATATCGCCCCACCCGAAGAGCGCGCCGAGTTCCTCGCTGCATGGCGATTGACGCACGACACGGGCATGTTCGGTGGGCCGCTCGCGATCGGTCTTCTCGCCGCGGTGTTCCCGCTCGGGTGGGCATTTGCCGCACTGGGCGCGACTTCGTTCGCCGGCGCGGCGATGATGTTCCGCTTCATTCCGGTCTATTCTCCGCGGGTGTCACCCCGGTCGCGCGTCGGGAAACTGTAGGTAGGCTCGCTACATGCGATTCGGACTGTTCGTACCTCAAGGCTGGCGTCTGGACCTGGTCGGCATCGACCCCGCGAAGCAGTGGGAGGTGATGCGAGACTTCACGCTGCGCGCGGAGGCAGGGCCGTGGGAGTCGGTGTGGGTCTACGACCACTTTCACACCGTTCCCCAACCGACGGAAGAAGCGACTCACGAGGCGTGGACGTTGATGGCCGCACTCGGTGCGTCGACCTCGCGTATCCGACTGGGCCAGATGTGTACCGCCATGAGTTACCGAAACCCGGCGTACCTCGCCAAGGTCGCCGCGACCACCGACCTGATCACGGGTGGACGCGTCGAGATGGGCATCGGCGGCGGTTGGTACGAGCAGGAGTGGCGCGCGTACGGCTACGGTTTCCCCTCTGCCGGTGAGCGTCTGGGCCGCCTCGACGAAGGAATCCAGATCATGCAGCAGGCGTGGTCGACCGGCAGCTCGACGCTCGACGGCAAGTACTACCAGGTCGACGGAGCGCTGTGCCGTCCACTTCCGTTGCAAGAGGGCGGAATTCCCATCTGGGTTGCCGGTGGCGGCGAGAAGGTCACACTCAAGATCGCGGCCAAGTACGCGCAGTACACAAACTTCGACGGCACCCCGGCCGGCTTCGCGCACAAGTCCGAGATCCTGAAGAAGCACTGCGACACCGTCGGTACCGATTTCGATGCCATCGTCCGTTCGGCCAACTACAACGTGGCCATCGGCGCGACGGAAGCCGAGGTGGCTCAGCGGTTGGAGACACTGAAGGACAGACTGACGCCGTTGGTCGGCGAAGCTGCCGCCGATGCGTCGCTCGATGCGTTCCGCGGAATGCCCGCCGTTGGTACACCCGAGCAGATAATCGAGAACCTGTCGGCGCTCAAGGCACAGGGACTCGAGTACGCAATCTTCTACTTCCCCGAGGCCGCGTACGACACGTCGGGAATCGAGATGTTCGAGAAGGAAGTGCTGCCCGCGCTTGCGTAACCGTTAGGGCTAGCGCAGGGAGTCAGGAAGATCGGCCGGGTTGATCAGAACCCGGCGATCGGGGTGGGTGCGAACTTCTTCGGAGTCGGGGATCCGGCTCTGCAGGAAGTTCCACTCGCTCGCACTGACAGCTGCGATCGCGCGTGCCAGCACTGCCGAGTCCTTGGTTCCCCACTCGATCGGCATGGGGCTGACCATCTGCCACGTGTCAGCCTTGCTGCGGGTGGAACGATCCGAACGCAGTGCCACCGACGGAATGCGGTCGCCGACTCGCCACTTCGGATTGAGTCGAACATTGCGGCTGACGAGCGCGTACTTCGGTGCTCCGGCCGCCGGCTTCGCGATGTCGATCAGTGCCGTCAGGGTCGCCGCTCGAGGGTGAACCTCGGTGACGATCGCGGGAACCAGTGGGTTGTCCGCATACAGAGATTCGACGCTTCCCACCTTGCGAGGTGCCCACAAGGCGACCCACAGTGAACTGGCCGCACCGATGGCGAGGACCGCGCCGATGATGATGGACCACACCTCACCCATGCTGATCAGCCAGGCTCCGACCGCGGCGAGGACGATCGCGAAGATCACCGCAGAAATCTGCAGGCGGCGTACGTCGGCCAGTGTGTCGTTGACCGACTTGGCGTGGGCCTTGTCGACGGTGAACTGGAAGTCAGCCACGAAAAAATCCTTCGGGTGGTGCCGGACGATCTAGGACCGGCCCCCGATCTCCCGGGAGCCGTCCACCAGCGTAGCTAGTTTCGCGCGCGCTCCCACATTTGCAGGTAAGCCTCGGCGCCACGGCTCATGTCCTCGATGATCGTGTCACCGTCGGCGCCCGCAGCAATACGCATGTCCGCGATCCAGTCGGGAATCATCCCGTACTGGGCAACACCGTCGGTGTTCACGTCGAAAACCCTGGTGCCGGCGCGCTGCTGGTCCATGACGGTGCCGTCGAAGGCGGTGTACGGATATTGGAGCGGATTTTCGGCGGCGTCACCGCGCGGTGCGGCTTGCGGCCCGAAGCCGTTGGTGTCTGCGCCGTAGCCGAAACCGAAGTAGTAGTTCTCGCTTCGCATTGCCCGTGCGTCGCGCCACTGGTCGATGAACCCACGCTCCTCGGGCTTGTCGTCCGATGCGTCCAGTTGCCCGGCGTACAGGGCGACAAATCCGCCGAGCGCGTAGATCCGCTTGTAGAGGCTCGGGTCGCTCCAGCTGTGACTGGAAACAACACCGGAATAGTTCGCTGCTTCGAGAATGTCGAGGGCTGCTTCGGCGGTCTTGACGCTCATGTGATCGATGTCCACGATCATCCCTCGGTCCATCAAACCTCGGATCGTGTATGCGCCGAGGTCGGTCAGGCCGTGCGAATTGCATTGCGGACCAGAGGGGTACACCGGAAGCGTCACTCCGGGTGGGAGTACCGCGAGAAGATTCTGTGCGCCGTCGACCTTGGTGGGCAGCACATTGTCCTCGGCAACGCCGGTGCATGGTTCCGACTGCCAGAACTCCCCGGTGCCCAGGTAGTTGCCGATATTGACGGCCACTCCGGTGACGCCGCCGTCGAAACGGGCACCGCCGAGGGCGTTGTCGAACTTGTGCGTGACGATCATCTGCCGAACACCGAGGTCGTACAACTCGTCCAGGCCGCGGTCGATGTCGTCCTCGGTGCACTGCGGAATACCGTTGCGCACAGAGCAACCGAAGGGTTCGGACACCTCCACCCCGAGGGTGACGGCCAGCTTTCCGTCGGCGGCCACCTGCCTGGCCTGTTCAGGGGAGCTCACGATGCGGAACCAACCCCGGCCGGGACCGCCGTACTGGGCGTCGATGTAGTCCTGGAGTTCGCGTGTCTGCTGCGCCTGGATCCGGACGGTCTCCATCTCGTCACAGGGATTTCGCTTGCTCGGATACAGCTCACACAGCACACGGTTGGCGACAAAGAGATTGGTGAAGATTCGCAGACCACCACGCCAGGCGCGCTCGACCCACTTGTAGTACGTCTGCTCGTGCGTCAGTGAATCGTGCGCCGGCCAGTCGGCGAAACTCGGCCAGCCGGTGGTGTCGTGAGTTTCGAAGGGATTGCCGTACGACAGAACGTTTTCGAGGAGCGCCGGTATCCCGTCGGGTCGATGGTCCGGGCAGTCGACGAGCGCTGCGGTGACGCCCTGAGGGTCGAAAGGTCGGCCGCAGTGCAGGTTTCCGCCCATGAACTCGGAAGCGTTCATGTGCACGTGTGTGTCGATGAATCCGGTGACTTCACCGTTCGGTCCGATTTCTGCTGGAACGCCGTTTGCGCCCACCTCCGCTTCGGGGAAGTCGGCGCAGCCACCGCGCGGGATCAGCGTGAACGCAGATTCGGGAACGTCACCGGGATCGGACATCGTGAGCATCAAATCTCGCGAGATCAGTTGACGGCCGTTCGAGGTCGCGGTCAGAACGAACGATTCACCGGTGGACATCACGGTCCAGTCGGTGGAGGGAGTTGCTTCGGAAGTGGCGAGTACCGAGTCCGCGCCGTCGTGCGAGAGCATCGACCCGTCCGGGCCGTACAGCATGAAACGACCCAACTGGGCCGCATGTAGCCGGAACGGTTCGGCGTCTGCGGCTTTCGTTACGTTGGTGAGGTACGCCGACCCGTCACGACGGACGAAATCACCAGACTCGGTGCGCAGCGCGAAGCAACCGTTCGCAAGTGCGTACACCGAGTTCTGCGCGGTAGGAGCAGGGCTCGGTGCCGCGGCGCTGACGCCTGTCGTGGCGACGACGACGGCGGCAGTCAGCAGCGAGATGGTTCCGGCGAGCCGACCCCGTAGACGTGGAACTGAGCGCATGGTGCTGGTGACCCCCGGCCGATGGACACGACTGTGACAGGGGACACTCTACAGATAACTGGACGTATGTCCATTTGATTCTGCAACGTGTTGCAGAAATGCTCAGCCGATTGCAGGTCCGAGCAGGTCATCGGCGTCGGTGATCCGGTAAGCGTAGCCCTGTTCGGCGAGGAATCGCTGACGATGTGCCGCATATTCCGCATCGAGAGTGTCGCGGGAAACCACCGAATAGAAGTGGGCCTGACCGCCGTCGTGCTTGGGCCGCAACAGTCGCCCGAGTCGCTGAGCTTCTTCCTGCCTCGATCCGAAGGTTCCCGAAACCTGCACGGCGACAGACGCCTCCGGAAGGTCGATCGAGAAGTTCGCGACCTTACTCACCACCAGCGTCTGGATCTCACCGTTGCGGAACTGATCGAACAGGATCTCACGTTCCTTGTTCTTGGTGGATCCCTTGATCACCGGGGCGTTCAGGGCTTCGCCGAGTTCGTCGAGCTGATCGAGATACGCACCGATCACCAAGGTCGGTGAATCCGGGTGCTTGGCCAGAATCGACTTCACGACAGCAATTTTGGTGTGCGCCGTCGAGCACAGTTTGTAGCGCTCCTCCGGTTCGGCGACGGCATAGGACATGCGCTCGGCGTCCGTCATCGTCACTCGCACCTCGACGCAGTCTGCCGGCGCGATCCAGCCCTGCGCTTCGATGTCCTTCCACGGAGCGTCGTAGCGCTTGGGGCCGATGAGCGAGAAGACGTCGCCTTCGCGGCCGTCCTCACGAACCAGCGTTGCGGTCAGGCCGAGACGGCGGCGCGACTGCAGGTCTGCCGTCATCCGGAAGACGGGCGCGGGCAGCAAGTGGACCTCGTCGTAGATCACCAGTCCCCAGTCGCGGGAGTCGAAAAGTTCGAGGTGCTTGTACTCGCCCTTCGTACGACGCGTGATCACCTGGTAGGTGGCGATCGTGACCGGCCGAATCTCCTTGCGCTCGCCGGAGTACTCGCCGATTTCTTCCTCGGTCAACGACGTGCGGGCGATGAGCTCACGCTTCCACTGACGACCGGCGACGGTATTGGTGACGAGGATGAGTGTGGTGGCTTTGGCCTTTGCCATGGCTGCTGCGCCCACCATCGTCTTGCCGGCGCCACACGGCAGCACGACGACGCCCGAGCCGCCGGCCCAGAACGAATCCGCTGCCATCTGCTGGTAGTCGCGCAGTTCCCAGTGGCCCTCTTCGAAAGCGAGATCGATCGGGTGCGCTTCGCCGTCCACATAGCCGGCGAGGTCCTCGGCCGGCCAGCCCACCTTGAGCAACATCTGCTTGAGGCGGCCGCGTTCGCTCGGGTGGACGATCACGGTGTCGTCGTCGACCTTCTCACCGAGCATCGGTGAGATCTTCTTGTGTCGCATCACCTCGGTGAGGACTGCCCGGTCGAGGCTGACCAGGATGAGGCCGTGCACCGGGCTCTTGACCAGCTGCAAGCGTCCGTACCTGGCCATCGTGTCGACGATGTCGACCAGCAGCGGTTGCGGAACTGCGAATCGTGAGAACGAAACCAGAGCGTCGACAACCTGCTCGGCGTCGTGTCCGGCGGCGCGGGCATTCCACAAGGCCAGGGGAGTGATGCGATACGTGTGGACGTGCTCGGGGGCGCGTTCGAGTTCCGCGAAGGGGGCGATTGCCTGCCTGGCATCGCCGGCGCGCTCGTGGTCGACCTCCAACAGCAGCGTCTTGTCGGATTGGACGATCAACGGTCCGTCGGTCACGGAAGCCTCCTAGTGAAACAAACGCAGCAGCCACAGAGCGTTGCACCGCGTTGTCGGCTGACGCCAACCCTGCCATTGTCCTGGTATCGGAGCGCATACGCCAACAGGCGACGCTCGCACAGCCAGAAGTAGAGGTGCCCGAGTTCGGGCACCCCTACGTCAACAGAGCAGGACCAACCGCTATTCCGGACGACCTGCAGCGGGCAGGACGAGGATCTTCACGTGCTCGTCGGGTGCGCGAAGAGCCGCAAAAGCGTCCGAAACTCCGTCGAGCCCGACACGGCCGGTAATGATCGCTTCGGCGTCGATCTCGCCGGCGGCCAACCGAGCAAGGGTGATGTCGTACGCGTTCTCGTAGGGGCCATGACCGAAGTTGATCGAGATCCTTCGGAACTGCCCGATGACGGGAACGATGGTCTCGTCGCCGAACGGCGCAGCCAGGACCTGAATCCGCGAGTTGAACGGCAGGGTGCGCATCAGTTCGCCGATGACCCCCGCCCGGCCGCTGCATTCGTAGGCGATCAGGATGCCGTTCGCGGCCTGGCCCACGAGCGGGTTGCCTTCGGCGACCATCTGATTCCACAGTTCGATCGGATCCTGTTCGAAGGGGTCGACGACGATGTCCGCGCCCATCTTCTTGGCGAGCTCGCGGCGTTTGGGGGAGGGTTCGGACGCGATGACGATCTGTGCCCCTCTCGCTTTCGCAGCGACGATGGCACCCAGTCCGATCGTCCCGCAACCGACGACGAGCGCTGAATCGGCCGAGGTGAGGCCGGACTGTTGGAGATGCATCTCGCCGACGTGTAGAGGTTCGGCCAGTGTGGCGTGCTCGAGTGACAGATGGTCGGGAACCTTGCGGACCCAGAATGCGTCGACAACGATGTGATCGCCGAACGCGCCGTGGTATTCGTTCGAGTAACCGATGATCGTCGGGATTCCGGTAGCCGTGTCGGTGGCCAAGCCGATGCCGGACACCCGATCACCGATCATGAAATCGTCTACTGCAGAACCGGTCTCGGAGACGATACCCGCGTACTCGTGGCCCAGCACCACGGGTGCGTCTGGATCGAAGGTGGCGAGCGGGTAGCCACCGTTGTGTGCGACCTCGACGAATCGGCACGGGTCCTTCGACATGCTCAGGTCGCTGCCGCAGATTCCGCAGGCGACGACGTCGATGCGGATCTGATGGGGTGCCAACGGCGGCGCGTCGGCCATCTCGGCGACGGCGAATTCTCCCTGTTGGAATCGGACGGCCCTCATGCGCGCACGGCTCCCGTCTCGGCCGGTTGGCCGTAGTAGTCGGTATGGGCTTTGGTGATCGCTCCGACCAGCCCGCCGATCAGGTATTCGCGGTTGTCCTCGGCGAACTGCATGCTCGCCTGACGTCCGACATTCCGCTTCCGGAAGTGCGGGACCACCTCGGAGGCGAACAATTCGTAGCTGCGTTTGGTGTCCTCCCAGCTCGCCATGTCCACGTGAAGGATCAGGAACGTGCCGAACCCTCCTGTCTTCTCGATCAGACGCTCGATCTGAGCAATCGCATCTTCGGGCGTACCGATGATCGCCTGACCGAACTCGCCGAGCGTGTCGTTGCGCCACTGGTCGATGATTCCGGCAGGTGTATCTGCCCAGGCCGGGTTCTGGCCGGTCTGTCGATTCACGTAGGAGGCCATCGATCCGATCCGTCGGCTCACGGCGCGCTCGGCCTCGGCTCGGGTCTCGGCGATGAACATCGGATTGACCACACGCCACGTCGCCCGGTCGGCGTGGTGACCGTGCTCGGCCGAGACCTTCTCGTACACATCCCAGTTGCGATCCAGTGCGTCGAATCCGCTGGGTGAACTCGCCGCGAGTGAGAGCAGGGAGAGCCCGTTCTTGCCGGCGAGCACCGAACCGTTGGGGGAAATCGTCGACGCTGTCACGGTCTCGATGCCGTCCGCACGGTATGTGGGCAGCTGTGCGCGTGCGTCACGCAACGTGAACCAGTCGGTTTCCATGTTGACGACCTCGCCGCGGAGCAACGCGAGAATGGCCTCGAGCGCTTCGCCCTGGCGACGACGCTGGTCCGACGGGTTGATGCCCATCATGTGTGCATCGAGGGGGATCTTGCCCGGGCCGGTGCCGAAGATGAGCCGTCCGCGGGTCTGCAGATCGAGCTGAGTGATGCGGTCGGCCGTGATCAGCGGGTGGTGATAGGGCAGGGACGTCACGCCTGTGCCGAACTGGATGCGCTCGGTTCGCTCTGCGGCGGCCGCGATGAACATGTCCGGGGCAGGCACGATCTCGGCGCCGGTCGAATGATGCTCACCCATCCACGCTTCTTCGAATCCGAGGTGGTCCAGGTGTGTCATGAGGTCGATATCGCGTCTGAGTTGCAGGGCGGGATCGGCGTCGAGCGGATGGTACGGGGCGAGGAAGGCTCCGAAGCGGATGGACGATGCGGACCACACGATGACATCTCCTGTCGACAGGGGAGTGATTTGGATCACTCGCTCTGATGGAGATGTCTAACATGGATCAACTGATCCAATAAGTTGAGCCTCCCGCACAGTGGGAGGTTTGTAATCACTTGTAGCTCAACGCTATCTGGCGCAGTCATGTCGTCTAAGGTTGTTTCAAGTCGATCAACTGAACCAGGCATTTTGAGAAGGAGCGTTGAAGAGGTCATGCGACTGGACGTCACAATCACCCCCACCTCCTCGACCGTCGAACTGAACGGGGTCGACGATTTCACCAGTCTCTCGGTCGTCGTAGGCGGCGACGATCAATCCGAGACTCTGAGTCGGGCATTGGAACCGTGGGGGGAACTCGAGGACGATCATGTCTGGCTCGACATTGCTCACCTGGAACAAGCCGTCGCGGCCCAGGTCGGAAACGCGCAGTGGAGGCAGAAGTTCTCCGCGATGGTGGACTACGCACGCGCCCACGGCTGGGTCGATCGCGACAACAGGGTGCGAGCACACCGTGAATCACTCTGACTCCGCGGTCAGCGCTTCGGAGAAGTTCGGCGAGCCCGTGCGAAGCTCGTTCGTATGACCGACTCCCGGCAGAACCGTCAAGGCGACGTGACACGTCTGCGTTTGCTCAAAACTGCTGAACGGCTTTTCGCGACAGAGGGATTGGATGCAGTTTCGCTGCGCGCGGTCAACGCGGCGGCCGGTCTCGGACCGTCGTCCGTCCACTACCATTTCGGCACCAAGGAGGATCTGGTCGCCGCGGTGCTGTTGGACATGGGAACGTCGGTGCGAGATCAGATCAGCGCGAACGTGGACGCCCTAGCCGCCGACAAGGAGCCGCCGACGGTCGAAGCGTTGGTGCGGGCCGTCACGGCGCCATACAAGACACTGCTTCTTCGCCATCGCACGCGGGGAATGCGATGGATCAGAATCGTCACGCAGATTTCGCAGCCGCAGATGTCACGACCAGGCCATCCAGCCCTCGAGGCGACCGAGCTGCACCTTCGTGATCATCTTCTCGACCAGGTCCGTCGTACCTTTCCTGCTACCGATCCCGAAAGGCTCGAGACTCGCTGGGCGGTTGCCTTGATGGGCTTCCTCCAGGCGTTGAGCCGGGCGGACGATTGGAGCGGAAGCAGCAAGCCGCTCGCGCCGGAGCGACTTGCCGACTTCTACGAGGACCAGGTCGTCTTTCTGGTGGGTGGAGTGCGACAGTTATTGGGATGAGCGCCTAATTGATGCGCCTCCTATTTCTGCGCGACCACTGACTTCCGCATTTCCATTACATGAGTAATAGCTTCGGAAATTCCGGATCTATAACCGATATTCTTTTCGGAATCACCCGGAGTGGAATCAAGCTCCGATTCGAGTCTCGTTTGAATACGGTCCAGGGTGTGGATTGTTCTTTTCACGATGGTTGATTCTCTTTCTGCGGTAAATCCGAAAGAAGTATTCCGGATTGCCGAGCGTGTTCGTCGAGGACACACAGTGATGCAAGGGTCATGCCCGCTGCGTAGCCGCGCGAGCGTGCATCAGTTCCTCGACTACGTGACTTGAACAGGTTGAATGTTTCGTGCAGGTGCACGAGGGTGTCGGTGGAGGCAGGCATTGGTCAGCTTCGCAGTCAGCTCGTCTTCCTCTGGACTGTGCTGTCAGCTCCGCTTCCGCTTACGAATGAACTCGGAAGACTCCGTATTTTTCGCCCGCTTTTCCGCGCGGCGTTCCTTGATCGACTGAGCGGGTTTCTTCATGTTCTTTCCCGGCGCCTTGTCAGCCATTGTCGCTCCTCATTTTTCGAAGTGGCAATCACAAACTGACCTCGACCATACTTCATTTACAGAAAAAAGCCAGTTGCTTCTTTTCTGCTACTTTTTTCCGGAGTCGACGGGGCTGACGGAAGTAATGCGGTGCAACGTGAAACGGCGTACGGCACCACTTGCCGGGTCGAAGGCGTCCAGCTGTCCGCCGCCCACGCTGACGGGGTCGACGATGCGATGAGTCGCTACCCCCTGAGCGTCGACATAGCCGATGTTGACGCTCGAATTGTCCCGGGCCGCTGTGGCCAGTAATGCGATGGTGGCGGCATTGTTCTCCCTCGAACCGTCCGTCCGGACACCACCACGGCCCGGGGCGGACGCGCGGTCACCTGCTCGCATCGTCCGTACCAACGACGCCAATTGATCCGCCGACGGGCTTGCGGGCATTCGCGACGCCGGTCGGCTGCGACGGTTCGGTACCCGCGCCCCACGTGGGCGGAGATCGACCAACGTGCCCGAGGAGTCCTCACCTGCCGGCGCGAATCCGGCTGCGCGCAGCTCGGCCAGGACCTCGCGCAGTGGGGCCTGCGAAATCGCGACTGTGGGAGCCAAGGCGCGCAATGCCAGGGGCTCCGCCACCGCCGAAGCGAGGACCTCCGCCAGCAGTGACGCGTCCTCACACCGAATGAACGACGCTGCCACTCCGGCACGCAGTCGCCCGTGTCGACGGGCGACATCGTCGATCAGATACGAAAGTGATTGGGGAACAGGCGTCTTCGATTTCGAGGCGAACATCGCGTGCAGTTCGGTGGCCGTCAGACCGGCGTCGAGCGCACGACGCACGCTGTCCTCGCTGATGCGGTACATGGACGCCGATCCTGCCGACTCGATGTCCGCGACCAGGCTCACCTGCTCGAGCAGGTCCGGTACGAGCGGGCCGGGCGCAACCAGAGTCAGATCTGCCTGGACCAGGATGTAGTCGATGGGCTCGGGTAGGGCGGACTGCATTTCGGCTTCGGCGTCCCCGCCGTGCAGCAAAGCTCGTCCAGGTGACGACAACGCGCCGCGGGCCACCAGCCCGAGGGCGGCGGCCTCGTCCAGAGTCCGCTCGATTGCGAAAGTCCGTAGGCGCCCGCTCCATCGCGGGCGTCGCCACGCCAGTAGTCGACTTACCTCGACGGCCGATGCAGTCTGGCCACTGTCGAGTTCGGAGAGCAGCCCCAAAATGGCCTGGCGATCGCGCGGAGCCGCCGGGGCCCGGCCTTCCTCGGACAGTGCCGCGATGGGCTTGTCGGTGGAATCCCTCAGCCCGATCATCCACGGAACTCGCGGTACGTCGACCCAGGCGGACGCCAGCACCTCCCACCGACGCGCTGTGGACGCGTTGAGCCAGCCGTCGACGGCGAGTGTGGGCGTCCAGTATTCGTCCGCGTTGTCCGAGACCGGCGCCGGGTCGGGCGTTCCACTGGCGATGAGCCCGGCTGCCGAGAGCAATTCGACGAGCAGGCTCACTCGCGCTTCGTCGAGATCGGCCGTCTTGGCCACGCGTCGTAGTTCTCGAACACCGAGTCCACCGGCTCGCAGTGCTGGGGCCGGTGCTGCGCCCAGAACAGCGATCACGCTCTCGCATTGGCGTACCAACTCGAGTGCCTCGCCGGCCGCTGCGGCGTTCACGTCCGCGGGTTTGAGTTTGTCGCCCCCGATGACGGGTGCGGTCAGCGTCGTCGGATCGAAAACCGGCTCGCCGCGGATGACCTGACGAACCGTCGCCGGAAGCTCGACGGTCTGCTCGTCGAGCCACCGAAGCAGGCCGGCCGCCAGCAGTCGCTGAACCGGGCGCTCAGGCGGCGTTCCGGGGGCGGCGTCGCGGGTGCGACCGATCGGGCTGGAGTTGGCGAGAGTCTCGAGGAGATCCCGCTCGCGGGTGTCCAGAGCGTCGAGGGCTGCCGAGATCTCGGTCTCGGTCATCGCCTCGGCAGGTTCGAGGGCTCGCCCCACACGCCACGGAATCATCCCGATGACTGCCGGGACGACGCTGATGGGATCGACACCCCAGACGAGGGCGGACTCACGCATCTTCGACAGTGACTTGTCGACGGCCTTCTTGGTGACCTTGCCCTTGCCGGTCAGGGCGCGTTCGGCGATTGCACTGTTGAGCTCCGCCCGCGTCATCGGAGTTTCCTCGGCGCCGGCCAGTGCCAACAATTCGAGAAGACCGAAATCCAGGGTGTCGAGTTCGTCCGCCGCTCGGCTGACCGACGCGCGTTGCTGCGCCCGACCACTGAGAACCACCATCGTGCTTGGCGGCGGTACGGCCAGATCGGGGCGCAGACGCAGCAACTCCGTCAACTCGGCGTCACTGCGCGCCGAGAGCCAATCGGTCAGACTTTCGGCTGCGGAACTGCCCGCCGGGGTGCCACGTGTTTCGGTCATCAGGTATCAGATTAGAGACCTGGTCTGTACGGCGTAACGGCGTCCTGTCAAAATGACTTCGTGGCCAACAATTCGAAGCAACACTATGTAGATCCAGGATGGCCGGAAACTGCAGACGGAGATCACGCAGTGACCGAATTGTCATCGACCCGCGCAGGTGGACTTTCACCCTTCGGCGAGGACACCACCTTTCCGGTTCCGGTGGAGTCACTTCCTTACGTACACCCGCACACCGTCATCAACCGATAACAACTCGACACGAAGAAGGCCCGCACCGATTCGGTGCGGGCCTTCTTGATGTTCGAGCGTCCGAGCGGACAGTCTTACCGGTGTTACTTGAGGAACGTCTTCGCGGTGTCGGCGACTGCGAGGATCTGCGGGTCGACCGGGATGCCGTTGGCCTTGGCGAACGCGATTGCCTGATCGATGGCGTCAGCGACCGGGTGTGCAACGGTCTGAGCGACCTGCTGTGCCGGAGCCGGAGCTGCCTGAGGAGCCGTGGTGGCCGGAGCGGAACGCTCGGTGGCGCCGCTGCTCAGTCCGAGGCTGGAGGAGCAGGACGGCCATGCGCCCCAACCCTGGTTTGCGAGAACACGCTCGGCAACAACGATCTGCTGCTCGCGGGTGGCCTGGTTTGCGGTGGCTGCGTACTGTCCGCCGCCGTGTGCGTTCCACGTGCTGGGGGAGAACTGCAGTCCGCCCTGGTAACCGTTGCCGGTGTTGATGGCCCAGTTTCCGCCGGCCTCACACTGGGCGAGACGATCCCAGTCGGAGTCGGGGGCAGCGCTTGCGGTTCCGGTGGCTGCAATTCCTGCTACGCCCATGATGGCGCCGGTGACGGCGACCTTGGCGACAGTGCGACCGGTGGTGGTGGGCTTGCGATGGCGTCCGCTCATGATGGTCGAAATCCTCTCCACACGCGCCTGCGAGGTCAGCTGTCGGGTTCGGGCTGAGAGGTCGCCCGGCCTCGCCTTTCCTGGCTGGAAAGGGTCTGGCTTCACCCCAAGATTCGGTCTTGCGATCGAACCGGTGTCCACTGGAGAACTTTTCTGTTCTCACAGAGGACTTTGGGTCCCCCGTCCTCGTCCCTGGAATGCTCTGTCGGAAGTCCGGTACCCGCGGGACAAGGCTTGGCGCGGCGGGCCGGAGGTGGCCGAGTTTCCCGGCCGAAAACGACGGTAACGGCTCGAGTCTCTCGTGTCACCATTTGATAACGCGGCGTGGCGAAGGACGTACAACGCGTCACACAAAGCGCAGGAGACTCTTCCCAGGTAGGTGGGGGTGCCTGAGTGAATGTCCGGTTGTGTCCGTTCCGTTATCCATCCGTAATGTGAGCAAGGTCACACGTTATGTGGAAATGGAATTCCGGCCGAGTGAGAGGTGCGCCGATCCAGGTCGAAGATGTGTCCTGTGTCTCAACATCGAGATTGAAACTTAGGTTAGGTTTGCCTGACTTGCCCCGAATGGGCAGGGTTCGCAGAGTCTTCAAAAGAAGTAGGGCACCCCTCATGAAACTGCAATACCGTCGGCGTGCGGTCACCGCGTCACTCGCCGTCGCCGCTGCTGCTGTCGGCCTGGCCGTCACTGCTCCCGCTGCACACGCCTCACCCGAGGATCCGACACACGGTGTTGTCGGAAGCTATTCCGCAACCCAGCCCGGCGACATCGTCGTCGACTCGGCAACCCACCGCGGATACATCACGCAGTACGGCGGACCGACCAGCTCGTTGTCCGTCGTCGACACGAACACCGGCAAGTCCGTCGGCACCATCGACGGTGTCGTCGGTTACCCGTCGGCACTTGCCGTGGACTCGGACCTCGGACGCGCATACGTGTCCTCCTCCTACGGCGGCGCGATCTCGATTGTCGACACGAAGACCGGCAAGGTCGAAAAGACGGTCACGCTGAGCGAGAAGAACCCCGACGGCTCGCGGCCGCAGATCAACGATGTCGTCGTCGACCCCACAACACACCGCGCGTACTTCTCGGACTACAAGTCCGGCAACATCCGAGTCGTCGACCCCAACGCCGCCGACGCCGTGTCGAGCATTCTGGTCGACAAGTCGGCAACGCCGACCAAGCTCGCCTTCGACAGTGTCCGCGGCTTCCTCTACATCGCGGACACCAACTTCTTCGACGAGAATTACGGCCGCACGCTGTGGCAGGCGGACGTACGCAAGGGCGGAGCACTCAAGTCGATCGTGCGTGCCGACAACCTCTACCCGGTCGACGTCGATGTCGACACGAAGACCGGCAACATCTACATGACCGACACCCGGGCAACCAACCTGTGGGCGATCACCCCGGCCGGCGCGGTTCTGTCGAAGACCACGCTGTCTCCGACCGCGATTCCCAACGGCGTGGTCGTCGACGCTGCTGCAGGCATTGCATATGTCGCGGACGTCATGAACGGACACCTGTGGTCGGTCGATCTGACGACCCGCGCCACCACCGCTCTGACCGATACCAAGGTTCCGGCACTGGAGAAGGTCAAAAACCTCGCGCTCGACACCTCGACCGGCGCCATCGCGTCGACGACCAACGGGGGCAAGGTGACCGTCGTTGCTGCGTACCCGCTACCCGCGACCGTCGAACTGCCTGCCGCTCAGGTCGGTAAGGCGTATTCGCAGAAGCTCACTGCCGCTGATACCCGGGCAGCCTTTGCGCTCACCAACGGCACTCTGCCCGGCGGACTGTCCCTCGCACAGGACGGCACCATCTCGGGAACCCCCACGGCCGTCGGCAGCGTCACCGTCGAGATCACTGCGAAGAGCGTGCTTTCGCGCGCTTCGAGTGTGACCATCGTGGTCTCCGAGGGTCCGGTCGGCCCCGTTGATCCGGGCAACCCGGGAACGGGTACCGGTTCGCTCGGTAACCTCCCCGGACTCGGTAGCCTCGGCCGCTGATCCGACCTGATACGAGAGAACCCGACCACAGCACCTGCTGTGGTCGGGTTCTTCTGTCTCCGGGCCCGCTTACGCGTAATTCACCCGGTCCACGGCTATGCGTAATTGACGCGGTCCACGGCTATGCATAATTGACGCGGTCCACGTCGACGATCTCCTTGCCGAGCGGCATCAGCGAGATCGGAATCATCTTCAGGTTCGCGACCGCGAGCGGAATTCCGATGATCGTGATCGCCATCGCGACGGCGGTGACGATGTGTCCGATCGCCAACCAGATACCGGCGATGATCACCCAGATGACATTGCCGATCATCGAACCGACACCAGCGGTCGGCTTGTCGACGACGGTCTTACCGAACGGCCACAGTGCGTAGATGCCGATGCGGAATGCCGCGATTCCGAAGGGAATCGTGATGATGAGGATGCAGCAGATGATGCCTGCGGCGAAGTAGCCCAACGCCAGCCAGAAGCCGCCGAACACCAGCCAGATCACGTTCAGGAGGATTCTCATGGTCAGTGACCTTTCGGTTGAAGGCGGGGGTGATCAGCGCACGCGTCGACCGGATCTGAGCGTGTAGACGATGGCCAGAAGGAAGCCGATCGGGCACGCGAGTGCCACCAGGTACAACGCCAGGCCGGGCGGGGTGTCGCTGAAGATGTGGACTGCGAAGATGGCCACGATCGCCAGGAATCCGACGATGAACAGTGCCATCGCCGTACGGAACAGACCGTTTCCGGTGCCGGAAGTGCGCGGGTTCGGTTGAGGGTCCACACCTACGAGGATAGTGCCTGTAAACCTGGGTGCCGACCCGGGTTCGTCACAGGTAGACTGTTAACAGACTGCGCGCCCCGCTGAAGCAAGTGTGGGGCGCGTTCTTTTGCATTCTTCCACCGGAAGCGATGCGAGCAAGGCCATGAGGCTCTTCCGAGAGCCTCCCGAGCACATTGGGGCAGATGCCCCAGTCGAGTGATGAGCAGGTGAACGCGGTGCCGACCGGCAAGGTGAAGTGGTACGACGTCGAAAAGGGTTTCGGCTTTCTGTCGCAGGAAGAGGGCGAGGACGTCTACGTCCGTGCTTCCGCTCTCCCCGAGGGCGTCGAAGGCTTGAAGGCCGGCCAGCGCGTCGAGTTCGGCATGGCTGCGGGCCGCCGCGGTCCGCAGGCGCTGAGCCTGAAGGTGCTGGAGCCGGCGCCGTCGTTGCGGGGCGCTACGGCGACGCGTCGTGAGCCCGTCGAGCGTAAGCACACCCCTGACCAGCTGCACGGCATGGTCGAGGACATGATCACGTTGCTCGAGGCGAAGGTCCAGCCGGATCTGCGCAACGGCAAGTACCCGGACCGCAAGACCGCTCAGCGGATCTCCGAGGTCGTCCGAGCCGTCGCTCGCGAGCTCGATACCTGATCGCTCGATTCGAGCTGCCGTACACGGCTTCGAAACAAAATGCCCTGCACACCAATCGGTGTGCAGGGCATTTTCGTTCTTCCGGGGATCAGGCGGTCTTGATCGACCAGATCAGTAGTCCTTGTTCGCTTCCCTCACCGACGGCGAGGTGGATTTCGACGCCGACGAGTTGCTTGACGGGATCGCTCGAAGATTCGACCGTCACTGCCAGGGCCTCGCCGGGCTCGAAGACTCGGGGTTCGCCGGTCTGGTTGCCGTCGGCATCCTCGTAGACCGCCAGCAGGGCCCACTGCGCATCGGAGACGTCCGTCGACAACGACAGCTGCAGCGGGTAGCCCGCGGGAACGTCGAGGGCGTAGATGTCGCCCACCTGGGCGCACTGGGACAGATCGATGGTGCAGAACCCGGCAGGGTTCGTCTCGATCGTCTTGCCGTGTGCGTATGCAGTGATGACCGGCAGCTTTTCGGGGTCGTCGTTGATGTTCTTGATGATCACGAAAAGAACGGAGACGTAAGCAACTAGTGCCACCACCATCAGGACACTGATCGCTGCCACGATCTTCTTTGTTCTCGAGCGCATCATCACTGCGGAGTACTTCCTTGTCCTCGGTTGGATTTACCGGTGTAAATCACTTCGGTCACTTCTTGTTCGGCCAGATCGGGTCGCTTCCCGCCGAGGCCGGGCAGGAGGCTGCTTCCTCGGTAGCTCAGGAAGGTCTGCAGAAGCCCGATCGTCAGGAACACCGATACAACAGTGAACCCGATCCAGTATTCGGTCGGAAGCAGAACCCCCAATGCGCCGCCGAGTACCCAGCTCAACTGCAGAACCGTCTCGGATCTGCCGAATCCGGACGCGATCGATTCCTCGGGCAGGTCGTGCTGGAGTGACGCGTCGAGTGAGACCTTTGCGAGTGCGCTGGCGGCGGAGGCTACGAGTGTGGCCAGCGCAGCGGTCATCAGGTTGTCCGTCAGCGCTGCGATCACCGCGATGATCCAGACCGACGCAGTGCACCGGAGCACGATCAGTGCGGGCCGGCCGAGCTTGAGGCGCGCACCCGTGGCATTTCCGGCGAAGTTTCCCAGACCGGCCGCTGCGCCGACCAGGCCGAGCATCATGGCTTGCTGGAGCGGCTCGTGATCGGTGCGTGATTTGGCGACGAACGCGATGTAGAGCGTCAGGAAGCCGGTGAGCACGCGAATGGTGCCGTTGCCCCAGAGTCCGATGATCACGGCGCGTCCGAGAGGCTGTCGGACCTTGGCCGGTTTCGCGTTCGGCTGTGGTGGGGCGCTGCCGGCGTGGTGCGCCTCGTCCGGGTGGTAGGTGATGGTCGCGGGAACCTCACCCTCGGTGACTTCGACCCACGACGGGATGCGCATGCTCAGATATGCGCCGAAGACGGTGACGGCGACGGCGAACCACAAGGCTCCGGTGGAACCGAAAGCGAGCGCGAGCGCACCCGCGACGGCGCCGGCGCCGATCGTTCCGCCGATCAACCCGAAGACCGTCAGACGCGAATTGACGCGCACCAGGTCTATTTCCGGTGGTAGGACGCGTGGTGTCACCGCACTCTTGAGTACCGAGAACGATTTACTGAGCACCATCATGCCGAGCGCGGCCGGATAGAGGATCCAGCTGTCGAAGTTGAAGACCAGGATCACTGCGAGGAGCGTCCGGATTCCGAACGACGACGCGAGTGCGATGCGGCGGCCGCGCTGCAACCGGTCGAGCATCGGACCGATGAGCGGTGCGATGACCGCGAACGGTGCGATCGTGATCAGGAGATAGAGCGCGACCTTGGTCTTGTCCTCACCCGTCGCAGCCGAGAAGAACAGCGTGTTCGCAAGGGCGACGGAGATCGCGGCGTCGGTGGCGTTGTTCGTCATCACCGCGTAGGTGAGAGCGGTCAGACCGGACTTGTCCGCGCCGTCGGCCTTCGCTGCGCGCTGGAAGGTCGCGATGCCCTTGTTCGTCAGTTCGCGGCTGCGCATCGCTGCGACGCGGGTGACGGTGAGCTTGCGAGGCATCGGGGGAGCCTTGGGGGCGTCCGCACCCGGTGCCTTCGAACCGGACGCAGAATCCGAGTCTCCCCGTGATTCGGGGATCGGGTGCAGCGGCGGCAACGGCGTGCGACGCGCAGCGGGGCGAGCCGAAGGCGGGTAGTTGTCCGGGCGGGCCGCGGGTGGGTAATTGTCGTAACCGGGGTGCACCTGTTGCCCCTCCGGCTCGTCGTGGATTCGCCGAGTTTCGGGGTCGTAGGGTTCGCGCGGTCCGGTCACCACTCAATTCTGTCCTAGTGTCGGCGCGGCTACCACGCACACCCCTGCGAGTCCTGTGTCATGTCGGACTCAGTTAACAAAACGGACTTCGAACATCTGCGGCCAATACTTGCCGGTGAGCAGGAATCGATCGGTACCGGGAATCTGCGCGATGCCGTTGAGAACGTCGACGGTGCTGGTCGATCCATCCGTGACGAGTTCTTCGCGTAGCGCCGATGCGTCGTACACGTTCGTGACGGCGCCGTCCGACGGGTCGATTCGGACGACGGTGTCGGTGGTCCAGACATTGGCGTAGACGGAGCCGTCTTCGGCGCATTCCAATTCGTTCAGCTTGCCGACGGACTCCGAAGATCTGGTGACGTCGACTGTCGAGATCGGCGCAAAGGTTTCGGGATCGCGAAAGGTCAACGTGGCCGAACCGTCGCTGGAGACCAGCCGATCCCCGAGCGAACAGATTCCCCATCCCTCGGTGTCGAGTGGGAACCGCCCACGTTCGGTCAAGGTGTCCTTGTCACGGGCGATGGCGACGCCGTCTTTCCAGGTGAGTTGCCACAGTGTGTCTCCGGCGACCGTGATGCCCTCACCGAACAACGGCGGGTCGAGATCTGCACGCGCAACTTCCGGTCCCGAAGCGGGGGACTGCTCGTCGGAGATCTCGCTCGAGCGCACCCAGGACTGCCCGACGCGTCCGGTGCTTTCGTACAACCGGTTTCCGTCGATCTCGAGGCCCTGCGTGAACGCGTCGGGATCGTGCGCGGACACTCGAACGATCTCGACGGAGCCGGTTTCGGACGTGAGGTTGTCGGGAGCACCGGGGGAATCGGAGCACCCCGCCAGGGCCGACGCGATCACGGCGACCACTGCAAAAGTGCGCACGGAATTGGCGTGTGACCTACTCATCTGCCCAGCATGGCAGCCCAGTGCGTTGCGGACTTGCGGTGGTGCGGCAAACTGGAGGAGTGAGTGTTGCTACTTCTCCAGAGCGTGCAGTGCCGCGCCCAGTACTGGCCGATGCGGTCGAGCTTGCCCGAACGGCAGTCGTCGACCTGCATGAAGGCGGTGTGGGGGCATACCTCGGCGTGACGTCGGAGGACGAATTTGCCGCCACCCATCGATTTGCAGCAGACATTCCCGGATACCGCGGTTGGCAGTGGGCGGTTGTCGTCGCTGCCGGACCGGAGGACACCCGCGCAACTGTCAGTGAGTTGGCGCTGCTGCCGGGTCCCGACGCGTTGGTTGCGCCGGAATGGCTGCCATGGGATCAGCGGATTCGTCCCGGCGATCTCTCCGTCGGTGACCTACTCGCCCCGCCGGCCGAGGATCCTCGGCTCGTTCCCGGCTACGTCGCCACCGGTGACCCGGAAGTCGACGAGGTAGCTCTCGAAATCGGGCTAGGCCGCAAACAGGTCATGAGCCTCGAGGGCCGACTCGATGCCGCGCAGCGTTGGTTCGACGGTGACTTCGGCCCGGAGTCGGAGATGGCCAAGGCTGCCCCGTCGACGTGTGGGCTGTGTGGATTCTTCCTTCCACTCGCAGGTTCGCTGCACGCAGCGTTCGGCGTGTGCGGCAACGAACTCTCCGCAGACGGCCGGGTGGTCAGCGTGTCCTACGGCTGTGGCGCGCATTCGGACACCAGCTTGCCGCTCGGTGCGGGCTCGCCGCAGTTCGACGCATTCGACGACGGAGCAGTCGAGCTGATTGCGGTACCCGCTCGCCCGTCGAGCGTTGTTGCAGTTGAGGATTCGGTATCCACCGAGTAGAAGATCCGTTCGGCACGGACGCACTCCGCGAGGCGACGCTGCGCGCGTGGTCGGAATCTCCGACGCGATTGCGTGAAGACGCGGCTGCGGAATCCGACCTCGCGAAGGCCGGGTACCGCGACCGTCTGCTCACCGAACTGGCGCAGAACGCTGCCGATGCAGCTGCACGCGAGGGCGTCGAGGGCTCTTTGTGGGTGGACGTGGACGGTCGGACGCTGACGGTGGCGAACACCGGCCGTCCGCTGGACGAATCCGGCGTTCACGCACTCACGGCGCTGCGTGCGTCGAACAAGGTCGACGCCGACGAAGGCGTGACGGGGCGGTTCGGAGTCGGATTCTCGGCAGTTCTCTCGGTCGGTGACGAGGTTGAACTGCGCTCGTCGACGGGATCGATTCGATTCTCTGCCTCGCAAACTCTGCGCGAGATCGAGTCTCGCGAACTCCCCGTGCCGGAAACCGGTGTCCCCGTACTTCGTTTGGTGTGGCCGTCTGGCGAATTGCCGAGCGACGGTGCCGATTCGGAAGTGGTGCTGACGCTTCGGCCGGACGTCGATGCCGCGGCGCTGCTTTCGCAGATGACACGTGAGGCAGTCGATCTGCTGCTCGAACTCCCGGCTCTCGGATCAATTCGTTTGGGTGAGAAGACTTTTCGGCGATCGGAACGAGTGCTGGATTCCGGTCTCGTCGAGGTGGTCATCGGAGATCGCACGTGGTGGCAGTACTCGGCGCCGAATGCACGGTGGTTGGTGCCGGTCCGCGACGGGGTCGTCGAGCCGGTCGCAGACGACGTGCTGCGGGCGCCGACCCGATCCGACGAGGAACTGTCGATCCCGGCGATCATCATTGCCGACATTGCAATGCAACCCGATCGGCGACGCCTCATGCCCGCTGCACCGATCGCTCCGCTTGCCGAGGGGTACGCGAAGTTCCTTGCTGCACTACCTCCTCGGCAGCGAACGGCACTCGTCCCGATCCCTGCCTTTGCCCGCAGCGAAACCGATTCGCTTCTGCGCGAAGCGCTTCTGAAGGAGCTGCAGGAAAACGAGTGGCTTCCGGTGGTCGGTGAACCCGACCGCGCGCCGCAGCGAGCATCCGTGGTGCCCGGGCTCAGTGATGACCTTGCCGAGTTGCTCACCGACATCATCGGCGGCCTGGTTGTCCCCGAGCTCTCCGGCCCCAAGCACGAGCGAGCACTCGCGGCAGTGTCGACGCACCGCATCGGGCTCGCGCGCATCGCGGAACTGCTCAGCGGCTTGGAACGTGAACCGAAGTGGTGGAATCGACTCTATTCGGCTCTCGAGCCCTTGGTGATCGACACTCTTGCGGTGGAAGAGCTTGGAACACTGCCGGTTCCGCTCTCCGATGGACGAACGGTGACCGGACCGCGGACCGTCGTCGTCGGCGTCGAACTGGGCGAAGACGCACCGTCTGTGCAGTGGACGAGGTTGGTTCATCCTGTCGCGGCGCACCCGTTGCTGTCTCGATTGGGAGCACAGACCGCGAGTGCCACCGACCTGCTGTCCGATCCGGCACTGCGAGCCTTGATCGAAGATGCTGCGGATCAGGATGATTCGGTAGCGACGGAGTTGGCGCAAGTGGTGCTCGGATTGGCGGCCCACGTGGCGCCAGGGGCGCTGCCGTCGTGGATCGGTGAAGTGCTGCTTCCTGATTCGGAGGGCGAATTGCGGTCCGCCGACCAACTTCTGCTTCCGGGAGCTCCCCTTGCAAGCGTCCTGGTCGAGGATTCTCCCTTCGGCATCGTCGACGCTGATTTTGTTCAGCGGGTGGGGGAGCAGGCGCTACGGGTAGTCGGTGTCGGGTGGGGTTTCACGGTGGTCCGTGAGGAATTGCCGTCCGGCCCCGATCACGATCTCGACGCCGAAGACGCATGGTGGGACACCCTCGACGAGGACCCCGAATACATCGAAGCCGTGCGCGATCTCGATCTCGTGGACGAAGACCGCTGGCCGCAGGCGCTGTCGCTGCTGGTCGAGTCGCCGGCGACGCGGGCGCTGCTCACCGACCGTCGTGGATACACGGCGTGGTGGTTGCGTTCGAATGCCGAACTCGGCGGTGAGGTGCTTGGCTTGCTGCGCGCTCCGGGCGATCGCACCTTCGAGGGATTGCTCGATGCTGCCGAACACCCCGACGCCGGATTCTTCTCCGGATTGCTGGCATCGGATACCGTCGACGATCCGGAACTGGCTCAGCTGCTACTCGATCGGCTTGCCGACCCACTACGGATGCCGGCCTCCGCCGTCGTCGCGCGGACGCACCGACTGCTGGGTGAGGCAGCGCAGCGACGGGTTCTCGACCTGGAGGAACTGCACCTGCCGCCGTTCGTGCGAGGCCTTTCCGGCGATCTGGTCGATCCCGGCGACGCCCTTGTTCTCGACCGACCGTGGCTGGGAGCGGCACTGCCTGCACAACGAGTGGTGCTCGGCAGTTTCGAGACAGCTGACGCACTGGCAGATCTGCTCGACGTCGCTACGGCGTCCACATCCGTTCACGGACGAGTGAGCAGCACCGGCGTTGTGACGACGTGGGCGAACGAACCACAGGCAGTTCTCGGCTTCGCAGCCCTCGGCCGTGAGGTTCCCGGCGGCGAGGTAGTGATCCATCACGAACTGTCGGTGGAACTGACAGGAGCGGTGGAGGCGACAGTGACCGTGCCGTGGTGGGTGGACTCGGACGGCGTTCATCACGTGATGCGCACGTGGACTCTGCCGCAAGGGATGTGAGGGCAGATGTCTTTTGATCAGTGGGTACTCGACAGTGCAGTGAGCCAGCGGACGGCGTGGCTCGTGGACGTGGTCGACGTCATCACCGACAGCGGCGGAACCCTCGCGTCGTGGCTGATCGCGACGCTGCTCACGATCGTGCTTCTGGTTCGGGGGCTCCGAACGGAAGCTCTGCTGATCGCCGGATCGATGTTGACCGGTCTGCTCGTGATGAGCGGATTGAAGCGCATCTTCACGCGAACCCGTCCACCCCTGCCGGAGCGTTTGATCGAAATCGATTCGTATTCGTTCCCGTCGGGCCACGCGATGATGAGCGCGATACTCGCGACTTCGGTTGCCGCAGTGATTCTTCGGCTTGCTTTGCCGAGGCTCGCGAAGATGGCAATGCTCGCGAGCCTCGGCCTGTACACGATCGCTGTCGGATTCTCCCGCGTCTACCTGGCTGCCCATTGGATGACCGATGTGCTGGCAGGTTGGGCGTTCGGGATGGTGTGGGCCGGAGTGTGGATCTGGGGAACTGCGCAGATCAGGAAGCGCCGGGCGCTGGTTACTTCGTGAGTTCGGCGAGTAGTTGGCTTGTCGCCCACGGCAAGCTCAGTGCTGAACTCGCGGTCAGGGCCGCACCGACCTGCGGGGCCTGATCGTCGTTGACGTAGACGACGCGATTGTTCTTGACCACGTCGAGTTGCTGGAAGCCCGGATTGTTTCGGACCGCCTGGGCGGCATCGGGATTGCCGATGACAACGAGACGGTCCACGTCGAGGAGATCTAGTCGCTCGGTGGAGATGGGCGCGTAGAACTCACCGTTCATCAATGCCTCGACCGCGGGAGCAGGTTTGAATCCGAGACTGCCGAGGACCCGTCCGCGGGCGTCCTCGGAGGAGAAGGCGTAGAACTCCGGGGTCGTGTCGACGCTGATGATCACCGCGGTCTGGTCTGCAAATTCCGGGTGAGCGCTTCTGGCGTCGGCGAACTGCTTGTCGATATCGGCGACCAACTTCGCGCCGTCGGCCTCGCGACCCACTGCCTTCGCTGCGGTCTTCGTCGTGATCTGCCACGGAGTTGCGTAGTCGCCGTAGGCCGGATCCTTCGCGACGGTCGGGGCGATCGCGGAAAGTGTGCTGTACAGGTCTTTGTCGATGCTCGAGTAGAGCGCGAGGATCAAGTCGGGCTCGAGCGCAGCGATCTTTTCGACGCTGATCGTGGTTTCGGGATTGCTGCCGACGACGGTCGGTTCGGTTCCGCCCCAAGGGCCGGTGACCCACGGCCACGTGCGGTTGACGTCCGGCTCGCCCGGGTACTGATTGACCATTCCGACGGGCTTGATGCCCAAGGCCAGCAGAGCCTGCTCGTCGTTGTAACCGACAGTGACGATCCGTTGTGGTTCGGAATCGATCGTGGTGCTGCCGAAAGCGTGATCGATCGTGACGGGGAAGGCGCCGCCACCGGAACTCGACGAACTACTTGCTGCGTCGTCGTTCGAACCGCAGGAGACGAGTGCTGTGCCGACCAGGGCGACCAGAGCAACGGGTGTCAGTCTCGTCCAACGTCCTCGGCTTTTCCAACGATTTCGGTGGGAGATCTTCACGGTTACGTGGTTCCTTTCAGCATTGACAAGCTAAGACCGACACTAGAGTGCAGGGTAGGCTTACCATACTGACAGGGTGAATCGACCTGCTCAGTCGACCAGACCGGCGCCCTGTTGTGCGCCCTTGTCACCGCGCACAGCTGCGCGTCGTTGAATGGAGAACAGAGCGAGGCCGAGGAAGCCGACTCCGATACCCGCGTAACAGATCGGGAGTGCATCCGACCAACGATCGCCGCTCACCGCGACCACGATCGAGGCGACCACCCACAACGCGGTGCCGATGATCAGTGCCGGCGCGGGTGCGGACAATTTGCCGATCAGGCTGGTTGTGTTGCGAGTCTCCGTCACAAAATTAACGCTACCCGTACCCCGGTGGCCTACTCTCCCTAGTGCGACCGGCTTCATGTGCGCCGGCACACGGCGACCTACAGCGATGGGGAAAGAACAAACATGGCGGCACCCGGCAAGATCCTCGACACCTATTTCAAGATCAGCGAACGAGGGTCGACGATCTCGACCGAGGTTCGCGGCGGTGTCGTCACCTTCGTGGCGATGGCCTACATCGTGGTCCTCAACCCCCTGATCCTCGGCAGTTTCTCGGCTGACGACGCTGCAGCGAAGACCGACGTTCTCGGCAACATCCTTCCGGTCAACCAGGTGGCTGCGGTCACCGCTCTGGTTGCCGGCCTGATGAGCATCGTCTTCGGTCTCGTTGCCAACTATCCGTTTGCCATCGCCGCGGGTCTCGGCATCAACAGCCTGCTCGCCGTCACCATCGCACCTCAGGTCACCTGGCCCGAGGCGATGGGACTGGTGGTCATCGACGGTGTGATCATCGTTCTGTTGGCACTCACCGGTTTCCGAACTGCGGTGTTCAATGCGATTCCCTCGGCATTGAAGTCCGCGATCGCGGCCGGTATCGGCATGTTCATCGCCTTCATCGGGCTGGTCGACGCCGGATTCGTCCGCCGCATCCCCGACGCCGCCGGTACGACGGTTCCCGTCGGGCTCGGAATCAACGGCTCCATCGCTTCGTGGCCGACCGTGGTGTTCATCTTCGGTGTCCTGCTCATGGGTGTTCTGGTCGTGCGCAAGGTTCGTGGTGGACTGCTGATCGGCATCGTTGTCACGACGATCCTCGCTGCGATCATCGAGGCAGTTGCCGACGTCGGACCCTCGCTCGGAACCAACCCCAAGGGCTGGAACCTCAGCATCCCCGCGATCCCGGAGATGCTCGGTGGTATGCCTGATCTGAGCCTGGTCGGCGACGTCAGCATCTTCGGCGCGTTCACCCGCATCGGTGTTCTGGCCGCCAGCCTGCTTGTCTTCACCCTTGTACTCGCGAATTTCTTCGACGCCATGGGCACGATGACGGGTCTCGGTAAGGAAGCCGGCCTGACCGACAAGGACGGAAACCTCCCCAACGTCGGGCGCGCGCTTGTCGTCGAAGGCGCCGGTGCCATCGTCGGCGGTGGCGCTTCGGCGTCGTCGAACACCGTGTTCGTGGAATCCGCGTCGGGTATCGCCGAAGGCGCCCGCACGGGCCTGGCAAATGTCGTGACCGGACTGCTCTTCCTCGTCGCGATGTTCCTGACGCCGCTCTACTCCGTCGTGCCGATCGAGGCAGCTGCGCCTGCCCTCGTCGTCGTCGGTGCGCTGATGATCGGACAGGTCCGAGACATCGATTTCACCAAGTTCTCGGTGGCACTCCCGGCGTTCCTGACCATGATCGTCATGCCGTTCACCTACTCGATCGCCAACGGCATCGGTGTCGGCTTCATTTCATGGGTGGTCCTGCACGCTGCCAGCGGTGGTATCAAGAAGATCCACCCGTTGCTCTGGATCGTGGCGGCACTTTTTGTGGCCTACTTCACTGTCGGACCCATTACCGACGCCCTTACGTGAAATCAGGGTTGACCGGTATTCGATTACGTGAGCTACCGGCCAGCTCTTGACGTATTGTCTGACGCGTGACCACCGAAACTCGTGCGCTGGCCAGCGATCTTTCCCTGGCTGTAGTGCGTCTCACCAGGCATCTGCGCGGCCGCAGAGTCGACGCTCAGGTATCGCTGACGCAACTGTCCGCTTTGGCGAGCCTGGATCAGTACGGCCCGATGACCCCTGGCGTACTCGCAGCACGTGAGAAAGTTCAGCCGCCGTCGATGACGCGCGTTGTTGCTTCTCTCGCCGAGCTCGGTCTGGTCGAGCGCTCGCCGCATCCCACGGACGGTCGTCAGATCATCGTGAATCTCTCCGACGCCGGGCAGGCGTTGCTCGCGGACGAGACCCATGCGCGTGAGGCGTGGATGAACGAGCAGCTGGCCGGGCTGGGTGGCGAAGAACTCGCGACGCTGCGCGGTGCCGTCGGGATCATCACGGAGATGGTCAACAAGACGGAGTAGTTCCGCGAGTTATGCGGTCGCGTAGCTCCGCTACATAGAGGTCGTTGCCCAAACGAATTACTCGAGGGGCAAGATAGTGGGGTGCCCCGAGACCCCGATTCCGGCATGTTTGCCGCGCTCCACAACCGCAACTACCGCCTTTGGGCTTCCGGACAGATCGTTTCTCTGGTCGGCACGTGGATGCAACGTATCGCCCAGGATTGGCTGGTACTGACGCTCTCGGACGGCAACGCGTTGGCGGTGGGCATCGTCATGGCCTTGCAGTTCGGTCCGACGCTGTTTCTGTCGGTGTGGGGTGGGGTGCTGGCCGATCGGTACGACAAGCGTCGGATCCTGATCTTCACGCAGTGGGCGAGTGCGGTATGCGCACTGGTGTTGGGTCTGTTGGACGTCGGTGGGCTCGTCGCGTTGTGGCACGTCTTCCTGATCGCCTTTGCCCTCGGCTGTGTCTCGGCGCTCGACGCACCGGTGCGTCAGTCGTTCACTATCGAAATGGTGGGCAAGGAGCACCTGTCCAACGCCATCGCGCTCAACTCGATGACGTTCAACACGGCCCGCATCGTCGGTCCGGCCATCTCGGGTGTTTTGATCAACCTGATCGGAACCGGATGGGTGTTCCTGCTCAACGTCGCGACGTTCGGTGGGGTCCTCATCGCGCTGTACCTGATGAACAAGAAGGAGCTGATCCCGTCCGAACCGGCGCCGCGTACCAAGGGGCAGGTGCGCGACGGGTTCCGATATGTGTGGGGTCGCAAGGACCTTCGGGTGATCATGGTGTCCGTCTTCATGGTCTCGACGTTCGGCCTGAACTTCGCGATCAGCCTGGCGGTGATGGCGCGCAACACGTTCGGTCTCGAAGCCGACGGTTACGGACTGCTGTCCACGACGCTTGCTGTGGGAACCCTTGCAGGCGCTGCGTATGCCGCAAGGCGCAAGGAAGCGCCGCGGTTGCGGACGTTCCTCGGTGCCGCAGTGGCTTTCGGCGTGTTCGAGGTCGCGGTGGGATTGATGCCTACCTACGCGTTGGTGGCGCTGATGTTGATTCCCACGGGCGCACTGACGTTGACGTTCACGACGTCCGCGATGAACATCCTGCAGATGTCGGTCCCCTCCGAGATGCGTGGGCGGGTGATGGGCATCTACATGCTCAGTTTCCTCGGTGGCACACCGCTGGGAAGCCCGCTGCTTGGTTGGCTCGCCGACTCCGTGGATCCCCGTGCGCCTTTGATCGTGGGCGGAGTGATCTCGCTCGTCTCAGGCACAGTGGCCGGGGTGTACCTGCTACGTAGCGAAGGGCTGAAACTTCGTCTTGCGAGGCCGGAAGACGGTGGAAGGTTGCCGGTGTTCGTCCTGCGTCCGGTGATCGTGTGCGACGCGACCGAACAGGCAGTCGAGGCTAGCCGCGCGCCGTGACCTTCTCGCGCTTGGGAAACACCGTGTAGCTCAGGGCGATTGCTCCCCAGATTCCCAGCACCACTGTCAGCTTGCTGATCCATCCGTCGAGGGCTCCCGTGCGGGCGGGGTCGTCGACGAGGAAGATGGCCGCGCCGAGAAGTCCGCACGCGATGGCCCAGGCGATCGCGGCTTTGCCGAACTCGCGCCATTCGCGCAGTGCTCGCGCACTCCCGTACTTGGGTGGCGCGACGGGAGCCGGGCCGCCGGCGAATCGGTAGGCGAACCTGGCGTCGGCCCAGGAGATGAGACTGTGCCCGAACGCAACGGAGAAGCCGATGTAGGCCGCAGCAAGCCCGTGGGTGAAGTTCGCCTCGCCGCCGCCCCGAAGATCGAGGGCTGTGGCGACGAGCAGGACGACGTCGACCAGGGGTGCGCAGATGAGCAGTGCGGCACCCAGCGTCTTGCGGCGCAGCAGATAGCGGGCGGCGAGACCGGCGGCGATGAACACCCAGAACATGATTTCGCACGCGATGATCAGATGGACGATCATGACATCAGCTCATTTCTAGTACGACTGTGTTAGTGATCGAAAACTAGCACAACTGTGTTAGCTTTGTGAAGTGGTGAAACGAAGCAGCCCCGATGAGCGACGGGAAGAGATCGCCGAGGCTGTCTGGCGTGTGATCCGTCGCGATGGTGTGGCGAGCGCGAGCGTCCGGGCCGTCGCAGACGAGGCGAAGATGTCGACGGGGTCGCTAAGGCACTTCTTCGCGACGCAGTCCGAACTCTTGCTGTTCGCGATGACGCTCGTGACCGTCCGAGTGGAGAAGAGAATCGCCGGCATCGACTTCGATCCCGACATCCGCCGCGCGATCCGCCAGTTCACCGATCAGTTCGTTCCCCTCGACGAAGATCGGCGTGAAGAAATGCAGGTCTGGGAGGCGTTTGCTGCTGCCGCCCAGACCGATTCGACGTTGACCGCAGTGCGTGACGAGACGGACCGGACGCTGTTCGAGCACTATCGAACATTTGTCGAGGCCGTACATGATGCAGGATTCCTGCAGCCGGACGCTTCGGTCGACATCGAGGCGATGAGGTTGCATGCGCTCGCCGACGGGCTCGCGTCGCACGGCGTCGACAATCCCGAGCGAACCAATCCGCAGGTGATCGGCCGGGTGCTCGACGCGCATTTCGCTACGCTGCTGCGCTAGGTCGGGAGTAGTGGTGGGGGGCTCGCGGTGCGTACGGCACGATAGACCCGTGGTTCACGTCATCGACATCTCAGATCCCGCCGACCCCCGGTTGGATGACTTTCGCGATCTCAACTCCTCGGATCGGCGCCCCGACCTGCCGGAGGGCAAGGGGCTGGTCATCGCCGAAGGAGTATTCGTCACTCAGCGGCTGCTGACGTCGCGGTTCGAGCCGATCAGTCTTCTCGGCGTTGAACGACGGCTCCTGGAGCTCGCTGACGATCTCGACGGTGTGGACGTGCCGTTCTACCGTACGAGCGCCGAAGTGATGGCCGAGGTCGTCGGATTCCACCTGAACCGTGGCGTCCTCGCTGCAGCAGCGCGCCCGGCACCACTCGCGGTCTCGGACGTGCTGAAGGACGCAAAGACCGTCGTGGTCCTCGAAGGCGTCAACGATCACGAGAACCTCGGCTCGATGTTCCGCAACGCTGCAGGGCTCGGCGTGGACGCCGTTCTGTTCGGGAAGGGTTGTGCTGACCCGCTCTACCGGCGGTCGGTCCGTGTGTCGATGGGGCACGTGCTGCGAGTGCCCTTCGCGCATGTGGCAAAGTGGCCACACGACTTGGATGAGCTGCGTGGCAACGGTTTTCAGCTCATATCCTTGACTCCGAATCCGGAAGCGGTCACTTTGGCCGAAGCGATGACCGGGGAGAAGGTGGCGCTACTGCTGGGCGCCGAGGGGCCAGGTCTGACCGAACATGCGATGCGGGCCACCGACATTCGTGCCAAGATACCGATGGCACCTGGTACCGATTCGCTCAACGTCGCAACCGCAGCGGCTATGGCCTTCTACGAACGTGTCAGGACCGGCCGGTGACTCTGGACCGCACGCCCTGGTTCACCGGAATCGCGGTGTCGGTATTCGCCGCGATGCTCTCGACCAGCGCTGTCGCGGCGTTCTGCGTCGCGCTGGGCAACGTGAACGTGCTCCTGGCAGTTGTCGTCAATATCATTGCGGTAGGCGGACTTGCGCCGACCGTCTGGCGCTGGCGAGCCGTCCCCGTGTGGCGATGGGTGGTCTACGGCGCGGTAGTCGGCGTTCCGCTCGGGTGGATCGCAGCGATAGCCGCGTGACCGTGTGAGGCTGCTCGGCGCTACTTGAACCCGAAGTACCGGGCGAGGCGGCCACGCGGCTTGGTCGCGGGTGCGTCGTGGATCGGCGGCATGTTTTCGGGCATGGGTATCTCTGTCGGCGCCTGCTCGGGTACCGGTACGGGAGCTGGGGGCGCAGGTTTGGGTGCCTCGCCGGGGCGGTGAATCTTGAAGCCCCACAGGAGAATCTGCGTTGTGTCGAGTTCGTGTTCTCGCGGCGCGCCGGTGTATCGGAATCCCAGCCACTCGAGGTTGGCAGACTCCGCGAACTGTTGCGGGTGGAACGGAAGTGACTGCGGATCGGGCAGGATCCCGGGCGGGTAACGCAGGGGATGGTTGCCGGCCCAGAATTCCAGTTCCCACGTCTGCGGGATCCCCAGATTTTCGACGATGTCGATCGGGATGGCACTGAACGAGCGTCGTAGCTCGCCGTCCTCCCACAGCGCAAACGAACCCTGCGCGGTTTCGGGGACGGAGCTGATCAACAGCGTCGAGCCACCCTCGGCCGAAAGGTGCCAGGACTCAGGCAGTTTCGAGGGGACAAATGTGCTGAGTTCGGAACTGCAGACGACGCTCACTCGGCCGTACGCGCCGACGAAGACGTAGCCGGGGCTCACCGTCGCGGCCATCGACAGCGGCTGAGGACCGAGAGACTCGAACTCCTTGTCCGGGTACAGCGACATGGCGATTTTCAGCGCCTCGGTCTGATCCGGCTGTGGGTACTTGCTCAATTCGGTGCGAGCGTCTGCGCCGCCCAGAAACCAGATCGTCGATACCCGTGCAGCCACCGGCAGCCCTCTCTCCTCAGCCTCGCTCGAAAGAAGAATACTTTCCTTCGGGTCAGCGACCGCTGCTGCGGACTCCGAGGAGTACGTCGTCCCACGAGGGAAGAGCAGGCCGTCCGCGCTTGTCCTTGGTCTGCGTCTGCTGCGGAGCGGTTTTCGGGGTCACGTCCGGTGCAGGCTCGGGAACCTCTTCGTCGACGACTGTTTCCGGCTCGACAGCAATCGGCTCGGGCGCCACGATTCGTTCCGCCACCACCGTTCGCTCGGAAGCTGCTGTCCGCTCGGAAACTGCTGTCCGCTCGGAAACTGCTGCGGGCTCCGGCTCGATCTCCGCCACCGGTTCGACGTCGAATCGGGACAGTTCAAGCTGCTGCGGCTCGTTCGAAACCACCGGTACCAGGCCGCGGAGCGGGCGACCGAAGTCGGGATCGATCAAGTCGAATGCCGCGTCGTCGAGTGCGACGATCGTTCCGCCGTGCGCGTCGGGCTGGTAGCGCCAGTGTGCGGCGTTGGTGGTGCGGCCGGCCTGCCACTGCAACTGCGCGACCCACTGATTGTCCTCGTCGCGCCAGGCATCCCAGGTGGCCTCGTCGATGCTGTGGCCGCGGGCGCGGAATGCGTGGGTCACGATTTCGGAGAGGGTGGGAACTGTCGGACCGTTGTCGCGCACCGGGTGTCCGCCCTGCGCCATTTCCGCGGCTCGGGAACGCTCGAGCAGAACGGGGTACGCAAAGCGCTCGACCTTGCTGATGGGGATCTTCGCTTCTTCGGCGACCTGCTCTACGGAAGCACCGGAACGAATGCGCGCCTGAATTTCGCGGGGACGGAGTTGGCTTTCCATTTCGATCTCAATCTGGCCGAGTCGAGCCACGTCTCCGCGGGAAGCTGCACGAAGTTTGTCATCGGCGGGAAGCCGGAATTTCTGGCCGGTTTCAGCATCTGCGCACACCACATGCGATCCATCGGGTTCAAGTCCGATCACTCGAAGCTCTCGCACATTGACCTCCTTATCGCGCCGGCTCGCGACTTTGCGCCGCGCTCAACTGTAATTCATTCGTGACCATGGACTCGGCAGGACACGCAGGGCGAGATGACCTCGGATCCGACCACCGGTGTGGTAGCTCACAAGGCCTGGCGCAAACGACGCTCGGCCCCCGACATCATGTCGGGGGCCGAGCGGTGAAGCAGTATGAAAATCAGCCGAGCTGAGAAACGACCCAGTCGATGCTCTTGGTGAGAGCGGTGACGTCATCGGGGTCGATGGCCGGGAACATGCCGACGCGCAGCTGGTTGCGGCCGAGCTTGCGGTACGGCTCGGTATCGACGATTCCGTTGGCGCGCAGGATCTTTGCCACCTCGGCAGCGTCGACGTCGTCGTTGAAGTCGATGGTGCCGACAACCTGCGAGCGGTGTGCCGGATCAGCGACGAACGGCGTTGCGAACTCGCTGGCCTCGGCCCAGTTGTACAGGCGCGAGGACGAATCCGCGGTGCGAGCGGTGGTCCAGTCGAGGCCGCCGTTGCTGTTCATCCACTCGATCTGGTTGGCGAAGAGCAGGAGGGTGGCCAGGGCCGGGGTGTTGTACGTCTGATCCTTGGAGCTGTTGTCCACGGCGATGGGCAGTGAGAGGAAGTCAGGAGTCCAGCGGCCCGAATCCTTGATCTCCGCGACGCGCTCGAGGGCGGCCGGGCTCATCAGCGCGATCCACAGTCCGCCATCTGCGGCGAAGCACTTCTGCGGAGCGAAGTAGTAGACGTCGGAATCGGCGACGTTGACCGGAAGTCCACCGGCGCCCGAGGTGGCGTCGATGGCGATCAGTGCGTTCTCCGAACCCGCGGGGCGCGAGACGGGGATCGACACACCGGTGGAGGTCTCGTTGTGCGCCCAGCCGATGAGATCGACGGACGGGTCGGAGACCGGCACCGGTGCGCTGCCCGGATCGGCGGAAACGACGATCGGGTCACCGATGAACGGGTTGGCCTTGGCGACCGAAGCGAACTTGGAGCTGAATTCGCCGTTGGTCAGGTGCAGCGACTTCTCGCGGATGAGGCCGAATGCGGCCGCATCCCAGAACGCAGTGGTTCCGCCGTTGCCGAGGACGACCTCGTAGCCCTCGGGCAGTGAGAACAGATCGGCGAGGCCGGAACGAATGCTGGCCACAACGTTCTTGACCGGCTTCTGGCGATGGCTGGTGCCGAACACCGAAGCGCCCACCTCGACCAGGGACTGCAGCTGCTCGGGGCGAACCTTGGAAGGACCGCAGCCGAAGCGTCCGTCGGCGGGCTTGAGGTCGGCGGGGATGATCGGTGTGGAGGTCATCGCTTCTTTCTGTTCCTTCACTTGTGTTCTGTACTACCGTGATTGGCGAATTCGAGCGGGGTACTACGCGTGGCTGATCTGGTCCCAGCCCTCGACCGACTCCGGAGTACGGGGCGCCGGGCCGGTGTAGATGGCGGCCGGGCGTACCAGTTTACCGAGACGCTTCTGCTCGAGGATGTGTGCACACCAGCCGGCGGTGCGGCCACAGGTGAACATGGCAGGCATCATGTGCGCGGGAACCTCGGCGAAGTCGAGGATGACGGCGGCCCAGAACTCGACGTTGGTCTCGATCGCGCGATCGGGACGACGCTCACGCAGTTCTGCCAGTGCAGCCTGCTCGAGAGCTGCAGCAGCTTCGTAGCGGGGAGCGTTGAGGCGCTTCGCGGTAGCGCGGAGCACGCGAGCACGGGGATCTTCGGCGCGGTAGACGCGGTGTCCGAAGCCCATGAGCTTTTCCTTGCGGTCGAGGATTCCCTTGACCAGTGCGCGGGCGTCGCCGGTCTTCTCGGTCTCTTCGATCATCGGAAGAACGCGGGCCGGTGCGCCGCCGTGCAGCGGGCCGGACATCGCGCCGATGGCGCCGGAAAGCGAGGCAGCGACGTCGGCGCCGGTGGAGGCGATGACGCGGGCCGTGAAGGTGGAGGCGTTCATGCCGTGCTCGGCTGCCGAGACCCAGTACGCGTCGATTGCCTCGACGTGTGCCGGATCGGGCTCACCCTTCCAGCGAACCATGAAGCGCTCGGTGACCGTCTTGGCCTCGTCGATGCGGCTCTGGGGGACTGCAGGCTGGTAGATGCCGCGAGCGGACTGCGCGACGTACGACAGTGCCATGACGGATGCGCGGGCGAGCTGGTCGCGGGCGGTCTCGTCATCGATGTCGAGGAGCGGCTGGTATCCCCAGATGGGAGCCAGCATCGCCAGTCCGGCCTGGACGTCGACACGGACGTCGCCGGTGTGAATGGGGAGGGGGAAGGGCTCGGCCGGCGGGAGGCCGGGGCCGAAGCGGCCGTCGACGAGAAGGGCCCATACGTTGCCGAAGGTGACCCTCTGGCCGACCAGGTCTTCGATGTCGACTCCGCGGTAGCGCAGTGCGCCGCCGTCCTTGTCGGGTTCTGCGATATCGCTGGTGAAGGCGACGACGCCTTCGAGTCCGCTCACAAAATCGTCCGGTATTGCTGCGCTCGCTGCCATTCTCGTGGACTCTCCTCGTTCGAGTGCGCCAGGTCTACAGTCGCACTGCCTCAGCTTCAGTGACTGCGCCTCGGTGCTCGCAGGGATGAGCACGCACCGTGTTTTGTACTGCGCAATCGTCTCGTCCCGATTCGGTTGCTGTCGCTGGTGCGGCTCGCGGTCCGGGTCGGGTCTAGCCACGGCAAACTTTAGCGCGTGCCGCGTAGCCGTTGGCCAGTGAGTACCCGGGAGTAGCGTTCTCGGCTGTGTCGAATGAACGTCAGGACCCGCAGGCGGTGGACAACGAACTCGCGGCCATGCGTGTGGGCTATCCGCAAGCAGGCAGCGAATCGGAGTCCGTCGAGGACCGCATGAGTGCGGAATTGGATACCTCGGTCGTCGAGACCGGTTGGCTGCCCCTCATGCGTCAATGGCTCGTGGACGCCGTCGAAGCTGACGCGCCGGAGCCCAACGCCATGACTCTGTCGACGGTGGACGACGGTGGGCATCCGGCGTCGCGCACCGTGCTCTGCAAAGGGCTCAGCGAAGACGGTGTCCTCTTCTTCACCAACTACGGATCCGACAAGGCTCGTCACCTCGCCGCCCACCCGTACGCGTCGGCCAACTTCACGTGGCTGACCCTTGCCAGGCAGGTGATCGTCCGCGGCACCACCGAGCGCGTGAGTGCTCAACTGACGCAGGAGTATTGGCGAACCAGGCCTCGTGGATCGCAGCTCGGCGCGTGGGCGTCGTCGCAGTCTCGTCCGATCGACTCGCGTGCCGATCTCGACGAGCAACTGCGTGAGGTCGCCGCCCGATTCGGCGTGGACGGTGAGATTCCGGTGCCACCGAACTGGGGCGGGATTCTGATTCGGCCCGAGTCCGTCGAGTTCTGGCAAGGACGCGCGAACCGCATGCACAATCGAGTTCGCACGAGCCTGGTCGACGGACAGTGGTCCGCCGTCCGTCTCCAGCCGTGAGCCGGTTACTCGCGGACACGACTCCGCTCGAGAATCGCGACTATCGACGGCTGTGGACGGCCGGCATCGTCACCGTCATCGGCGCTCAGCTCAGTGTGGTCGCCGTACCGCAACAGGTGTACGAGATCACCCGAAGCTCGGCCTACGTCGGTCTGACGGGAATCTTCGGTCTGGTCCCGCTGGTCGTTTTCGGTCTGTGGGGCGGCGCACTGGCCGACGTCATGGATCGACGACGGCTGTTGATGATCACCTCGATCGGACTCGGTGTCACGTCGGTGCTGTTCTGGATCCAGGCTGCTCTGAACGTGAACAACGTGTGGTTGGTGCTCGGATTGTTCTCGGTTCAACAGGCGTTCTTCGCGGTGAACCAACCGACGCGAGCGGCGATCATCCCTCGGTTGATTCCGGGCAGGCAGTTACCTGCCGCGAACTCGCTGAACATGACTGTCGTGCAGTTCGGTGCAATAGCCGGCCCGCTACTGGCGGGTGTCCTCATACCGTCGGCCGGTCTGCAACTGCTGTACCTGCTCGACTCGATCTTTCTGATCGCCACGTTGTGGGCAGTATGGAAGCTCCCGGCGATTCCGCCGACCGGCACGTCTCGACGGGCAGGATTGAGCGAAGTCCTCGGCGGTTTCACGTATCTCGCGACGCAGAAGGTTCTGCTCGCGTCGTTTGTGGTGGACATCATCGCGATGGTGTTCGGGATGTCGCGAGCACTGTTCCCGGAGATCGCACACGAATCCTTCGGTGACCCCGCCAGCGGTGGTTTTGCGCTCGGACTGCTGTTCGCGGCGATGTCGGTGGGAGCAGTTCTGGGCGGTATCTTCTCGGGTTGGTTGCCACGAGTTCAGTACCAGGGGCGGGCCGTGCTGGTCTGCATCGCGCTGTGGGGGCTGTCCATGGTCGGCTTCGGCGTAGCGGTGTACTTCGCGAGTCCCGGTTCCAGTGTGATTCTGCTCTGGGTGGCGGTCGCATTCCTGGCATTCGGCGGCGCCGTCGACATGGTCTCGGCCGCATTCCGCAGCACGATGCTTCAGCAAGTGGCAACCGACGACATGCGCGGACGACTGCAGGGCGTGTTCATCGTGGTCGTGGCTGGTGGTCCGCGTATCGGTGACGTCCTGCACGGCGGTGCGGCCTTCCTGTTCGGGACCGGTGTCGCGGCAGCGGGCGGCGGCTTCCTGGTGATTGTCGGTGTTGTCCTTTCTGCCCTCGCATTTCCGGCGTTCGTTCGCTACAAGGTGGGACGCGCCGTCTGACGTCCTGGTTAACCGGTCGCTCGTGGTGGAAACTGGTACGTATGACTGCGCCGCACAGCACGGGTAGGGGAGGGTTCGAGATCCGTGGTGGCGGCTATCGAGCCGAGATCGCCGCGGCCGGTGCCGGGTTGCGGCTTCTCGACCACGAAGGACCGAACGGTCAGCGCGCGCTGACCGAGACCTGGGCACTCGGATCGAAGCCACCGCTGTCGGCCGGATTGGTTCTCGCGCCGTGGCCCAACCGAATTCGCGACGGGCACTTCATGTTCGACGGGATCGAGCATCAACTCGAGATCACCGAACCTGCGCTGGGGAACGCGAGCCACGGGTTCGTCCGTCGTCGCAATTGGAGCCTCGTGGACCACACCTACGAGCGCGTCGAACTGTCGGTGGACGTCGGACTGCACAAGGGTTGGCCGTATCCGTTGCAGCTGACGATTGCCTATGAGGTCGGTGCCGACGGGTTGACCGTCACGCATACGGCCACGAACAAGGGTGCGACCTCGTCGCCGTTCGGGCTCGGAATGCACACCTTCATTCGCGCCGGCGACTTTCCGCTCGACGAATGTGCGCTGCATCTGGCCGCAGGCACGCGGTTGCCGATCGATCCGGCGAGGATGCTGCCGAACGCGTATTCGCAGGCAGTCGCCGGTACGGATTACGACTTCCGGACACCGAGACTGCTCGACGGGGTTCAGTTGGACACGCCGTACAGCGCATTGGACGTCGTCGACGGCAGTGGTCGGACGCAACATGAGCTGCTGGCTCCGGATGGAACGGGCACTGCCCTGTGGACCAACCGCGAGTTCCCGTGGATTCAGGCCTTCATCGCAGATCCCGCCAACGACAAGGGGTATCCCGATCGCGGCCGCGCATTGGCTTTGGAACCGATGACCTGCCCGCCTGACGCCTTCAATTCGGGCATCGACCTCCTGGTGCTGCACCCGGGTCAGACGTGGTCGGGTAGCTGGGGCATCAAGGCTCTGTGATCCGGCTCTCATACCGTGGGATCGTGTAACGCCGAGTAGGCATCGGCCGATAACAATCGGTTTTCGGTACCTCGTGTCAGTGCTCCGGACGGTCCGACATTGGTCCCATTCTCGGATTGCTGCCGAGATTTGCAGATCAGTGTGGGTAAATGCGCGATTCCGTAGACTGGAGTACCGGTCACGCGAGTGGGAAAACCCAGCCTGGAACGTGTTTCAGTTTCGGTGGGTATGTCGGGTTCGTGAGTACCCGAAAAATAGCCGTGGAGCGACCCTCCTTCGGCACGATCTCTCCCGTGCGACTAGTTTCTAGTTGATCGCATGTAGTTACTCGTTGGTTCGAGCTTGAGAGGGATCCTTCGTGCCCGCTGACAATGACACAAAGCCCACGCTTACTTACCCCGGTGGTGAGTACACGATGTCCATTGCCAGGGCAACAGAGGGCAATGACGGCATCGAGCTGGGAAAGCTGCTGGCCACAACGGGGTACACCACCCTTGACCCCGGTTTTGTGAACACTGCATCCACCAGTTCTGCAATCACCTACATCGACGGTGAGAAGGGAATCCTGCGTTACCGCGGATATCCCATCGAGCAGTTGGCAGGTAAGTCGACGTTCATCGAGGTCAGCTACCTGCTGATCTACGGCGAACTGCCGACCGACGCCCAGCTCGAGTCCTTCACGGACCGCATTCGTCGACACACCCTGCTCCACGAGGACCTCAAGCGGTTCTTCGACGGATTCCCGCGCAACGCTCACCCGATGCCGGTTCTCTCTTCCGCAGTGAACGCACTGTCGGCGTACTACCAGGATTCGCTCGATCCCGAGGATCCGGAGCAGGTGGAACTGTCCACCATCCGTCTTCTTGCGAAGCTGCCGACCATCGCTGCGTACGCGTACAAGAAGTCCGTCGGACAGCCGTTCCTGTACCCGGACAACTCGTTGAACCTGGTCGAGAACTTCATGCGTATGACGTTCGGCTTCCCGGCCGAGCCGTACCAGGGTGATCCCGAGGTCGCCAAGGCACTCGACATGCTGCTGATCCTGCACGCGGACCACGAGCAGAACTGCTCCACGTCGACCGTGCGCATGGTCGGCTCGTCGGACGCCAACCTGTTCACCTCCGTCTCTGCCGGCATCAACGCACTGTGGGGCCCGCTGCACGGCGGCGCGAACCAGGCAGTGCTCGAGATGCTCGACGAGATCAAGGCCAGCGGCAGCACCGCAGCCGAGTTCGTCCGCAAGGTCAAGAACAAGGAAGACGGCGTGAAGCTCATGGGCTTCGGGCACCGCGTCTACCGCAACTACGATCCGCGCGCTGCGCTGGTCCGCGAAACCGCGCACACCATCCTCGCCAAGCTCGGCGGCGACGACGAACTGCTCAACATCGCAATGCAACTCGAAGAGGCCGCCCTCACGGACGACTACTTCATCGAGCGCAAGCTCTACCCGAACGTCGACTTCTACACCGGCCTCATCTACCGCGCGATGGGCTTCCCGCCGCGCATGTTCACGGTGCTGTTCGCCATGGGCCGTCTGCCCGGCTGGATTGCGCACTGGCGTGAAATGCACGAGGATCCGGCTACGAAGATCGGCCGCCCGCGCCAGATCTACACCGGCTACACCGAGCGTGACTACAGAGACATCACGTCCCGCTGACGCGTGACCTAGCGACATCACGTCCCGCTGACGCGTGACCTAGCGATATCACCACCCGCTAGTCTTCTGTACCCAACATTTCGCCTCAACGAGGAGGACCCATGAGTAGCAAGCCCGTAATCGAGTTCCAGGAAGGCCCCGCGCCGACCGATCTGGTCATCAAGGATCTGGTTGTCGGAGAAGGCGCCGAAGCCGTTCCCGGTGGCACCGTCGACGTTCACTACGTCGGTGTCGAGTTCGAGTCCGGTGAAGAGTTCGACTCTTCCTGGAGCCGTGGCGAGTCCATTCAGTTCCCGCTTCGTGGCCTGATCAAGGGTTGGCAGGACGGCATCCCGGGCATGAAGGTCGGCGGACGTCGCCAGCTCACCATTCCGCCGGAGCTGGCATACGGCCCCGCCGGTGCAGGGCACCAGCTTTCCGGCAAGACCTTGGTCTTCGTGATCGACCTGCTGGAAGCCAAGTAATTCACTGTGCGCCTTTATTAACCCCCCGCGGTTAATAAAGGCGCACAGCACAAGCAGCCCCGCACCGTCAGGTGTGGGGCTTTCTTGTGTGGTCAGCTCGCGGTCTTTCGTCGGTAGAGCCAGTTCGACCACACGAATCCCGCGGCGGCGATGCCCAGACACCACGCGAGGGCGATGGCCGCGCTGTTCCCGATCGGCGTGCCCATCAGGAGTCCGCGCACCGTCTCGATGATCGGGGTTACCGGTTGGTGCCGGGCAAATCCCTGCAGCCATGACGGCATGGTCTCAGCCGGTACGAAAGCAGTGCTGACGTAGGGCAGGAACATGATGGCGAAGGTGAATCCGCTTGCAGCCTCCGGGTTCTTGGCCAAGAGCCCCAAAGCTGTCGAGAGGTACGACATGGCAAAGACGAAGGCGACGATCACAGCGGCGACGCCGAGCCAGCGCAACGGATCGCTGGTCGGGCGAAATCCCATGATCAGCGCAACGACGACCACGATCGCCGTAGTCAGGACGTTGCGGACGACGCTGGCCAGTACATGACCGGTCAGGACCGACGACGGAGAGATCGCCAAGGTCCGAAAACGGTCGATGATCCCGTCCTTCATGTCGCTCGAGACGCTGACCGCGGTGGTCGAGGCGCCGAATCCGGCGCACAGAAGGATGATTCCTGGCACGACGTAGTCGATGTACTCGCTACCGGTGTTGATGGCGCCGCCGAAGACGTAGACGAATAGCAGCATGAGCATGACCGGAAGAGCTATCGCGGTGATCATCGAATCCGGACTGCGCAGAACGTGTTTGAGATTCCGGCGGAGCATCACCGCGGAATCGATTGCAATGGTGGAGGTCATCGAACGCTCGCAATCTCGGGTTGGCCTGATCCGGTGAGCGCGAAGAACACGTCGTCCAGATCCGGAGTGTGAACGGAGAACTTCTCGACGGTGATCGACGGATCGTCGATCGAGTCGAGGATGGCTTTGATCGACGGAACCGCCCCGTCGGAAGGGATGTGCAGGGTCAAGGTCTCGGCATTCGAATGCGCCTGCGGCAGTGATGCCGCGGCGAGTTCGAGTTGAGCCAGGTTCTCGAATTGCAGAGCGACATGGCCGCCGGGAACAAGGTGTTTGAGTTCGTCCGGTGTTCCCTCGGCGACGAGGCGACCGCCGCTCAGCACGCCGACTGTATCGGCCAATTCGTCTGCCTCGTCGAGGTATTGGGTGGTGAGGAAGATGGTGACGCCTGACGCTGTGAGTCCTCGAACGATCGACCACATTTCGTGGCGGCTCCGCGGGTCCAGGCCGGTGGTGGGTTCGTCGAGAAAGACGACGTCCGGTCGGGCGACGAGGCTCATTGCGATGTCGAGTCGTCTGAGCATGCCGCCCGAGTAGTCGCCGGCGCGTTTGTCGCCGAAGTCCGTCAAATCGAACTGGTCGAGCAATTCCTCGGCACGGCGACGGGAGTTCTTCCGGCCCAGGTGATTCAGTTCGCCCAGTAGGGTCAGGTTCTCGAATCCGGTCAGCAAGGTGTCGACGGCCGCGTACTGCCCCGTCACGCTGATGCGCCGCCGAACGTTCTGTGGATCTCCGGGCAGTGAATGCCCCGCGACCGTGACCTCGCCTCCGTCGAAGGGGATGAGGGTGGTGAGAATTCTTACGGCCGTGGTCTTTCCGGCGCCGTTCGCGCCGAGGAGTGCGTACACCGATCCGGCCGGGACCGACAGGTCGAGTCCACCCAGTACTTGTTGATCGCCGTAGCGCTTACGGAGTCCGCGGACCGAGATTGCTGGGATCGTTCCTGACATCGAGACCTCCAAGTAAGAACTGTGTATGTCATAAACTCGTGTTTATAGCGTACACAGTTCTAGGATGATGGCAAGAGGGAAGAGTGGGAGCTTATGGATCGCGGAGCGCTACCGAGAGCAGTTGAACTGGCCTGGGGACTGGACCAGCCGGGAACGCGGGGTCCCAAGAAGGGGCTCAGTCTCGAGCAAATTCTCGACACCGCGATCGAGTTGGCCGACGCGGAAGGTGTCACGGCTCTGTCGATGGGCCGCGTGGCCAAAGCGCTCGGGTTCACGACCATGTCGCTCTACCGCTACGTGGCAAGCAAAGACGAACTGATCGAACTGATTTCGGATCGGGTGATCGGGCCACCGCCGGTGATTCCCGACGGCGTGACCTGGCGCGTCAAGCTCGAGGCGTGGGCGAATCAGGAGTATGCCACGATGCTGAGTCGACCGTGGTGGCTCAAGCTGCCCATCACGGCTCCACCGACCGGGCCCAACAACATGGCGTGGCTCGACGCGGGTCTGAGCGCTCTCGATGGTGTCGCTCTGAGTGCCGCGTCGAAGTTCCAGGTGGTGACCAACGTGTCGTTGTTCGTCATCGGCCGCGCCCGATTCTCGGCTGACCTTGCTACTCGTTCAGCGCAGTCGGAAGATGACGACGTCGCATACGGTGCTCTCATTGCTCGTGTCATCAATCGGGAGGAATTCCCCCACCTGAGTGCCGCAATCGAGGAGGGTGGCTTCGAGGACGGCAGCCCGGAGGGTGAGGCCGCCGGCGACGATGCCTTCGATTTCAGTTTCTCGCTTGGCTTACTGCTCGACGGAATCGAGAAGCTGGTGCAGCGGTCAGGACACCAGCGCGGTGGCACTGACGTCGTCGATGATCAGGTCGGTGATCAGCCCGCCCCGTAGTGCACCCTCCAGTGCGGGCAGTTTTGCTGTTCCGGCGACGATGCACACGCGCCTGGCGACCTTCTCGAAAAGGTCCAGTCGTGGGCCGCTCGCGCGCTCGTTGAGTTCGATTCCGCGGTAGCTCCCGTCTGAGCGGAAGAACACGGTTGCGATGTCGCCGACTACTCCGTCGCGTCGAAGTGCTTCTGCTTCATCGGGTTCGAGGTATCCGGCGGTGTAGACGTGACTCGGGACGTTGCCGCCCGGTACGCCGATGCTGAAGACTGCCAGGTCCATTCGCTTTTGCATGTCCAGTACGCGTTTGATACTTCGTTCGCGCCACAACTGCTCCCGGGTCTCCGGGTAGTCGAAGAATGCGGGGACCGGAAATCCTTGGGGGAGAGCGCCGTAGGCGTCGGCGATGGTTCTGATGATGTCACTGGCGTACGAGATTCCGGTGGTGCGAGTGTTCGCTGCGCCGTTGAGTTGCACGACGTACGAGTTGTACGTGCGTTTGGGGGCAAGGTGCTTGCTGACTTCACTGAGAGTGGTTCCCCAGGCGATCCCCATCACCATGTCGCTGTCGAAGAACGACGCGAGTAGGCGTCCGGCAAAGGTTGCGACCTTCTCGAGTCGCTCGAGATCGCCCACCAGTTCCGGCACCGTCACCACGTGGGCACGCACTCCGTACCGTTCCGAGAACTCGCGTTCGATGCGAGGAGCCTGGCCGTGCGGGGTGCTGATCTTGATCTCGACGAGGCCTGAGGTGCGCGCGTAGGTGATCAATCGGGAGACGGTGGATCGGGACACCCCCATGTCGCGGCCGATGGCAGCCATGGTCTGGTCCTGGAAGTAATAGAGGCGTGCGGCCTGAACGGCGTCGGCGATGCGAGGGTCCGCCGGATCGGAGGTAGCGGAGTCGGAAGTGGGAGTTTCCATGGGTTCGTCCTGTCTGCACGTACGTGCAAGAGCACTGAACCGAATCTTATCCGAGTCGGACCAGGTTGAGCCGCTCGATCACGCAAAGTCCCAGAAGTGTGTCTGTTACCCGCGTTACGGTGCGCAAATGACGCATTTGCACATATGTGCACGAGCTATGCGTGAATGTGCAATGGGCTTTACGCTACGGGTGCAGCAATCCAAACTATGACATGCATCACAACGAAGTGAGGGTGGGGATGGAGAAAGCCAAGCGATTGGGGCTTCCAGGCGAGTTGGCAGCCGAGTTCGCCGGAACGATGATCTTGATCTTGTTCGGCGTCGGAGTTGTGGCGCAGGTTGTGTCCGGCGGGAGCGGTGGGGGTCTCGGCGGACACGACAGTATTGCGTGGGCCTGGGGACTCGGCGTCATGTTCGGCATCTATGTCGCAGGCCGGGTGACGGGTGCTCATCTGAACCCCGCAGTGACCTTCGCCTTCGCGATCTTCCGGGGATTCTCCTGGCGCAAGGTGCTGCCGTACACCCTGGCGCAGACCGCTGGAGCCTTTGTCGCCGCGTTGATAGTCCGGTGGAATTACAACGACATGCTCAATGCGATCGATCCCGGACACACAACCGCCACCCAGACGATCTTCTCGACGATGCCCGGAAACGGAACGCTTCCGGTCAGTCTCGGCTCGGCTCTGATCGATCAGATCATCGGCACCGCCATCCTGTTGTTCCTCATCGTTGCAGTCACCGATTCTCGTGGAACTCCGCCGCTCGCGAATCTCGCGCCGTTTGTCGTCGGATTGATCGTGGTGGGAATCGGATTCGCCTGGGCGACCAACGCGGGGTACGCCATCAACCCGGCGCGCGACTTCGGGCCACGACTGGCGTCCTTCATCACCGGCTACGGCAGCGCCTGGCGAGATCAGTACGGGAGCTTGTATTTCTGGGTGCCCATCGTGGGACCCCTGATCGGCGCTCCGATCGGAGTGTTCCTCTACGACAAGCTGGTTGGAAGATTCCTGCCTGACGACGAGTCGGCGGAGGAAGCGACCGAAGAGCCGGCGTCGATACCGGCGTGACCGCGAAACATTATCTCTGACAGTCAATCTCTCGTACTTTCTTTCGATACCAAAGGGGTAGCACGATGACGCAGTTCGTAGCCGCGATAGACCAGGGAACCACCTCCACACGTTGCATGATCTTCGATCACAGTGGGCACGTAGTCGCTGTCGAACAGCACGAGCACACACAGATCTTTCCGCAGGCAGGCTGGGTCGAACACGATCCGATCGAAATTTGGGACAACGTCCGCAACGTCACCGCGGGCGCTTTGGCAAACGCAGACCTGACCGCGGCCGATATCGCGTCCGTCGGCATCACCAATCAGCGTGAGACAGCGGTGGTGTGGGAACGCGCCACCGGAAAACCCGTCTACAACGCAATTGTCTGGCAGGACACACGCACCGATCGAATCTGTACTGCACTCGCCGGCGAGGACGGGCCGAAGAAGTACACCGAAGTCACCGGATTGCCTTTGGCCACGTACTTCTCGGGTCCCAAGGTCAAGTGGATTCTCGACAACGTCGAGGGGGCGCGTGAGAAGGCCGAAGCAGGAGAGTTGTGCTTCGGCACGATGGACACCTGGGTGCTGTGGAACATGACCGGCGGCGTCGACGGCGGAGTGCACGCAACCGACCCCACCAATGCGTCGCGCACCCTGTTGATGGATCTCGACACTCTCGCTTGGGATTCGGCGATCTGCGCCGACATGGGCATCCCCGAATCGATGCTCCCCGAGATTCGCAGCTCGTCCGAAACTTTCGGATTCGTACGCGAACGCGGAACGTTGTCCGGTGTGCCGATCGCCGGAATCCTCGGCGATCAGCAAGCAGCGACTTTCGGTCAGGCCTGCCTCTCACCCGGAGAAGCGAAGAACACCTACGGAACCGGCAACTTCGTGCTCCTCAACACCGGCACCGAAAAGGTGATGAGCAAGAACGGTTTGTTGACTACGGTCTGTTACAAGATCGGTGAGCAGCCAACGGTTTACGCTCTGGAAGGATCGATCGCCGTGACCGGTTCGCTGGTCCAGTGGCTTCGGGACAACCTCGGCATGATCGACAACGCGGCCGACATCGAGGTCAATGCGCGCTCGGTGGACGACAACGGTGGCGCGTACTTCGTGCCTGCATTCTCGGGTCTGTTCGCACCGCACTGGCGCGCGGATGCCCGCGGTGCCATCGTCGGTCTGACCCGGTTCGTGAACAAGGGGCACCTTGCCCGGGCGGTACTCGAAGCGACTGCGTACCAGAGCCGTGAGGTGATCGAGGCGATGAACCTCGACTCGGGCGTCGACTTGAAGGTACTCAAGGTCGACGGCGGAATGGTCGCGAACGAACTCCTCATGCAATTCCAGGCCGATCTGCTCGACGTCGAGGTGATCCGCCCTGTCGTTGCGGAGACCACGGCATTGGGCGCTGCGTACGCCGCTGGTCTCGCGGTCGGGTACTGGGAGAGCGAGGACGACATTCGCAGCAACTGGGCGAAGGACAAGAGCTGGACGCCGTCGATGGATTCGGCCGAGCGTGAGCGGCTGTACGCAGGCTGGCAGAAAGCCGTCACTCGGACACTCGACTGGGTCGACGCAGACTGATAGCGGCGCCCGAATTTCTACCTATTTTCAAGTGAAGGAACCCTTTTCATGAGCACAGCACAAGCATTGAGTCCGTCCTCGCGGGCGGAGTCGCTGAAGAAGTTGGAAGAAACCGAACTCGACGTCCTGGTCATCGGCGGTGGCGTGGTCGGCGCGGGTAGCGCGCTCGATGCCGCAACTCGTGGTCTGAAGGTGGGCTTGGTGGAGGCTCGTGACTTCGCGTCCGGAACCTCGAGCAGGTCCAGCAAGTTGTTCCACGGCGGACTGCGTTACCTGGAGCAGTTCAATTTTGCGCTCGTGTTCGAGGCACTGCGTGAGCGTTCGCTGGTTCTGAACTCGCTGTGCCCGCATCTCGCGAAGCCGGTGCCGTTCATCTACCCGCTCGAGAAGTTGATCGACCGGCCGTACGTCGGTCTGGGCATCGGCGTCTACGACGTGATGGGCGCAGGCCGCGGGGTTCCCTCACACCACAAGCATGTGGGAAAGAAGAAGACTCTCGAGTCGTTCCCTTCCGGAAAGCGCTCTGCTATCAGGGGTTCGGTCAAGTTCTACGAGGGCCAGGTAGATGACGCCCGCCACACGATGATGCTGGCGCGCACAGCAGCCGAATACGGCGCACTGTGCGTGAACAGCACCCGCGTAATCGGTTTTCTCCGTGAGGAGGACCGCGTTGTCGGAGTGAAGGCAGTGGATCTGGAAACGGGTCGCGCGTTCGAGATCCGTGCTCGTCAGGTCATCAACGCCGCCGGGGTCTGGACCGACGAGATCCAGGAAATGGTCGGTGGGCGAGGGCAATTCCAGGTTCGCGCTTCGAAAGGTGTGCACCTGGTCGTCCCGCGAAACCGCATCAACTCCTCTACCGGAATCATCACGCGGACCGAGAAGAGTCTGCTGTTCGTGATCCCGTGGGGAAGCCACTGGATCATCGGTACGACGGACACCGACTGGAACCTCGACCTCGCGCATCCGGCAGCGAGCCGAAGCGATATCGACTACATCCTCGGACATGTCAACAAGCTGCTCCAGGACGAGTTGACGCACGAGGACGTTGTTGGTGTGTACGCGGGACTGCGTCCGTTGTTGTTCGGCGAATCGGACTCGACCAGCACTCTCTCGCGTGAGCACGCGGTGTCGAGTCCGGTTCGAGGGTTGACGGTGGTCGCCGGTGGCAAGTACACGACCTACCGCGTGATGGCCAAGGACGCAGTCGATTCCGCGGTACACGGACTCGAACAGAAGGTGCCGAAGTCCTGCACCGAGCGTATCCAGCTGGTGGGTGCCGACGGCTATTTTGCCGCACACAACAATCGGCATCTCACCGCTGAGCGCACCGGGCTCCACGTTTCGACCATCGAGCACCTACTCGGGCGGTACGGAACTTTGGCTGACGAGTTGTTCGAACTCATCGAGGCGAGGCCTGAACTGGGGCAGCCGTTGGACTCCGCCACTGAGTACCTCAAGGCGGAGATTCACTACGCCGCGAGTCACGAGGGTGCGCAGCATCTCGACGACATCCTCACCCGTCGTACCCGCATCTCCATCGAGGTGACCGACCGCGGCGACGCGGCAGCCGCGGAAGTAGCCGAACTGGTTGCGCCGGTGCTGGGTTGGACTCCCGAGCACATTGCCGAGGAGATCGAACACTACCGGTTGCGTGTTGCAGCCGAGCGGGAATCGCAGGAGCAGCCCGATGACCTGACCGCTGATGCGGCGCGCCTTGGTGCACCGGACGTTCGCACCGGAGTCACTGTCGGACAGGTTTGAACCTGAGACACCACCGATCGGCCGGGGCACTGCGTCCCGGCCGATCGGCCGAACTGGCTCGGTGTCAAGCGAACTCGTCTGGCGGGCATTCGGGGAGGTCGATCGTCACCACAGCGCCGCCGTTCGGATGGTTCGAGAAGTTGATACGAGCGCCGATGACCGCCGCTTGCCCGACTACGATCGTCAAGCCGAGGCCCAGGCCCGAGTTCGGGCCGCGTTCGACGCAATCGGTCTGAAATCTCTTCGGCCCCTGACGAAGCCACTCTTCAGTGAAGCCGCTTCCCCGATCCCGCACCGTGATGCGGGAGTGGTCGACGTCGACATTGATCGGCGGCTTTCCGTGATTTCGAGCATTCAAGATCAGGTTGGCGATGATCCGCTCGAGCCGACGTGCGTCGGTGTGCGACACAGGGGTCCCGTGAACTCTCACTTCGCACTCCACCCCGGTGGTGGAAATCGCGTGGTGAACCACCGGTGCCAGTTCCACCGATTGGATGTCAGCCTGCTCGGACGTGGTGTCGAGGCGGGCCACTTCGATGACGTCCTCGGCAAGCCTTCTGAGTTTATGGACGCCGTCGCGCACCAATTCGGTAGGCCTACCTGGCGGCAGAAGCTCTGCGGCGCCGACCAGTCCGGAGATGGGTGTTCTGAGGTCATGCGCGATGTTGGCTGTCACGCGCTTCTCGGCGTCCAATTGTCCCCGCAGCGCATCCGACATTGCGTCGACCGCATCCGCCAGCTCGGTGATCTCGTCGTCGAAAAGCGACCAGGTGACCGAGCGGACGCGGATGTTCGCTCCGGTGGACACTTTGCGAGCCGCACGGGCGGCCGAGCGCAATCGATACGACATCGCGAGTCCAAGCAGCACACCCAGGACGGCACCCGCTGCGATCACTGCGATGGTGGCATTGCGAAGTGTCCGATCGACGCTGGCGATCGATTCCCGCTGCGCGGTGTACGGGACGCGAATCGCCACCACCTGAGTGTTGACGTCGGCAGCAGCCCAGACAAATGGCTGGTCCCCGCTGTCGACAAGGTAGGTGGCACGTTTGCCGCCCGCCACGGCCTGACGCAACTCTTCCGGAACGTCGAGACCATCTGTGGTGGCGCGGAACAGCGCACGCATGCTGCCCGTTTCGTCCTGCAGCACCAGTTGGAGATTGCGATCCGCTGCCGCCCGCGCTGCATCCTCTTGGTTGTGTGAAAAGGTTTGATGCATCACGGTACTGAGCGTGATCGAGGCGACGGCAATCACGAACGTGATGGCCGCCGCGATCTTCCACTGAAACGACAACCTCCTCCCGGTGGACGGGAGCTTGGCGGCGAGATCCCGCGATCTCACCGATGGTTGTCCATCGTGTAGCCGAACCCCCGGACGGTTCGGATCTGTTCGGAGCCGATCTTCGTGCGCAAACGTTGAACGTGAACGTCGACGATGCGCGTATCGCCGCCCCAGTCGTAATCCCAGACGTCCGATAGCAGTTCGGAGCGAGACCAGACTTTGCGCGGCACACTCACCATGACCAGGAGCAGCTTCATTTCAGTGGGGGTGAGTGCCACTTCGGTGCCCGAACGCGTGACGGTCACCAACTCGCGATCGATCTCCAGATCGCCGAGAATCACGATGTCTTTCTCCGTACCGGAATGGGATTCGACCCGCCGGAGCACACTTCGGATACGGGCCACCAGGACACCGCTGTCGAAGGGCTTGGTGACGTAGTCGTCGGCACCGGCTTCCAATCCGAGAACGATGTCGACCGGGTCGTCGCGCGCGGACAGCATGATGACCGGCACCGACAGTTCCTCACGAATGCGTCGGCACAGGCTGATTCCGTTCAGGTCGGGAAGCATCACGTCGAGGACGGCGATATCCGGCTTGGCGTCGACCGCCAAATCCATTCCGGTCAACCCACCCGATGCGGTGATCACCCGAAACCCGTTGCGTTCGAGATTCAATTGCGTTGCTTCGCGGATGACAGCGTCGTCTTCGACCAGCAAAATCAACGGATCGGTCATCGGCCTTCGCTTTCATGGGAACGGAACACTCTCAAACCCTTCACCGGTCCACTTGTATGCAGTCGACGATTGACAGAACTCCGGAATGCCGGGGTCTTTGCACAGGTCGACCATGACCGACAATCCTCCGGTTGAGCCGACGACGTAGCGTCCTGGGTCTTGCACTCCGAAGACTTTGTGAGCGCCCGATTCGTCGATCTGGTAGACGAATCCGGCGACCATGAAGCTGACCGGTGGGGCCGGTCGTCCCCAGATGCCGACAGACTCGCAGGTGAAGACATTGACGACGGCATCTTGCCAAACGGCGTCCGTCACGTGGGAGTACCGGATTTCGAAGGGGAAGTTCGCATCACCGCACAGTCGGAGACTGTCCTTGACCGCATCGGACACTTCCGGGTCTGCTCTGAGGAGGGCAACAGGATCGATGCTCAAGCCCTGTGAGAGATCCGAGGGGTCGAGTGATGCTGCGATATTCGGAGTGGGTTCTGATTCAGGCTCGGTGGAACAGGAGGCGAGAGCAAACGCGACCGGCAGGCAAACACCGGCGAGCATCGCGCGGCGACGGCGATCAATCACGGATGAACTCCGTTCCATCCCAGTGGAACTCGGTCCGAAGCGGTGGACGGGGGCAACATTCGAACTCCGGTGGCCGCGGATCCGTTTCCAGGACAGACAAACTCGCGGCGCGTTGACCGCTGACGATGAACTTTCCGCGCTCTTCGACGGAGAACAGGCGCTCACCCAGTTCGGGATTGTCTTCACTCGAACCGGCCTTGCCGCTGCGGTAGACGTAGCCGGCGAGGTTGACCGAAATCGATACTCCGGTCCCGGGTTGGTGGGCCGGTTGGCACGGATACACATTCATGACGACCAGTTCGGTCTCCGGCACGATACGAGGTGCGCCTGGATCGAGAAGGATGGATCCGACAGAGATCGGATACCAGTCCGGGCACGATCGGAGTTCTGTCTTCACGCCCTCCGACACCCCTGGGTCGTCGAGAAGCGCACGGCCCAACCTCGAATTCTCGGCAACCCGTCTGGCCAGGTCGGCGGGCTGTGTGACGGACAATCCGGTGGAAGCGACATCGCCTTCGATCACAACACCCTGGGTGGACCCGCATCCGGTGATCACGGACGCTCCGACGGCCGCTGTCGCGAGTGCCGTACCGAACAGCCTGCGAGTGCGGCCTGTTCGGCCCTCGCAGATCTCATTCCGATACAACACTTTCCCCTCCCCGGCCGGTGCGAACTGTCTCATCGGCATGCGCACTTTCATACGATCACACGTGATCTCGATATCGGCGTTTCACCACTCACCGTTACGTAATCGTATGAATGTCGGGAACGTCGGGAGTTGGTACGCGACCGCCGGAATTCTGTTACGAAACCGATGGAATCAGGCTTTTAGAGTGATTCACGTCGATGTTCGCCATTTGGGGTGAACGGACCCGAATTTCTGTATCGAGGAGCGTGAGAGCACATGCCTGATGTTCTGCTGACCAACAAGTCTCGGCGCCTGCGAGTGTTGCTTGCCGTACTGACGATCGGAAGCGCGTGCGCCATGACCGCGTGTTCGAGTGAAGACACCACTGCACCTGAAAGCGGTTCGACGGCTACGTCAGTGGTCGCGGCGTCCGCGACCACACCCCCGCTGACCACGGTGGCACCTACGTCGGAGACAGTCGAAAATTCGAGTTCGGCCGGCAGTGCGGACGAATCCACCCCGGGAGTCCCGGCGGGTGGAGCAGCACCGGCCTGGACGCCGGTCTCGGCCAGCGCAGTTGCCCCTGCGGCCCCTGGTCCGGCTACCGGGTCGACCAAGTGCACCGATCAGATCAACTATGCGGGCGATCCTCGTTCGAATGCAGAGATCAACAGCATCGGAGAGCAGATGGGTTCATGCCCGGCCCCGCTCCCATCCGGTGCCGTCGAACCCCCCGAGAAGTGCACTGACCAGATCAACTACGGCGCTGACCCTCGTTCCAACGCCGAGATCAACATCATCGGGGAACAAACCGGGATCTGCCCCGAGCCGATACGCCCCTAGCGAGTTCGAAACCTGAGCAGTAGTCGGGAATTCGACCAAGGGTGGAACCAGGGGGAGATCGGAATGACAAGCAGGGCAGGTGGACGTTCGATCGACGGTGTTGCCGACGATGCGTCCCGAGGGGATCGTGACGCGATTGCGGAACTCCTTCAACGCATCGTGCCTTTGGTGACGCGGCGCTGTCGTGCCGAATTGCGACCGGTCGACGCTGACCGTATTGCCGTCGGAATCTGCCGTTCCGTCCTGGCCGATATCCAGCGACGACGACGCGCCGGAGAAGCGTTCCTTGCGCATCTGTACGACGCGATCAGTCGCGAAATCGATTCGCTACCCGCATCCAGTCGACTCACTCTGCCGTTCGTTGATCTGTCGGCCGTCGAACGCAATGTCTTGGTAGCTCGCATCGTTGTCGGTTTCGACGTGCGCGAGACGGCGCTGTCACTGAGAACAACAACGAGCGCCGTCGAACTCGTCCAACACCGCGCGCTGTCCAAGATCAGACGCGGCAGCCTCAGCGGCGCCTGAGCCAACGCTCGAAAGTCAACAGCTGCAACCCTTCGCAACTCCCGGCAACCTCACGCAACTCTTTCTCTTCGCCCGTGACCTACACGACACTGCATGGCGACGAGTGATCGAGAACGAGGAGTGTGACGGTGGTTCAACGGACGGCGCAGAAGCCGGCAACGTCAGGATCGAAAAAGACCGGGGCCAAGCCTCATTCAGGGCTGGACCGGGATGCATTGCTGAAGGCGTACGAGAAGATGTCGCGCATCCGCGCGTTCGAGGATCGATTGCACGAAGAGAATGCAACCGGTGACATCCCCGGCTTCATTCACCTCTACTCGGGCCAGGAAGCCATCGCGGTGGGAGTGTGCGAGAACCTGAGCGACGCCGACTACATCGGATCCACTCACCGCGGTCACGGGCATTGCATCGCCAAGGGCTGCGATCTGAACGGCATGATGGCCGAGATCTTCGGCAAGGACGACGGCCTGTGCCGCGGTAAGGGTGGGTCGATGCACATCGCCGACCTGTCCGTGGGAATGCTGGGTGCCAATGCGATTGTCGGCGGAGCCCCGTCGTTGGCGATCGGCGCTGCACTGAGTGGCAAGACACTTCGAAACGGCGTCATCGCAGCGTCGTTCACGGGAGACGGTGGATCCAACCAGGGAACCGTCTTCGAGGCGATGAACATGGCTGTGGTGCTGGATCTTCCGATCGTCTTCGTGATCGAGAACAACGGATTCGGTGAAGCAACAGGAACCGACTACGCGGTGGGCGCACCCGACATCGCCGCCCGCGCTGCATCCTTCGGAATGCCTGCCGTCAAGGTGGACGGCACCGACTTCTTCGCGGTCTACGACGCAATGGCGGAAGCCTCCGAGCGAGCCAGGACCGGCGGTGGCCCCACCACGATCGAGGCGGCCGCATTCCGTTGGCACGGCCACTTCGAGGGTGACGCGCAGCTGTATCGCACGGCGGAACAGGTTGCGCAACTGCGGGAAACCAAGGATCCGCTCAAGAATTTCCGTAGCAGTGTGGATGCGAAGAAGGTCAGCACCGCTGATCTGGACGCGGTGGACGAGCAGTCGCGAGTGCTGGTGGACGAGGCGGTGGCGAAGGCGCGCGCCGCAGCGTACCCACCAGTCGAAAATCTGCTGACCGATGTCTACGTGTCGTACTGAGGAGCCCGAGATGACAAGCGTGGAAGCCACGAACGTGTCGAAGAAGACCTACCGCGAGGCCGTCAAAGAGGCCATCGCTCAAGAAATGCAACGAGATCCGAGCGTCGTCCTGATCGGTGAGGACGTACGCGGTGGGCATGCCGGTACCAATCCCGATCTGGAGACGAAGAAGATCGAGGCATTCGGCGGTGTCCTGGGTGTCACCAAGGGATTGTGGACGGAGTTCGGATCGGAGCGTGTAATCGATACCCCCATCACCGAATCCGCGATCATCGGAATGGCTGCCGGAGCCGCACTGACCGGACTGAGGCCGGTCGCCGAGCTGATGTTCATGGACTTCTTCGGAGTCTCCTACGACGCGCTCTACAACCAGGCTGCCAAGTTCCGCTACATGTTCGGTGGCAAGGCCAGAACTCCGCTGGTGGTGCGAGGCATGATCGGCGCCGGCTTCTCTGCCGCTGCGCAGCACTCTCAGTCTCCATACAACGTGTTTGCTGCGGTGCCTGGCCTGAAAGTGGTCGCTCCGTCCAACGCCTACGACGCCAAAGGCCTTCTCATCCAGGCTATTCGGGACGACGATCCTGTTGTGTTCTGCGAGCACAAGGTGCTCTACGACCTCAAGGGCGAGGTGCCGGACGAGCCGTACGCGATTCCGTTCGGCGTCGCCAACTACACCAGGCAGGGCGACGACGTCACGATCATCGCTTTGTCCGCAATGGTGAACCGCGCCAATGACGTAGCGGACAAGCTGGCCGCCGAGGGTATTTCGGTCGAGGTTGTCGATCCTCGTACCGTCTCACCATTGGACGAGGACGGCATCCTCGAATCCGTCGCATCGACCGGACGCGTCGTGATCGTCGACGAATCCGCCGCCCGCTGCGGTTTCGGGCACGACGTGGCCGCGCTGATCGCCACCAAGGGATTCAACTACCTGAAAGCGCCGATCGAACTGATCACGCCGCCACATACTCCGGTTCCGTTCTCACCGACCCTCGAAACTGCCTGGCTGCCTGACGCTGCGCGCATCGAAGAGTCGGTTCGCAAGCTGGTGAGAGCCTGATCATGGCTGACATCAAAGCTATCGACATCCCCAAATGGGGGCTCTCCATGGAGGAGGGGTTGGTCAACGCGTGGCTCATCGAGGAAGGTGACTCGTTCACCAAGGGCCAGTTGATCTGTGAGATCGAGACCAGCAAGATCACCAACGAACTGGAGGCGCCGTTCGACGGTGTTCTCCGCAAGATCGTCGGCATACCGGGGCAGACTCTGCCCGTCGGTGCCGTGATCGGTGTGTCCGCCGATGCGTCCACGACGGATGCGGAGATCGAGCAGTTCCTCGCCGCTCGCGGCGCAACCGCGCCGGCGGAAGAGCCGGCACCCTCACCAGTTGCCGAACCGGAGGCTCCCGCGACACCTACGGCTACACCCGCTGCGAAGGTGGTTGTTGCAGCGAAACCTGCACCAACCGGTTCCACCGTCGTACCGAGTGTTCTGCAGGGCACGACGCAGAGCGACGTGTTTGCGAGTCCTCGAGCACTCCGACGTGCCGAAGCGCTCGGAATCGATCTCGCCGCCGTAGTGGGTACCGGCCCACTCGGGCGGATCAGTGTCCGAGACATCGACGACGCGATTCGTGACGCCGGTGGCACTGTTGCGACAGTAGCGCCGGCCACGAGATCCGGCCTCCCGCTGCGATCAACCGCCGACGACAGTGCCGTGCCTGCCACCCCGGTCGCACGCAGAACTGCCCGATCGCTGGGCGTAAACCTGCACGATTGTCGTCCGACAGGCTCGCGGGGACGCGTCTGCGTCGCCGACGTGCACGACGCCGCTCGTTCCGCGCAGCTCCTGCCAGAAGCGGCGGCTCAGACGGGAACCATTGCCGTCGAACCCGAGTACGACACAATTCCGTTCACGCCCATGCGATCGGCAATCGCCGGCAGGTTGCAGGCGTCCAAGCAGCAGGCTCCCCATTTCCGGCTCACGGCGGATCTCGAGCTCGATGCGCTCCTCGCTCTGCGCAAGGAGATCAATTCGACTGTCCCGGCTGTCAAGCTGTCGGTCAACGACTTCATCGTGAAGGCCTGCGCGGCTGCGCTGATGAAGGTGCCGGACGTGAACGTCCAGTTCGATGCCGCGAACGAATCGGTTCTTCGATTCGCGTCGGCGGATGTCTCGGTGGCAGTTGCACTTCCGACCGGGCTGATCACGCCCATCGTGCGTAGCGCGAACACCAAGTCGTTGGCGGACATCTCCGGTGAGGTGCTCTCGTTGGCCACCAAGGCGAAGACCGGCAAACTCCGTCCCGAAGAATTCCAAGGCGGAACGTTCACGGTGTCCAACCTCGGCATGTTCGGGATCAAGGCATTCGACGCGATCATCAACCCGCCCCAGGGAGCGATCCTGGCCGTAGGTGCGGGGGAGAAGCGGGCCGTGGTGGTCGGCGACAGTGTTTCCGTCCGGACCGTGATGACCGTGACCCTCTCGTGCGATCACCGGGTGATCGACGGAGCCTTGGGTGCGACCTTCCTTCGGGAGCTCCAGCGCTTTGTCGCTTCTCCCGCGCTGATGTTGGTGTAAGGGGCTGTGGTGGAAAGCAATACGTCGAAGAAGTACGACGTTCTTGTCATCGGTGGTGGCCCCGGTGGTTACGTGGCGGCGATCCGGGCCGCCCAGTTGGGGTTGAACGTTGCGCTGGTAGAACGTGATCGCCTCGGCGGCATCTGCCTCAACTGGGGTTGTATCCCCACCAAAGCGATGCTTCACGGCGCGGACGTCGCGCATACCCTGAGCGAACTCGACAAATACGGATTCAGTTCGGCGTCTGTCCAGTTCGACATCTCGAAGTTGGTGTCGTTCAGCCGAGGGGTTTCGGAGAAATTGTCCGGCGGTGTTGCCTACCTGATGAAGAAGAACGGCGTAGACGTCATCTCAGGCACCGCGAAGTTGGTGGACAAGGGCGTCGTGTCCGTGGAAGGTCAGACGTATCGAGCCGACCACGTGATCATTGCAACCGGCGCCCGGCCGCGTTCGATTCCCGGGGTTGCCCCCGACGGTGATCGGGTGTGGACCTACTTCGAGGCGCTCGTCCCGAAGGAACTACCGAAGTCGCTGCTCGTGATCGGGTCCGGCGCGATCGGAGTCGAATTCGCCAGCCTGTACCGCGATCTCGGCACCGAGGTGACCATCGTCGAGATGGCACCACACATCATGCCGGTCGAGGACGAAGAGATTTCGGCGTTCGTTCGCAAGCAGTTCGAGAAGCGTGGCATCACGATTCACACCGGAGCCGCGGTGTCGGCGGTGACCGTCGGCGCCGACGCCGTCGAAGTGAACGTGCAGACGAGCGACGGTGTCCAGGCGGTGACCGTGGACCGGGTGTTGGTGGCTGCCGGGATCACCGGCAACGTCGAGGATCTGGGGTTGGAGGCTCTGGGCGTCGAGATCGAGCGTGGTGCGATCGTCACCGACCAGTGGTGCCGTACCAGTGCCTTCGGGATCTACGCGATCGGTGACGTCGCGGGCGCTCCATGTTTGGCGCACAAGGCAAGTCACGAAGCTGTCCTGTGCGTCGAAAAGCTGGCAGGCGTGCCCGATGTTCATCCGCTCGATCGCGACTACGTTCCGGGATGCACGTATGCCCGCCCGCAGGTGGCGAGTCTGGGTCTGACGGAGAAGCAGTGCACCGGTACTGGTCGCACGCTGCGGGTCGGACACTTCGACCTGCAGGCGAACGGCAAGGCATTGGCGATCGGCGAGGCCGAAGGCTTCGTCAAGACGATCTTCGACGCCGATACCGGGGAACTGCTCGGCGCGCACATGGTCGGTCCGGATGTGACCGAGCAGATCCAGGGTTTCGGTATCGCCCGATCCCTCGAAGCCACCGGCGATGATCTCGCCGAGGTCGTGTTTGCTCATCCGACGCTCTCGGAGGCAATGCACGAGTCTGTGCTCTCGGCGCTGGGGAGACCCCTCAACGCATGAGCACAGTCCGCGTGCGTGAACGCCGTCCTACGTTCACGCACGCGGACAACTCTGCAACCGGGTGCAACGCTCGCTTTCGATGACCCCATCACATAGGACTGGAGTGTGATCGGCGCAACGAATCGACTCGAACCGGCCCTGGGTAGTGGTGAAGACCCGGCGCAGTACGCACGTGTTCTCGAATCCGTGTACGAAGCAACGATGTCCGGGCGCAAACCGCCCGCGCGCCCGCGCTCCGTGATCGCCGATTCGTGGTCGCGTCTGCGCGCCCTCGGTCTCGATCCGGAGCGGTGTTCGATCACGAAGACCACTCGTGCCTCGGAGATCGAAGAGAGTCGGGGTGCGGCCGGAATGACGGAGATCTTCGACGAGGCGGTACGCGGTCTGGCACCGCTCGTCGGCCCGGACGACGCGAGTTTGATAGTGGTGGCGGACCGACAGGGTCGCATCCTCTGGCGCCACGGGCCCGGTCGAATGCTGGATCGGGCCGAACGCCTCGGGATGATCGAGGGTGCGTCGTGGACCGAGGAAGCTGTCGGTACCAACGGGATCGGTACTTCGTTGGCATCAGGTTCGGCAGTGCAGGTGTTCTCGGCCGAGCACTACTCGCGCTCGCAGCATCCGTGGACTTGCTCCGGGGCGACGGTTCGGGATCCGCGTAGTCGCCGGGCGCTCGCCGTCGTCAACGTCGCCGGCGCCGCAGGCACTGTCCACCCGTCCACTCTCGCTTTGGTGGACAGTGTGGCCAGGCTGGCGGAATCCGCACTGCGGGAGAAGCATCGAATCGGATTGGATCGGCTTCGGATGATCTCGGCGTCGACGCTGGCTCGCGCGAGTCAGCCGACAATGGTTGTGGACCGTAGTGGCTGGGTTGCTGCGGTGGACTCGATGGCGCCGATCTACCGAATTGCACTACCGAAAGCGATGAGCAGCGGCGAGCATTGGCTCCCGTCACTCGGATTGTGTATGTGCGAGCCACTGCCGGGCGGCTGGCTCATCCGTCCTCAGGTGAACCCGGCGTCTGGAAATGTCTGTGCCGAAGTCGAATTGGACCTGCGAGATCCGAATGCGATGGAACTGCGGTACTCCTCGGACTTGGGAGGTTGGAGTATCGACCTCAGCCCGCGGCATTCGCAGATCCTCCTGGCTCTGACACAGGCGCCCGAGGGTCTCACGGCCTCGCAGCTCGCCTCAGAGTTGTTCGGCGATCCGCGTAAGACGGTGACCGTCCGGGCCGAGATGTCGAGGTTGCGTAAGCGATTGGCTGGAATCGTGCTGGCTCAGCCCTATCGCTTCGACCCGGCGGTGAGGGTAAAAACCGTCCCTGCTGTGCGCCTTTATTAACCGCGGGGGGTTAATAAAGGCGCACAGCAGAGCGGCGCGAACGCCGCACCTGCGCGTACTCGTAGCCGTTCTGCCAGGTCACGGTGGCCACCAGCACCCAGATGATCCACGTGGCGCTCATGTGCGTGCCGACAATGCCCATGACGATGGGGACGGCGGTGCAGGGGAGCGCCCAGCCGAGCAGCCACCGTCGGTCCGATCGCGCAAACAGCCCCGCCACGGTGCTGATTCCGAAATAGACTGCGATGCTTCCGCACAACAACCACCGCAGGTTCGCGGGTGTGTGTTCCGCGCCGTGTTCGGTTGCCGCTCCGAGTCCCGCGACCAGAACCGCGATAGCGCCGGTGGTGAAACAGTGCAGTGCCATGTCGATGCGAGCGGGAAACTTCTCGGGCTGCAGGTGCGGAACACCGGCGTGGCCGTAGAGAAGCGAGAGTGCCCACATACCCGAGAGCAGGACAAACGATCCGACTGCGAGGCTGACGACCGTGGAGTCCCAGGTGAGCTTCGAGGCCGCAGAGATCACGAGGATCACACCCTCACCCAGCACGATGATGACGTACAGGCCCAGCCGCTCGGCAAGATGAGCCCGATCGGAGTGCAGGGCTTCGAGTTCGGGCATCCGGTCGTCCTTGAACCCGCGAACCTTGATGATGCGGTCGAGCTTTTCCTGCGCGTCTTCCATGATCGCGCTGCCGGAGACGACGAACATGATCAGCAGATCGATGGTCACACCGGCAGTCCAGAGCCAGAACCGAGTTTCACCCTCGAACCAGAACGAGACGATCCACGGGATCACACCGAGAGACATCTGGGCGATCGGCCAGTCCACGACTATCTGGCCGTTGTGCCACACCCGACTCGCCAGCAGGCGTACGGCCACGTAGGCGACAGCGAAGGCCAGCGCATGGTTGTCGTGGATGCCGGCCACGGCCGCCATCATGACTGCCAGTCCGAACATGGCGATCAGCATGCTCGGGATTCGGACGCGGTCGCCGGCAACGTTGCCGTACATCGTGAACGTCGCCCACGCGGTCCAGAACGCGAGATAGAGCAAGGCGTAGAGCGCGACATCCGACCACGACGGCGAACCGTGGAGCAGGTGAGCCAGCTGACCGATACCGGCAACCACGACCAGGTCGAAGAACAATTCGATCCATGACGCGTGTCGCTCGAGCACCGCCTTCTGCTTCGAGTCTGGTTCATTTCCGAGTTCCGACATAAAGCTCAGTATCGGTTATCGGCATCAACAGTGCTGGTAGGCAGCGAGGTTGTCCGTTTTTTCGAAGTTGTGCTTATGCTGTCCGCGCTCACGCGCGCGCCGTCCGGGAGGGGCATGCAAAGGCGCAACTCGACGCCGTCGACCACATGACGAAGAAGTACGCACAAGAGTTGGCAGACAAGGGCTGACGTCGTGAACGATCCACAGGGCAACAGGGCGTTGTGTTTTCGAGAAGCCATGGCGCACGTGTGCTCACCGAGGCTGCCGGACGCTCCCATCTGGATCGCATGCACCGTCGATGCCGTCGTGGACGGTGGTGATCACAAGATCGTGACAGGATCGGTGGACGACGCCTGGCACTGCGAGGCGAATCCACTGACCTATCACCGGCGTGTATTCGGTACGCACTCACCGTCGTGAGTGATCCACGAAAGGAAAGCCATGTATGTACTGGTGGACAACGGCCGCGTCAGCGTCCGCGATGTGGACAACCTGAAGGCCTTTCACGTCGAGGTGACAGGCGACATACCCGATTCCGAACTGGACGAGCTCTTGCGCCTTCGGAATTACGGATACGTCAGCGGCGGTAGTGCATTCATCTCGGTAGCCCGTGTTCGCGAGAGCGCCACGGACGTCGACGGAGTGGCGGCGATGGTCGACTACGCCCAGAGCAGGGGCTGGGTCGACGACGACGGTGAAGCGTTGCAGGCGCACATCGTTCGCCGGCAGTAGCGGGAACGCTCAGACCATGTCGTTCTTCTGCAGCCATCGCAGCGTCGGCCAGCCGCAGAACACCGGGAGCCAGCAGGTCAGGACTCGGTAGAGCAGAACCGACGGCACAGCGATGCTTGCCGGCAATCCGAACGCGGACAGGCCACCGATGAGGGCGGCCTCGACGGCTCCGACGCCACCCGGTGTCGGAGCTGCCGAGGCGAGGGTTCCACCGATCATCGTCACGATGGTGACGGTGATGAACGTGGTTCCGCCGCCGAATGCCTCGACGCTTGCCCACAGAGCCAGGGCGGCACCGAGAGTTGTTGCAGCGCTGCCGCCCACGATGATGAGGAATCGGGTCGGGTTTCGTGCAAGTTGGCTCAGTTCACCCAACACCTCGGTGATCTGAGGACGCAGATCGTCGCGCAGCCACCCACGAAGTTTCGGAATGAACATGAATGCACCGAGAACTCCGAGCGCGACGCCACCCGCCAGATACAGAACAGTGGATCCCGGGATGAAGTGCGAGAGGTTCGTATCGCGTCCGGCGACGATCGAGAAGAAGATCAGCAAGCCGACGTGGGTGACCACCTGAACCGTCTGTTGAAGCGCGACTGCGGCCGTTGCACGGACGGTACCGAGCCCGCCCTTCTGCAGGAACCGCACACTCAGGGCGAGCCCGCCGACTCCGGCCGGAGTTGTCGTCGCGGCAAAGGTGTTGGCCACCTGCATGATCAGGAGGTTGCGGTAACTGACCATCGACGACGCACAGGCCCACAGGGCCGCTGCCGCGCCGACGTACGTCAGTGCGGAGACGCCGAGGCCGAGCAGTGCCCACCACCAGTTGGCTGTCTTCAACTCCGTGATGAATGCGGGTACCTGGCTGATGAACGGATAGGCGACGTAGACCAATCCGATGAGCAGAACGAGCTGGATCAGTTGATTGCGACTGAATCGGGTGACCTGTGCGGGAGCGACCTTTTCGATCCCGTTCTTCGCGCCGACCTCGTCTCGGATCTCGGTCATCAATTTTGCGGAATCCTCGGCGGTCCGCCGAATTCGGTTGGGCAACGCCGAGGTGGTCAATCGGCCGGAGGCAGCGAGAATCGTGTCTGCGCCTTGCGCACGAATCGCGGCGTCCACCGCTGCGTCGACGCCGAACAGTGATGCGGTGGCAAAAAGAAGTTGGGCGTTGTCGGACTGCATCTGAACTTCGGTGGCGCCGAATTCGGAGTACGCGTAGCCGCCGAAGAGGATCGTTCCGCCCTCGACGCGAATCTCGGAAGCGCGCAGGTCACCGTGCGCCATCTGATGTACGTGAATGGTGTGCAGTGTTTGCCACAACGCGTCGATCAGTTTGGAGGATTCTTCCTCGTCCGCCTGGTTTTCGACGGCGACGGCAAGTGGGATACCGCGGGGGCTCGGGCGGGCGTACATCTCCCATCCGCGATCGAGCACCGAGATGGCGACGGCTTTGGAACTGGCCAGACCGATGTCGGCGAACGCGATACCCATCAGTGCGCGATGTTCGACGGCGCGCCGAAGCGATCCGTAAGGGGGAGGAGTTTCACGGTTCCGGAACGAGATCCAGCGGAACGTCTGTCGAATTGCTCCGCTGCTTCGCTGGTTCTGTCCGTACAACTCGACAATCAGTTCGTCGAACGGTTCGTCGTCCGGAGCCTTGTCGATGTCGGCGGACATGACCAGCGGGCCGATTCCCGAAGGACTCACGACGCGGAAAGCGGTGACGCGGTAACCACGCCGCGCGAGCACGCGTACTGCAGAGTCCAACGGCACTTCGAGGGCAGGTGTGCCGACGGCAAGAACGATCACCGCGCCGATCAGATATCCGACGGCGAGACCCAGCATCGATCGGGCGGGAACGATCGAGCTGACGATCAGGTGAATGGGCGCAAACAGCAGAAGCAGCGTCCACCATGCTCGTCGCCACTTTTTCGGTAGCCACGGACCCGAGACGGTGAGCACCGCCGCGAGCATCGCAATCCACCGCGGATCGTCGAGAAATTGGGACAGGAACGTGGCGTCGAGTCGGTCGGGGACGTCGAGGTGCCACTTGGGTGCGGCGAGTCCTGTGCCGGTGAACGACAGCGCGAGTCCGGCGCACAGGCCGGCAGCGGCGTATCCGGCCAGCAACTTCCATCGGCGCCCCACGATGAGCCCGATCAGAATGGCAAACGGTAACGCCAGGATTGCGATGCCGTAGAGGAGGTACACAGTGTCGGACAGGCTCGGCGACAGCACTCCGACGATGTTGGACACCGACGTTTCGAGGGCGTCCCACTGACTTCGGGTGATCAGAGAGCCCGCGATGACGCCGCCGAGCAGCACGGCAGCGATCGCGACCCGCATGATGTCGCTCGTACGGCGGTGCAGTGGTGGCAGGAGGCTTCCCGTTACCGGGATCTCCCGTCCGTCTACTCGCATCTCGCCAGAACTCTCTTCTCTCGGGGGTTACCGACCGTCTCAGTTACCTCGATCAAGGTACCGCGTGGGGGTTCGGCGCCTGGGAAGCCGGACCTGTCGTTACCTCCTCGATGCCAAGCAACATTCGCTTCGGCCCCGCGGCGGAGGGCTTCGGCGCGTAAAATTCACTTTCCGGACGTTCGTTCATTTCGACGACAGGGAGTGCGTATTCATGAGCCCCGACTCCAGCGGTGTGGACGGTCGGGTTCCTGACCTGCCGACCCCGTCGACCAGAATTTCCGTCACCGAGGACTATGCGGCCGAGATCGACGAGCTCTCGAGTCTCAAGCACAAGCTCGGCGGACTCGAGCCCTCAGAGTTCGCGGATGCCTGGAAGCAGGGCTACCCGTACGAGAAGAAGATGTCGCGCCGCGAGTACGAGCGGAAGAAGCGGCGTCTGCAGATCGAGTTGCTCAAGCTGCAGCTGTGGGTCAAGGAAACCGGGCAGAAAGTGCTCATCATCTTCGAAGGTCGCGATGCTGCCGGTAAGGGAGGGTCGATCAAGAGGTTCACCGAGCATCTCAATCCTCGTGGTGCCCGGGTCGTCGCGCTCGAGAAGCCCACAGACATCGAGCGAACGCAGTGGTACTTCCAGAGGTATGTCGCACACCTACCCAGCGGCGGCGAGATCGTGATGATGGACCGGTCCTGGTACAACCGCGCCGGTGTCGAACGAGTGATGGGTTACTGCACGCCGACTCAGTACCTCGAGTTCATGAGAGAGACCCCGGACTTCGAGCGGATGCTCGTCAACTCCGGGATCCATCTGCACAAGCTGTGGTTCTCGGTCAGCCGGGAAGAGCAGTTGGCGCGATTCGCAGCCCGTCGAACAGACCCGGTGCGTCAGTGGAAGCTCTCACCGACTGATCTGGCTTCGCTCGACAAGTGGGACGACTACACGCAGGCCAAGGAAGCGATGTTCTTCTACACCGATACCGGGGATGCGCCCTGGACGGTGATCAAGAGCAACGACAAGAAGCGCGCCCGCCTCGAAGCGATGCGTCACGTGCTCGCCAGCTTCGACTATCCCAACAAGGATCACCGGGCAGTCGGTACTCCGGATCCCTTGATCGTCGGGCCTGCTTCGGCCGTATTCGAAGAGGGCGAGCACGTGAACGTGGAGTTGCCTCAGCTCTAGCGCAGATGATCGCTCAGATCGAACTGGCCTCTGCCCACAGATTGATGCCGCTGTCCTTGGCGTGCTGATCTATGGAGGCCAGTTCGGCTGTGCTGAATTCGAGATTGTCGAGCGCGCCGACGTTGGCTTCGAGTTGGGCGACGCTGGATGCACCGATCAATACCGAGGTGACCCGCGAATCGCGGAGTGCCCAGCTCAGTGCCAGCTGAGCCAGCGACTGGCCGCGGTCTGCCGCGATGTCGTTGAGCGCGCGGATGTGGGTGAGAGCGTCGTCGGTCAACCACGACGGATCGAGTGACTTACCTTGGGCGGCGCGAGAATTCTCGGGGACGCCGTTCAGATACCGGTCGGTGAGCATGCCTTGCGCGAGCGGCGAGAACGCGATGACGCCCACTCCGAGATCGTCGACAGCCGAAAGCAGGTCCTGTTCGATCCACCGATTCAGCATCGAATAGCTCGGCTGGTGGATCAACAAGGGGACCCCCGCAGCGGCGAGCAGTGCGGCGATTTCACGGGTGCGCTCCGGCGAATACGAACTGATACCCGCGTACAGCGCCTTGCCCTGCTGGACGGCACTGATCAGCGCGCCTGCGGTCTCGTCGATCGGAGTCTCGCCGTCGGGGCGATGGCTGTAGAAGATGTCGACGTAATCGACTCCGAGTCGGCCGAGCGACTGGTCGAGGGATGACAGCAAGTACTTGCGGGAACCGCCGAACCCGTAAGGACCGGGCCACATGTCCCACCCGGCCTTCGACGAGATGACCAATTCCTCGCGGTACGAAGAGAAATCCTCACGCAGGATCCTGCCGAAGTTCGTCTCGGCGCTTCCGTACGGCGGCCCGTAGTTGTTGGCCAGATCGAAGTGCGTGATTCCTAGATCGAATGCCCGCCGCAGGACTGCGCGCTGGTTCTCGATCGGTACGTCGTCGCCGAAGTTGTGCCAGAGCCCGAGCGAGATCGCCGGGAGTTTGAGACCGCTCCGACCGGTTCGGCGGTAGGGCATGGCTTCGTAGCGGTCCTGCGCGGCGACGTACTGATCGGACATGGTGCCTGCCTTCACATCGGTGTGGTTGAGCATTTACTCCCGACCATTATCGCCGACGGCATTCAGGTGTGCTGAACACTCGGGCGGCCCGTACGAAAATGCTTGCGGGTTAAAGCAATTCGATCGCTCTTCTGGACCGACGTTCAGGTTCGAGTCACAGTGCCGGGCGGCGGTGACGTCGACCACGTCTGGGTTCGCATCTAAGGGAACAGTAAGGAATCGCGGTTACCATGGTCACAGTCGATCGGCGATACCGATCGCCGATTCGCTTCGAACATGTTGCCCAGCAGCCGGATCCGGGGTCCGGCGAGGAGATCTATGTCGACGCAGTCCGTAGTGCACGCACAATCATCCGCAGACGAAGCCGTCGTGGGGGATTCGTCTCCGCCGGGTGGTGGAAGCCGGCGTTATCTCGAGCAACTGATCAGATACGACGTGCCGGCGTCGCTGGTCGTCTTCCTGGTGGCGCTTCCCCTGTCCTTGGGAATTGCTATCGCCTCCGGGGCACCGATCATGGCCGGTCTGATCGCCGCCATCGTCGGCGGAGTAGTGGCCGGAGCGGTGGGAGGTTCACCGCTGCAAGTCAGTGGTCCCGCAGCCGGCCTGACCGTGGTGGTCGCCGAACTGATCGGCAAGTTCGGGTGGAAAGTCACCTGCCTGATCACCGTCGGCGCCGGAATTCTGCAGATCGTGTTCGGGCTCAGCCGAATTGCCCGTGCGGCACTGGCTATTGCGCCGGTGGTGGTGCATGCGATGCTCGCCGGTATCGGCATCACCATTGCGCTACAACAGGTTCACGTGTTGTTGGGCGGAAGCTCGGCCAGTTCGGCGCTGGACAATCTACGGCAGTTGCCGGCACAGATCGGTGCCCTGCACGTCGAGGACTTGATGATCGGACTCGTTGTCATCGCCACTCTTCTCGGGTGGCGCTATCTCCCCGCGGGCGTCCGGAAGGTGCCTGCGGCATTGGTCGGCATCGTATTGGCAACTCTCGCTTCGCTCCTGCTGCCGATCGACGTCGAACGTATTGCTCTCGACGGATCTTTGTTGGACTCGATCGGACTTCCCGCTCTGCCGGACGGCCAGTGGCTCGGCGTCGCAACCGGCATCCTGACCATCGCCCTGATCGCCAGCGTCGAGAGTCTGCTCTCGGCCGTGGCTGTGGACAAGATGCACTCGGGCCCGCGCTCGAACTTCGATCGCGAGATGCTCGGCCAAGGTACTGCGAACATGGTGTCCGGGGCGATTGGCGGCCTGCCCGTCACGGGTGTGATCGTACGCAGCGCCACCAATGTCGAAGCCGGGGCGAAGTCCCGTGCGTCGTCGATCATGCACGGCCTGTGGATTCTGCTGTTCTCGGCTGCGCTCGCCGGGTTGGTGCAGCAGATTCCGAAGTCTGCGCTTGCCGGACTGTTGATCGTCATCGGCATTCAACTGGTCAAGCTGGCGCACATTCGGTTGGCGCGACGGACCGGTGATCTGTGGGTGTACGGCATCACGGTGGTCGGCGTCGTGTTCTTGAACCTGCTCGAGGGCGTGCTGATCGGATTGGCGTTGGCGATCGCCCTCCTGGTGTGGCGTGTCATCCGCGCATCGGTCACGGCAGAAGAGTTGGGTGACAAGGATTCCGGGAAGTGGCGGGTGCTGGTCGAAGGGTCGTGCACCTTCCTGGTGCTGCCCAAGCTCACCTCGGTACTCGCCGGCATCCCGCCGCGGTCCGACGTCACCGTCGAGTTGTCCGTCGACTTCCTCGACCATGCCGTCTTCGACGTCATCGAAGAGTGGGCGAGGCAGTACGAGTTGGCAGGTGGTTCGGTGATCATCGACGAAGTTGGCTCGGTGAGTATGGAGAGCGCGACCACCGGTCCGCCGAAGCGCGGCGCCGCAGTCACCGACCTGCGCGGATTGCTCGCTCCGTGGGGTAGTTGGCAACCACAGGCTTCGGGAAGGAATCTGAGCAGCCCGCCAGCCTTGCGACCCATTCTCGACGGGGTGTCCAACTATCATCGCCATCGCGCCGAAGCGATACGGCCGCACATGGATCAGTTGCGCGACGGCCAGAATCCCGACTCTCTTTTCCTTACCTGCGCAGATTCGCGAGTGGTGCCGAACATCATCACGAGCAGTGGCCCAGGTGACCTGTTCACTGTGCGCAACGTCGGAAACTTGGTTCCTGCCGGCGGCCGCGATACGTCGGTGGAAGCGGCACTGGCCTTCGGGATCGACGAGTTGGGTGTCAGTTCGGTGATCGTGTGCGGACACTCGGGTTGCGGCGCGATGCAGGCACTCCTGACGAACAGTTCGTCGGAAGCGGGAGTTGTCGGTGAGTGGTTGAGGCATGCGGAGACGAGCTTGCAGGCATATACGAGTGGCCATCCGGTGGCGCGTGCTGCGGCCGAGGCGGGTTTCTCGGAGGTCGATCAGCTCGGAATGGTCAATGTTGCAGTCCAATTGCAGACTCTCGAACGCCATCCTCTGGTCGGTCAGGCCCGTGTGGACGGTCGCCTGCGTATCGCCGGACTGTTCTTCGACATCGGCTCGGCTCGGGTCATCGAAGTGACAGCGTCAGGGATCGGCGAGTTGATCGAGACCTGAAGGGGCTATTCGGGTCCGGGCTGATCCCTGAGTTCGACCAGCAGGCGAGCCCCGCCGAGCGGACTGTCGTGAAATGTCGTACGTCCGCCGTGCAGGGCCGCCTGCTGCGCCACCAGTGCCAGGCCCAAACCGGAACCCGTCTTGCCTGCCGTCGATCCGCGAGTGAAGCGTTCGAAGACGCTCGAGCGTTCCTCGGCCGGTATTCCGCAACCGTTGTCGTCGATCGTGATCGTGACGGTGTCCGGTGAATCGACCGGGCGGGCGAGGGTGATGCGCACCGTGCTCGCGCCGCCGTGGCGGACTGCATTGGTGATCGCGTTGTCGAGGATCAACCGGATTCCGCCGGGAAGGGCCCGGATGCAATAGGGGAGTGGGGAATCCACCGTGACGACGCTGACATCGACGCTCGGGTGGTGGCGTCGTGCATCGTCGGCCGCGATGTCGCATACCTCGGTCAAATCGGTGTCCTTGAAGTCCTCAGCCGTCGACAACTCGCCCTTCGCCAGTCGCTCCAGGTCCCGGAGAGTCGATTCGACGCGGCCCTGTGCGCGGGCCAGATCTGTGAGGATCTCACGTCGCTGCTCGTGGTCGAGATCGTGAATGGACAACACTTCGATGTCGGTTCGCATCGCCGTCAACGGAGTTCGGAGTTCGTGAGCCGACGCGGAAGCAAAGTCCCGAGCGGCAGCAAGGGCCGAGTTGGTCGCGGCCTGTGCCCGGGCGACGTCGCTGAGCATCGATTCTGCTGCTGCGGCAAGCTCGTCCGCTTCACGGATGCCGGAAACCTCGGTGGCGAGATCGGGATCTCGCCTGGCGATCCGGCGGGTCAATTCCACGAGTGGGCGCACCGCCGGGCCACCGAACAACCATCCCAACGCGGCTGCGGCCGCTACGGCTCCGACGCCGAAGAACGCAACCTGACGCTGTTGGTCGACCGTGATGTCCCGCGCCTCGGCATAGGGAACCGCCAGCGAGACCAGGGCATTGATTCCGTCGGCCTCGGCGGTGTAAGCCCGGTACTTCGTACCGTCCACGTCGACGGTCGCCGAGCCGACCGGTAATTCGGGCAGTCGCGTCGGGGTACTGGATTTGACGGTTCCGTCGGTGTCGGAGCGGATGGTCACGGAGAACGCTCCGCCGTCTCCGAATGCGCCGAGAAAAGGTCCCGCTGTTGCCGCATTGGCCACGATGACCGTCGATGCCGTCTCCAAGCGACGGTCCAACTGCGCCAGATTGTTTCGTGCGATAGCCAGTGCAACGACCACGCCGAGTGCGATGACGATGAACGTCGCCCCCAGTGCCGCGGCCGCGGCAACGCGAGTTCGTAGTGAGAAGCGGCGACGCTTCACGGGTTCTCCCGAAGCACGAACCCGACGCCGCGAACGGTATGCAGCAGACGAGGTGAACCGCCGGATTCGAACTTTCGACGCAGATAGCCGATGAAGACGTCCACGACGTTCGTGTCGGCCACGAAGTCGTAGCCCCACACGAGTTCGAGGAGACGTTCGCGAGTAAGCACGATGCCGGAATTGTGAGCGAGGACTTCGAGTAGCTCGAATTCGCGTTTGGTGAGCGGTACTTCCTTGCCGTCGACACGAACCCGGCGACCGGAGAGGTCGATGTCGAGGTTTCCGACGCGCAGGGTGTTCGTTCCCTCGGAGTGATCGCCGGCCGGAGTGTTGCTGCGACGGAGCATTGCGCGGATCCGGGCAACCAGTTCGGCGAGGACAAACGGTTTGACCATGTAGTCGTCTGCGCCGGATTCGAGCCCGGCGATGCGATCGTCGACCGAGTTGCGTGCGCTGAGCACGCAGATCGGGATTTCGTTGCCGGCGGCACGAAGCGCCGTCACCACGCCGGTGCCGTCGAGCACCGGCATGTTGATGTCGAGGACTACCGCGTCCGGTCGCTTGTCGGAGATCACTCGGAGCGCGTCGGCGCCGTCCACTGCCGTCAGTACGGTGAATCCCGAGAGCCGCAATCCGCGTTCGAGTGAGGTCAGGACGTCTGCGTCGTCGTCGACTACGAGGATTTTCGGTATCTCGGTCACAGTCCCATTGTGCCTTGCCTGGTACGTCGGGTTTCGCCGATCAGACCGGCAAGTCGGTACCGTCCGGACGCAAACCGGCCATGAACACCGCGACCAACCGCGGGACCAGGTTCGGCATGGCCTCGTCGGACAATTCGATTTGCGGGCGCGTCAGTTTGGCCAGAGCCATGACGAATTCGAGCGGTTGCAGATCGGCGCGAACCAGTCCGGCGCTCTGAGCGGCGCCGATCGTCGCGGTCATCTTCGATTTCGTCACCTCACGCACCGCCAGAACTTCGGGCGCCAGCTCGGTGAAACTGCGTTCCACCAGTGCAGGAATGAGCGCACCCAGGCGCAGTTCCACGAGGCGGTCCACCAGCGTGTGCCACGCGTTTGTGGGATCGGTGGACATTGCCGTGAGTGCGATGTCGGCAGCCTCGCGAACATCGGTCAGTGTTGCGACGGCGACGGCGGTCACGAGGTCCTCGCGCGTCGGAAAGTTCCGATACAGCGTGGCGATGCCCACTTTCGCGAGTTCTGCGACTGCGTCGAGGGGCGCGTCGTGCCCGCGCTCGGTGAACACCGCTCGTGCGGCGTCGACTATTGCGTTTCTGCGTTCACGTGCATCGGCTCGCACATTCACCTCCGGTATTGACAGTTCATCATAACCGGAGGAATATCTTCCACAAATAGTGGAGGAAAAACTTCCACTTAGGGAAGGTAGTTATGAACGCCGAAGTTGAAGCACGGGACCGCAAGAAGTTGGTGGCTGTGGTGTTGGGCTTGTCCGCCGTGATCGGGCTGATGCTGCTTGCCTTCGTACTGCCCTCGGTCAACAGTGGCCCGCACGAACTGAAGTTGGGCATCACCGGTCCAGCTCCGGCAACCGAACAGATCAGCACCTCGCTCGAGGCGAGTAAGCAAGGCGCCTTCGATACTCGAGAATTCGCTGACGCCGACGCCCTGCGTGACGCGATTCGGAATCGCGACGTGGTCGGCGGAATCGCCGTTGATGCCAACGGTCCTCACGTGTTGATCGCGACTGCAGGCGGAACCCCGATCGCCCAGACCCTGACCGGGGTGGCCAACGGCCTCTCGGAGGCCTCGGGGGCAAAGGTGCCCGTCGAAGACGTTGTGCCGCTGACTGCGGACGACCCGACCGGTGCTGGGCTCACGGCATTGGCCTTGCCCTTGGTGTTCGGCGGAATCATGCCTGCTGTTGTTCTCGTGCAACTGTTTCCGCGCAGCATTGTCAAGCGAGTGTTGGGCGCTGCCGGCGTCGCGGTTGTCGCGGGTTTTGCACTGACTGCCATTCTGCAGTTCGGCACCAACAGTCTTGACGGAAACTACCTGCTCACCGCGCTCGCACTCACCATGGGCATGTCGGCCATCTCGCTGCCCATTCTGGGACTCGAATCCCTGCTCGGGATGAAGGGATTTGCGTTGGGTGCCGTCACGATGATGTTCATCGGAAACCCACTCTCGGGGATGGCGACAACTGCCGCGTGGTTGCCCACAGGCTGGGGTGCATTGGGGCAGCTGCTCCCACCTGGCGCCGCAGGAGCATCCGTCCGTTCGATGGCGTTCTTCGACGGCCATGGCGCCGCCACGCCACTTCTGGTGCTGGTGTGCTGGATTGCCGTCGGGATCGCGCTGTGCGTCGCCGCCGGCCGGAAGAAGGCGTCGACCCCCGTGGTCGAACCCGAGGCTGCGCTGGTCTAGCCGGCGGGGCTTGCGTACGGGGTCAGGTCGGGAATCGGCCAGGCCCCGTCAACGCGTTCCACGACCAGTTCGACGACCACGGTGTCCTCGTCCATCGGTAGAGGTCGGAGGATTCGGGGCTTGCCCGCCTCCCATTCGACGTTGATGCCCGCGGAGGTCAAAGCGTCCTGGTCGATGACGGCGACGATCAGTGGCAACGTGAGGTCGCCGAACACCAGATCGAGCACCGAATCGAGCGCGTCCGGGGTGGTTGCGCGAATGAATCCCGCCTCGTCGTAACTGATTCCGCGCGTCGAGACCTCGTACTCACCGAAACGCTTGCACGCTTCCCAGTCGTCGGCGATGGCGACGTGGACGAGTCGTTGTCCGGTCATGCAGTGCTCCTGTAGTGTTCGAAATAATGAAACGTCAACGTAGCATTAATTGAGTGGCACGGTAGTAGGGGACTTGATGGAGCAACCGCGAAGACGTGGGAGAACCAGCGACGCGGAGCGAGCTGATCGACGCAACGAGATTCTCGACGTTGCGGTCGACTCGTTTCGAGAAGTCGGGTTCGCTCGAACGACCATCGACGCCATTGCCACGGCGGCCGGCGTCGCCAAGCGCACCGTGTACAGCTATTTCGGCGACAAATCCGCGGTCTTCGCTGCTGCTGTTTCGCGTCAGCACGCGTATGTCGAGAACGCCGGTGGCGACCAGTCGGACCTGCTCGCCGCTGCAGTGGACATCGTCGTCGCCCTGCACAGCGACAACTCGATTGCGCTGCACCGCATGATGATCGGCGAGGCCGTGCAGTTCCCGGAACTGGCCGCCGCGTTCTACGAATCCGGCCCGGCCAAGTCGATTGCCTTTCTGGAGATGATATTGATCGATCAGCACGGCCAGAAGGCTGCGCTGTGCGCGGATCAGTTGTACACGTTGCTGCTCGGGGAGGAGCACCGGCAGCGACTGCTCGGGCTCGCTTCCGAACCGACAACAGAACGAGCTGCGCAACTTGCAACTCGTGCGGTGGGATGCGTTCTGGGATCTGATCGGTAGGCTCGACTGGGTGAGTAACTCTGTGGTCTGGTTTCGACGTGATCTGAGGGTAGGTGACCTTCCCACCCTGAGTGCAGCGTCGGATGCCGGCGGGCAGACGTTGGGTTTGTTCGTTCTCGACGAGAACCTGCTCGGACCGGCAGGCTCACCCCGCCAGGATCAACTGTTCGCCAACTTGACGGCGCTCGATCATCAACTCGACGGAAAACTGATGGTTGTTCGAGGTGATCCGGCGGACGCGGTGCCCCGTGTAGCGGAATCCGTTGGCGCCGAAGAAGTTCACATCAGTGCCGACTACGGACCCTACGGCCGACGGCGCGACGCGGCCGTGGCGGAGCAGGTGGAGTTGATCGCCACCGGATCTCCGTATGCCGTGGCGCCCGGACGCGTCACCAAGGCGGACGGTGATCCGTACAAGGTGTTCACGCCGTACTTCCGTCAGTGGATGGAACACGGTTGGCGGGGCCCCGCGTCGACCGATGCGCAGACGGTCCGTTGGTTCGATCCGAGCGACAAGGAGGGTGGCCCGCGCCGGGTGAGTATCCCCGCGCCATCCGCCGCCGTCAGCGATTTCGTCGGTGAGGTCGGCGCCCTCGAACAGTGGAAAGAATACTGTGCGAACGATCTTGACCGGTACGACGACGAACGAAATCGGCCTGACCTCGACACCACGAGTCGGATGTCGATTCCGCTCAAGTACGGCACGATCCATCCGCGAACGATGTTGGCAGATCTCTCCAAGCGACTGGGCGACGGCGCTCAGGCTTACCGTCGCCAGTTGGCGTGGCGAGACTTCTACGCAGACATCCTGTTTCAACGCCCCGACAGCGCGCGGAAAAACTACGACGACAAGTTCGACCGTTTACGTCACGACGGTGGAGTGGACGCAGACGCCGCCTTCACGGCCTGGTGTGAGGGCAAGACCGGCTTCCCGATCGTGGATGCCGGCATGCGGCAACTCGCGGCTGAGAACTGGATGCATAATCGGGTGCGAATGATCGTCGCGTCTTTTCTGGTGAAGGACCTACACATTCCGTGGTGGCGTGGCGCACGGTTCTTCATGTCGCATCTGGTGGACGGTGACTTGGCCTCCAATCAGCACGGGTGGCAGTGGACTGCAGGGTCGGGCACAGATGCTTCGCCCTTCTTCCGCGTCTTCAACCCCATCACGCAGGGAGAGAAGTTCGATCCCGACGGCACATACGTCCGTCGGTGGGTTCCCGAACTCCGCGATGTTCCCGGGAAGGCCGTCCACTCGTTGAAGGCGATGCGCCCGGTCGACTACCCGGACCCGATCGTCGATCACGCGCATGAGCGTGAGGAAGCCTTGCGCCGGTACGGCGAGATCAAGGGCTGAGTGCTCAGTGATCTGCGGGCGCTACGCGGAGGCGGTTTCCGTCCAGATCTGAAATGACGAATGTCAGACCGAAGACATCTTCGTTTGGCTCTTCGACGACCTCGACACCCTTGGCCACCCACTCGTCGTAGATCGCCCGAATTTCATTGCTCCCGCCGTCGACCAATATGCCGACTTCGAAATTGCGCGGAGTCGCGGGATCGAGGTCGCGGGACTTGCCGCTCCACAGTGCAAGGACCACGCCGCCGCCGAGGTCGAAGGTCATGTACCGAGGGCTGAGGACCTCAGGCTTCGCGTCGAACAATTCGCCGTAGAACGCTGCTGCGGAGGCGGCATCGCTGACGTAGATCAGAAACTGGTTGGGTAGTCGCACTGTGGTTTTCCCTCTCCCGTTGATGTTCGGGCCACCGGCAGCGGGGCGTGTGCCTGGTCGTGCGGGGCCGTGTTCAACACTTCCCGCGCGCCGGACGAATGTCCAAGAACGAGTGCGTCTGAGAGGCAGATGGATTACTTATGACGACTGCTGCAGTCACACCGCACTGAGGTGGTACCCGACGCTCAGGTTCGGGTAGTAGCCGTCGATGTAGCTCGAGATGAAGTAGTGATCAGGGTCGGTGGTGCGAGTTCCGTCGGTGTCGAACTGGGGATAGTCGTTGGCCATGAAGACGGCTTGTCCGCCGCCGGGAGTGGAATAGACGACGTCGACCGTCAGGCCGCGCGGGTCCTGGTTGTATGCCGTGACGATCTCGGTCTCGTGGGGCGCGAGCGACTGGCGTGGGCTCTGCATCCACTGTCCGTAGGGGTTGTCGGCGCCTTCGAGATGAATTGTCTGTTCGGTGTCGTTGCTGATCGTCATCGTGATGGTGTTGCCGGTCGTGGGAAGAGTTCCGGCACTGGCGATTCCGCTCAATCCCAAAGTGAGGGCGCCGGCGGCCAGAGCTGTGATTGCGGCAACTACGTAGCGTGGGTTCGTCATCGTCGGTGTCCTTTGTCCGGGTGAGCGTTCGGTTGGCTCTCTCGAAGACAATGATGTCGGAGTGGATCGATGTCGTATGTCCACTTCCGGGACCCTGTGCAGGAGGAACGGTGTGTCCACCGATCGGGGGACACCTACTCCGACACGGAGACAGCTTCGACCTTTCGCTCGCCGGTGACCAGCAGTCCGATCAGTGCGGCGGCCGCGAGAACCATGACGAGTGCGCCGTAGCCACGCGTCGTATCCACCAACCCCACCTTGCCGACCAGGTAGCCGGCCAGCAATGCCGGAAGGCTGTTGGCCAGATATGCGATGACGTAGACGGTGGACAACAACCCCGCGCGTTCGTGGTTCTCGGCCAGCGGCATGACAGTGAGGATGGTTCCCTGGAATCCTGCTCCGAAGCCGATCCCGGCAACAGCCGTACCAACCAGAATCAATACTGCAGAGGATGTTTCAGCACCGATGAGTGTGACTGCCACCCCGAGCACCAAGGCGGTGGTTCCGATCAGCATCACGGTTCGGCCGCCGAGTTTGCGGAAGGTGAGCACCGCTGCGGCTCCGAATCCCGTCAGTGTTGCGACCATGATGGCACCGATGAGCGAGCTGTGAACGTCAAGTGCGTTGCGCGCCAGCGCCGGTCCGAGCGAGAGGTAGAAACCGCCCAGCGCCCAGACCGCGATCAGGCACGGTGCAGTGAGCGCAATCATGGTTCGGGCCTCGCGAGGAACAGCAAGGGTGGGGCGTAGCGACTGCCAGGCTCCGGGGCGTCCGCCCGAAGTCTCGGGAGCGGCCCAAACCCCGAGGATCTCGAGGACGACGAGTACGAGAAGGACCAGGTAGACAGTGCTGGTTGGCCTGGGCAGGTGCTCGCTGATGAGACTCGAACCCACGGCTCCGACGGCAAGCCCCACTGTCGGAGCAACGCTGTTGATAATCGATCCGCGTCCCGGAGTGCGTTCGAGGTCGATCAACGCCGAACCCAAAGCGCTGATTGCAGCGCCGGTGGCAACACCCTGCACGACCCGGGCAATCAGCAGAATGGTCAAACCATCGGCGGAGGCGAACAGGGCGAGCGAGACCGCCTCCAAGGCGAGCGCTCCGAGCAGGACCGGGCGCCTGCCGATGTGATCGGACAGGGATCCGGCGGTCAAGAGCGTGGCGAGCAATGCGAGAGCGTAGATGCCGAACACGAGCGTCGACGCGAGCGAGGAGAATCCCCACAACTGTTGATAGTGCTCGTACAACGGTGTCGGGGTCGCGGAGGCGCCCAGGAACGTAGCGATGATGACGGCGATGAGTGTGAAAGCGACGCCTCGCCCCAAGCGTGGGCGTGAAGTGCTCTCGGTCGGTGGTGAAATGGTCGTTGTCATTGTCGTAGCGCTTCCCGTGCGGGTGGTGAAGACTTCAAACGCAAATACTTTGCGTTTGGGACGCTACGCCTGGCCGTAGCCTAATGCAACATCTTTGCGTTAGTATTGATTTATGAGTCCGTCCGCAGGTCCGCGCCCCGGTGGCCGCAGTGCGCGCATCCAACAGGCAGTGCATGCGTCGGCGCGCAAGTTGTTGGAACAGCGTGATCGGGCAGAGATCACGGTGCCGATGATCGCGACCGATGCGGGTGTGACCCCGTCGACCATCTATCGGCGGTGGGGCGACATCAACGAAGTCTTTGCCGACGTCTCGATCGAGAGATTGCGACCGGACGCCGACCCGCGTGAAACGGGTTCGCTCCGAGGGGATCTGACGATCTGGGCGCAGGACTATCTGGAGGAGATGTCTGCGCCCGTCGGTCGCGCATCGCTGCGAGATGTGCTGATGAGCGACGACCAGACGCACGCACCGGACGGCACGAAGAAGTTCAAGTGCGCCTTTTTCTGTCGGACACAGATCGACGTGATACTAGCTCGTTGGCCGGAAGCTGCTGACGTGGATGGTGATTCGGTAGTGGACCACGTGGTGGCACCGATCATCTACCGAATTCTGTTCGACCTCGAACCGGTCGCGCCGCAGCGAGTTGCGGAATTAGTGGATCAGACACTTGCGCTCGCGGCGCGGGTCGGTGCCGAAGGCTGATCGCTGCGTAGCCGGGCGTGGACGTGCATGTCGTGCCAGCCGTCGGCGTGCCTGGCGGAGCCTCGTCGAACACCTTCTTCGCTGAAGCCTGCTTTGGTGGCGACTCGGCACGATCGTGGGTTGTGGATCGATTTGTGCGAGTTCCAATCGATGAAACCCTACTTCGCGGAATGCCCACTCGGACAGTGCAGTTACGGCCTGGGTGCAGAGTCCACGGCCTCGTGCCGCTGGGGTCATCCAATACGCGAGCTCGGCAGTGCCGTCCCACAAATTCACCCCCTTGGCTGCGATTCGGCCTAGGAGTTCATTCGTCTCGGGAGTGGTAATCGCCCAATGGCATTCGGATTCGCTTGCCCACCCGTCTCTCCACTGGGTGAGCCAACCCCGTGCTTCGTCGATCGAGTCGGCGCGGCGGATGTGCCAACGCTGAATCGACGGATCGCGAAAGGCTTCCATGACGGCCGGTGCGTCGTCGTGGGTCCACGGTCGGAGAATCGCGGAAGTCCCGACGCGGATCGAGGGTTGGTCCATCCCCTCGAGATAGCCAGTGGCGATCGCGGGGGTGGTCAACTTGGGCATGTGAAGCATCATCGCCTACCGGTCCGGCTGCGGGCAACGATGTGAACTCATGTCGCTATCACTGCCACTCTTCGTTCAGGCGGCGCGCAGATTCCAGAGTTGCGATCGCCTCTTCGGTGTCAACTCGCGCGAGGACCAGTGCACTTACTGTGCAGGAGAGAAGGATTCGAGTGCGGTCTGAGAGCGTGGCGTCTGTCTCGGTCGGAAATGTGGCTTGTAGCCCGCTGCGAATTGCAACGGCAAGTTCTTGCCGATAGGCGCGGATCACGGCTGCCACCGCATCGTCGTGCGCGCCGAGTCCGGCAGCCGTATTGAGAAGTAGGCAACCGCGCCGAGGCGAGTCGGCGGTCATGGTGCCGATCGCGTGCTCAAGCGAGTAAAGGTAGTCGTCGACGGCGTCTGCCCCGGGATTTGTCGTGAGGCCGCGCAGACGTGGCCGGATGACATGTTCGAGGTACATCTGCACGGCGGCGTCGAACAATCCGCGCTTGTTGGTGAACGAGTTGTAGAGACTTGACCGACTCAGCCCCGTCGCGGATTCGAGGTCTCCGAGTGAGACGCCTTCGTATCCGCGTGCCCAGAAAACGTCCAAAGCGGCAGCGACCACGGCTGTTGTGTCGAATTCTTGTGATCTGCCCATCAAAGCCTCGCTCTTTCTGTATCGTTCGGTCCAGTATATATTGGACCGAACGATACAGAATTCACTCGAAGCAACAGGAGTTCACCGATGGACGTCGCCGGCTACATCTTCGCGGGACTGGCCGCAGCAGTGCACGTATACATTTTTGTCCTCGAATCGATTCTCTGGACGGCACCGAAGACCCGCGCCACGTTCGGCGTGAAGTCCGAGGAAGAGGCGATCACCACGCAGCCGCTCGCCTTCAACCAGGGCTTTTACAACCTTTTCCTGGCGATCGTGTCGGCGGTCGGCATCGTGATTGCGGCGACCGGCTCCGCGTCGGTCGGAATTGCCCTCGTCCTGGCGGGCACAGGATCGATGGTTGCCGCGGGATTGGTGCTGATTCTCTCGTCTCCCGACAAAGCCCGCGCAGCCGTCGTGCAGATGCTTTTCCCAGCTATTGCCGTTGTTCTGCTGGTAATCCACCTGCTTTGAGTGGTCTCTATCCGCCGCCGAGCACCAGTGATTCGATCAACGCAAAAGCACCGTTGAGTGCTCCGCAATCGAAGGCTTCGGCCAGGGCGTAACCGATGACAAGTTCGTCGGTGCTCGGCGTGCTCGACCAGACTGCGTCGGTCTGTCTGGGATCGGATTCCTCGTTCTTGGAGAAGTGCCCGATCCGCAATCCGTCGCGGGTGAATGCACTGTTCGCGTCGTCGACTGGGGCGAAGTTCAAACTCACGCCGTCGACGAGTGCCGAGACAGAGTACGAGCGACGGGACAGAAACCCTTCGCCGACAGTGAGTTCGACTTCGTCGCCACCGACAGTGAAGAACAAGTCGGCGGCGGCGCGCGTTCCGATGGGTGTGCCTTCGCGGCGCGGGGAATCGACTCGACGCGTCAGCAGAGCGTGTGAGTTGCCGTTTCGGACGTCAACGACCCCCGTGTCGACATCGAACGAGATCTCGACTTTTCCGTGAATCGGGTCTTTTGCGGCGTATTTGACCGTCACTGTGCCTACCCCCTGTAAGTGTGAACTCGGGTCCATAATACGTGGTGGGAGCGTTGTCCAGTATGCCCGAATCCAAAAAAATAGTGCCGAATGACGCGCGTTTGCGGCCAAATGCTTCTACGCTGGGTCTTGGGTTTGTTGCGCATCCCACAACGGTTTTTCCCACGCCAGACGAGGAGCGCCTATGAGGTTGTCGACTACTTGTTCTGTTGCTACGAAGGCTTGATCAAGCCGGAATTGCCTCTGCCGGATGGTGCTCGAGACCCATCCGGCAGAGGCAATTCTGCATCAGTTCGGGCCTTCAGCCGCCGGCGAATTTTTCCGAGGTGCCGAGATCGATCGGCAACGCGATGCCGGTGATCCCGCGCCCTGCCGGCCCCACCAGATAGAACACCGCATCCGCAATCACTTCGGGGTCGACCCACGGGTGGGGCAGCAGATTCAGCTTCGACATGATCGGAGCGGTATCGGCGAGGACAGGATTCTCCAAGTCTGGACGGAACGCACGAACCATCGGTTCGTTGTCGATCATCGTCGTTCGCACATTGCCCGGGTGTACAGAGTTGACCCGAATGTCCGCCCAGCCGAGTTCGTTGGCCAGAGACTTCGCCAACCCCCGAACGGCGTGCTTCGACGCGGAATAGTGTGCGATACCCGGCACGCCTCGAAGCCCGGCCATCGAGCTGATCAACACGATGGATCCACCTCGATTGCCGTTCATGATGTGCGGAATCGACACCTTGGTCGTCAACCAAACGCCGGTGACGTTGATGTCCATCAGCTCGCGGAACTCTTCGGCGCTCAGGTCCCAGGACAATTTCGCCGACGCCGCGATTCCCGCGTTGGCGATCACGATGTCCAGTCGGCCGAGTTTCTCGACTCCGGCGTCGACCGCTGATTTCAGGGCATCGAGGTCGCGAGTGTCCGCGACGGATGCGACGATGCGCCGGCCCTGAGCTTCGACCAGGGCGACGGTCTGGTCGAGGTCGGCTTCGGTGGCCATGTCGTACCCCGCTGTTGCGACCGGCGCGCACAGATCCACCGCGATGATGTCCGCGCCCTCGGACGCGAGCTTGACGGCATGTGCGCGCCCTTGACCGCGCGCCGCTCCGGTGATGAATGCGACCTGACCGTCCAAATTGCCCATCGAACTTCCCCTGCCCGTCTGAATCGTTGAAAACTGGAACGTGTTCATACTGCTACGTTCGACGCGAGCCAGGCAGGGGAATTCTCTGAATCCTTATCCGCGAAGGAGTTTGGACAACTCGTCCAGTACGCTCGCGTCCTCGATGGTCGACGGGACCGTGTACTCCTCGTTGTCGGCAATCTGCCGCATGGTCTTGCGGAGGATCTTGCCGGAACGAGTCTTCGGTAGTGCAGCGACGACGGTGACGTCCCGGAACGTGGCGACGGCACCGATCTGGTCTCGCACCCGGGCGACTAGTTCCTGTCGGAGTGTTTCGGGATCGATGTCGACGCCGGACTTGAGCACGACGTAGCCGCTGGGGCGTTGCCCCTTGAGTTCGTCGTGAATGCCGATGACCGCGCATTCGGCGACAGCCGGGTGGCCGGCGACGACGGCCTCCATGCTTCCGGTCGAAAGGCGATGTCCGGCAACGTTGATCACGTCGTCACTTCGTCCGAGCACGAAGACGTAGTTGTCCTCGTCGATGTATCCGGAGTCGCCGGTGAGGTAATAGCCTTCGAAAGTCGACAGGTAGGACTTCACGTACCGGTCCTCGTCACGCCACAGTCCGGCGAGTGTTCCGGGAGGAAGCGGCAGGCCGATCACGATGTTGCCCTCGGTGCCCGGACCCACGAGTTCGCCCTTGCCGTCGACGATTTCGACGCGGTATCCGGGGCAGGCGACGGTGGGTGAGCCTGCTTTGATCTCCATCGGTTCGAGGCCGCGCAGGTTCGCGCAGATGGCCCAACCGGTTTCGGTCTGCCACCAGTGATCGACCACCGGGCGATCGAGAATCCGAGTAGCCCACTCGTAGGTGTCGGGATCCAAGCGCTCGCCGGCCGCGAACAGTGTGTCGAGCGACGAGATGTCGTACTTGGCAGGCTCTTTTGCATCCGGGTCGGCCTTGCGGACCGCGCGGATCGCTGTCGGAGCGGTGAAGAGTGCCGACACTTTGTATTCGGAAATGATGCGCCAGAATGCACCTGCATCGGGGGTCCCGACGGGCTTGCCTTCGTACATGACCGTCGTAGCTCCGGCGAGCAATGGCCCGTAGACGATGTAGGAGTGGCCGACCACCCAACCGACGTCTGAGGCGGTCCACCAGACCTGGCCGGGGCTGATGTCGTAGAGATTCTTCATCGTCCACGTCAGGGCAACGGCATGGCCACCGTTGTCCCGGACGACGCCCTTGGGCTTACCGGTCGTTCCCGAGGTGTAGAGAATGTAGAGCGGATCCGTCGCGGCGACCGACACCGGGTCGGCAGGAGTTGCATCGGCGATCAGCTCGTCCCAGTCGAACCAGGCTGCGGCACTTGACTTGTAGTCGGCAGCTGCGCCGGGAATCTGCTCGCGATTCTTCACGATCACGGTGTGCGCGGGCGTGGCGGACAGTTGCAGAGCCTTCTCGACCATCGGCAGGTACTCGATTGTTCGTCCGGGTTCGAGGCCGCCGGACGCCGTCACGAGCACCACTGGACCGGCGTCGTCGATACGGGTTGCGAGTTCCTTGGCCGCAAAGCCGCCGAACACCACCGAATGCACCGCTCCGATACGTGCACACGCGAGCATCGCGATCGCGGCCTCGGGGATCATCGGCATGTAGATGATCACGCGGTCGCCCGCCACCACACCCTGATCTTTCAAGACGCCGGCGAAGAGTGAGACCTGCTCGAGCAATTCGGCGTAGGTGTAGGTCGTCTTGGCTGGGACCATCGCGGAGTCGAAGATCAACGCGGTCTGATCGCCGCGGCCGTCGCGGACGTGCCGATCGAGGGCATTGAAGCTCGTGTTGAGCGAAGCATCCGGGAACCAGCGATAGATCGGCGCGGCAGAATCGTCGAGAGCCTTCGTGGGGGCGACATCCCAGTCGACGGCCCGCGCAGCGTCGAGCCAGAACTTCTCCGGCTGATCCATGCTCTCGCGATATGCGTCGGCATACGTGGTGTGGGACGCCTGCTCGGAAGAGCTCATCGACGTGTGTCCTCTCGTGAACTTCGCTTACCGGTGACCTGAAACACCTTAGGTCACCGTCAGTGCGGTGCGCCTCAGTAGCGGTGCGGGTACCGTCCCTTTGCGCCGGGCGGGCCCGTCCCGTCGGCCAGTGGCGCGTAGGGGTGGGATAAGCCAGGGACGGAAAGGGGGATCGATGTGACAGGTGCAGCGCAACGCGCAGGCTTCTGGGGAGTCCTCGCTCTGCGTGACTTCCGACTGCTGTGGACCGGCGACGCAGTCAGCGGTATCGGAAACGGTGTCACGACCGTCGTACTGCCGCTGGTCGCGCTTCGCGAACTGGACGCGAGTAGCTTCCAGATCGGTGTGCTGGCATCGGCAGTGTGGTTGCCGTGGTTGATCGTCGGACTACCTGCCGGTGCCTGGATCGACCGGCTGCCACGGCGTCCGATCATGATGATCGCGAACGCTGCGTGCGCGCTGCTCTTCGCGAGCCTCGCGATCGCCGGCTTCCTGGAGGCGATGACATACGGCCACCTGCTCCTGGTCGCGCTGCTCACCGGTACAGCCACGGTCTTCTTCCAGGCGGCCTATCACTCGTATCTCCCCACGGTGCTCGCCGAAGCGGATCTTGTCGAAGGGAACTCGAAGATTCAGGGCGCCGAGGCCGCAACTCGGGTGATCGGCCCAAGCGTCGGTGGGCTGGTGGTTGCAACTGTCGGGCTTGCGGCCGGTCTGGTTGTCGACGCGTTCACGTTCGCCTTCTGCTTCGTATGCATCTGGCTGATTCGTGTGCAGGAGACCGTCCATCGCGGACAGAATCAGCGGGAACCGTTGCGACGGCAGATTGCGCTCGGACTGCGATTCGTCGCCGGTGATCCGTATCTGCGGTCGATCGTCGTCTACGGCACTCTGCTCAATTTCGGTCTCACCGGGTACACCACGATTCAGATCGTGTTCTTGGAAAAGACGGTTGGTGTGGGGGAGTTCGGACTCGGGCTTCTCTTGGCGATTGCCGGGGTGGGCGGAATTGTCGGATCGATGATCGCGCGCCCGCTCGGCCGCAGATTCGGCACTGCCCGAAGCGTTCTCATCTGTCAGTTGGTAACGGGACCGTTCATCCTGTTGGCGCCTCTGACGACGTACGGTGCCGGCCTGTTCTGGTTCTGCATCGGCGGCATGGTGATGGTTGCGGGTGTCGTGTCGTGCAACGTGGTGCTCGGCAGTTTCCGTCAAAGTTACTGTCCGCCGGACCGCCTCGGACGAGTAGTGGCAACGAGTATGTTCCTGCTGCACAGCAGCATTCCGCTCGGTGCGCTGACGGCAGGCTACCTCGGCGACGCGGTGGGACCGCGCGGGACGATGTGGATCATGGCCTGCCTGATCGCGCCGTGTGGATTGGTCCTGCTCTTAGGCCCGCTCCGCGGGATCCGCGATCTACCGAGTCGGCCGGCGATCTCGCTGCGGTAGAGAATTACTGCGGTAGAGAATTACTGCGGTAGAGAATTACTGCGGTAGAGCCGCGGCGGCCTCTTCGCTTCGAATCGCGATGCGAAGAGTCGCGAGCATGAACAGTGACACTGCGAAACCGAAAAGCGCGCCGAACTGGTCCTGCGTGAACAGATAAACCTGCGTCACCAGAAGGCTCACGATGAGGGATGCACGCAGGAGTCTCAGGGCTCGCAGGTACGGACCGCGGAAGAGGAACCACACTCCCAGAACCACAAGAACTCCGGTTGCGACGGTGGAGATCTGGACCACCAGATCGGAGACGTCGTCGGCCTCGACGACGTTCTCGGACACCAACGCGTAGATCACCTGGACAATCGCCAGAAGAGCCTGCAGTACGAACAGGGTCAGTACCAGTCGGCGGACGACACGGTGCCGGAGCAGTTCCTCAGCACGGTGGAAGAACGCGTTGCGGCCACGAGTGATCTTCGATTCGATACCGCCGGTCGGCGGAGTCTGTGAATGCAGGCCGGCCTTGATCGAATCGACGAGGTCGGTGAGGCTGCGGTCTTCGACGCCGTCGAGTACGCGGAGGGCGTGGTTGTACTGGATCTCGTCGAGCTGACCGAGAGCGAGGTCCGAGAGCGCTCGCGCCCCGATGGCGAGCCGATGACGATCATTCATTCCGCGCCGAATCACCACCTCGCGCGCGGCAAGATAGAAGAGAACGAAGACGACGTACATTATCGCGATGGCAGGCTGGTAGAAGTAATCGACGTCGGCGGTGACGAATTTTCCGACCTCGTCGATGAAGAGACCGAATCCGATTCCGCCGACGAGCGTGGCCAGGTCACGCGTGCGAGAGCCTTCGGTGATGGCGGTCGCGACGATGGCGACGGCCATCAGCAATCCGCCCCAGAGAACGTGTGCGATGTGGAGGGCGCCGCCCCCGATCTGGGGATAGCCCGTTGCCGCCAGATAAGCGCGGGTGATCAACACGGTGGCGATGCCCGCGAACAGGAACAATTCGAAACGAGCGAGTGCCGCGCGGTCGTAACTGTGCGGCAGCGTCAGCGCATTCCGGTCCTTCGTCGTCATTGCGGAACTCCCAGGTTTCGATAGCGCGCGATACGGGAGGACTGGCGATCGGTGTCCGACTCTTCGGCAAGCATGAAGAGTTCGTGCGCTATCGCAGCCCCTACCCTCTTGGAGAATTCCACGGGTTCGTCGGCCGCGTCAGGCGTTTCGGGAATGATCGCGTCGATCACGCCGTCTCGAAGCAGATCCAACGAACGAATGCCCTGCGCTGCCGCCATCTCCGGTGCGTGACTGATGTCGCGATGGACGATCGCGCTTGCGCCTTCCGGCGGCAGGGGAGCGAGCCACCCGTTCTGTGCCGCGAGTACCCGATCGGCGGGCAGCAGCGCGAGCGCCCCGCCGCCTGTTCCCTGACCGAGCAACACCGACACTGTCGGGGTCTTCAGCGTCACGAGGTCGGCGATGCAACGGGCGATCTCAGGGGCCAGTCCACGTTCTTCAGCTTCTTTGGACAGCGACGCGCCCAAAGTGTCGATCACGAGGACAAGCGGGAGTTGTAGTTCTTCGGCAAGTTTCATGCCCCGTCGCGCTTCCCTGAGCGCGGCCGGTCCCATCGTGGTGAGCGCGGATTGGCCACTGCGGTCCTGGCCGAGCAGGATGCACGGAAAGCCTCGGAAGCGGGCGAGCGAGAGCAAGATCGTCTTGTCGGTTTCACCCTGCCCGGTGCCGCTGAGCGGTACCTGTTCAGTTGCGGCATGGCGGAGCAACTGCCGGATGCCGGGTCGATCGGCCCGGCGCGAGAGCATCACCGACTGCCAGGCGGGAACATCGGGAATCTCGGGTGAGGGAATCGGGTCCGTGGCCGCCCGGGCCGGGGGATCGGTGAGCACGCACAACGCTCGATTGACCAGCAGACGGAGGCGGTCGACGGGTACGACGCCGTCGATAACGCCGTTCCGATACAAGTTTTCGGACGTCTGGATACCGTCGGGAAACTTTTCGCCGTACAGCGATTCGTAGACACGGGGTCCGAGGAATCCCACCAGAGCACCGGGTTCCGCGACGGTGATGTGGCCGAGGGATCCCCACGAGGCAAAGACCCCGCCCGTGGTGGGATTGCGCAGGTATACCAGGTAGGGCAGGTGTGCCGCTTTGTGAACAGCCACTGCCGCAGCGATCTTCACCATCTGAACGAAGGCGACGGTGCCCTCCTGCATCCGCGTTCCGCCAGAGGTGGGCGAGGCGAGCAGCGGGAGTTGTTCTGCCGTAGCACGTTCGACGGCGGTCACGATCCGCTCGGCCGCGGCGACTCCGATGGAACCGGCGAGAAAGCTGAATTCACAGGCAATTACCGCGACTCGACGGCCCCGAACCGTACCGACACCGGTGACGACGGACTCGTCAACTCCGCTCTTCTCGCGGGCCTTCGCCAGGTCTTCTGCGTATTTCGGGCCAGGTCCGACGTCGACGGGCGGGGAGTCCCAAGAGACGAAGCTCTCGGGATCGAGTACCGCAGTGAGTAGTTCTTCGGCCGAGATTCGCACAACGTCCTCCAAGTAAGCAGCACCCCGTCCAGGATGAACCTACCTGGACGGGGTGCCGCCGGGATCGCGTGGCGCCAGTTGTGCGCCGGAGAATCAGCGTCCGAACGCCTCTTTCCACGAAACGACCTTGCCGATACGAAGGATGGAGCGCTGGTAGATCTTTGCCGCGATCATCGACAGCGCAGCAGTCACGACCAGCATCAGCAGAATTGTTCCCACGATCTGGAACGGAGAAGCAACGCCGGCGGAAATGCGCAGGGGCATGAGGATTGCCGAGAACGGCGGAATCCAACTCAACACGTTGCTCAGGGTTCCTTCTGGATTGCTCACCGAAACGAAAGCCACGCTGACCATCGCCATGACGAGCAGCGCGAGAGGCATCGCGGTGGCGTTGACGTCCTCCTGCCGCGAGACCATGGACCCGGCGGCGGCGTACAGCACGGCGAAGAAGAGGAAGCCGAGAATGAACCACCCGAGAGTGCCGAACAGAACGCCGATCGCGGTGCCCGTCACGGTCAGGACGCCCGTCGCCAGTCCGGTGGCGACGCCCGCGACGGCATAGGCAGCCATCTGCATCAGGCCGACAGCACCGATTCCGAGAACCTTGCCCCACAACAACTGCAGCGGACGAAGAGTGGAGAGCAGCAGCTCGACCACGCGACTGGACTTCTCCTCGACGACGCCCATCGCCACGTACGTTCCGAACAGCAGGATCTGCATGTACAGGAGCACCACAGCAGCGATCGACATCGCTATGCGTTGGCCCTGTTCGGGATCCGGGGGATCGATGGCATCGATGGTGACCACTGCGGTGGACGTAGCTTCGGCGAGCTGAGCCGGATCGATCCCCGCGGCGGAGAGCGCATTCGATTGTGCCTGTTGTGCAACGGAACTCTCGATGACGGCGCGCAGATTCGTGGGCACTTCCTTCTTGGTCACGACAGTGACGCCGCCGCCCGATCCAGCGATCACGGCCACGTCGAGGTCGCCGTCCTTGACCTGGTTTCGTGCGGTTCCGTCGTCGGAAACCTCCGTCACCGTCACCGGATTTCCGAGGGTGTCGCCGATGGACACCATCGTGGCACTGAGTGATTGGTTGCCGACCAAGCCGATCTTCGACTTGTCCTCGTCGCCGCCGGAGAAGAGTGAGAAGGCGATGATGCCGCCGACGATCGCGACCAGGATGATGACGTTGCTGATCACAAAACTCTTCTTCGAGATCTGCGTCATGAATTCGCGTCGGGCGACCAACCCGATGGCTCGACCTCCGCTCAACTGGTTGCTCATGCGGCTACTACCTCTCGGAACAGATCGGTCAGTGACGGACGTCGTAGCGTGAACTCGTGCACCGGTCCGGTTTTCAACGCTGCATGCAGGATCTGCTGATCGTCGGCGGTTCCGTCGACGCTCAGGAGCGTTCGACCGTCGAGGTGGCTCAGTGTGGTGACACCGATCAGATGGTGTGCCCAGCCGACCGGCGCGTCAGGGGCGAAGACTTCGATTCGGCCGTCGCCCTTGCCTCGTAGTTCGTCGACGGTTCCGATCTCTCGCATGCTGCCGCGGCTGATGATGCCCACGCGATCGCACAAGCGCTCCACCAGATCCAGCTGGTGGCTGGAGAAGATTACGGGAACACCGGTGCGAGCCTTCTCGACCAACACGTCACTCATGACATCGACCGCTACGGGGTCAAGGCCCGAAAACGGTTCGTCCAGAACGAGTACCGCTGGATCGTGAACCAGCGCGGCCGCGAGCTGCACACGTTGCTGATTACCGAGGGACAGGGAGTCGACGGTGTCCTTGACGCGTTCGGCGATACCCAGACGTTCGGTCCAGCGCTCTGTCGCCGCATGCGCATCGGCTTTCGAGAGTCCATGTAGCTCGGCCAGATAGGAAAGTTGCGCGCCCACCTTCATCTTGGGGTAGAGGCCGCGTTCCTCCGGCATGTATCCGATAGTGCGACGCACGTCGAGGTCGACGGGTTTGCCGCCGAGGCGAACTTCCCCCGAATCTGCTCCGAGCACACCCAGCGCAATGCGCATCGTGGTCGTCTTGCCGGCGCCGTTGCTGCCGACGAATCCGAAGATCTCGCCTGGTCGCACTTCGAAACTCAGGTTGTCGAGTGCAACGACGTCGCCGTAGCGTTTCGAGATGCTGTCGATCGTGAGGGTGGCTGACATGGGTCCTTCCCATCGGTCGAGTGGTGCGCTTCGGTAATACGGGTCAGAGGTCGAACTCTTCGGAATCAATCGGATCCGGGTCTGGATTGGTCCACGAGAGAATCATCGCGGGCGTGCACGCGCCGATCAGCATTGCAGTCAGTGCCAATAAACCTCCCGAGTAAGGCAGTCTCTCTACATTCCACTGCACCGACGAGGTGAAAATGAGGAAAATGGCGACAATGAAGACCAACGATTGAGTCACGCTCAACCCGACGGAACGGGCGTCGTTGCGTTGCTGGATCTCCCATTCGTCCAACGCCTGCCGCGGAGCATCCCCTTGCCGGCCCGACACGATTTGAAGTGAGGACCACGTCGGCAGGAACAGCAGGGTGAGGACCGGCCATGCCACGGCGAAGAGCGGATTGAACAGGCATGCTGTGCTGACGGCAACCATCGTGGTGAACAGGACCGCCAGGGCGACGACGAGTACGCGCCGACGTCGACGGGTTCGCCAATTCGGGAGCCAATGTCGGAACGTCTCCTCGTTCTGCAGGAACCGCCGAGTGCGGTGGGCCTGGTAGCGGTCGATCAGATTTGATTCAGGCACTTGGCTTTTCACTCCCCTCGGTAGTGCGGTCAGATCGGTAGACCTCCGTCGACAGTGCATTCCGGTAGACCTCCGTCGACAGCGGCCCGAACTCCGTCCGGGAGAACACCGCCTCCACCGGGAGGTCGAACACCCAGCAGATTCGGAATGCAAGATCCAGGCTGGGGTAGTGGTCACCGCGTTCGAGTGCCCCCACCGTCTGCGGATTCACGTCGACGAGTTGCGCAAGCTGTGCCCGGCTCATCTTCCGCTCGGCGCGAAGCACTCCGATGCGATTGAAGATGGGGAGCGCGTCTCCCCGCCGGACTGGGCTCATGCATCAAAGTGTTGTAAAAACCCAACAGTTTGTCAACACGAACCGCGATTGTTCCGCTTCTGGGGCGTGCCGGCGGATAAGGTTCGGGCAACGGAAGGGGCTTGGCATGGTGGTCGAACAGTTGGTGCTCGAGGAGTCCGGCCTGGTCGTGCAGGTGCGTGAGGATGGTAGCTACTGCGTGGGACCGCAAGGGCGCGAGGCGGTCTGGCGCGATCCGATGGAGAAGGGTGCAGTCATCGGTATCGGGCAGCACACTCCAGGGGACGTTGAGGGTGAATCGTGGTGGGTCGTGTACGGCCAGTCGGACGCCGGGGCAGACGTCACCGTTCGACTCGAGGATGGATCGCACGTGCCGGTGGGCCGTATCGGTGAGATTTTCGCCAGCGAATGGGTGAGTACCCCGCAGCAGGCGTTGCTGTACCGGTCCGATCGCCCGGTGGAGTCGCAGCCCACTAAACTGTCTGTGCTGTTCGCCAGGCCGAAGTTCATGCCCAAGGCGGCGTTTCCGGAGAATGATCGCTTGTAGTTGCAGCGAGCTGCCGTCGGGAGGCTGGCAGCCATCTTCTCGAAACATTACGGTACGTACTGTACTGTTTTGGAATGACAACTTGGCCGAACGACCTCGCAGTAGTGCAAGTGCGCGTAGCGCGACCCACCGACAGGCTCGACGACGTGATTGCGTTCTATCGCGACTGTCTGGGATTGCCAGAGCTCTATCGGTTCTCCGGTCATGCCGGGTACGACGGAATCATGCTGGGTCTGCCGGATTCGAACTATCACCTCGAATTCACGACCCACGAAGACGGAAGCCCATGCCCGGCGCCGACGCAGGACAACCTGTTGGTGCTCTACTTCGCCGGCGAGTCGGCGATGTACGAGGTAGTTCAGAGGTTGGGGGAAGCAGGGCACGAACCCGTTGGCGCCGAGAATCCGTACTGGGAGGAGAATGCGGGGATGACTTTCGAAGATCCCGACGGCTGGCGTCTGGTGCTCATGCCGCGGCCGGTGCTGTAGATGGTGCGCGCCCGCGACGAGCGGATCGACGACGCCGTTCTGGCGGCAACCCTGGAGTTGTTGGGGGAGAACGGATATGCGGAGCTGTCGATCGGTTCGGTAGCGACGAGAGCGGGCGTGCATCGACCCGCCATCTACCGGAGATGGCCGTCGAAGCGGCATCTGGTGGTCGACGTTGTCGTGGCGCACATCGGTACTGATCCAACGCCGGACACCGGCGATCTCAGGGCAGACCTGGTCGCCGGCATCACGACATTGGTTGTGGGACTGAGTGAAACGGTAGTCGGTCGGATCCTGCCCGCGTTGGTCGCGGATCTGGCGGCGGACCCGGAATTGGCGCGGGATTTCCAGTCGGCATTCTTTCAGCCTCGACGCGATTCCACTGCGGCAGTGCTGGAATCGGCGCGGCTACGCGGCGACATACGGAGCGACTTCGACCTGGACTTCGTCCTGGACGCGCTGGCGTCGCCGATCTATTACCGAGCGTTGTTCCGTCACTTACCGCTGGACGCGCTCCTGGCCGAGCAGTCCGTCGATTCTGTGCTGCTGACGTTGACTCCCCACGAAAATTCTTGAAGCCGTTTCGATTCAGTTCAATTCGACTGGATCAGGCCCGACACGGCTGTCGGTGTTCAGCGCTGCGATGGCCGCTGACTCGTCGGCATCGAGTGCGAAGTCGAAGATTGCGGCGTTGTCGCGCATGCGGGCAGGCGTGACCGACTTCGACAGAACGGTGTGACCCTGTTCGAGATGCCAGCGCAGAATGATCTGTGCCGGGCTCTTGCCGTGTGCTGCAGCAATTTTCCCGATGGCCGGGTCGTCGAGGATGGTTCCCTGTCCCAATGGGCTCCAAGCCTCGATTTCGATGCCGCGACTTCGCGCGTACTCCCGTGACGCGTGCTGTTGCAGTCTGGGGTGCAATTCGATCTGGTTGACGGCCGGGGTGGTCGCGCTGTGTTGGGCCAGCAGTTCGAGATGCTCGGGCAGGAAGTTGGACACACCGATCGCCCGGGTGCGGCCGGAGGCGAGAATTTGCTCGAATGCCGCCCAGGTCTCGACGAACAGGCCCTTTGCCGGCGCGGGCCAGTGAATCAGATAGAGGTCGACGTAGTCGAGTCCGAGCTTGTCGAGGCTGGTGTCGAAAGCGGCGAGTGTTCGGTCGTGGCCCTGATCGTCATTCCACAGCTTGGTGGTGACGAACAGCTCTGACCTAGGGATATCCGAACCTGCGATGGCGCGGCCGACCCCGGCTTCATTTCCGTAGATCGCGGCCGTGTCGATGTGGCGGTAGCCGATCTCGAGAGCTGCGGCAGTGACCTCTTCGGTCTGTGCGTCCGGTACCTGGAAAACGCCGTACCCGAGTTGCGGGATGGTGATCGGCTCGCCGGTGGTTCCGTGAGTCAGTGTGCGGTCGGGGATCGACAACATTGAAGAGTGCCTTTCGGGACTGGGATGTGGCAGCTCGACGGGGGATCATGTCATCCGCGGGCCACCTATGCCGCGCATGCAACTATTGCGTGCGCCTGATAAATAGTTGCACACGCGGGTTGTCTGCGCAAGCGGAGTCGATCGGCTACTCCTCGAAGAGCTGTCCGTTCTCCATTCGCCACCGGCGCGTGCTTCGGGTGGACTGCAGCATGCGTCGATCGTGAGTGACCAGAAGGAGGGTTCCCTCGAAGGATTCCATCGCCTGCTCGAGCTGTTCGATCGCCGGAAGGTCGAGATGGTTCGTCGGCTCGTCCAGTACCAGTAGGTTCACGCCGCGAGCTTGGAGCAAAGCAAGTGCAGCCCTTGTTCTTTCGCCGGGGGACAGGGAAGCGGCAGATCTGAGTACGTGGTGTCCGCGCAGGCCGAACTTGGCGAGCAGAGTACGGACATCGGCATCGGGCCAGTCCGGAACCTGAGCGCCGAAGGCCTCGACGACTGGTTGATCACCTTCGAACAATCCACGCGCCTGATCGATCTCACCGATCGCGACACCGGAACCCAACGACGCGATGCCCTCGTCCGGGACGAGTTTGCCGAGCAGGACGTTCAGGAGGGTGGTCTTGCCTGCCCCGTTCGCGCCCGTGACGAGAATTCGATCGCCCCAGTCGATCTGCGTCGTGACCGGACCGAACGTGAACTGACCGCGAGTTACCTTGGCGCCGTTCGTGGTCGCGACAACGGAACCGGACCGCGGCGCCGCCGCGATCTCCATACGAAGTTCCCACTCCTTGCGCGGTTCCTCGACCACTTCGAGTCGCTCGATGCGGCGTTGAGTCTGGCGGGCTTTCGCGGCTTGCTTCTCCGTCGACTCGGTCCGCAATCCGCGTCCGATCTTGTCGTTGTCCTTGGCTTTACGACGCGCGTTGCGGACGCCGTGTTCCATCCAGTTGCGCTGCATCTGTGCGCGATCTTCGAGATCGGAGCGGGTGCCTGCGTATTCCTCGAACGCCTCGCGTGCGTGCTGGCGGGCGATCTCGCGTTCGGCGAGGTACGACTCGTAGCCGCCGTCGTACACGGCGATGTCCTGTTGTGCCAGATCGAGTTCCACGATTCCGGTGACGGTGCGCGAGAGGAACTCGCGATCATGGCTCACGACAACCAGTGCTGCGCGCGTCTCGGCGACAAATCGCTCCAACTGCTCGAGACCGCGTAGGTCGAGATCGTTGGTGGGCTCGTCCAACAAGAGAATGTCGTAGCGCGAAAGCAACAGTGACGCGAGGCCGGCGCGCGCGGCCTGACCGCCGGACAATGCCGTCATATGTGCATCGAGTGGAACTCCGAGACCGAGTTCTTCGACCACCTTCTCAGCGCGCTCGAACAGATCGGCGCCGCCGAGAGCCAGCCAGCGTTCGAGAGCCGGAGAGTACAGATCCTCCTCCGCTTCAGCCAGGGTTTCGGCCGCGGCGTTCATGACCGCCTCGGCGTGCGCGACGCCGGTGCGTCGGCCGAGGAACTCGAGGACGGTCTCGCCCTCGATGCGGTCGGGTTCCTGCGCGAGATAGCCCACCGCAGCGTCTGGCGGGCTGAGGATGATCGAACCTTCGACGTCGGCAGTTCCGATTCCCGCCAGTGCAGTGAGAAGCGTCGACTTGCCGGCGCCGTTCGCGCCGACGAGGCCGATGACGTCGCCGGGCGCGACGGTGAGATCGAGGTCGGAGAACAGAGTGCGTTCTCCCCGGGAGGCAGAGAGGCCGCTGATGCGCAGTGTTGCAGTCACCTGAGAAGTATCCCCGGCGCTGTGCGCCTGTGTTAATCGGTGCTGTGCGCCTTTATTAACCGCGGGCGGTTAATAAAGGCGCACAGCAGTCAGTCACGGACCAGGTGGTACCAGCACGGATGTGCCGCACGGACCGGAAGTGGCGATTCACTCACGTCGGCGGCCGTACTCGAGGCCATCGACCAACCGTCGAATACTCGCATGACGTCCTCCTCGGAGACGCCATGTGGCATCGGCCAACGGTGACCTGGCCCGAATGCGAACATCACCATGGACGCCCCGGGTGCGGTGATCGCGTTGACCGACCTCCCGTAGTCGCGTCGTTGATGATCGGTGAGCCCGTGAAAGCAGCCGATGTCGAGCACCAGCATGTGCCCGCCGTCGACTGCAATGTGCAGGTCTGCCGCGTCCTCGTGGAGGAACCGGACGTCGACGTGTGCTTCACGCGCGTGAATGCGCGCTTTGTCCAGCGGTTCCTGTTCGGCGTCGACGCCGGTGACGTGCCACCCGCGTTGCGCCAGCTCGATGGAATGGCGTCCGGTGCCGCAACCGATATCGAGTGCGCGGCCACCTTCCGGGAGGGGAATCGCATCCAGAAGGCCGGACAGTTGAGCGTCGAAGCCGTGACCGGTGTGCTCCCATGGAGTGACGCCGACCTTGTAGGCGAGGCGATATCCGAGATTCATCGCTCTCTCTTTTCTCGAGGCGATTCGATTACTTGTATTCCAAGGTAGACCGGCATTTCGGGTGCGACAAGGGTGCGAAGAGGAGGTTCGGTGGGGAATGCCTCCTGGCGCCCGTGCGTTGGATCCACATATGACCGAGACCAACGATGTGACCTCTGTACCGACCATTGTTCTGAACGACGGTAAGACGATCCCCGCACTGGGATTCGGTGTGTTCCAGGTTCCGGACGACGAGACGCAGGAAGCCGTCTCCACCGCCCTGAAGACCGGCTACCGCAGTATCGACACCGCCAAGATCTACGGCAACGAGGTGGGCGTCGGCCGCGCGATCGCCGAATCCGGCATCGCCCGCGAAGACCTGTACATCACGACAAAACTGTGGAACGACGATCAGGGCTACGACTCGACGCTTGCCGCCTTCGACGCCAGCCTCGACAAGTTGGGTCTCGACTACCTCGATCTGTACCTGATCCACTGGCCGGTTCCGTCCAAGGACTTGTACGTCGAGACCTTCAAGGCATTCCAGAAGCTCAAGGCGGACGGACGGGTTCGATCCATCGGCGTCTCCAACTTCACCATCGAGAACCTCGAGCGTGTCATCGGTGAAACCGGTGAGGTGCCGGTCCTCAACCAGATCGAGCTTCACCCCAAGTTCAACCAAGCCGAACTGCGCGCCTTCCACACCGGCAAGGGAATCGCGACGGAAGCGTGGAGCCCGCTCGGCCAGGGAACTGTTCTCGGTGACCCCGTCATCACCGCTATCGCCGACGCTCATGGCGTCACCGCGGCTCAGGTGATCATTCGCTGGCACCTGCAGATCGGAAACGTGGTGATTCCGAAGTCGGTGACCCCCGAACGTATCGCCGCAAACTTCGATGTCTTCGGATTCGAACTGACGCCGGAACAGATCAACGCGATCGGTGCTCTCGACGACCCGGCCGGCCGCATCGGCCCCGACCCGGTCACGCTCGGCAGCTAGAACTTCCGGTAGACCCACGAACGGCACTCCCGCAATCGCGGGAGTGCCGTTCTGTCGTGCGAGGTCAGTTCAGGTGCGTGCGATGTTCTGCAGTGAATGCGATGTGCTCGTCCGCGCGTCCGGTGCGGAGCTTCTCGACCCACTCGGGATCGGCGAGCAGCGCGCGTCCGATGGCAACCATGTCGAATTCACCTCTATCGTACTGAGCTTCGAGACGCTCCAGCCCCGTGACAGCCGATGCGGCGTCGCCGGTGAATGCCGTCGTGAACACGGAGTCGAGTCCGACCGAGCCGACGGTGATGGTCGGCAACCCGGTCAGCTTCTTCGTCCAGCCGGCGAGGCCGAGCTTGCCGTCTTCACCGTCGAGTTCAGCGAACGCCGGTTCCCAGTGGCGCCTCGTCGACGGATGCAGAACGTCGACGCCGGCGTCGACCAGGGGAGTGAGGATGCGGCCGAGTTCAGCCGGGCTCTGGGCGATACGAGCGTCGTAGTGGCCGGACTTCCACTGTGAGAATCGGTAGACGATCGCGAACTCGTTTCCGACAGCCTCTCGGATTGCGGCGACGACCTCGGCCGGGAAGCGGGTGCGGGCTTCCAGTGATCCGCCGTATTCATCGGTGCGGACATTGGTTCCGGCCCACAGGAATTCGTCGAGCAGGTAGCCGTGCGCTCCGTGCAACTCGAGACCGTCGAAACCGGTGTTCTTCGCGTTGAGTGCGGCGTCGACCCACGACTGCTTCAAGGTGTCGAGATCCGAGGTGGTGAATTCTCGTCCCAGACGGGTGCCGTCCAGCGCCAGGCCGGAGGGGCTGACGGTCTCGACCTCGGGGTTCAGACGCGAGTTTTCGCCGCGCTCGACTCCGAGGTGCCACAGCTGAGGAATGATCGATCCACCCTCGGCGTGCACGGCGTCGACTACCGACTTCCAGCCGCCCAGGCTCGAATCACCGTAGATGCGCGGTACGCGGGTGTGCGGGCCGGCTGCCGGGTCCGGGATATAGGTGCCTTCCGTGATGATCAGGCCGACCCCGCCCGCTGCGCGACGACGGTAGTACTCGGCCACGTCGGCGCCGGGGATTCCGTCAGGAGAGAAGGCGCGAGTCATCGGGGCCATCGCAAAACGGTTGCGCAACGAGAGTGATTTGACCTCGAAAGGCTCGAAGAGGCCGCGCAACGCGGAGGCCTCGGGTGCTGTCGATGTGTCGGGAAGAGTCACGGGTTTGTTCAACGCGGCGGACCCTCGACCTATTCCGCCGCCTGACTTTATCTCACCGAAATCTGCAAAAGGTTGCGTACGTTCGGTTTTCGATTGATGCCCACGTCGACCAAACTTAGTTTGTGCATTAACTATTAACATGCGATATGGTCGTGCGGAAAGTTCTTGAGGGCGGTATCGAGCACGAAAGAGGACGCGCGAGCATGACAACAACGGTGCCGGACGAGCGGACCGGAGAGCTGGAGCCGATTCCGGAGCGGCCGTACCCGAAGCGTCGTGATCCCAAGGGGTCGTGGATGTTCGACATGATCAAGACCACCGATCACAAGAAGATCGGGATCATGTACATGATCACGGCTTTCGTGTTCTTCTTGATCGGCGGCCTGATGGCCCTGTTCATGCGTGCGGAACTGGCTGTCCCCGGGATGCAGTTCCTCTCGAACGAGCAGTTCAACCAGTTGTTCACCATGCACGGCACGATCATGTTGCTGCTGTACGCGACGCCCGTCGTTTTCGGCTTCGCGAACTACATACTTCCGCTGCAAATCGGTGCCCCGGACGTGGCCTTCCCGCGCTTGAACGCATTCGGCTTCTGGCTCTTCACTTTTGGTGGTTTGATCGTACTCGGCGGATTCCTCACGCCGGGCGGCGCTGCCGACTTCGGTTGGACTGCGTACACCCCGCTGTCGGGTGCGGTGCACAGCCCCGGCGTCGGAGCCGACCTGTGGGTCTTCGGACTGACAGTAGGCGGTCTCGGCACTATTCTCGGTGCGGTCAACATGATCACCACGGTGATCTGTTTGCGCGCACCAGGCATGACGATGTTCCGGATGTCGATCTTCACCTGGAATATCTTCATCACCAGCATCCTGATCTTGATGGCGTTCCCGCTACTGACCGCCGCATTCATGGGACTGTTCGTCGACCGCCATCTCGGTGGACACATCTTCGACCCAGCGTCAGGTGGAGTTCTGTTGTGGCAGCACCTGTTCTGGTTCTTCGGGCACCCCGAGGTGTATATCATCGCGCTGCCGTTCTTCGGCATCGTCTCGGAGATCTTCCCGGTCTTCAGCCGTAAGCCGATCTTCGGATACACCGGTTTGGTTTACGCGACACTGGCGATCTCAGCTCTGTCCATCGCGGTGTGGGCTCACCACATGTATGCGACGGGTGCTGTTCTCCTGCCCTACTTCTCGTTCATGACGTTCCTGATCGCCGTGCCGACAGGTGTGAAGATCTTCAACTGGATCGGCACGATGTGGAAGGGGCAGTTGACCTTCGAATCGCCGATGCTGTTCTCGGTCGGCTTCCTGATCACCTTCCTCTTCGGTGGTCTGTCGGGCGTTATTCTCGCGAGTCCGCCGATCGACTTCCACGTCACCGACACGTATTTTGTTGTCGCCCACTTCCACTACGTGGTCTTCGGTACGGTCGTGTTCGCCACGTACGCCGGTATCTACTTCTGGTTCCCGAAGATGACCGGTCGCATGATGGACGAGCGCCTCGGCAAGTGGCACTTCTGGACCACGTTCGTCGGCTTCCACGGCACTTTCCTCGTCCAGCACTGGCTCGGTGGCGAAGGTATGCCCCGTCGTTACGCCGACTACCTGCCCTCGGACGGATTCACGGTGCTGAACTCGGTGTCCACGATCTTCGCCTTCGTGCTCGGCGCGTCGACACTGCCGTTCATCTGGAACGTTTTCAAGAGTTACCGCTACGGCGAGGTGGTCACCGTCGACGATCCGTGGGGTTACGGAAACTCGCTGGAGTGGGCGACCACCTGCCCACCGCCGCGTCACAACTTCACCGAGTTGCCGCGCATCCGTAGCGAGCGTCCGGCGTTCGAGCTGCACTACCCGCACATGGTGGAGCGAATGAGGGCGGAAGCGCACGTGGGCCTCACCGGGCAACCCACGTCGACGTTGGAGAAGAGTGACGATCGTCGCCAGATTGATTAGTGCGATAATAGTTACTGCACTAATCAATCTGGTAACATCGGATTCATGACGACGAAGGCTCCGCAGACGCAGATGGACGATCCGCTGGCTCTCGACCGGCAGGTGTGTTTTGCACTTGCGGTCGCGAACCGGGCAGTCCTGTCCGTCTACCGGCCACTGCTCGAGCCGATGGGCCTCACACATCCCCAGTATCTGGTGATGCTTGCCCTGTGGGGGAAGTCGCCGATGGCGGTCAAGGAAATCGGGCAGGCATTGCAGCTCGATTCGCCGACACTCTCGCCGCTCCTCAAGCGACTCGAGGCGTCCGGGTTGATCACGCGAACCCGTAGCCGCGCCGACGAACGTCAACTCGACGTCGACCTCACCGAAGCCGGTGTGGCACTGCGTGACGAGGCGGAGAAGATCCCGCCGGCGGTTGTCGCGAAGCTCGGCGTCAGCCTCGCCGAACTCGAAGAACTCCACAACGTTCTGACGCGGGTCAACGAGGCCGCGCTCCGCGCCGGCGCTTTAGACCAATGAGAGAAATGTGATGACCACATCTGAAAGAAACGTGACGACTGCGTCAAGACCGATGCGTACCGAACAGGTGACTTCCGTGACTTCCAAAAAGCAACGCACGAGCCCGAATCCCCTTCAGTGGTTGGGTTATTCAGTGGGGCGCAAGTTGCCCGATTCGATGCAGGACTGGGTGCGAAACGACCTGATCGGTGACTGGGCTGTGCCACGTCACCTGATCCGCAGCATGGTGCCGTTCATTCCCGTCTTCGCGGCCTTCATGCTCTTCCCCGGGCCGTGGGCCCTGCGGGCGTCGATGGTGCTGCTCGGAGTGCTTCTGGCGCTGTTCTATTCGGTCTCCTACATGGCTCAGAACAGGTCGCGTCGCCTCGAGCGTCACGGTTTGCCTTCCGACCTCGAGAACCCGAAGAAGATCTCGCGCCACGACGCCGAGAAGGCCGCCTACGAGAAGTTGCACGGCGGCCCCGCGACCTAGACGCTTCGGTCAGATGCCGTGAAGGGCGCTGCCGCCGTTCATCTCGCAGACGCCCTGCTCCATGGCCGCCGAGAAACCACCTTCAGGGTCGGTCGAGCGAAGAGCCGATTCGACGTCCTGCTCTACCAGGTATCCGTTGATTGCGATCGCCGCGGTTGAACCTGCAGCCGCAGCATTGATTACCTGTGCGCGAGGGTCGACGACGTTGCCGGCGCCCCAGATACCGGGAACACTGGTGGCGCCGGAATGATCGACAGCCACGAATCCCGTGGGGCTGGCTTTGCAGCCGAGTCGCGTCAGATGTGCGTCGTTCGGAACGAAACGCGGCGCAACGAACAGTGCTGAGCGCGCAACCAGTTGGCCGTTGTCGAGTTCGACGGCTTTCAGTTTGCTTTTCTCGCAGACCAATCCAGATACCGATCCGTCGGCAACCGTCACTCCTCGGGCAGCCAGTCGCGCGCGTTCGTCGGGGGTGAGCGAGATCTTGTCGGGGAAGAACGTCACATCCGACGACCACTGTCGGAGTAGAAACGCCTGGTGAAGTGACATCTCGCGAGCGTCGCCGCCGAGAACGCCGATCGGTTGGTCGCTGATCTCGTACGCATGGCAGTACGGGCAATGGAGCACGCTTTGCCCCCAAAGCTCCTGGATTCCTGGTATTTCCGGGAGTGAATCCCGTAGGCCGGTGGCAACCAGCACAGTGCGAGTTTCGAGCGTCGTGCCTCCCGACAGTTCGACGACAAAGCCGGGTTCGATACCGCGCCAGGAGATGTCGACTACGTCGTCGCGTTTGAATTCGACTCCGTACGTCTGTAATTCGCTGCGTCCGACGGCGAGCAACTCACCTGGCGCCATGCCGTCTCGCGAGAGGAAGCCGTGCATGTGTGCTGCCGGTGTGTTGCGCGGTTTGCCGGAATCGATGACGGCGACCGAGCGCCGAGCACGACCCAACACCAGGGCTGCACTGAGTCCGGCGGCGCCACCGCCGACGATCACGGCGTCGAGGATCTCTGTTTCAGTGTGTGTTCGCATGAGCACAGATTGCTCGCGGAGGAGGTTCGTCAGCAACTAATGTTGCCATTTCTGGGAATCGTCGTCAGACTCGGCACCATGAATGTCAACGGTCCGCACATCGATGCCGCCATCTCGCAGATCGGCGCGCGCCTCAAACGCATTCGTACACAGAGGAACGTCACGCTCACAGCGCTGTCCGAGTCCACCGGTATTTCGAAGAGCACCCTGTCGAGGCTCGAAGCGGGGGAGCGTCGACCCAGTCTGGAGTTGCTGCTTCCGATCGCGCTTGCCCACCAAGTGCCGTTGGACCAACTGGTTGCGGCACCACAGGTCGCCGATCCACGTATCCAGAGTGCGCCTCGAAGCGTCAGTGGGCGAACGGTATTGCCGCTGACTCGGCAACCCGGTGGGCTGCAGGCATTCAAGATGACCATCCCGGCAAGCCAGACGGACCCCGACCCGCAAGTGCACGACGGCTACGAATGGCTGTACGTCTTGTCGGGGAGGTTGCGGTTGGTGTTGGCCGATCACGACATCGTGATGGGTACGGGTGAAGCTGCTGAATTCGACACCCGAAACCCGCATTGGTTCGGTAGTGACGGCGGCGGCCCGGTCGAGGTACTGAGTCTGTTCGGCCCCCAAGGAGAACGCATCCACGTACGGGCCAAGCCTTCGCCGAAGTGATGGCCAGTCATACTTTCATTCGATGCTGCCGGAAGCGAAGAGGACAGTGAGGATCCGTGCGAATCGAAATTGACGACCTGAGTCGGGATGTGGTCCGTGCTCTACTGACCGAACATCTCGCCGACATGCATGCGACCTCGCCCGCGGACAGCGTTCACGCGCTGGACATCACCGGGCTGACGGATAGCTCCGTGACCATGTGGACGCTGTGGAGCGAAGGTGACGATCTACTCGGTTGTGTTGCACTCAAGGAACGGTCGTCGACCGGTGGCGAGATCAAGTCGATGCGAACCTCATCGGTAGCTCGAGGGCGTGGCGTGGGTACGCGACTTCTTCAACACGTCGTGGACGAGTCGAGACAACGAGGTTACCGGCAACTCGAATTGGAGACCGGCACACAGGACTTCTTCGATCCGGCACGCCGACTGTATGCGAGATTCGGGTTCGTCCCGTCTCCACCGTTCGGAAACTACCGCGAAGATCCGAACAGTGCATTCTTCGTTCTCACCCTGTGAGCAGCTCTCATTCGGTGAACATTCTGGCAGTTATTCGTCGTACTGCGCTCTCGGAGTTCATGATTGCGGTGTCGAGCACGAGCCGTTCCGTGGTCCACGGCTCGTAGTCTCGATCCAGGATTTCCTGCCACGTAGGTAGTACAAGATCCGGGATGTCGACGACTCGCCGTTCTGCGCGTCTGCGATGCTCGTCGGGATCCGAACAGATGACTTCGACACTGAGCAAGCGCGCCGAATTATGTTGTGCGGTAGCGGACCAGGCGTTTCGTGTCGCCTCGACTGGGTTGACGCATTCGACCACGACCGAGAGTCCCAGTCGCAATTGTTCGGCGGCGAGCGCGTACCCGGTGATGTATCCGGCGGTCCCGGATACATCAGCGATACCGCTGCGGATCAGCGACTGTTCGATGGTATCGATCCGCACGTAGGGGATCTTGTGATGCTGAGCAAGCACCCGCGCGATCGTCGATTTGCCGGTGGCCGGCAAACCACCGATCACGACCAGTGCCGCGTCGGCCGACGGCTGGGGGTTGTGTACGGCATCCACCATCCCCGCAATGTACGGGGCGTCGTCGATTCACATCGACTCGCCCCGTACTCCTCTCAGTTCGAGGTCGCGAACTCTCGTGCTTCGAACGCCAGGTCGTCGGCGGCGGATTCCATCCGTGCCGTCGCACGGTTGGGTGCTGTCAGCACGGCGACAATCGGAACTGCCAACGCCAGCAGGCCGAGAACGAAGACGGGGAAGAGGAATGAGAACACTTCGAGTCCCTGCGGCGCCGGGGCTGCCGCGTCGTGAACAACCTCGACTGCGGCCATTCCGGTGTAGTGCATACCGACGACGGCGATGCCCATGATGATTCCGGCGACAAAACGCAGAATCGTGGACTCGAGCACCATGGTGAACCACAGTGCAGCGGTTCCGGCGACGACTGCGATGAGAACCGACAATGCAACGAAGAGCAGGTCGTAGTGGATCTCACCCTGAAAGCGCAAGGCGCGCATGCCGGTGTAATGCATGATGTTCACGGCGAGACCGGTCACCACGCCGCCGATCAGAAGCCGCGTCCAGCGGAATTCGGTCCCGATGATCAGCAGACCGACAAAAACAGCACCTACTGAGATGATCGCGGAGATCACGGTCCATCCGAGGTTGTATCGAATGGGACTGCCGGGGACTGCGAAGCCGAGCATGGCGATGAAGTGCATCAGCCAGATGGCGACACCACCGATCGACAGGGCAGCCATGGCTAGCCATCGCATGCGTGTGGCGGTTGTCGTCGCCGACGCTGAATGCCTGGTGCACGCCAGGCCGACTACCGACCCGACCACGGACACGACGTAGGCGAGCCCGAGCAGCCAGATTCCCATCGAGAAATGGTGCATTTCATCCGACATGCCAGTTCCTTTCGGCGACGATTCGCATCTGGTGATTCATCTAGACGACTGCTTCAGCTGCAAGTCGTTCGAGGGAGTACTCGGTGACGGCGATCAGCGCGCGTTTGGCCGATTCGCGGTTTCGGGCGTCGATCTCGATCATGGGAACGCGGTTGGGTAGCGCCAATGCCTGCCGGAGATCGCTCGCCGAATGGATTGGTGCGCCGTCGAAACGGTTGACCGCCACAATGAACGGGAGCCCTCGCGCCTCGAAGAAGTCGACTGCAGCGAAGCTGTCTTCCAGACGGCGCGTGTCGACCAGAATGACCGCACCGATCGCACCGGTGATCAAGTCGTCCCACATGAACCAGAAGCGGCGCTGTCCCGGGGTTCCGAACAGATAGAGGACCAGGTCGTCGGCGAGAGTGATGCGCCCGAAGTCCATCGCGACCGTCGTGGTGCTCTTGTCGGGAGTGGAACCGAGATTGTCGATACCGTCGCTGGCGTCGGTGACCATTGCCTCCGTGCGAAGGGGGACGATTTCAGAGACGGTCCCCACAAGCGTTGTCTTGCCAACACCGAAACCCCCGGCGATCACGATTTTTGTCGATTTCACGCGAGACGATGAGTCAGAGTGCCCGAAGTCCACTGAGGGTCCTTTCGATCAGTTCGCGTCGCTCGACTCGAGATGCGTCGCTTCGCAGAGTGGCATGTATTTCCAGTGATCCGGCTACTACGAGGTCGGCAACCAGTACCCGCACGACTCCGATCGGAACACCGAGGTGGGCAGCGATCTCGGCAATCGAGATCCGCTTCTCGCAGAGTGCGACGATCGATGCACGAATATCCTGCGGTGCAAGATTGTTCGAGACCACGTCCTCGATCGTCGCGATGATCGCTTCGAGCGGGAGGTCGATGGACGGCAGGGTCCGACCTTCGGTGAGCGCGTACGGCCGGACCAAGCTGGGTTCGGCGTCGTCGTAGTCGGATTGATGGTGAGGCATCGAACTCAAATACCCTGCGACGTTCGCGGGGCAATGTCCATCGTGGTCCCGACGCGATCGACGAGAGTCGCCATTTCGTAACCGATCTGGCCGATGTCGCATCCGGCGACAGCGAGGGCGGCAAGGTAAGCGCCGCTACCGACGCCCATGAGAAGCAGGTAGCCGTTCTCCATCTCGACGACGGACTGCATGACGGCCCCACCGTCGAAGAGGCGTGACGCCCCCGCGGACAGGCTGGCGAGTCCGGAAGTGACAGCGGCCAATTGATCCGCCCGATCGAGCGGAAGGTGTGTGCTCGAGGCGGTCAACAACCCGTCGGCTGAGACGATGATCGCGTGACTCACACCCGGCACGTCTCGGGCAAAAGCCGAAACCAGCCAGTCGAGTGCGCGGGGAGTCTCCTGGGCTCCGACAGTGTTCACTGTTCTCCTTCATCGTTGTGCAACATCGTGGACGATTCGAAAGACTGTCCGCCATCGGGCTGATGGTCGGCGGCGCGCCGACGCCCTCGTTGTACTCCGGATTGGTAACTGCTCCAACCACGTTGGACGTCCGCCGGATTGGATGCATGGCGCTGTGTCGTACCGCCTCCGCCGACGGCACCAGGAACCAGGCGGGCTCCGCGGTCTCGAATGGGCAGACCGGAATCGGCGATCTTGGTGACCGGCATCTCGAACGAGGTTCGAGCGGCCAGCCAGCCTTGATCCGCGTCGGTGGTCCACGAACTGCCGGTGGAAGCCGCCGAAGTCTCCGCCGTCGGATCCACGAGCCACTCCGACACCATCCGGGCGAAAATCGGCATCGTGGTCGGAGCAGAGGGTACGCCGTTCGAGTTGCCGTCGCCCGCGCCGTCAGCCCTCGCCGATGCGCGAGCAGAGAGCCCGTCACGGGTGCGTGAGGAGAAGAATGCCGCAGTATTTGTCGGCATCGGGGCTGAGAGTCGGTGCCGCGGCGGCGGGGTTGTCGACGGTTGTGGACCCACCGGGATCTCGGGACCCTGTGCCGGCGAGGCGAATTCCGGCGACGGAGTACGAACGGGAAGGGACGTCGATGTGCTTGTGCCCTCGGGATCGGGCAGAGGAGCGAAGGACGACACCGAGGTGGCGGGTGCAGCAGTGGTCGGAGTCGAGGTGCTGACTGCCGGTACTCCACTTGTGCCCGGAGTGCGACGTGGCAATCCCGAAGGCGCTGTTGCCGTAGGAGTGGATTGCGGTGTGATCGGGGCGAACGTCTCGGTCCGATCGGTACTGTTACCGGGCGTTCGACGCGGGAGATCAGCGAAACTTCTGGTCGCAGGCCGCGGGGGTGCGGATTCGGTCGGGACGGGCTGTGACCATGACGGTGCAGGCGGTGTGGGAGGGGGAGTCCGATCGAGCGTGGGAACGGGTCCGGTTCGCGGCGTGCGGATCTCGGGTCCCCGAGACGAATCGAGTATCGACGTCGGTAGGAGCACCGTTGCGGTGATGCCGCTGTGCGTCGATGACGTTGCCGTCGGGCGCAGGCGCACAGAGATGTTGTAGCGACGGCTGATTCGGCTCACGACGAACAAACCCATGCGACGCGCTGTATCCGCGCTCATCTCGCCGCCGGCGGCGAGGCGCTCGTTGGCATCGAGGATATCGGCAGGCGACATGCCGATACCGAGATCTGCGATCTCGACGATCATGGAGCCGTCGATAGTGCGGGCAGCGTTGATGGAGACGGTGGTCTCCGGTGGGGAGTACCGCAGAGAATTGTCGAGCAGCTCAGCGATGAGGTGAACGACGTCCGGGGCAGCATGACCGGTGACGACTCCGGGCGGGATCTGCCCGAGTTCGACGCGTCGATACTCCTCGACGCCGGATACCGCGGCGCGAAGCGTATCGCCGAGAGCGACGGGGGCGGTCCTGGCGCGGCGTACATCGGTTCCGGCGAGAACCAGCAAGTTGTCGCCATTTCGACGCATTCTCGCGGCGATGTGATCGAGCCGGAACAGATTCTCGAGGCGACGCGGGTCGTCTTCGTCCTGCTCCAACTGTTCGATCAAACCGAGTTGCTGGTCGACGAGGGACTTATTGCGCCTCGACAGCGTTTCGAACATGTCGTTGACCTGGCGCCGCAGGGTGGCCTGCTCGCCGGCAAGCGTGATGGCCTGACCGTGCATGTCGTCCACCGCGCGCGCAAGCTCGCCGATTTCCTCGTGGGTGCGGATCGGGACACGGGCGAAGTCGAGTTCGTCGGTACTGGCACCTGCGCGAATTCGTTCGATCGCGTCGGGGAGTCCGCGTCGTGCGGCCTGCAATGCGGCAAATCGCAACCGGCGGATCGGATCGATGAGCGATCGGCTGATGACGAGGGCGATGGCCAGTGCCAGCAGGACCGCGCCGAGCACGATTGCAGTGTCACGGAGTGCTGCGGTTCGTGCTGCATTGGATTCGGCGGTGACGGTGTCGCCGAACTCGGTGACGGTGGTGTCGGTCAGGCTGTTGTACTGGTCGTTTCCGGATTTCAGATCGGCGCCGACGCGGCTCCCCAGAGGAGAGGTCGACGGAGTTGATCCGAGGGCGTTGATCCGGTTCTGAGCAGAGTTGCTGAGGGTCTGGACGGTGTCGTTACTCCCGTCGATGGCCAGAATGTTGTTCAGAGCGACCAGTTCGGCACCGGCAGCACTGACCATCGACGTACGAGCTTGCTGGTCCGGATCACCGGAGCCGAAGAGGATTCGTTGTTCGGCCAGCGCTCGTCGCGCTTCCCAGAGTGCGGAGAGTCGACCACCTTGTTCGCGCAGGACAGGGCGTTGAGAATGCTCGACGACGCTGGTGAAGGTGCTCGAGAGTGCGCGCGAGACTTCGCCGACCCGCGAAACCAAGCGTGCGGGAGCCACCGCGCCGGCGGCGATCTCCTCGGTGATGGAACGGCTCTCGGCGAGCGCCGAAGTCACTTGGTCGTTGAGGTCGCCGTCGGACTGGAACGCGCGCGCGGCGTCTACCAGTTGGTCCATTGCGTCCGAAACTGCTTGTGTTGCCGGGCCGGTGTCAGTGCGTGCCGATGCGGCTTCGGCGAGTTCGTACAGTGCGGATTCGAGGTTGATCGCCGCGGGCACTGCGAGGGCACGCTCGGACGAGGAACTCAGCTGTGCGGCTTCTTCGAGTTCTGTCTGAACTCGAAGTGCGCCGAGGACGACGGCGACGATCATCGGCAATGCGAGAACGGCGATGACCTTCCATCCCAGGCGCCATTCGCCGATCGACCACCAAGAGGTTGTCGTGTGTGAATCGTGTTTCATGCGGAACATGGCCCCTTCACGTCAACCCCCCGTGGGTCATTGCCCGAACCCCTTCAATCCGGTTTGACCAGAAGGGGTAGTTAGCTGAACGGTAACAGACTGTTCGCTGGCTCGCTACATCCCAGTTGGCTTCATGGATCGCCGATGACTATATCCGGATTGTAAGGCCAGGTGAAAGGGTAAACGGACAAGTGCGGCGAATGGGATAGCCGGGTTGTTCGATTCGGTAACTCGTCGACTCGTTGATATGCGGCGGGCGGGAATCTCCGGAGGATCTGCCTCAGGACCTGACATAGAGGACACGTCCGAACGAGGCGCACTCGCATGTCAGACTGTGGAAACCGCACCGATGACCGAATCGAACCTTGGAGACATAGTGGGTGGACCTGCTCGCGACGCGTTGCGCGCGATCGCCGAACTGCTCGCCCCTGACAGCGCTGTTGTCATCGACCGGGTGACGCTCGCGATCGAGTATCCGGAACGGTATGTCGAAGTACAGAACGAGCTGTACTCACAGACGTTCGAGAAGCCGCACCCGGAATTGGCGTGGTTTGCTCTCGTCGACGCGTTGCACGACCGAAAACTCCTGGTCTGGGTGGACTGGAACGAGGACGCTGCCGAGGTTCTCGGTCAGCTACGAGCGCTCGAGTCGGCGCCCGCAGGATCGTGGGAGTGGGCGCAGAGTGTTGCCATGGCCTTCGATCGAGCTGCCGGACTCGAATCGCTTCTCGCTCGAGTCGGCGACAACATCACCGAGACGGGCGTTTCACTTGCCTGGCTCGACAGCGACAGCGATACGTTTCTCATCGCGCTCGTCCCGAGTGTTCACGGTGCAACACTCGTCGAACTCGCGCTGGCAGCCGGGCACTGCGTGCGCGTGTTCTAGAGTCTCAGCGTTTGCCGAGCAGGCGGCGCAATCCTTCGATTCGATCGCTCAGTCTGGGCGGCGTGCGCTCGGGATCCATCAGTGCATTTTCAGCGAGCACGTGGTCTTCGCCGTCGACTGTATTCCGGTCGAATTCGCGCAGACTGCGAGCGTCGGAGGTCGAGAGAGCGCGAACCGTCGACAACAGTGACTGCTCACCCAACGCGTCGTCGACTTCTTCCTCGGTGACGTCGAGGTGCTCGCTGAGTAGCCGGCGCCTCAATCCGATGATCGAGGCGCGCAACTCGACATCTGCGTCGTCGTCGGATTCGACGGCGATGTCGCACTCGGTGTCGAAGCCCATCGAACGGTTGTTGAGGTTCGACGACCCGATTCGCAGGAGGCGATCGTCCATCACGAGGACCTTGGCATGCACGTAAATTGGTGCGCCGGAAGAGGTCACGGGATAGAACGCACCGAACCGGTCGTGGATATCGGCCGACCACAGCAAATGCAGCAGGTCGTGGCGTGCCCCGTCCATCGCCTTTTGTTCGAGCCATCCATCGGCATTGCGCGGAATGACCAGAACGATCTCCGGCCCGTCGGCCTCACGTAGACGCGCGGCAATCGCCTCGGCCAGCGTGCGTGAGGCGAGGTACTGGCTTTCGATGTACAGCGTGTGTTCTGCCCCGGCGATGGCCGCGAGATAGAGCGCCTCGATCTCGCGTACCTCTGTGCGTTCGCCGAGTTCCGGCAGCGTTCTGGCGATGGCCACGTCGACGACGCGCAAGGTAGGAGCCAAATTGACCGGCCACGGCGTCGCAGTGCTCTGGACCGGTGGGAGGTCCTCTCCGGTTGCGGATTTCCAGCGTGCCCGCGCTAATTCGCCGATGGCCGCGGCAGCATTGCCGTCGACCGCCGTGGTTGCGTCATGCCAAGGGCCGTAACGTCTTCCGCTCGGTGTGATCCGGTAGTCGTTGCGGTCGACGTGATCCGAGGTGTCCCAGCGGTCCACCGTCATGTCGATGCCGCCGCAGAATGCCAGAGCGTCGTCGATGACGATGATTTTCTGATGGTGCGCCGCACCAACCGGGTGGGCACCGTCGATCTCGAACCGAAGGCGCTCGTCGGTCAGCCAGTTGGACACGAAGACGGGAGTCATGCCGCGCCCAATTGCGGTGAACGCGCCGATGTTCCATTTGAGTACGAGGATTTCGAGGTCGGGTTTCTCGCGGACCAGCCAGCGGAGGAACATTCCCAATCGGTTGGGGCCGTCGAGCGTCTGCTTGCCTGGTTCGAGTTTGATGCGCGTGTCGAAGTCCCAGCCGATCAACATGATTCGCTTCTCGGCTTGCAGCATTGCGGACTTCGCATGATGAAAGTAGTCAGCGGCGTCGACGATGCAGGCAAGATTGTCGGCCGGTTCGATGCGCCAGCAGGTTTCGCCCGGAATCAGTATTCTGTTCATTCGCCGATTCCCAGGTACGCGGTCAGTTCGCGCGCCGCCGCTTGGCCGGCGCGGTTGGCTCCGATCGTCGACGACGACGGTCCGTATCCCACCAGGTGTACGCGAGGGTCGGCTTCGACCTGCGTGGCGAGGCGCCCGGTCATCGGGATTCCGCCACCCGGTCCGCGCAGGTGCAACGGCGCCAGGTGATCGAGTGAGCTACGAAAACCGGTGCACCACAAGATGACATCGGCGTCGACGACGGTACCGTCGGCCCACTTCACGCCGTTCGGAAGGATTTCGGAGAACATCGGCAGACGATTCATCACACCGCGCTCTCGCGCTGCCTGGATGGCAGGCGTCACGGGGAGGCCGGTCACCGAGACAACGGATCCCGGTGGCAGGCCGCGTCGTACACGATCTTCGACCATGGCAACCGCAGCGCGGCCGATGTCCGGCGTGAACGTCTCGTCGCGGAACTCGGGTTCGCGCCGCGTCACCCAGGTAGTGGTCGTGACGCGTGAGATCTCGTCGAGCAGTTGGACGGCCGAGATACCGCCGCCGACCACCACAACATGTTTGCCTTCGAACTCCGCAGCGGTTCGATAGTCCTTCGTATGGAGTTGTCGGCCACGGAAGGACTCGGCCCCGCGATAGTGGGGGATGAAGGGGCGCTCCCAGGTTCCCGTCGCGTTGATCAAGCCTCGCGCCGCGAACACTCCCTGGTCGGTTTCGATTCGCAGTCGCTCTTCCCTCGGACACACCACCCGTGTGTGTACCGGGCGGTGGACGGGAAGTTCGAATTGCTTTTCGTACAGTTCGAAGTAATGGGGGACCGCCACCGATGCAGGCACTTGTTCGGCGTCTGTACCGGTGGTTTCCGCAAAGGACATCCCCGGGAGGTCGTGCACACCGTTGACGGTGCTCAGTGTCAGGCTCGGCCAGCGGAACTGCCACGCTCCACCCGGACCGGACGCATGATCGAGCACCACGAACCCCGATTCGGGTTCGATTCCGAACTTGCGCAGGTAGTACGCGGCGGAGAGTCCGGCCTGTCCCGCGCCGATCACCACCACGTCAACCGGGTGTGGTTGCTGTGCGGCAAGGTCGTCTGTACTCATCGGTAATCTAACCTCCTGATGTACAGAACTTAGCTGCAGAGAAGTATGCGGACGGTAGCGGCGCCTCGGAACTCCCGTGTGTCGAGCCTTCCAGAAACGAAAGTGAGCGGACATGATCGGGTTCTCCCGTGACGGCAACGTCGTGACCATCGAGTTGCAGCGTCACGAGCGTCGTAATGCGCTCAGCGCCGAACTCTGCATCGCAATACGGGACGCGATGAACGCGGCAGTCGCCGAGCATGCGCACGTTGTCGTCATCACCGGTGAGGGATCGGCGTTCTGTGCAGGCGCGGACCTCTCCGGCGACGTCTACATGGAGGGCTTCACCGACCGCTTGTTCGAAATGCTCCGGTCGATCGACACGGCGCCCATCCCCGTCATTGCCGCTGTCAACGGTCCGGCCATCGGCGCCGGTACCCAGCTGGCCATCGCGTCGGATCTGCGCGTCGTGGCACCGACCGCTCGCTTCGGAATCCCCGCGGCCACCCTCGGAGTCTCGGTGGACAAGTGGACCATGCGTCGGCTCGCGTCGCTGGTCGGCGGCGGTCCGGCGCGTACCATTCTGCTCGGCATCGAACAGATCGGCGCCGAGGAAGCTTTCACGCGCGGTCTCGCCAACAAGCTCGGAACCCTCGACGACGCTCAGGAATGGGCGCACCGCATCGCCAATCTCGCACCGCTGTCGTTGCGGCACATGAAGATGGTTCTCAACGACGACGGCACCATGGAGGAACAGTCTCCCGAGCAACTCGACGCCCTCCACGCCGCCTGGCTCAGCGAGGACGTCCAGGAAGCCCGCGCCGCCCGCATCGAGAACCGCCCTCCCGTATTCAAGGGAAAGTAAAGCTCGTTGCAGGGAAAACAGGCACCAGGCACGCGGGACAGATAGTGGCTACGCTCGTCTGAATGAAGAAGACGACGGTTCTGGGAGTTGCGGCTGTTGCCGCGGCGACAGGGTGGGTGGCGCGAGCCGCATGGGGAATCCCGACGCAGATCGGGGCGTCGCGAAACACAGTGCAACCGTATGCGGCGATGTCCCCGCGATACCGGGACCGCCAGTTCCACAACTCGGAGCCCAGCAGCACTCTGGTTCCGGGCACCGATGCCGGGATGTTCAAGTCGATGGCTACACGGGGGTCGACGGGTCGGCCGCGTCAGCCGATTCCGTTGGCAACTCCGCTGGCGCCGTCGGTAGCGGGTGACGCGGCCGTGACGTGGTACGGCCATTCGAGTGTTCTCGTCGAGGTCGACGGTTACCGCGTTCTCGCCGATCCGGTGTGGAGCGAACGCGTATCACCCTCGGCCACAGTAGGTCCCGCACGTATGCATCCCACTCCCGTGGCCTTGGCTGATCTACCGACGGTAGATGCGATAGTCATCTCGCATGATCATTACGACCACCTCGACATGGCGACGGTCAAGATTCTGACTCGCACCCAGACCGCTCCGTTTGTCGTTCCGATCGGTATCGGGGCTCACCTGCGGCACTGGAAGGTGCCAGAGAACCGGATCGTGGAATTGGACTGGGACGAGTCGACAAAAATCGACGACCTGGTTCTCACGTGCACCGAGGCTCGTCACTTCTCCGGTCGTGGCCTCGTCCGGAACACGACGCAGTGGGCGTCGTGGGTATTCGCCGGTCCGAAGCACCGGGTGTTCTTCGGCGGAGACAGCGGATACACATCACGTTTCGAACAGTTGGGTGAAACCTATGGGCCTTTCGATCTGACGCTTCTCCCCGTGGGCGCGTACGACGTGCGCTGGCCGGACATTCACATGAATCCGGAAGAGGCAGTGCAGACACACATCGACCTCAACAAGGGCGACGGATCGCGCGGTGTCTTCGTACCGATCCACTGGGCGACCTTCAACCTCGCGTTTCACTCGTGGTCGGAGCCGATCATTCGCCTCAACGAGTCGGCCGCAGAGGCGGGCACAACAGTGTCGGTCCCGATGCCTGGCGGCAGGATCGACGCGTTGTCACCGACACCGCCGTCGAAGTGGTGGATACCGCTGGGCTGACTGCGGCCCTTGCTCGAAAGTCACCCGGGATCTTCCTCAATCCAGTCGGATTCCGAACCAACCCCCACGTTGGTACTGCAGTTGATGTGTCACGTGTTCACTGGTGAGGTCGGGATCGGGTTGTCGTTTCGGTTCCCATAGTTGTGTGACACTTTCGGATGCGGATGCGATGCCTTCTCCGTCGAGGGTGACAACCTTCTCGTCCATTCCCAGCTGAGGCCATGCAGTTGCGACATCGATCGGCCCGGCAGGCGGCATCGGAGCCAGCAAATACTCACCGCGCACTGAGCCCGAGCGGCTTTCAGCCGTGCGTAACTCCAGCAGCGAGCCTCGCGTTCTTTGCGCGGTGGTCACCGATGATCCGTCCGCGAAACCGAGGCCGAGGAGTAGCGGCGCGCTGAAATGTGTGAACGTGGGACGCCCGTCGTAAGTGCCGAGACTCAGCGATAGTGCCGGATCCTCGTAGCGGGCATCAATCGCGAACATCATCCCGAACGAGTAGACCCGAATCGCCGACAACCAGACAACCACGTTGTCGGTCCGGTTGAGGTCGAGAGAAATCGGCAGGTCGACGGGCCGTTCGCACCGAAGCGCCTCGTCGAGACCGTTGTAGACGTATTTCATACCGTTCCTCGATGGCCTTCTCTGCTCGTTCCGACCAGCATCGCAGAACCGCGGCCCACGGGTGTGATCTTCGTGTAGCCGTCATTGCCACACGAGTCCGACCCTGATTAGTTGCTCCGGGTGCGTAATCTTTGACCATGGCTCACGAGCACACCAGTTCAGAAGAGACAGCAGTGGCGGTAGCGCCTGAGCGATTGCCGGACGACGTCGACGTCGCCCGCGGTCTGACCGCCGATCAGGTTGCAGCAAGGATCGCGTCGGGACAAACCAATGATGTACCGGACCGGGCGTCCCGCTCGGTCAAGGACATCATTCGCGGCAACGTCTTCACTCGCATCAACGCGATCCTGACCGTGTTGTTGGTGATCGTGCTCGCGACGGGTTCGATCATCGACGGCATGTTCGGGTTGTTGATCATCGCGAACAGCGGTATCGGCATCATCCAGGAGATCCGCGCCAAGCGCACGCTCGACGCTCTGGCCATCGTGAGTCAGGCCAAGCCCATGGTCAGGCGTGACGGCGTTGCCGTGGCAATGGCGCCCAAAGATGTTGTGCTCGATGACATTATCGAACTCGGATCCGGTGACCAGATAGTCGTCGACGGTGAGGTGGTCAGTTCTGCCGCACTCGAGGTCGACGAATCGCTGCTCACCGGTGAGGCTGATCCGGTTCACAAGGCGAGCGGCCAGCAAGTGCTGTCGGGCAGTTTCGTTGCCGCAGGCAGCGGCGCGTACCGCGCCACCAAGGTCGGTGGAGATGCATACGCGGCCAAGCTGGCCGAAGAGGCGAGCAAGTTCACCCTCGTGCATTCGGAACTGCGCAGCGGTATCGACAAGATCCTGAAATTCATCACCTATCTGATGATTCCGGCGGGAGCGCTGATCATCTTCAATCAGCTCTTCACGATCGGCTTGCCGATCCGACCCGCCCTCAACGGCATGGTGGCAGCGCTGGTTCCGATGGTTCCCGAAGGCCTTGTGCTCATGACGTCCATTGCTTTTGCGGTCGGGGTCATCCGATTGGGCAAGCGCCAGTGTCTCGTTCAGGAGTTGCCGGCGATCGAAGGCTTGGCCCGTGTCGACGTGGTGTGCGCGGACAAGACCGGAACGCTGACCGAGAACGGCATGCGTCTGTCCGAGGTCGATGTCGCACCGGGTGGATCAGGGGAGTCTGCAGTCAAGTCCGCGTTGAGCGCGATGGCCGCGTCCGACCCTCGCCCCAACGCGAGCGTTCTGGCGATTCGCGAGTCTCTCTCCGACGATTCCGGCTGGGGCGAAGCCACCGCGCTCGCGCCGTTCTCCTCGGCGAAGAAGTGGAGTGGCCAGTCGTACGGCAGTCACGGCAACTGGGTGCTCGGTGCCCCGGACGTGCTGCTCGATCCAGACTCGGAGATGGCCCGCAAGGCAGAAGAAGTGGGTTCGAGCGGGCTTCGTGTCCTCATGCTCGGCAGCAGCAACCTTCCCGTCGACGACGCCGACGCGCCGGGCACCGTCACCCCTGAGGCTCTGGTCGTACTCGAGCAGAAGGTGCGTCCGGACGCGCAGGAGACGTTGGAGTACTTCGCGAGCCAGAAGGTCGCGGTCAAGGTCATTTCCGGCGACAACGCGGTTTCCGTCGGCGCCGTTGCCGGTTCCCTCGGGCTCGAGGGTGGTGACCGTCCCATCGACGCGCGGGATCTTCCCAGCGATCAGGAAAAGCTGGCGGACACTCTCGACGGAGCAACGACGTTCGGTCGAGTACGACCGGATCAGAAGCGGGAAATGGTCGCTGCCTTGCAGTCTCGCGGACATACCGTCGCGATGACCGGTGACGGCGTCAACGACGTGCTCGCCCTCAAGGACGCCGACATCGGAGTCTCGATGGGTTCGGGCAGTCCGGCGACCCGAGCCGTGGCCCAGATCGTGCTGCTGGACAACAAGTTCGCGACGCTCCCGTACGTCGTCGCGGAAGGCCGCCGAGTGATCGGCAACATCGAGCGTGTGTCGAATCTGTTCCTGACCAAGACCGTCTACTCGGTGGTGCTTGCGTTCCTGATCGGCATCACCGGCGTCCTGTCCCAGGTCTTCGACTTCGAACCGCTGCCGTACCCGTTCCTGCCCCGCCACGTCACGATCGCGGCGTGGTTCACGATCGGTATCCCGGCCTTCATCTTGTCTCTGGCACCCAACAACGAGCGCGCGCGAACCGGTTTCGTGTCCCGCGTGATGCGTCTGGCGTTGCCGTCGGGCCTGATCATCGGCATCACTACGTTCATCTCCTACGTGTTGGCTTACCAAGGCCCGGACCAGACGGAAACCCAGAAGATCCAGGCCGGAACCAGTGCACTCATCACGTTGATCATGATCGCCGTGTGGGTCCTGGCCGTCGTTGCTCGGCCGTACGTGTGGTGGAAGCTCGTTCTGATCGGCGGTTCGGTTGCCGGGTACCTCATCCTGTTCGCGCTGCCGTTCACTCGTGAGTTCTTCAAGCTGGATCCGAGCAACGTCGCTGCGACGACGCTCGCGATCACCCTCGGTGCTATCGGCGTTGTGCTCGTGGAACTCTCGTGGTGGATCAGCGCACGCCTGCACGGGGAGAAGCGGAAGATATTCGCGACGCCCGACGACCTGCCCGGCGAGCACCACCATGCCCACAGTGAGTAAGTAGTTTCAGCGCCTGAACATCTGCACCCAGGCAATGCGATCGCCGCCGCGCTTCTTGGCCCGGTACATCGCATTGTCTGCGTGCTCGATCAGTTCGTTGACAGCCCGATCCGGTAAGTCCGTCTCGGGACAGAGGTAGACGCTGACGCCGGTACTGGCGGATACGGGATAGGGATCGGAGTCGGACGAGACCGCCGAATGTATCTCGGTGGCGACCTGTTCGATATCTCCTCGATCGACTCCGCGCAGGACGACGAACTCGTCGCCGCCGATTCGCGCCACCACTGCCTCGGGCCCGGCGGCAGCGATGAGGCGGTCAGCGACAGCGGTCAACGCGTCGTCGCCTGCTACGTGACCGTGCGTGTCGTTGAGGATTTTGAACGAGTCGACGTCGATGAGCAGTGCGATCAGAGCCTGCGTTCGATCACTGCGCAGCAGATGCTGTGCCTCGTCCTGGAGTCCGCGGCGATTGAGTGTCGCGGTGAGGTAGTCCCGGTGGGCGTTGCGTGCGTCGTCGGTCAGGCGCAGCCAGACGATCTGCAGAATCCACGCGGTGGAGAAAACCACACCGGCAACCATCAGATAGAGATTCACGACCACCCAGTCGTCGTTGACCGGCTCGGACATCGCCATGGCAGCGAGCGTCGTGCAGACAGTAAGAGCCCAGCCGATGTGGGTCACGGCAACACGCGGACTGTGAACTATCGCCGCGTAGAAGCCGATCATGATGAACAGGACGCAACCCAGCGTTCCGACGAACGCTGTGCGAACCGCGAAGAAGAGCGTGACGGCGAGCCAGAGGTCGGCCCAGACGACAAAGGCCACGGATTGGCGCCAGGTGGGCCACGATTCGTTTCGCACCCAACGGCAACCGGCATACACCCCGCTGATGGTCCCGACTGCGAGGATGGACCGTGCAAGGGCGGAATCGGAACCGAAGCGGCTCAACTGCATGGTCACCGCGATCAGGGCGAAGAGGAAACACCACACTGCCACCAATTTCCGTCCGGGAACGGTCAGCCCGCGAGTGTCGAGGAATCGGGGGAGCCAGGTGTAATCGGTGCGATCCGACCACCACCGGGACAGCAGTTCACGCGTGGGGTGGGGGTCGCTCCCCGTCCCGCGCAGTCCTGCATTCAATCCGGGCACCTGTCGATGTCGATGGGTGGTCAATCAGCTATTGGCGGGTTAACGCTACCTCGAGTTGCGCGCGGCTCGAACGCACGGACCTGCTTTCTGGCGTAGAGGCCGTCGACCTGTGAGAATCGAAGGGCGCGGAGGAACGATTCCGCCGAAGGATGTGCGTCAGCACCGGGAGAGGACACGGACATGGGTTTCTTGGACAACGTCAAGGGATTGGTCGAAAAGGGCCAGGAGCTCGCAGCGGAGAACTCCGACAAGGTTCACGACGCGATCGACAAGGTCGCCGACATCGCCGACGACAAGACCGGCAACAAGTACGGCGATCAGATCGACAAGGCAGCCGAGGCCGCCAAGAAGGCTGTTCCCGAAAAGCAGTAATACCGGATTCGGCCATACCGTTGCTCAGGGGCCCGTAACCGAAAAGGTTGCGGGCTTCTGTGCGTCCGCTGGGTGAACTCCCAGGGTCGGCGGGCAGAATGAACGCGTGAACTTCACCTGGATTCTGCTGGTTGTCATTGCCGCCATCGCAGTCACCGGGCTGTCCAATCGACGAAACCTGCAGGCCCCGCTGGTCCTGGTGACCGTGGGCTCGGTCGCCTCCTTCATCCCCGGTATGCCGCGGCCCGAACTGGACCCCCACGTCATTCTCGGTGTGGTCCTGCCGCCGCTTCTCTACTCGGCCGCTCTCAAGTTCTCGGTCGCGACCTTCAAACGCAACCTTGCGCCCATTCTGCGTCTCGGCGTCGGAATGGTGCTGGTGACGGCGTTCGTGGTTGCCTTCTTCGCCGAATGGATGGTTCCCGAGTTCACTATCGGCGCCGCCCTCGTGCTCGGAGCTGTGATCGCGCCGACCGATGCCGTCAGCGCGGTGGCGGTCGGTCAGAAACTCGGGCTCCCGAAACGAGTTATCGCCATCCTCACGGGCGAAGGGCTCGTCAACGACGCGACCGCGCTGACCCTCTTCACCGTCGCGGTCGCTGCCGTGACCGGAACGCGAATTGCGACGGATTCCCCCCTGTTGTTCTTCGCGTACGAAGTAATCGGCGGCGTTGTCGTCGGCTTGGTGCTCGCGTTTGTCGTCAAGTTCGTTCGCGCCCGCATGTACGACTCTCCACTCGAAACCGGCTTGGGGCTGGTCCTTCCGTTCGCTGCCTACCTGGCCGCTGAAGAACTACACGCGTCCGGTGTTCTGGCCGTCGTGGTTGCTGGTCTGGTGATCGGGCACTATTCGACGGACGCGTCGATCATGACCAGGCTGCAGGAGCGCTCGGTGTGGTCGAGCCTGGACACGCTCCTCGAGATGTTCGTCTTCGCGTACATGGGGCTGCAACTGAGCTTCGTGATCGACGATGTTGTCGCCGACGGACTTCCGGTGCTTCACGTGTTCGCGTACGGTCTGGCAGTCCTGGCCGTGGTCATCGTGATTCGGCCGGTGTGGCTGTTCCTGAGCTACTCCCGTGTGCGATTCGGTGTAACCCTGCGCCGTGATCGCGAGAATCAACTGACGTGGAAACAGAATCTGGTGGTCTCGTGGGCGGGAATGCGTGGTGTCGTCACTCTTGCTGCGGCCGGCGGTATCCCGTTCGCGCTCTCGTCCGGCGAGCCGTTCCCCGGACGCGGCGTCATTCAGGCGATCGCGTTCATCGTCGCGGTCGGGACACTGCTCATCCAGGGATCGACCTTGCCGTTCCTGATTCGTCGTCTCGACGTCGCGGATCCCTATGAACAATTGCGTACCCAGGAACAGATGGAGTTGGCACGCAACATTTCTCGCAAAGCCGGTGAGAAGGCGTTGGCCGACGCGGCCGCGCACCCTCCATCCGGGATCGATGGAAAGGAATTGCAGGCAATCGTCGAGCGCGTACGCCGCTCGATGCAGGCGAGGCTTCAACTCCAAGAGGTCGACGAGGACGCCGATCGCGAGGCCGCCCTGTGGAATGCGGGAGCGCTCTTCGACAAATTCCGGCATCAATCCCTTCGCTCGCAGCGAGTCGCACTGATCGCCGCGCGCGACGACGGAGATCTCGACGACGAGGTATTGCGTACCGTATTGGAAGGACTCGACATCGAAGAGGCCGCAGCCGAGGAACGTGTCAGGCGTCGCCGAGCAGGCAGCGCGGGCAAATAGAGGGGAACACTGCGTATGACGGTTCGGAGTTCGAGGGTTCGCGCAGGCTGGGGAGTCGTGGTGGCGAGCGCGCTCCTCGTGAGCGTCGGCTGCGGATCGGATGCCTCGCCAGATGTCTCTGTCACCGACAACGCAACCACGACTACCCCGCCGGTCGAGAGCAGCGCGCAACGCGGCGTCGTGTTCGACAGTGAACCCTTCACCAGCACAGCCGAAGTGGCGGCGTCCGGAGCGAGCGCGGTGAAAATCCTGTACGGCTCCACCTCCGGTATCGACGGCCGGGAGACCCAGGTATCGGGAACCGTGTTCACACCGCCTGGAACGCCGCCGGAGGGCGGTTGGCCGATCGTCTCCATCGGCCATGGCACGACGGGTATTTCGGACGACTGTGCGCCGTCGACCTCGCCGACCCTCTTCGGCACGATCGGCCTGGTCGCGCCGTTCCTCGACTCGGGATACGTGGTCGCTGTATCCGACTTCGAGGGCCTCGGCACTCCGGACCCGCATCCTTACCTGCAACCGGACACCGCGGCGTTCAACGTCATCGACGCGGTTCGAGCGGCGCGCAACGTCGTTCCGGACACCTCGACTCGGTGGGCAACTCTGGGGCTTTCCCAAGGCGGGCAGGCTTCCTGGGCAGCGGCCGAGGAAGCCGACACCTACGGCGACGGACTGGAATTCGTCGGTGCAGCAAACCTGTCCCCGGCAGCGGACATCTCGCCGATCATCTCGAGTGATTCCGAGGTGAATCTGTCACTGCCTCAGCAACTGCTGCTGCCCTATGTACTCGAAGGGCTGTCCCTCACCCATCCGGAGCTCGAACGAACCGACTACGTGCGCGGCGCATTCGAGCAGAACTACGACCTGCTCACCTCGTGCCTGACCTCTCGCGCGACGGAGAAGTTGGGTCTTGTCGGAAAGGTGACGCCCGCCGACACCCGGCCAGCTACCGCCGAGGACGCGGACCGAATTCACGCGTGGCTCAGCGACGTTGCTCTCCCACGTCAACGCGCGAGCGGTCCGATGTACGTAGTCGTCGGTACCAATGACAACCTCATCCGTCCGGAATGGACCGAGGCGGCCGTCGAACGTGCCTGCGCCGAGGGTGACGTCATCGAATTCCAGGCGCGACCGGGCGAAGGTCACGCGGACGGCGCCGCTGTGCCGGGAGCTGTTGCGTGGGTGAAGGATCGATTTGCAGGTGTTCCGGCACCGAATACCTGCGGGTCGTGAATCGATGACGGCGTCGGCACGAATCCGCGCACTTGCGCTGGCATTGCCAGAGGCAACCGAGCGGATCAGCCACGGTGAATCGTCGTGGTTCGTGCGCAAAGCGCCGCAGTTCGTCACCATGGCAGATCACCACCACGACGATCGCCTCGCGATCTGGGCCGCGGCCCCACCTGGGGCGCAGGCAGATTGGGTCAGTCGCGATCCGACGAGGTTCTTCGTCCCCCCGTACGTGGGTGGCCGGGGATGGATCGGTGTGTACCTCGACGTTCCGAGTGCCGACGAGACCGAGGACGAGAAATTCTGGAACGACGTAGCCGACGTCGTCGAAGATGCGTACCGCACGGTGGCTCCGAAAACACTGATCCGGAAACTGGACGAGGATTCGCGTTGAGTCCGGCCGTGGTCGCGCTTCTCAGCGTGCTGATTCTCGCAGTGGCCGGGGCACTGACAGCGGTGTGGATGCGCACCAGACGTGAGGTGACCACCCCGACCGAGCGTGCCGTCCATGCCGCGCTCCATACGGCTTCACTTGCCGCGCGGCCACTTCGGCGTGGACTCGACAAGAATTCGGCCGCCGAGGCGGCGCCTCACCTACGCGAGCTGACCGGCGGTTCCGGTCTGGGCCTCGCAGACGCGTCGGGAAATCTGCTGGCGTGGGACGGCCGTCACGAAGCGTTGTCCGATCAATTCCACGACGCCGCCATTCGCGCGATCGAAGGCGAACGCCGGGTGCTCGTCACCCACTCGGACCTGGTGCGCGGACCGAGCGATCACCATGTGCGAGCGCTGATCGCTCAGCCCCTGCTGATCGAGGACATCGGCGTGGTCGGCGTGCTGGGAATCGTCACCAGCGAAGACCCGTGGCCGGGAATGCTCGGAGCGGTCACCGAGGTGGCTCGATACGCCTGCAGCCAGATCGAACTCGCCGACCTCGACGCGTCCAGAGCCCTGTTGGATCGAGCCGAAGTGCGTGCCCTCCGCGCGCAGATCAGTCCCCACTTCATCTACAACGCGCTCAACACGGTCGCGTCGTTCGTTCGAACCGACCCGGCGCGGGCCAGAGAACTGATCCTCGAGTTCGCGGACTTCACCCGGTACTCGTTCCGATCTGCGGGTGAGTTCACCCTGCTTGCCGACGAGCTACGCAACATCGATCGTTACCTGACCCTCGAACGCGCGCGATTCGGGGAGGCGCTGAACGTCCGCCTTCAGATAGCACCCGAAGTGCTCAACGTGGTTCTTCCCTTCCTGGCTCTCCAGCCGCTGGTCGAGAACGCGGTTCGTCACGGCATTTCGAGTAAGCCGGAGGGCGGGACCGTGAGCATCGTGGCCGCGGACGAGGGACCTGACTGCATCATCAGCGTCGAGGACGACGGTGTGGGGATGGACCCTGAACTACTGCGTTCCGGCTCACTTGACGCCATCGAGTCGGGATCGGGACGACCCAGCGCACGCGAAGCTGCTCACGTCGGTTTGGCCAACGTCGACGACAGACTTCGTGCCGCGTTCGGCAACGACTACGGACTCGTGGTGGAGACAGCGCCGGGTGCCGGTACGAAGGTCAGCATGCGTGTTCCCAAGTTCAAGCAGGGTATTCACGTCTGATTCTCGCCTTCGATGATCAGGCTGAAACCGTCGTGGGAACATGGACCTGTTGTGAACGAGACTGACACTGATGCCCAGCTGACCGTCCTTGCCGTCGACGACGAGAAACCAGCCCTCGACGAGCTGGCCTTCTTGCTGCGCGCCGAGGACTCGGTGGCGCACGTTCACACGGCATCGGATGCGACGACTGCGTTGCGGATACTGCGCGGTGGAAGCATCGACGCGGTATTTCTCGACATCAACATGCCCGGACTCGACGGTCTCGAACTGGCCGGCATCCTCTCCAATTTCGCGACGCCACCACCCGTGGTGTTCGTGACAGCGCACGACGATCGAGCTGTTGATGCCTTCGACCTCGGTGCCGTCGACTACCTACTCAAACCGCTCCGCGAGGAGCGTCTCGCTCAGGCCGTTCAACGGATCGTGGGGTTGGCCGGGCGCACCAAGAGCGAGAACAAGCCCGAAGCTGCGTCCACCGACGAGGTGATCCCGGTGGAACTGGGCGGCGTTACGACGCTCGTTCAACGCTCCTCGGTGGAGTGGGTGGAAGCCGACGGGGACTACGCGCGTTTGCACACCGCCGGGAAGTCGCACCTGGTACGCATCCCGATCTCGACACTCGAATCACGCTGGGCCGACGCGGGCTTCTTGCGCGTGCACCGCTCCTACCTGGTGTCTTTGGCGCTGGTCACCGGCATCCGCACAGTAGGCAGCGGATTGGTGGTCTGTCTGCGCCCGCACGGAGACAAGCCTCCCGTCGAACTTCCGGTCAGCCGCAGACACACCCGTGAACTCAAGGATCGACTGGTTCGTGCGCCCAAGCAGAGCTGGTTGTCACGGTGACGTCGCAGTCCGATCCTCCGCAGCGTGAGCGCGTTGTGTTGGCGCAACGTAGTGGCGCACGGATCGTCCGTACGCGGGTGGAGGTGCAGGAACAGACCGAAGTCGGCGACGCCATGATCCGCGGTCTCGTTCGCGCGCAGTTGGGGCTGGCGATTCGCCTTGCCGTCGTCGCAGCCGGGCTCCTGTGTGCAGTACCGCTTCTGACGCATCTCTTCCCGACATTGTCGGAGGTCGCAGTCCTGGGCATCCGGTTGCCGTGGCTCGTGATGGGCGGCGCCGTGTATCCCTTGCTGTTGACCACAGGCTGGGTGTTCGTGCGTCGTGCGGAGCGAAACGAGCAGGACTTCAACGACATCGTGGACGACTGAGCGCGGCGCTGTGGGAGGACAACCTATCCCGGTGCTGACGGTGCTCGGCATCGTTGCGGCGGCCGTGGCAACCGTGGCTATCGGAATCTACGGCGTTCGGCTCGCTCGTACCACCTCGGATTTTCTCGTCGCGTCCAGAACCGTCAGCGCGCGGTGGAATGCGACAGCCATCTCCGGTGAGTACCTCTCCGCTGCTTCGTTTCTCGGCGTGGCCGGGCTGGTCGCGAAATACGGCGCCGACGCCCTCTGGTATCCCATCGGATTCACCGCCGGATACCTCGCCCTGCTGCTGTTCGTCGCAGCACCGCTTCGGCGTTCCGGTGCATACACCGTCCCCGATTTCGCCGAATTCCGTCTCGGCTCACCGCGATTGCGCAAGCTCGCAATGCTCGTCGTCGCGATGGTGTGCATCCTGTATCTGATTCCACAGTTCCAAGGCGCGGGACTGACGCTCAACATTCTGCTCGGGGTTCCCAGCTGGATCGGCGGCGTTGCTGTCGGGGTCATCGTCATCGCCAACGTCGTCGGCGGCGGGATGCGCTCGATCACCTTCGTTCAGGCCTTCCAGTATTGGCTGAAACTGACTGCCGTCGCGATTCCCGCTGTGGCACTGACCTTCTACTTCTTCGGCGATCATCACGACGTAGGCGCGTCGATGCCGCCGACGGTCACCACTGCGACGACCGTCGACATCACCACCGACGTCGTCGTCCAGGTATCCGAGCCGGTGGCGGTCAGCGGCGGCACAGTCGACGGGCGAGTGGTCGAAGGAACCGTGACTCTGGGCCCGGGGGAGCACACCCTCGGTGAAGGCATGTCCATGGTTCTCGACGCGGGAGCCGCGGTTCCCGTCGTCGCGGGAGCGCCTGCGCAGAACTCGGATTGGATCACCCCGGGTTGGGGTTTCGGTGGGCCGCACCCGATGTATCAGGTGTACTCGCTGATGCTCGCGACCTTCCTCGGAACGCTCGGTCTGCCTCACGTTCTCGTCCGGTTCTACACCAACCCCGACGGCCGGGCCGCTCGTCTGACCTCGCTTGCAGTTGTCGGTCTGGTCAGTGTGTTCTACCTGTTTCCGACACTCCTCGGCGTCTTCGCTCGCCTGTACGTTCCGCAACTTCTGATCACGGGCACCTCCGACGCCGCGGTGTTGCTGCTGCCGGGCTCGGTGTTCTCGGGGTGGGGCGGACAACTGCTGGCAGCCCTCGTGGCGTCCGGTGCCATTGCCGCCTTCTTGTCGACGTCGTCCGGATTGCTCGTCAGCATCGCGGGCGTCGTCAGTACCGATGTTCTCCGCGGACGAGTTCGAGACTTCCGTATTGCAGCGCTCCTGGCCGGGCTCGTTCCGCTCGTGCTGTCGCTGGCGGTGGTGTCGGTCGACCTCTCGAGAACCGTCGGGTTGGTGTTCGCGGTCGCCGCGTCGACGCTCTGCCCACTGCTCGTGTTGGGTATCTGGTGGCGCGGTCTGACTGCCGTCGGCGCGGGGGCGGGGATGGTTGTCGGTGGATGTGTTGCGGGCACTGCCGCCACTGTCGCCGTCCTGGGTGGTTTGTCGGAGGACGTCCTCGGTGGCTGGCCGGCAGCCATTTTCGCGTTCCCGGCTGCGGTGAGCGTGCCGCTGGCGTTCCTCACGATGATCGTCGTGAGCAAGGTGTCGTCGAAGCAGATACCGGCAGATATTGCGCGAATCTTCACGCGGATGCACGCCCCGGAACGGCTCGGAATGGGCTCCGATCGCGAAGACGATCTCCGCCAACCCTGACTTTCACCGCCCGAACCCTCTGCCGTTGGTCGCGCCTGCCTGACCGTTCGGCGCAGCGCGCGACTGCTCACCGTGTGACTGGCGCCACAGCGTCTTCATGTGACTCCGATCTCACTAACGTCTGTGCGTAGTTCACTTCACACGCGAGGCGAGGAGCCGGCAGTGTCCACAGCAGAAATCAGTGAGGGGTCGCCGCAAGAGCGACGCACCCCGGATGCCCAGGCATTCATAGACATGCAAGCGAGTCCCGAATTCCAGGAACTCCGAACGCGTCTGCGCAAGTTCGTTTTCCCCATCACTGCATTCTTCCTGCTCTGGTATGCGGTGTACGTCGTCCTGGCTACCTATGCCCACGACTTCATGGCCACCAAGGTCCTCGGCAACATCAATCTCGGCATCATCCTCGGTCTCGGGCAATTCGTCACGACCTTCGCCATCACCGCGTGGTACGTGAAGTTCGCCGGTCGTGAGCTCGATCCCCGCTCCGCTGCCATCCGTGAAGAACTGGAAGGTCCCGCACAGTGATCACCACACTCGCCGCGTCCGGAACGGACGTAGGAAACCCCGCCTTCAACATCGCGATCTTCCTCGCGTTTGTCGTTGTGACCATGACGCTGGTCATCCGCGCCAGCCGGACCACCAAGAAGGCGTCCGACTTCTACACCGGCGGTGGACAGTTCACCGGCCCGCAGAACGGGTTCGCCATCGCCGGCGACTACCTCTCGGCGGCATCGTTCCTCGGTATCGCAGGTGCGATCGCCGTGTACGGCTACGACGGCTTCCTGTACTCCATCGGATTCCTTGTGGCCTGGTTGGTTGCATTGCTTCTGGTCGCCGAATTGCTCAGGAACACCGGCAGATTCACGATGGCAGACGTCCTGAGCTTCAGGCTCAAGCAGCGTCCGGTGCGCATGGCGGCAGCCCTGTCCACCCTGGCCGTTTCCCTCTTCTACCTTCTTGCCCAGATGGCCGGCGCCGGTGGACTTGTCGCCCTGCTGCTCAACATCGACGGCAAAGTGGGACAGTCGATCGTCGTCGCGATCGTGGGTGTGCTGATGATCGTGTACGTCTTGGTCGGCGGCATGAAGGGCACCACCTACGTACAGATGGTCAAGGCAGTTCTGCTGGTTGCCGGAGCCGGAATCATGTTCGTACTCGTTCTGTGGGCAGTGCGCGGCAACTTCTCTCAGTTGCTCGCCAATGCGCAGGACATGGTCAACAGTTCCACCACCAAGGGTGTGCAGGGACGAGACATCCTCGGACCCGGTGCCAAGTACGGTCTTTCCGGAATGACGAAGCTCGACTTCATCTCTCTCGGAATCGCTTTGGTGCTCGGCACTGCGGGCCTGCCGCACGTGCTGATGCGCTTCTACACGGTGCCCACTGCCAAGGAAGCTCGCCGCTCGGTGACCTGGGCGATCGCGCTCATCGGTGCCTTCTACCTGTTCACACTGGTTCTCGGCTACGGCGCGGCCAGCATGGTCGGACCGGACAAGATCTTGGCAGCACCCGGTAAAGAGAACGCGGCCGCTCCGTTGCTCGCCTTCGAGCTCGGTGGCACCATCTTCCTCGGCATCATCTCCGCGGTGGCGTTCGCGACCATCCTCGCCGTCGTTGCCGGTCTCGCGATCACTGCTTCGGCGTCGTTCGCTCACGACATCTACGCCAGTGTCATCAAGCGCGGCAACGCAACCGAGGAGCAGCAGGTTCGAGTTTCTCGAATCACCGTCGTGGTCATCGGACTCGTCTCCATCGTTCTCGGCATCATGGCGATGGGGCAGAACATCGCCTTCCTGGTGGCCCTCGCCTTCGCAGTGGCGGCCTCGGCGAACCTGCCCACCCTGCTGTACTCGCTGTTCTGGAAGAAGTTCAACACCACCGGTGCGCTCTTCAGCATCTACGGCGGTTTGGTCAGCTGCTTGACGCTGATCGTGTTCTCCCCGGCAGTGTCGGGCAAGCCGTCGTCGATGTTCCCGAACTCCGACTTCGCCTGGTTCCCGCTCTCGAACCCCGGCATCGTCTCGATTCCGCTGGCATTTGTCCTCGGCATCGTCGGTACGTACATCGGACGCAACAAGATCGAAGATCCGGCAAAGCAGGCGGAGATGGAAGTTCGCTCCCTCACCGGCGTCGGCGTCGAAAAGGCTGTCAGCCACTAAGAGGGGCAAAGCCCCGTGCGTCTTTCTGGTACCTCTGGTTACGGAAAAGGCGCACGGGGCTTATTGTTCTGCCATGGCAAAGCTCACAGTGAAAATCGACGTTCCGCTTCCTCCTCAAGAAGTGTGGGACAAGGCCTCCGATCTCAGCGGCTACGAAAACTGGCTCGTGGTTCACGACGGATGGCGCAGTGAACTTCCCGAGCAATTGGGTGTCGGCACCGAGATCAGCTCGGTCGTGACGGTGAAAGGCCTGCGCAACCGCGTTCGGTGGACCATCAAGAAGTACGACGTCCCGAAGGCGATCTCGCTCAAGGGAGACGGCAAGGGCGGGGTCAAGCTCGGTCTCGAACTCGATGTGAAGGCAAAGGGCGACGGATCGGAACTCGCGCTGACAGTCGAGTTGGGCGGCGCGCCATTGTTCGGCCCGATCGGTTCGAGTGTGGCGCGGGCGCTCAAAGGCGATGTGGAGAAGTCGCTGGCCCAGTTTGTCCAGATCTACACCTAGTTTGTAGAGATTTCCACATGGAGCTACTTCACCGCTAACATGAGTTAGGATTCTTTTCGGCGGGATAAACCGGGCATCGGTTGGTTATTGATTCGGGTCCCGCCGGAAAGGATTCGATCAATGTCGTCTCGTCATGGGTACGGCGCACCACCTGCGTCCATGCCTCGATCCGTGCAGGTTCTGATCGGACTCTTGGCGGTAGTTGCAGTCGGTGGAACCGCAGCATTTGCCGTGACGTTCAAAAGCGTCAGCGACAAGGGAGAACTCGGTGCGGGCGCCGCTGCAGCTGCGACGGCAACCAACTGTGACAACCCGGAAACCGTGACCGTGGCGGCCGATCCGTCGATCGCCTCGGGACTCGAAGCTGTCGCCGCTGCCATCCCCGCCGCGGATCTCGGATGCAGCTCGCTCAGCGTGACGCCGCAAGATCCCGTGCTCACCGTCGCGGCGATCGCAGACGGTACGGCGCCCGCACTGTGGATCCCTGATTCGAGCGAATGGCTGGACAAGGTTTCGGCAAGCGGGCAGGAGATTCGCCGGATCAGCAGCTCGGTCGCCTCCACCCCGGTTGTCGCCGTCTCCGCGCCGGATGCCGAGGCACCCGGCGCATGGACGGATGTCCTCGGCGCTCCATCGCTGCACATCGGCGATCCCCTGACCAGTGCTGTCTCCAGCGCGCCGATCGTGGCGGCCTTTGCCGAGACCCAGTCGCGGGGCGGGGACCTCACATCCATCTCGGCAGCCCTGGTGCCGGTGGCACAAGCGCAGTACGGAAATCTGAAGGAAACTGGTTCGACCGGGCGCATCCAAACCGTGGACGCGTCCGGCGGAACCGCGGTGACTACCGAGCAGACCTTCGAGGCTTATCTCGCCGCACATGCGGACAGTCGACTCACCGCGTCGGTACCGTCGTCCGGTTCGGTCTTCATGGACTACCCGATGGCAAGTGTGGGTGCAGACTCGTCGGCGGCGGACGACGCCGGCAAACTGCTGGCGGCAGCGCTGGCATCGGACACCGGGCGCTCCGTACTTGCCGGCCTCGGGTTCCGCGGCGCGGATCAGGCCCCACCGGTAGCCGGTGGAGTGGGAAAGGTTGGCTCGCTGGTGCCGTCCGATCCGTCTGTGGTCACCAAAGCGCTTGCGCGGTACGAGATTCTGTCCAGGCCTTCCCGCGCGCTGGCGGTTGTCGACGTCTCGGGGTCCATGGACTACATGCAGGACGGGGTCACTCGAATTACCGCGACGGCGCAGGCCGGTGACATCGCGATCCGAATGTTTCCTGCCAACGCACAATTGGGTCTCTGGGCGTTCTCCGTAGACCTCGGTGACGGGACGGACTACCGCGAACTCGAACCTGTCGCCCGTATGGATGCAACTGAAGGTGGCACGGATCATCGGAGCAAACTGCTGTCTCGGATCGACAACCTCTCTTCGATCGTCGGCGGCGGAACAGGTTTGTACGACAGCGTTCTCGCCGCGTATCGGTCCATGCAACAGTCCTACGATCCGGTCTCGATCAATTCGGTGATTCTGCTTACCGACGGTGCCAACGACGATCCGTCGGGTATCGCCCTGCAGGAACTTCTCGACACCCTGACTCGCGAGCAGGACCCAACGCGGCCGGTACCGATCATCACCATCGGTGTCACCGATGATGCCGATACCGATGTGCTCGAGCAGATTTCGACTCTCACCGGCGGTAACAGTCACTTCGCTCCGACACCGGCAGACATCCCGAAGGTCTTCGTCGGCGCGATCAGTGGGCGCGCCGACTGAACTACTCGAGAACGGGTGCGTCGGCGCTGTCGGTAATCCATTCGGTTGCGAGCTTCTCGAGGGTTCCGTCGGCGTAGAGCGCATCGACTGCCGCGGAGACGCACTCGGTCAGCGGACTGTTCTTCTCGAGCACCAAACCGAAGAATTCGGTGACTGCGTTGGGCCGCGGAAACTGACCCACGATGACCGACCCGGGCAGTTCGTTCTCGGTGATGTGAAATCCGGTCGGGATGTCGACGACCAATGCGTCGATCTCGCCCGCGGCCAGCGCAGCTTTCGCGTCGTCCGTGGTCGCGAACTCGCGTGGCGCAGTGGTCGGAACAATCGTGTCGGTGATCGCCGCGAGGCTGGTTGAACCGGTCTGAGCGCCCAAACGGTAGCCGGCCAGATCCGCAAGATTCTTTGCACCGGCGGCCTTGCTTCCGCGTGAGGCGATCACCGACTGCGCCACTGCGTAATACGGCGAGCTGAAGTCGACGTTCGCGCGGCGATCCCCGGAAATCGTGAACTGATTGACGTCGAAGTCGAAATCCTTGGGGCCTGGTTTCAATGCGTCGTTGAAGGCGACAGTGGTGAAGCGAACCTGGTCGGTGTTGTACCCGAGCTTGTCGACGACCGCCCGGGCCACCGCACCCTCGAGGCCTTTGCCGTTCGACGGATCGTTGTCGACGAACCACGGCGCGTACGCCGGTGAGTCAGTGGCGATGGTCAGGACACCGTCTTCGAGGGTGGTCCCGCTCTGGGGTCCGCACTTGTCCACTGCGGTGGTCGAGGGAAGTTTGGTGAACGCCTCGGGAACCGTGGTGGTGGTATCTGCTGCCGCAGGTGCCTCCGGCTGCGACGAACACGAGCCCAACAAGATCGAGGAAGCGAAGATCGCGGTTACGGCAACTGCGCGTCGTGTCATAGGCACTAGGCCATCTTGCCTGTTTGTCCGGTCTGGACGTGACGGGGGTCTCGTGTGAGCGGAGTTCACGCAGCTGAGCGTCGCAGTGCAAGGCGCTCCGACGGTGTCGTCCCACCCCAGACTCCGTGCGGTTCAGCGGTCTCGAGTGCAAAGGTCAGGCAGTCCCGAATGACCGGGCAGCGGAAGCACACCTGCTTCGCGGAACTCTCCCGTGCAGCCCGATTGCGTCCGCGCTCTTCACCCGGCGAATAGAACACCGCCGGGTCCACTGTTTTACAGGTGGCGAACATCCGCCAGTTGTTGTCCACCAACGGCTCCACGGAACTGCGAACTGTCATCGTGGTCTCCTCTCCCATCGAGAATCCAGTCTTGCCCGTGGCCTGGCACAGCGGCAGGTTTCCGATCCATCAGATTTCTACTGCCAGACGCAGCGCTATCCAGCACAATGAGGAGATGGCAACGACGGATCGGGGTCAGATCACTCTCGACGGCACAACCGTGTCCGTGACCAATCTGGGCAAGATCCTCTACCCCGAGAGCGGCACCACGAAGGCCGAAGTCATCGACTACTACACCCGTATCGCCGCAGTCATGCTTCCGCATGTCGTCGGTAGACCTGGTACTCGTAAGCGTTGGCCCAACGGTGTGGACGGTCAGTCCTTCTTCGAGAAGAACCTGGCGTCGTCTGCCCCGCAGTGGCTCACGCGTGCGGCGCTGCAGCATTCTGATCGCGTCGTCACTTACCCGATCTTCGATTCCGTTGCATCCCTGGCGTGGCTGGGGCAACAGGCGGCACTCGAATTACACGTTCCCCAATGGCGATTCGACGGTTCCGAGCGTGGTCCGGCGACACGACTGGTATTCGATCTCGACCCGGGCGAAGGCGTCGGATTGGCCGAGTGCGCCGAGGTGGCGAGGTCGATTCGAGATCTGGTCGCAACTCTGGGGTGGACTGCCTATCCGGTAACCAGTGGTAGCAAGGGAATCCACCTCTACGTACCACTGGATCGAGCCTTGGACGGCAGTGGTGCGTCGACTGTCGCCAAGCAGATCGCCACCGGGCTCGAGAAGCTTCACCCGGATCTCGTCACCGCGACGATGGCGCGAAATGTCCGGGCAGGCAAGATCTTCGTGGACTGGAGTCAGAACAACGCAGCCAAGACCACCATTGCGCCGTATTCGATGCGCGGTCGCGATCAACCCTATGTTGCCGCGCCGCGCAGTTGGGACGAACTCGACGATCCGAAACTGCGCCACCTGCTGTTCGACGAGGTTCTGGAGCGCGTCGAATCCGACGGTGATCTGCTGGGCGATCTGGATCCGCCGGTCTCGGCGGCTGTAGCCGATACGTTGGCGCACTATCGCAACAAGCGGTCGGCCGACCGGACACCGGAGCCGATCCCTGCTGCGGTGGCCAACGAGACAGCGGGCAATACCTTTGTTATTCAAGAACATCACGCCAGACAATTGCATTACGACGTTCGCCTCGAGCGGGATGGTGTGCTTGTGTCCTGGGCAGTCCCGAAGGGTGTGCCGACCAGTGCCGGAGAAAATCGGTTGGCCGTGCACACCGAAGATCATCCGCTCGAATACGCCACGTTCTCGGGCACGATTCCGAAGGGGGAGTACGGCGGCGGTTCGATGACGATCTGGGATTCCGGGACATACGAGACCGAGAAGTGGCGTGAAGACGAGGTGATCGTGCGCTTGAGTGGGGAGCGGGTGCAGGGACGCTTCGCGCTGATCCGGACAAAGGGTGATCAGTGGTTGATGCATCTGATGAAGGATCAGAATGCGAGTTTCGGAACGGAGTTTCCCAAGAATCTCGAGCCGATGCTTGCCACCGCTGGAACGCTCGAAGGTCTCGACCCGCAGGAGTGGGCCTTCGAAGGAAAGTGGGACGGGATTCGAGTGATTCTCGAATATCATTCGGGCACAATGTCGCTTCGCAGCCGCGCGGGTAACGACAAGACCCGGGACTATCCAGCCCTTGCCGGGTTGGCCGAGGTGCTGGACGGTCATGACGTGGTTCTCGACGGTGAGGTGGTGGCGTACAACGACGCGGGAGTTACAGATTTCGGCCTCCTCCAGCGAGGTGGGGAACCGGTGTTCCTGGCCTTCGATCTTCTGTACCTCGACGGAGTGTCTTTGCTGCGGAAGTCCTATTCGGATCGCCGCACCGTGTTGAATGCGTTGGCGGGCAAGGTCGGTGAGCTCGAGGTACCACCGCAGATCGAGGGCACGGCGGAGAACGCCTTGGAGGTGAGTACCGATGCCGGGTGGGAAGGGATTGTCGCCAAACGTCGTGCATCGGTCTACCTTCCAGGGCGGCGGGGGTCGAGTTGGATCAAGGTGAAGAACTGGCGCACCCAAGAGGTGGTGATCGGTGGGTGGCGCACCGGGCAGGGCAATCGAGCGCAGGGGATCGGGGCGCTGCTCATGGGAATTCCGGGTGAGGACGGATTGACCTACGTGGGGCGCGTCGGTACCGGCTTCAGTGATCGTGATTTGGAGTCACTGCTTGCGGTGCTGGAACCGTTGCGTCAGAAGGAAAGTCCGTTCGAGGAGGAACTTCCAGCAGATGACCGCAAGGGTGCGGTGTGGGTGAGGCCTGAACTAGTCGGTGAGGCGCGGTTCATGGATTGGACGGGGACCGGACGCCTTCGCCACCCGAGTTGGCGGGGTCTGCGGGAGGACAAGAAGCCGGGCGATGTCACAGGGCGAGAATAGGTTGCGTCGACGACGGCCCGGCTAGGTCTGATCCAGCATCGTGAGATAGGCATCGAGCTGAGCCGCGCCGGCGAGAAGGTTGCGACTGCGTGTGGTCAGCCGGTCTTGCCAGGATTCGAGGAACGCTGCCAATGAGTCCGCTCCGCCGGCCTCGCGCAGCGAATCGAGAAACTGGGCGACTTGCGACAGTCGGTAGCCGCCGCGCCGCAGCTGCCGCGCGATCTCGGCGTCGCGCACACACTCCGGACCGTATTCGCGATAACCCGTTGCTCGTTCGCGCTCGGGGTGCAGGATGCCGTGCTCTTCCCACGTGCGCAGTGTCGCCGGATGAACGCCGAGACGGCGCGCAAGCTCACCGACCGTCAGCGCTGGACCGTGGACCAGTGCCGGTGCCATGGTGGACAGAGTCCCCAGCGTTGCGGCTACCTCGGTGCGAGTTCCTCGCTCGGCGAGCAGTGTCACGTGTGCACTGTCGATCAGGCGGTAGGCGGACTCGGTGTCGCCCTGGTTGGTCGCACGCATGATTTCCGTGGCCCGCTGGTGGCCGTGACCGCCGCGCAATACGAGGAAAGTTCGCAGGGCCTGCGCGTGCACTGGGGTGTATCGCCGGTAGCCGGCGTTGCTGCGATCGGTCGGAGGAAGGACGCCGGCGTCGTCGTAATTGCGGATCGCCTGTGCGGACAACCCGTGTTCACGGGCAAGGTCGATGGGCCGCACTGATCACCTCCGATTGAGGCTTTTCACGGTATACCCCAGGTAATTGTTGTAAAAGTTTCACCCGAATCTTCAACGATACTGTCGAAGGCAGTCCACCTTCGAAAGGGATGATCATGTCCACTGCCCCAGCGCTGAGTGAGCTCGGCCGCCAACTCGAAGACGCGGCAAGTCTTGGTCGTGCCGTCGACGAAGTGCTCGCAGCACGAACCGAGGTGCCGGCTCTGCTCGCTCTCGGCGAGCCGACTCATGGGATCAAGGCTTTTCCGTTGCTGCGCAACGAACTTCTCGGCCAACTGGTCGAACGAGGATATCGGTCGATCGTGCTCGAAACAGATGTCTTTGCGGCATTGCTTGTCGACGAGTACGTGAACGGGGGAGAGGCGGACATCGAGAAGGTGCTCGCCACAGGCTTCAGCCACGGATTCGGTGCGGTACCGGGAAACCGCGAACTCGTCGAATGGCTACGCGAGTACAACGACGGCCGCGCTCCGGCTGACCGAGTTCGCTTCTACGGCTTCGACGCTCCGGTGGAGTACTCCGGTGCACCGAGCCCGCGCCGCGCACTGTCTGCGGCAGGTGACTTCCTGCCCGCCGCGTTGCGGCCACAATCTCTCGACGACGCCGACCTTTTACGGGTTCAGGACGCCGACTGGACCAACCCGGCGGCGATGTTCGATCCGGCTGCGTCCGTCGGCAACTCCGATCATGCTCGCGCTCTGCGCATCATTGCGGACGACCTCGGCAGCGTCCTGCGGCGCGCCGCACCAGTGCTGCGACCCGTCGACCCGGCCGGGTACGACCTGGCCCTTGCACATTCACGCACCGCTCTGGGGCTCTTGCGCTATCACTCCGCGATGGCGAGTTCCGCTCCTGATCGCATTGGAACACTGCTCAGTCTGCGTGCCGAGATGATGGCCGAGAACCTGCTGGCGGTCGTCGCCCAGGAGCAGCGACGCGGGCCTAGCCTGCTGTTCGCACACAATGCCCATCTCTTGCGAGTGCCGTCCGACATGCCGGTCAACGGCGACGTGGTCAGTTGGGGGAGCGCCGGCTCACTTGTCGGACTTGTCCTCGGGGAGCGTTACGTATTTTTGGCAACCGACGCCAACCCCGACAGTGATCCGGGCACTCTGCAGGGAGCGTTGGCCGATGCGACCGGTCGGCGTGCCCTGTTCTCGACTCCGGCCCTGCGAGCCGCGCTCGGCCCGTCGATCACCGCGGGAGAAGCGATCCTGCCAGGGCATCTGCCGCTGAAACCTTCGGAGTTGGACGGCGCCGACGCGGTCATCTTCGTCGCGGATACCGACGGGCAGCGTCATCAGTACTGGTAACAGCGTCAGGGGCAGAGCGCGTGCGAGAGTATCGCGACGGTGTCCGGCTGGTCCTTCGGCGTCGACGTCAGCGTCACGGTGAACGCACGATCCGGCGTCGCACCGGACAGCGTGTAGTACCCGTAGATCCCGCCACTGTGGCCGGTATAGGTGACGCCGCAGGGAAGTTCGGTGGCGCCGACGCCCATCCCGTACCCGAGCCCCTCGGCTTCGGTGGCGCCGACCTGAGGGGTGGTCATCTCGGCAAGCTGCTCGGCCGGCACCACCTGCCCGTCGAGTAGCGCGCGCCAGAAGGCGTTCAGGTCTGTGCCCGTCGAGACCATCGCTCCGGCAGACCAGGGGATCGACGGTTCCGTGCGGGAAACATCGGTCAGGCCACCATCGAGATCCTGATAGCCCGTCAGGTGATCGCCCCTGATGTCGCGCTCACCGGCCGCCGGGAGGTACGTGTCTTCCAGGTCCAGCGGGTCGAGTATCCGAGACTGAAGTTCGTCGGCGTAGCTGCGGCCGGTCACCGATTCGACGAGCATTCCGAGAACGATGTAGTTGGTGTTGGTGTAGACGAACGACGTTCCGGGGACGAATTGCGCCGGTTTGCCGAGGGCGATGGCGACCGCGGCGGACGGCGTCAGCGTTCGGTCCTCGTTTGCGGCAATCCATTCGTCGGCGCCGGGTTCTCCGGCGAACTCGGGTAGGCCGCTGCGATGTTGCAACAGTTGCCGCACGGTGATTGCGCTACCGTCTGTGCCACTGCCGTCCATGTCACTGCCGTCCATGTCACTGCCGTGCAGTAGGCCCGGGAGGTACTGCTCGATCGGTGCGTCGAGGTCGACCTTGCCTTCGGCCACCAACTGCAGGACGAGTGAAGCGGTGAATGTCTTTGTCACACTTCCGATCCGGACCCGATCATTCTTGCCGATCGAATCGCCGTTGGTCCGATTGGGTACGCCGCTGGTCATGACAGCCGTCGTGGTGCCGTCGTCGAGTGTTGCGATCGACCCGACGACACCCGACCTGGTGAGTCCGTCGAGATCCGATTGAATCTCCACTGCGCGCTGGAGCGTCGAGCAACCGATCAGCGCCGTGGTGGCTCCGATGATGACCGCGGCGACAAGGACGTATGAGCGCATGATTTCGAATCTAGGGATCCGCCGGCTCCGACGGATCCAGGAAATCCCCGATCATTCCCTGATCTTTGCCAGGCCGGGACGTAAGGCCTGTTTGTCGAAAACCGACAAATGGGATCAATGATTCCTGTCCGAACACCACGTCTACGCCGTTAACATCCGAACGAAGTGTTTGTTTTCACGTGTCTTACCAGTTCACGGCTATCGAGGTGCGCTGCCGCGCGCCGAAACGACTCCCACGAAGGACGGATGCATGAAGAAGTCGACACTCCGCACGGGAACGGTCGCTGCTCTGCTGACCGGAAGCGTCCTGTTGCTCTCCGCTGCCCCCGCCTCGGCCGACCCGGGGAGCCTCGGTAGCGGCGGCAGTAGCGGGAGCTCCGGCAGCCTGGGAAGCGCAGGAAGCATCAGCAGCGGATCAGCCGCCCTCCCCATTCCGAGTCCGGCAGGCCTGATCGCGCTGGCAGCAGCGAGCACTCAGACCGGAAAGCCCTACCAATGGGGCGGAGTCGGGCCGAACTCGTGGGACTGCTCCGGGCTGGTGCAATGGGCGTTTCGGCAGGCGGGAGTGAATCTGCCAAGGACCAGCCAACAGCAGGCCAACGTCGGACAGCCGGTTCCTCGGTGGGCCCTCGCGCCCGGCGATGTCATCACCTTCTACCCCGGTGCGACGCACGTCGGCATCTACGCCGGATTCGGAATGGTGTTCAACGCCTACGGAGTTGGTGTTCCGACCGGACTGACGCCGCTGGCGGATCTGCCGATCAACAACATCCGCAGGTTCTAGAACCTGCACAGAACCTTCACAAGTCCTCCCAGGTTCATCCACGAGGGCCGAATACAGTCAGTTCCATGAGTCAGCGAAGATTGCTCGTGGTCGACGACGAGGTCAGTATCTGCGAGTCCATCGCAGCGAGGCTGCGTGCCGAGGGCTACGACGTCGAGTTGGCATTCGACGGTCCCAGTGCTGTGACCCGCTGCGAGCAGATGGACGCCGACCTAGTGGTGCTCGACGTGATGATGCCGGGATTCGACGGCCTCGAAGTCTGCCGCCGCATCCAGGCCGTGCGCCCGGTGCCCGTGCTGATGTTGACCGCTCGTGCCGATGAAACCGACATGCTGATAGGTCTCGGCGTCGGGGCCGACGATTATTTGAGCAAGCCGTTCAGCATGCGTGTCCTCGTCGCCCGTGTTCAGGCATTGCTTCGGCGCGCTGATCGTGCGGAGCACGCTGCTCGCCCGGTGGCCGACTTGCTCGAGTTCGGCGACGTCGTGATCGACCTGACCGAACGTCGAGTGCGTCGTGATACGCAGGAAGTCCACCTGACTCGCACCGAATTCGATCTCATCGCCTACCTGGCGGAGCGGCCGCGAGCGGCGATCCCGCGGGAGTCGCTGCTCGAGGAGATCTGGGGCTGGGGTGAGGGAGCGGGTAGTCGGACCGTCGACAGCCACGTCAAGGCTCTACGACGCAAGCTCGGACCTTCCGTGATCCGGACCGTTCACGGCGTCGGGTACGCCTGGGACGTGCCGCGATGAGCGGCGTCGACCGACTCTTTGCACGGTGGCCGCGGCCGCTGGACCCGATGCGATCGTTCAAAGTGAAGGTCGGCCTCCTGGTTGTCGCAGCGTTGTTGTTCGCCGCGGGCGGTTTCTGGCTGACGTCGCAACAACCATTTCGTTTTGCTCTCCTGACAGCGTTGGTTGTCGCTCTCGGAGTTACACAAGTGCTCGCACACGGAATGACGTCACCGCTTCGCGAGATGACAGCCGCGGCGAAGGCGATGGCGCGCGGCGATTATTCGCGGCGGGTACGAGCGACTTCCCGCGACGAAGTAGGCGAACTCGCCCATGCGTTCAACCGGATGGCCGAGGACCTCGGGGCCGACGACCGGTACCGCCGCGAGTTGATCGGCAACGTCTCCCACGAATTACGGACGCCCATCACCGCTTTGCAAGCCATGCTCGAAAACGTCGTCGACGGTGTCGAAGAACCGGATCCGGCGATGATGAAATCGGCGTTGCGGCAGACGGAACGACTGGGAGCGCTGGTGGCCGACCTTCTCGACCTCTCGAAACTCGAGGGTGGCGCCATGCCGTTGAAGCGCCGCCGTTTCGAGGTCGAGCCGTTCCTACGTGAGCTGTCGAGTGTGAGTGCGGGCGACATCGAGATAGACGTCAAGCCTCCGAAATTGTCCGTGGTAGCCGATCCGGATCGCCTCCATCAGGTGGTGACCAACCTGGTGGACAACGCGGTTCAGCACGGGAACGTCGACACGAAAGTTGTCATCCGAGTGCGTACCGGCAGTGCAGGGGAGTTGGTGCTCGATGTCCACGACGACGGCCCCGGCATCGAGCCACAAGCCCGTGAGCGAGTGTTCGACCGCTTCATCCGCGGCGGATCGACCGACGGGGGTACCGGGCTCGGCCTCGCGATCGCGAAGTGGGCGGTCGAATTACATGACGGCAGGATCGCCGTCGTCGATGCCCCGTCTGGCTGCTGCATTCGAGTAGTGCTGCCGCAGAGCTGAATCAAAGTTTCCAACGAGATCGAGAGATCTCGCGATGGCGCATGCCTTCATCAGACATTCGCCTGTAGTTCCGAACCCGAAATTTGAACCCGAAACATGGGAGATCACATGAGCGCTCCAATAATCATTCCGCCGAAAGCGCCGATACCTGTTGCAAAACCCAAGCGACCCAGCCGGTTCTGGCGTCCCGATCGCACGTCGATGGCCACCCGCTCGATGCTCGTCGGCGCGAGCGGCGTTGGGGCGCTGGCGGCCCTGATCCTCGATCCAGGGTTCGTGAGTATCGCGTACGTGATCGTCGGTGTCGGCGTAGTGATCGTGTTCGGGATTCTGACGCCGCCGCGGATGTCTACGACGCAGTGGGCCGCCGCGATGGGGATGCTCGCACTTCTGGGCGTTGCCGCCGTTCGCGGTGCGGAGTGGTTGGTGTTCCTCTGCGTCGTAGCTGCGTGGGTTCTGTTCACGTGGACTCTGATCGGCGGGCGGACGTGGACCGGAATACTTCTGGGAACGTTCGCTCCCTGGCGGGCACCCCACCGGACGGTCAACTTCGTTCGTCGTCGAAAACTCGCTACCCGCTCCGCTCCGCGGGTGCCGGCGGCGCGAGTTGTCGTCGTGAGCGCAGTGTCGATTCTTCTCCTGCTGATTTTCGGATCTTTGTTCGTGAGTGCGGATCCGGAGTTCGCGAAGATCTTCGGCGGCTTCGCTCCTGCCATCTCGGTGTCGAACCCGGGGGCACGGATCTTTGCCGGCGTGGTGATGGCGTTCGGCACGCTGGTTGCGGTGTACCTGCGTCGCAGAACGCCGACGGTGGACGCGTTTGCACCTGCGCCGGCGACGCCGTTGCCGATGTGGGAGTGGGCGGTCCCGCTCGGAGTACTCAACGTGCTGTTCCTCGGTTTTGTTGCAGTACAGACGAAGACGCTGTTCGGGGGAGACGAGCACGTACAGGTGACCGACGGACTGACCTACGCGGACTACGCGCGTGAGGGTTTCTGGCAGCTCATGGCGGTTACCGTGCTGACGCTGCTCGTCATCGCCGTCGCAGTGCGGTACATCGACCGCCGCGACGCTGGATCGAGGCGTCTTGCCCGCGGACTGTTGGGTGCACTGTGCCTCTTCAGTCTGGTGATCGTGGCATCCGCTGTGCACCGGATGTGGTTGTACGAGAATCAGTACGGTTTCACGGTGCTCCGGGTCAGCGTCTTCGCGACAGAGCTGCTTCTGGGCTTCGTGTTCGTGTTGTTGCTCGTCGCAGGTATTCGGATGTCCGGGAAGTGGCTGCCCACAGCCGTTCTCGCCACTTCGGCCGTCGCGCTGCTGGCCTTCGCGGTGTTCAACCCCGATGCGTACATCGCGCAAAAGAACGTGGAGCGGTTCGAGGGCGGCAAGAGCATCGACGTTTCCTACTTGCACGGGCTCTCTGTCGACGCGGTACCTGCCTTGGATCGTCTACCGGAACCGCAGCGTTCATGTGCCTTGAGCAGATATCGATTCGGAGTGCCGGGTACCACTGCGCCCTGGGAGTTCAACGCAGCGCGTGAGAAGGCGCGCGACATCCTGGAAGCTCGCCCGGTGGGGCCGTGCCTGCAGATGTACACGGTCGGATAGACGCAGGGCGATTGTGCAGCCGCACGGCAGGTATCGCGCGCGGCTGCACAATCGGCGAGCGTCGCCTGTTCGATCAGTGCACGGCGAGTGAGATTTTCTCCCGTTCCTCCGCGGACACCACGTCGCGGGTGGAGCGTAAGTCGACCGTCACGCTGTTGAGTTTGCCGCCGTAGCGGAACGTGCCCGTGTCCGCGAACTCTTCCGCGACCGGGCTTCCCCGGTTGATGCCGACGTCGAGCTGTTCGTTCATGCTGAAGATCGCCCGAGTGGTCTTCTCGATCCGGCCCTCGGAGACCACCTCGTCGTCGACGCTCAGGGTTGCGGTTCCACCCTTGCCGATTCCGCCGCCGTCGTACTCGAAGTGGACGGACACCTCGCGTGCATTGGGTGCCAGCGGGTTGCGCCCACGCACGAAGGTCCGACCGCCGCCGCTGAAGTTGTAGCAGTAGACGGGGACGAAATCGAGTATGTACAAAGCGAATCCGCCGAACCGGCCACCGAGGCTGACCAGCATGCCGTCGGCGACGCTACCCAGACTTGCGGTCAGCGTGTACGAGCGGTTGAAGAACGTCGGCGCGGCTTTCTCGACCAGGCCGTTCATGTGTGGGTACAGCGTGAGGGTCTTGCGGCCCATCATCGGATGCGGGGGTCGTGATTCCGCGGTGGCGTGGCGACCGACCGTTCTGTCGTCCAGCGGCAACACCTGATATTTGGCCGCCTCGACGAGGAACTTTTCCTTGAGCCGGGCCAGGATCTCGGGATGCTCGTCCGCGAGATTGCGGGCCTGCGACCAGTCGACCGAGGTGTCGTACAGCTCCCAACGGTCTTCGCTCATCGGTGTGAGCTCGAGGCCGTGAGTGGCCATCAGCCAGGGTGCGCGGTGGGCCGTGACTGCGGTCCAACCGTGATCGTAGATTCCGCGGTTGCCGAAGATCTCGAAATACTGTGTGGTGTGGCGCTCTTCGGCGTCGGGCTCGGCGAAGGTGTAGTTCATCGCCACGCCTTCCATCGGTTTCTGGGTGACCCCGTCGACGCTGGTCGGTGCCGGAATGCCGGCAGCTTCCAGGATTGTCGGCGTGATGTCGACGCAGTGATGCCACTGCTCCCTGATTCCTGGCTTGTCGATCCCCTTGGGCCAGTGGGCGATCAGACCGTTTCGGGTACCGCCGTAGTGGGACGCAACCTGCTTGGCCCACTGGTACGGGGTGTCGAGAGCCAGAGCCCACGACGCCGGATAGTGCGGGTAGCTGGTTTCGGTCCCCAATTCGTCGTAGCGCGCCAGTACGTCGGATGTCGCACTCTTGTAACCGTTGAGGCCGGCGAGGTAATTGAACGAGCCCTCCATGCCGCCCTCGGCGGAGGCGCCGTTGTCACCCAGCATGTAGAGCACCAGAGTGTTGTCGAGTACACCCATTTCCTGCAACCGGTCGACGAGCCTGCCTACCTCGTCGTCGGTGTGCTCGAGAAATGCCGCGTACAACTCCATCAAACGGGCCGAGACCTTCTTCTGGTCGTCGTCGAGTTCGTCCCAGTGCGGGAGCCCCGGAGCCCAGGGGGCCAACTCGGTGTCAGGAGCGACGACACCCAGTTCCTTCTGCTTTTGGAGGGTGATCTCACGTTGGCGATCCCACCCGTGATCGAATTCGCCGACGTACTTGTCCAGGTAGCGGTCCGGGACCTGGAGTGGAGCGTGGCACGCGCCGAAGGGGAGGTAGCAGAACCACGGCTTGTCCGGGTCCATCGTGTTGACACCCTCGACCCATTCGATCGCGTGGTCGACGAGATCTTCGGACAGGTGGTAACCCTCCTGTGGCGTCTTGGGTAAGTCGACCATCGTGAAGTCCTCGTAGAGAACCGGGGTGAACTGATCGGACTCGGCACCGAGAAAACCGTAGAATTTGTCGAAACCCTCACGGACCGGCCACCGATCGAACGGCCCGGCAGCGGTGGTCTCCCACGTCGGGGTCTGGTGCATCTTGCCGAAAGCGCCCGTCGCATAGCCGTTTCCCTGCAGGACGCGTGCGACCGTGGCGGCAGAGGCGGGACGGGTCCCGTTGTATCCCGGTGCCGCGTTGGCCATTTCGGAGATGACACCCATACCGACACTGTGGTGGTTGCGCCCGGTCAGTGTGGCGGCACGCGTCGGCGAGCACAGAGCCGTGGTGTGGAATCGGCTGTATTTCACGCCGGTTTCGGCCAAACGCTCGGCGGTGGGGGTGCGGCACGGGCCGCCGAACGCGGAGGGTGCGCCGAATCCGACGTCGTCGATCATGATCAGCAGCACGTTCGGGGCCCCGACCGGCGGGCGAAGCGGTTCCGGGCGGGTGTACGGGGGATTCTGATCGGGGTAGTACACGGCGGCCGCGACGTTCGGCGTCTCGGGAATGATCGGGATGGAATGGCGATTCACCAGCAGGCTCCTTGGCGTGTGCAAAACCGGGTCGATTAAGCAGTCGTCTTAATTTGGAGCGTATCGATCGGAATTCAGTTGGCGGCGTAGGTCTCGCTGACTGGGACAATCACCCCTGTGAGTGGTTAAGGAGTCCCTGCACTCCCTAACCGCGCACAGGGGTGGGTCTTGCGGAATTAAGTCAGTGACTTATATGGTCGGTATATGCCCGCCTCGTTGGATGCCAAGAACGCCATGATCGCCGTCGCCGAGCGGATGTTCGCCGAGCACGGTATTCACGAAGTGTCCATGCGGGACGTGGCGACTGCGGCCGGGCAGCGCAACAACTCTGCAGTTCAGTATCACTTCGGCGGGCGAGACGGTCTGGTGCTGGCCGTATTCCGGCATCGGATGGATCAGATCAATGCAGCGCGACTGACGTATCTCGACGACGTCGACGCCAGTGGGCGGACCGATCTGGTCCGTGCTTTGGTCGAAGCCTTCCTGTACCCGCTGGCCGATTTCATGGCGACGGTCGACGGGTCCAACTATGCGCGGTTCATCGCGAGAATTTCACCGTCAGTAGATACACAAAGTGCTGAGTTTCGCGAGGTCAGTGAAGGAATCAACGAGGTAGTCGGCAGGTTGACGCGGGCGTTGCCGCATCTGCCCCGCCGCGTCGCGGTTGAACGGATCGATCTGACGTTCAACATGAGCGTCTCTGCTCTGGCCATCTTCGAGCAGCGCCGCGAAGACGAAAACCCCGTTGTGCAGGCAGATTTCGATACGACGGTGGATCATCTGGTCGATCTCGCGGTAGGAGCACTGACCGCGCCCCAAAGCGCACACAAACGCACACGAGCAAAGCGGGTGCACGCGTCGACTGACGTGTGACCCCGCGACACGACACGACAGGACGGAGTCATTCGATGGCTACCCTTACATCATCACGAACAGTCCAAATCGGCAATCACACAATCGAATTCGGACCACGCGGAATGAGGCGCAATCCGGAAGGCGTTGAATCGAGGCCGTACGAGCGGTTCACTCTGACACCCGTCACACCGTTCATCGGTGCCGAGATCAGCGATATCGACTTGCGTGATCCGTCGGAGGAGCAGATCGAGGACGTGCGCCGGGCCCTCCTCGAATGGAAGGTCGTGTTCTTTCGGGACCAGCCGATTTCGAGCTTGAATCATCGTGACTTCGCGGCCCATTGGGGTGAACTCGAGGTTCATCCACTTCTCCCGCAGGGAGAGGTCCCGGCAGTCGTCAGATTCGAACGCGGAGAGGACAGTCCAGGAACGGAGAACATCTGGCACGTCGACGTCACCTGGACGAAGACGCCGCCGCTCGGTTCAGTACTTCGGGCGATCGACGTACCGCCTGCCGGTGGTGACACGCTCTGGGCCGATATGGGTAACGCCTTCGACTGCCTCCCCGACGAGATCAAGGACTTGATCGACGGCAAGGACGCCATCCACGATTTTGTGCCGTCCTTCGGACGCGGCATGAGCCCGGAGAAGTTGGAGCAGATGAAGGAGCAGTACCCGCCGGTTCTGCATCCGATGGTGCGTAAGCATCCGGAGACCGGGCGTAAGACTCTGTTCGTCAACAGCCTCTTCACCACCCACATTCCGGATATGGATCCTGTCGAAGGCAACGATCTGCTCAACCTATTGTTCGCGCAGGTCAAGGTCCCGGACTTTCAGTGCCGCTTCAAGTGGGCGCCGAATTCCATTGCCTTCTGGGACAACCGGGCCACCCAGCACTACGCTGCGAGCGACTACTTCCCTCATCGCCGCGTCATGGAGCGGGTGGCCATCCTGGGGGACCGGCCCTTCTGATCTACTCCTGCGGAATGCGGATGATGCACCGGAAGCCGACGTGGCAGGTCGAGGACTCCTCGGATTCGCCCTGCCGCGCGGCAGGGCGATATCGCAAGCAGTAGTTCGGTGCACACAGATGTGAGCCGCCCTTGATCACCCGTCGTGCGTAGGGTTCGCCGGCCAAGGCCTCGGTGGCGAACTCCGCGCGGGGATTGCGAGGAATGCAGCACGACGAGGCCGGCGCGACGTTCTTGGAACTGTGGGCGTGGTCGGACGTGTAGTGATCGGCCGTCCATTCCCACACGTTCCCGGCCATGTCGAGCAGTCCGTAGCCGTTTGGCCGGAACTTTCCGACCGGAGCGGTGCGCTCGTACCCGTCCTCGAGGAGGTTCTCCCAGGGGAACTGGCCCTGCCACACGTTGCCACCGGGCCGCCCGCCCGGAGAGTCGTGATCGCCCCACACGTAGGCCTGGCGATCGAGTCCGCCGCGGGCGGCAAACTCCCACTCGGCCTCGGTCGGGAGTTCCTTGCCGGCCCACGCGGCGTAGGCCTGGGCGTCGAAGTACGACACGTGGGTGACGGGGTGCCGTTCACGTCCCCCGATGTTGCTGTCGGAGCCCTCGGGATGGCGCCAATCGGCGCCGGGAGTGAACGACCACCACCGGGTGTAGTCGTCGAGTGAAACCGGGCCGGGTGGCGAATTGAAGACCAACGATCCCGGGACGAGGAGGGCTGGATCGGCGTCGGGATAGTCGGCGGCATCCGGGGCGATTTCAGCAGTGGTGACGTGGCCGGTTGCCTTCACGAAGCGTCGGAACTCGGCGACTGTCACCGCCGTCGTGTCCATCCAGAATCCGTCGACGGTGACCTGGTGAACTGGGCGTTCTTCCGGATAGAAGTCTTCGGAGCCCATCCAGTACGTCCCACCCGGGATCAAAGACATGTTCTTCGGGGGAGTTGCCGTGGAGTGAGGCGTCGTCATGAATTCAAGAATGGCACGTTGGTCACGCCGATGTAGGGAGAGTCCCACCGAGTGTCTCGACACTTACACGGAGCGTCGAAATGCTCCGTGTCGCAGCCTCCGTAGATCAGGATTTAGGCGAAACAACTCGGATCGACTCCCTTGTCGATCAATCGATCTATTTCGCTGCACTGCAGCCAGTTTGAAGTTGCCGGTCTGGCCAGTGATCGAGACAAGCAGGCCCTTGGGCGAGAGATTACTGGTTCCGCGAGACGGGACAGCCCCCACCTCTCCAGGCGGGGGCTCCGCTCGATGGTGTTAGATTCTGTGACTCGCCTGGATGTCGGCGAGGGTGTTGATCCGTCGCTGCAGGTAACGCGTTTGCGATCCGAACCATGCCGGTGCACATAGCCAAGTCGTCACCGGGGAGACCGTCACGGACGAGTTCACAATCCCGTGGGCCTGGTTCAGCCGCTTCGCCGTACGGGATAGTCCCACAAGGCCGTAGAACGGGATGATCTGCGACCACCAGCGCGTCCAGCCCTCACGTTGATTCCCGGTGAAGCTTGCCAGTTCGCCGTTGATGCGGTCGTACCAGACGAGGTAATAGATTCCGAAGGTGATTACCGTCAGCCACCACAAACCCCACGGCCCTTGTTCCGAATCGGGGTTTGCTGAACCGGTAACTGAATCCCTTGTTGCGTCATTACGCTGTCCTTCGAGTCTGTTGCTCGCACTTTGCTCGGCGAGTGTGCAGTTATCAAACCAGACGGACGGGATTTATGATCAGCCGATCGAGGTGACTCGCATACTTCAAACGCAAATTTGGCTGTGATCACGCGGGAAAGCGCGGCGCCCGAGGTTGGGCCGATGCAATTGTTCGTTGCTTGAGAACGCATTCCCATCTGCGCTTGAGATTCCAAATGTGCCCTCGGCAGGATTCGAACCTGCGACCCTTCCTTTAGGAGAGGAATGCTCTATCCCCTGAGCTACGAGGGCGGGGAGCGTACCGGCAAGCGCTGAAAACCCTGTGCTGCCGGGGTTTTCGCTTCCCGATACTACTGTTGCATCCGCTCGACCTGTCGGCACGAAGCCTCGGGCGTCACAGCTGCGCTAGTCAGTGTAGCGGCCCGCCGACGAGGTCGCGAAGTCGACGGTATCGCCGGGTGCAAGCAGGAGCCGAACCGATCGCACTGATCGCAATGGTGGTCACTGCGGTGCAGGCACGGCATGGTGCGGGAATGACCCGCAGAATCCGCTTCAACGCCTTTGCCATGAACTGCGTCGCCCACCAATCGCCAGGTCTGTGGCGTCACCCGGAGGACCAGTCGTCCAGGTACACGGATCTGAGGTACTGGACGGAATTGGCGAAGCTCCTCGAACGTGGACGATTCGACGGGCTGTTCCTGGCCGATGTGTTGGGAACATACGACGTGTACGGCGGCAATCACGACGCAGCGCTGCGGCAGGGCGCGCAGGTACCGGTCTCGGACCCGCTACTGCTGGCGTCGGCGATGGCTGCCGTGACCGAGCACTTGGGCTTCGGTATCACCGCAGGTACAGCTTTCGAGCATCCGTACCCGTTCGCACGGCGCTTGAGCACCCTCGACCACCTGACGAACGGGCGAATCGGGTGGAACGTGGTCACCGGATACCTCCCGTCGGCCGCACGGAACATGGGCGAGGACGACCAACTCCAGCACGACGATCGCTACGACCACGCGGACGAGTACCTCGAAGTTCTCTACAAGTTGTGGGAAACGTCGTGGGAAGACGACGCGGTGGTGCGTGACAGAACCACCGGGGTCTACACGGACCCCTCCAAGGTTCATCCGATCGAGCACGAAGGCAAGCACTTCACGGTTCCGGGCATCCACATCTCCGAACCTTCTCCGCAGCGGACGCCGGTCATCTTCCAGGCCGGCGCGTCGCCACGCGGGGTTCGGTTCGCCGCCGAGAATGCCGAGGCGATCTTTGTCGGTGCACCGACAAAGGCGATTCTCAAAGACACCGTTGCCCGAATCCGAAACGAACTGACGAAGGTCGGGCGCGATCCGTACTCGGCCCGCATCTACACACTGTTGACGATCATCACCGACCGAACCCCCGAGTTGGCCCAGGCGAAGCTCGAGGACTACCGCAGTTACGCGAGTAGTGAAGGCGCGCTCGTTTTCACCTCGGGGTGGATGGGAATCGACCTCTCCGGATACCGAGCGGACGAGCCGATCGGGAACGTCGAGAGCAACGCCATTCAATCCGCGGTCGCATCGTTTCGTCAGGCCGACGAGAAGGGCGGCGAGTGGACGGTGGGAGACATCGCGGAGTGGGCGGGCATCGGCGGGCTCGGCCCGATCGTTGTCGGTTCCGGGGCGGAGGTCGCCGACGAGTTGCAGGAGTGGGTTGCCGAGACCGACGTCGACGGTTTCAATCTCGCGTACGCGGTGACTCCTGGAACCTTCGAAGATATTGTGGAGCATGTGATTCCGGAGCTGACGAGGAGGGGCGCCTACCAGGGCGACTACGAAGCGGGGACGCTGCGCAACAAATTGTTCGGGCGAGGGGACAGGCTGCCGCTCGAACACCGAGGCCGGAGCTTCGACCGGATCCGCACTGCCGGCTGAGTGGGGATCTCAGGACCAGCCGGACCCCGGCACGTGCACCGAGGTGGTGAGGTCGATCGCCTCGATGTCCGAAGACCTCAGTTCCTCACCACACGCACTACAACCCAGCCTTGCTTCGAACCGCTTTCCACACGCCTTGTGGTGGAGAACGATGTCCGGACCGTCCGCGGATCTGAACCAGCGCTGACCCCACGAGATCATGCACATCACGACGGGGAAGTAGGCGGTTCCCTTTTCGGTGAGTCGATACTCCGACCACTGTGGGCGATCCGGAAGCGGCCGCGTTTCCATCACACCGATCTCGGTGAGGTGCTTCAACCGATCGGCGACGATTGCCGGCGGCGCACCGGTGATCTCGGCGAACTCTCCGTAGCGACGGGCACCGCGGAAAGCTGCCCCGATGATCGCTGCCGACCAGCGATTGCCGACGAGTTCCATCGTGTGAGCCAGGATTTCCGGTCGGCGTTCGGACTTGGTGGAGCGGCGCCTCGACGTTGCTTCGGGCACACTGCGTGAGAAGTCCCCACTCGGCCCCATTTGGGAGTCCAGGGATCGCACGTCGACGTCCTCGCCGCACTCCTTGCAACGCAGGATCGGAGTGAAGTCGTTTCCGCAGGTGCTGTGCCGTAGTGGCGGTAGTGGCGCGGTTTCATTCGGTGCCCACTGCTTCTCCCACGACCACATGGTGATGAGGACCGGCCAGATCGACTGGCCTTTGCGAGTGACCGAGTATTCGTGCCTCGGCGGGTTCTGCTGGTACTCCCGGCGCTCGAGCATTCCGCCGGCCGTCAGGACTGCCAACCGTGAGGACAGCACGGAGTTGGAGATTCCCCCGAGAGCCAGCCAGTCGTTGTATCGACGCGATCCCAAAAGGGCGAACCGCAGAATCCAGAGGTTCCACTCGTCTCCCAGTAGCCCGAGCGTGACCGCCAGTGCGTTGGGTCCGCCCGCAGGCAACTCGGTGACGCCCACCGACGGCGTGGGTGTCGGAGATCCGGCCGACGCCGAAGATCCGGTTGCATTCACTCGTACCACCCCGAAATCATAGGCCGCGAACCCTGCGGCACCGCGAGACCGTACCGAGTGGTCTGCAGAAAGAGTCGGGAATCACTCGATACGGGCAATGAGTAACGCTTCCTGGGTGGTTTGGCAGATCTGGAGTCCGGACTGATCGAAGACCGCGGCATTCACGACTGCTCTGCCGGCATGAGCAGTGGGTGTCGAATGCTCGAAGAGGAGCCACTCGTCCGCTCGCACGGGACGCTGAAACCACATCGTGTGATCGAGGGACACGCCCGTCCAATCCGTATCGAGCGAGTGCTCCTGCCCGATGTCGTAGCCGTGCGGAGTCAGCGCGGTTGCCATCAGCATCAGATCACTGGCATAGGCGAGAGCAGCGACGTGAATCAGCGGATCGTCGCTCAGTCGCTGAGCCGAACGCATCCAGATGTTGCGCGGAGGCGCCGCCGAATGCGTCGTGGGGGACTGCGAATCGAGGGGGGACACACGAATCTCGATGGCGGAGAACTCCTCCCACACCTCACCCAGCCCACCGTCTGCCTCGGCCAACTCCTGCAACGTCACGCACTCAGCGGGCGGGAGTGCGGCGGGTACGGCGCGACTGTGAGTGATGCCCTCGTCGATCGAGGAAGCAGAGACCGTCGAACGGCAGACGAGTCGTCCGTCCTGGTGGACGTCGACGCCTCTGGTGGACAGGCGTTTTCCATCCCGAAGGCGATCTACCGAGAACTCGGTTGCGCGATTCGTCGACCCCGGGCGAAGGAAGTGCGTGTGGACGGAACTGATCGCTTTGCCGTCGGTAACCGTGTGCCCGGCTGCGAGAATCGACTGGGCTACCAGTTGGCCGCCGAACAATTGAGGTAGACGAACACCGTCGTTCGACCCCTGCCACCGGTCCGGGCCGGTCGATTCCAGATCGAAGACGTCGGCGAGACCACTCGTGGGGGCGCTCACGACGCGTGGTTTCGTGCCGGACGGGGCGGACGGGGAAAGAAGCCACTGGTCCGGGCGACGTAGTCGTCGTAGGCCTGGCCTTTGCTCTTACGCATGCCTCGTTCGAGCAAGGCCTTACCGCTGTAGCTCACCAGTAGTTTGATCATGACGATCGGCGAGACGATCGTGATCAGAGCCAATGGATCACCAAGCGCGAGGATGAACAGTCCGACCCAGACACATGCGTCACCGAAGTAGTTGGGATGCCGGGTCCAGGCCCAGAGTCCACGATCCATCACCATTCCCGAATTGGCCGGATCTGCCTTGAAGCGGGAAAGTTGGTAGTCGCCAACCGATTCGAAGACGAAGCCGACGGTCCAGACTGCGATGCCGATCGCACCGAGGACTCCGAGGGCGCGAAACTCGTACATCGTAAACTGGACGGGCAGCGACACCACGAGAATGAGGACGCCCTGGAGGCCGTAGATTTTGCGAATCAGGAACGGAACCAGCGGTCCCTGTTGATGTTTGAGCAGGGCAGTGTAGCGCTTGTCCTGCCCGTGCTCACGGTTTCGGAAACCGATGTAGAGGCCGAGTCGCATTCCCCACACCACGGTCAGTGCCAGCACCACGAGGCGACGCAGATCGTTGCCGTCCGATCCGATGGACGTCAGGTACGAGACGACGGCGACGACGGCGAAGCCAGGCCCCCAACAGATGTCGATGATCGAGTGATTGTTCATCCGGATGGCTACGGCCATCACGACTGCGATGAAGACGAGCACGGCGAGTGCGCTCACACCGAAGTTCCTTGCAAGGTCGCCCAATGGGATGTCGGTCATGCGCGCGCTTTCTGATTGTGGTGGTCGAGCAGTTCGGAAGCGAAGTCCGCGAAGGCTTCCTGTGCGCTCGGATAGGTGTGAGGAGTGCCGAGCCGGCTGGTCACGAGCAGTGCGTCGAGCGCTTTGGCATCGAGTTCTGTGGTGGTGGGCAAGAATTCGGTCGAGCCCTCGACGGCGTCGGCCGAACGCACTCCGTTACCTGCGGTGACGATCACCTGCCCGTTGGTCGTGGACTCGGGATCGACGAGAGCAGTGACCACCGGGGCTACCAGGTCGGCCCCCATGATGTCGATGAATCGTGGGTCCATTCCGGACTCGGTCATCTGCGTAGTGGCATAGGGCAGTACGACATTGGTGAACACATTCCGACTCGCACCTTCGCCGGCCGCGGTGCGGCCCAGTGCGATGACGGCACCCTTACTGGCGGCGTAGGCGGATACGGTGGGTTCGCCGTGCAGTCCTGCGGTCGAGGCAATCATCACGATGCGCCCGAATCCGGCTTCGCGCATCACTCGGGAGGCTTCAGCGGCAACCAGCGCGGTCCCGACGACGTTTGTCGTGATGACGGTGCTGAGGTTCTCGGCGGTGGTGCGATGGAGCATCTGTGGACCGCTGACCGCGGCACTGGTGATGCAGAAATCGAGTCGTCCGAACCGAGTGAGAGCGTCGTCCACCAACTTTCGACCGACCTCGGGGTCGGTGACGTCGTCGTGGTTGGCGACGGCGTGGCCACCGGCTTCGAGGATTTCGTCGACAACCTGATCTGCAGGACCCCGGCCGCTCGCGTCGACGGTGCGATTTCGATTGTTGACGATCACCGTGACCCCTCGGCTCGCGAGATGCAGTGCGACGGAACGGCCGAGGCCCTTACCCCCTCCCGTGACGACGGCAACGCGGCCCGAGAGTGAACTGGCGGTCACGAGGCGATCCGTTCGACGAGCACCGCGACTCCGACACCGGCGGCGCCGCTGACCGCGGCCACACCGTAGCGTCCGTCGCTCCGTACCAGTTCGTCGACGCACGCGCCGACGAGAATTGCTCCGGTGGCGCCGAATGCATGGCCCATCGCCATCGTGCCGCCGTTGGGGTTCATGCGGTCCGGCCCGGCGTCAAGATCGCGGCGGAACCGTAGGCAGAGCGCGGAGAAGGCCTCTGCGAACTCGAACACGTCGATGTCCTGTGGACGAAGCCCGGCTCGAGCGATGACTGCCTCCACGGCGCTCTGGCCCGCCGTGAGCATGAGAACCGGATTCACCGAAGTCGAGGCGGATCCGATGATCCGTGCGCGAGGGGTCAGGCCGGCTCTGGCCGCGGCTTTCTCGGATCCGAGGAGTAGTAGTGCTGCGCCGTCGGCCATGGCGGGAGAGGATCCGACGGTGTGCAGGTGTTCGATCTTGCCGACCTCAGGGTAGGCGGCGAGCGCGAGTGCATCCTGACCGGCGGCGCCGAGCCCTTCGAAGGCCGGAGGCAGCGCTGCGAGTCCCTCTGCCGTCGTCTCTGCCCTGACCAGTTCGTCGTGCGCGATTCCGGCTTCACCATTTCTGCCGGGAACTGGCACAACGGACCGCTCGAATGCGCCGTTGCGCCAGGCCTCGGCAGCCTTGTGCTGGGTTTCGACGCCGTACGCATCCAACTCGTCGCGGGAGTACCCCTCGATCGTGGCATTCAAGTCGGCGGCAACACCCATATGGATGGAGCCGATCTGCGCGATGGTTGCCGGGTCGGTCCACAGCGGTCCGCGATCACTGAACATCGGAGTGCGGGAGACGCTTTCGACGCCACCGGCCACGACGAGGGACACGTCGTCGCTGCGAATGCGGGCTGCGCTCTGGCCGACTGCGTCGACGCCGGATGCGCAGAAACGATTGAGGGTCGCGCCGGGAACGGAATCGCCCCAACCGGCAAGGAGTGCGGCAGTTCTCGCGATGTTCGCGCCCTGCTCGTCCACCTGCGATGCGCAACCGAGAACGACGTCGTCGATCTGCTCTGCGGCGAGGTTCGTTCGACCCTGCAAAGCCTTGGCCAGGTGGACGACAAGATCGACTGGGCTGTGTTCGTGGAGGGCACCTCGCGTCGATGCTCGGCCGCGCGGTGTGCGCACGTAGTCGAGGACAAAAGCATCAGTCATTTTCAACCCTTCAATTAGTAGAGTTACTCTGCTAGTTGTAGTACGGTTGCGATGAAATTACAACCGCCGATGCACGGGTATCTCGGTGACGTCACCGATGCCGGATCGGCAAGGGGAGAGGTCATGACTGTTTCGAACATTTGGATTCTCGGCGGGTATCAATCCGACTTCGCACGGAACTTCACCCGCGAGGGACTCGATTTCGCGAACCTTGCCGAAGAGGTGGCGAACCACACTCTGGCCGCGGCGAAGGTTCCTGCCACCGACATCGAGGTGATCCACGTCGGTAATGCCTTCGGTCAATTGTTTGCCGGCCAAGGTCAGCTGGGTGCGATGCCCGCCACCGTGCATCCAGATCTATGGGGTGTGCCCTCGTCCCGGCACGAGGCGGCGTGCGCATCGGGCAGTATCGCTGTACTTGCGGCGATGGCAGACCTGCGCGCCGGCAACTACGACGCGGCTCTGGTGATGGGTATCGAACTGGAGAAGACGGTTCCGGGTGATGACGCGGCCGGACATCTGGGCGCTGCAGCCTGGGTCGGACACGAAGGTCAGGAAGCAAAATTCATGTGGCCGTACATGTTCGATCGTGTTTCGAAGGAGTACGGGCGGCGCTACGGGATCGACGAATCTCACCTTCGCGCGATCTCGCAGATCAATTTCGCGAACGCGAAGAACAACCCCAATGCACAGACACGCGGTTGGGCGGTACCCGATCTGCTCGGGAATGCAGGCGGCGACGACGCCACCAATCCTGTTGTGGAAGGCGGTGTTCGACGATTCGATTGCAGCCAGGTGACCGACGGTGGCGCCGGGGTTGTGCTGGTGACGGACAAGTACCTCCGTGAGCACCCGGGTGCTGCGGCGACTCCGCTGGCCCAGATCGCGGGCTGGGGTCACCGGACTGTTGGTTTAGGTCTCGAGCAGAAGCTGGCCCGCGACGCCGATAATCCCTACGTGATGCCACACGTTCGGGATGCGGTGATGGGTGCCTTCTCCCGGGCCGGAGTCGACCTGGCCGGGATAGACGGGATCGAAACACATGATTGTTTCACGGCGAGTGAGTATCTCGCGATCGACCACATCGGTCTGACCGCGCCCGGCGAGTCGTGGAAAGCCATCGAGAGTGGTGACATCGCCATGGGCGGCAAGCTACCGATCAACCCCAGCGGCGGTCTGATCGGCGGTGGTCATCCGGTGGGTGCCAGTGGTGTTCGAATGCTTCTCGACGCGGCCCATCAGGTGACGGGAAAGGCCGGCGGTTTCCAAGTCGAGGGTGCGAGCCGCTTTGCGACGCTCAACTTCGGTGGAAGTACGGCCACCACCGTCAGTTTTGTCGTCGACGCAGTTTCCTGAAAGTGCAGCCCAGCCTTTCCCCATCAGTCGAAAAGAGAATTCCATGGACGTCGAAATCGTAGGCAAGTTGTTGTCCACCCTTCCCGCCGATGACGATCACCCGTATCGCACCGGCCCGTGGCAACCCCAGACCACCGAGTTCAAAGCGGACAACCTCGAAGTCGTATTCGGTGAGGTTCCGAAAGACCTCGACGGTGTCTACCTGCGCAACACCGAGAATCCGCTCCATCCCTCGATGAAGGCTTATCATCCCTTCGACGGCGACGGAATGATTCACATCGTGGGCTTTCGTGACGGAGAGTCGTTCTACCGCAATCGATTCGTACGGACTGACGGGTTGGCGGCCGAGCAGGATGCCGGCGGCGCCTTGTGGGCCGGACTCGCCGAGTCTCCCAAACTCAGTCGCCCCGAGGGCGGCAAGGGTGCGCGCACTCGGATGAAAGACGCGTCCAGCACCGACGTCGTCGTTCACCGGGGGACTGCTCTCACCAGCTTCTACCAGTGCGGAGATCTGTATCGTCTCGATCCGATGTCGGCGGAGACACTCGGAAAGGAAAGCTGGAACGGCAAGTTCCCCTTCGAATGGGGTGTGTCCGCGCATCCGAAGGTGGACGACAAGACCGGAGAAATGCTGTTCTTCAACTACAGCAAGGAAGCGCCGTACATGCACTACGGCGTCGTGGACTCGGCCAACGAGTTGGTCCACTACGTCGACGTCCCGCTTCCCGGTCCGCGGTTGCCACACGACATGGCCTTCACGGAGAACTACGCGATCCTCAACGACTGCCCCTTGTTCTGGGATCCGGTTCTACTGGAGAAGGGCGCGCACGTCGCGAATTTCCATCCCGATATCCCGCTCCGTCTCGGAGTCATCCCACGCCGCGGAAACACCGCTGACATCAAGTGGTTCGAGGCCGATCCGACCTACGTCCTGCACTTCGTGAACGCCTACGAAGAGGGGGACGAGATTGTTCTGGACGGTTTCTACCAGGGTGATCCGGAGCCGTCGGACAACGGTATGGGCAATCAGTGGGAGCGCGCCTTCCGTTTCCTCGCTCTCGATCGCATGCAGACCCGGCTTCACCGCTGGCGTTTGAACCTGGTCACCGGAGCCACGCGTGAAGAGCAACTCAGTGACTCGATCACCGAATTCGGCATGATGAACGGCAATTTCGCGGGTGAGAAGTACCGATACGCCTATGCGGCTTCTGGTAAGCCGTCGTGGTTCCTGTTCGACGGCTTGGTCAAACACGACCTGCTGACGGGGAACGAGGAACGATTCTCCTTCGGTGACGGCGTGTATGGAAGCGAGACCTCGATGGCACCACGCGTGGGTGGTACCGCCGAAGACGACGGCTATCTCATCACGTTGACCACCGACATGAACGAGGACGCGTCCTTCTGCCTGATCTTCGACGCTGCCCGCGTCGGAGACGGACCATTGTGCAAACTTCGCCTTCCCGAACGGATTTCGAGTGGCACCCACTCGACGTGGGCGCCGGGTGCCGAGCTCCGACGCTGGCAGAGTGCCGACACCGCAGCCGAAGCGGTCGGACTGTGACGGGCACGCACGACGCGGGCACGTGGGAGATCCTGCGGCAGGTGGTGATCGGTGCACGAGACCTGGACAAGACCGGTCAACAATTACGTGAAGCGTTGAATCTGGCACCAGGATTCGCCGATCCACTGCTCGAAGACATCGGTTTGGCCGACGAGACCGTGGCCGTCGGGCCGCAGGCATTTCTCGAGATCGTCGCACCGCTCGACGAGACGGTCTCGCTGGCGAGATGGATCCGCAAGGGCGGAGGGGAGGGCGGCTATGCACTCTCGATCCAGGTTTCGAACATCGAGCCCTATCTGGAACGTGCAGCTGCGGCCGATGTTCGGACGGTGGCAGATCTCGAGGCCTACGGTCACCGGATCGTCCAACTTCATCCCGGTGATCTCGGACTGCTCGTAGAACTCGACGAGATTCCCGACGCCGACGAGTGGTTCTGGGACCAGACGGAGAAGGAGGTTTCCCTCGATCCACGGGTCGACGACATTCTCGGCGTCGACGTGTCCTCTCCCGATCCGGCCATGACGGCGGCGCTGTGGGCCGAAGTGTTCGGCAAGAAACTGGATTCGGCGCAATCACTCTCGATTGCGCTGGGGTCGCGCGCCGTGTCGTTCGTTCCGGGCGAGCGGTCGATGCTCAGTGCGGTCGATCTGGCGGCGTCGATCGGAGCGAACACCGTCGAGCCCGGCCTGATCGTCGGCGGCGTCGAATTCCGGATTCACCCAGGCTGAGCCAGCTTCACATCGAACGACAGAAATCGGGGCCGATCGCTCAAAGCGACCGGCCCCGAATTCTTGTCATGGACTCAAGCGAAGTCCTGTCGCAGACGAGTCTTGAGAAGCTTCCCACTCGCGTTGCGTGGCAGTTCCTCGATGAACTGAACTGCACTGGGGCACTTGAAGTGCGCCAGTCGCTCGCGTGACCACTCGATGATCTCAGCTTCGGTGACAGCCGAATCGCCCGAACGAACGACCACCGCAATGGGAGTCTCACCCCACCGATCGGAGTGAATGCCGACTACCGCGACCTCCCGGATGTCGGGGTGGCCGGAGAGAACGCTCTCCACCTCGGCGGGATAGACGTTCTCACCGCCGGAGACGATCATGTCCTTGAGGCGGTCGTGGAGGTAGAGATACCCGTCCTCGTCGAACGATCCGCCGTCTCCTGTTCGGAGCCAGTCGCCGTCCAACATGGTGGCCGCAGTGGCTGCCTCGTTGCGCCAGTAGCGCCTCATGACGTGTGCGCCGCCGATGACCACCTCGCCGCGGGTACCGACCGGGACGTCTTCGAGCGTCACGGGATCGACGATGCGGATGGGTACGCCGAACATCGGTTGCCCGACGGACTTCAACCGATGCGCGGTCGACTCGTCGGTCGCCCGATGATCTTCGGGGGTCAGCATGGTGACGCCGCCAGTCGACTCGGTGAGTCCGTAGGCCTGCAGGAAACTGCATCCGAAAACCTTGGTGGCGTCCTGTAACAGGGGTAGCGGCATGGGCGCCGCTCCGTAGACCAGGAACTGCAGGGCACTCCAATCCGCCTCACGCACAGCAGGAAGAGAGGTGAGGACGCTGATCACCGCGGGAACAGCGACCGCATGAGTCACCCGGTACTCCTGCATCAGCGCCACCAACTCCAGCGGACCGGCGATGGTCTTGAGAAGTAGAGCGCCACCGCCGAGCGTCGTGACGAGAGCGAGACCCAGCCCCGCCACATGGAAGAACGGGACCGGGCACATGGCCACGGAATCGGTGTCGAGATCGAGCAGGTGATACATGGTCGCGAGGGCGCGGCCGAGGTTCGCGCCGGTGAGTTCGATTCCTTTGGGGTGACCGGTGGTTCCCGACGAGTAGAAGATCAGCGCGGTATCGTCGGGCAGGCGTGACACTCCTGGGTCGTCGTCCCCTGCACCGGAGAGCCAGTCGCTCCACGAGACCGAGTTTGCGGAACCGTCCACCGTGACGACGGTCCGGACGCTACCGACCGCCGCGGCGACGTCGGAGAGGCCCTCATCGCCTGCTCCGAGTACGACGACGGTCGGCTCGCTGTTGCTCAGGATGTAGTCGACCTCGCCCGGTGCCAGCCGATTGTTGACGGCCGTCAGAATCGAGCCCATCTTCGAAGATCCGTACAGGACGGAGAGGAAAGACGGTGCATTGGCGCCGATGTACGCCACCCGGTCACCTGTTCGAACACCATCGCGTAGAAGTGCATTCGCGACACGATTTGCTTCGATGTCCAGCTTGCGGAAACTGGTACGGCCGTCATCGGAGATGACGGCGGTGCTCTCCGGACTGGCAATCACCCGGCTGCGCAGCAAGTCTTCGAGATTCTGCACGGGGCGACCATCGGGTAGGAGCGCGTTCACAGAAGGTTCGCGGGTGGCGGGTTCACGGGTGGCAGTCGAACCTACGGCCGTCGGCTGAGTGGTCATGCTGAATGCTCCAATCTGAAGGGGGCAAAGACAGGGGGTTCGAAAATGCCGGTGGGAGCGGCGAGTACATGCTCGACGGCGCGCAGTGCCGGGCCCGCAGTGATGAACTGACCGGCGGTTGTCCGGCTGTTCGGATCTTGTGGTTCGACGAGGTTGACGGTCATCACGATCTCGGGTTTGCCGTACAGGTGGACTTCCCACTGATCGCGCCCCGCGTATTCCTCACGATCGGGTTCCATGGTCCAGATGATGGCCAGAGTGAGGAACTGCATTCCGTCGACCATTGCGTGCCAGCGCCATTCGGTGGTTCCGACGGTTCCGGCGGCGATGCGTCCGGCGGCCACGTCGAGATCCGTTCGCGCCGCAACGACCCTGTGATCGGATACGACCTCGTCGTAGGTGATCCCCAGACGTTCGCACATGAACGCGATGGTCTCCAGATACAGCGACGCGTACAGCGAGGGCAACGGCCCGGTTCCGTCGAGTTCCTCCGGGGGCGAACCCATTCCCATGACGGTGAACGCGAAGTCGGGGTCAGGCATGCCGCGAGCGTCGAGCACCTCGTCGATCGTGATGCGGTCCAGTTCGATCGATGTTCCCGTCAGAGCCAATGCCAATCGCTCACCGATGACGCCCGGGCTCACTCCGACACCGAAGAGCGTCGAATCGCCTTCCTTACATGCTTGGGCGAACATGTGCTCGCGCTCGGTGCCGTGTGCGCGGGGGAAGTGCTGCCCGGCCGTCGTGATCACGTTGATCCCGGCGCGAAGCAGACGGCACAAATCGTCGTCGTGGCGTTCGTACGGAATCTGCAAACGCGGACTGTGGATGAGAACCTGGGGGCGCGAGCTGATGATCTCGTCCACGTCTCGTGTGGCGATCACGCCCGTCGGTGCGCGTCTGGCTATGTCGCCGGCATCGCGCCCGGCCTTGGCGTCGCTGTAGACGTACAGGCCGACCAACTCGAGGTCGGGACGATCGATGATTCCGCGAAGCGCGGTCTTGCCGATGGCGCCGGTCGCCCACTGGGCAACACGAATCGGATCGCTCATGATCGAGTGGTCAGTTCGCCGGCGAAGAGGAGCTTGCCCAGTCCGCGTTCGTACCGAATCGGGTCTCGAGCCAGACGCGCACGGGCGTCGATTGCCATGAAATCGGTGTCGCACGTCCACTCGCCGCGTTGCATGGCGGCGAGTCCGGTCGCGGCGATGTCGAGGGGATTTTCCTTGTGGCCCTGCACGTGTGAAGCCATGCGGGTGTCGACACTGCCGACGATCAACGAGGTGACGGTGATGCCGTGCGGTTCGAGTTCGGCACGGGCGATGCCGCCGAGCGACAGAGCAGCCGCCTTGGCCGGTGAATAGCCGCCCATGAAGGCGGTTGGTGCGATTGCGGCGACTGACAAGACGTTGACTATCGATCCACCGCCGCGGGCGGCGAGGACCGGCGCGAAGGCTCGGATCATCGTCAGCGGTCCGAAGTAGTTGACCTCCATCTCGGCGCGAGCGGCCTCTCGGTCGTCGGCCTCGATCAGCCGATTCCCGGTGAACAGCCCGGCGTTGTTGACGACGACCGAGGTGTCACCGCACGCCCCGGCGGCAGTGTCGACGAGTCCTGGATCGGTGACGTCGAGTTCGACGATGTGCGCACCGGTGGCTCGGAGCTCGGCCGGCACCTCGTCGGGATTTCTCACCCCCGCATAGATTTTGGCTGCGCCCATCAACTTCGCCTGTTGGACGAAGGCCAACCCGAGGCCTCGATTGGCGCCGGTGACGAGGACGGTCGCACCCTCGACCGGAGTTCCGCGAAAGGTTGTCATGAGTTCTCCTGTGTCTGTCGGGTGTAGATGAGGTCGTCGGGGAATTTCTTGCTCTTCTTCAATGACGTTTCAGGCGCGAGCATCCCGAAGATCCAGCCTTCGGCTGTGGCCATGTCGTGGTTCCAGTCCCACCGCAGTGCGCGGTGGCGGATTCCCCACCTGCCGTCCTCGAAACCGAAGCGGTCGATCAGGCGCGCCGCGGTGAGTGTGTCGGCTATTCCGTCCGAGGTCTTGATTCGTGCGAAGGCAAGCACGTAGGACTCGACGTGTGCTGTATCCCCGTCGAGTTCGACCAAGACGTTGGTCATTGCGTGGGTGGTCAGCGATCGTGGGTGGGTGATGGCCCCGGCGATGTGGTCGATGTAGTCGTCGGCGGTGCCGGTGAAGACACCCCCGTGGTCTTCGGTTGCGCCGGGCAGATAACACCGCCTGGCGTCCTCGACGTCGCCGCGGTCTGCGGCTCGGAGGAAACGAGCCAGAACCTCGTAGATTTCCTGCTTGGCGACGAGAGCGTCGACCGGGCTGTAGTCCCTGACGTCTGGGCCCCCGCCGCTGTCGACTGCGTGAATGTTGTTGGACCTCACGATGATGTCCCTTCTCGGCTCCGGATCGGGGGCCGCACGTTGACGGAGTGCCTCTGTTTACTGTAGTAATCTCTATCACACTGTTAATTGAAGTGTCACGAGGAGGTGAAACCAATGCTTGGAAACACACCACCCGCACAACCTGGGAATGCACCGGTCGTACTCACGCTTTCCGATGTGTCGATCGAATTCGGCGGAGTCACGGCTCTCGACGCCGTCGGCTTCGACGTCCGCGCGGGACAGATCTGCGGACTCATCGGGCCGAACGGCGCTGGTAAGACCACGCTGTTCAACTGCATCACAAGGATTTACGAACCGAGTCGCGGTGTCATCACCTGGCAAGGAACCGACCTGTTGGGATTGCGTCCCTATGCGTTGGCATCTGCAGGAATCGCTCGAACTTTTCAGAATCTCGCGCTGTTCGGCGGCATGAGTGTCTTCGACAACACCATGGTCGGTGGATCGTCGCGAGGTCGCTTCGGGCTCGCGAGTGGGCTTCTCGGCCTGCCTCCGGCGCGTGCCCGAGTCCGAGAACTTCGAGAGAAGGCCTGGTACCTGCTCGAACGTCTCGAACTCGTCGACGTCGCGAATGCACCCGCGTCCGGTCTACCGTTCGGAACTCTCAAGCGTGTCGAACTGGCACGGGCATTGATGTCCGAGCCCTCGCTGCTTCTGCTGGACGAACCTGCCGGCGGGCTCACGCACAGTGAAGTCAAAGAACTGGGAGAACTGATCGTCTCGCTCCGCGACGACTTCGGCTTCGGCGCGCTTCTGGTCGAACACCACATGGGATTGGTGCTCGGGATCTCCGATCACGTTGTCGCCCTGAACTTCGGCCACAAAATTGCCCAGGGAACCCCGGCGGAGATCCAGCAGGACGACGCCGTGATCAACGCATATCTGGGGCGTGCGGCATGACCCTGCTGAGCGTCGACGATCTGCATGCCGGTTACGGGCGAGGCAATGTACTGCACGGGATTTCGCTCGACGTGGAACCCGGCGGGGTCGCTGTCGTTCTCGGCGCGAACGGTGCAGGCAAGACCACCATGATGCGCGCGCTTGCCGGATTGATCCCGCATCAGGGAACGATCACCTTCAACGGTTCGCCGTTGGGATCCAAACCTGAACGCGCCGTGGCCGCCGGCGTCAGCCTTGTCCCACAGGGCCGCGGAACTCTCGGTCAACTGTCGGTGCGTGACAACCTGCTCGTCGGCGCTGCCCTTCGTAAGGACAAGGCGGAGATCGAAGCCGACATCGAGCGGTGGTGTGAGACATTCCCCGTGCTCGCGAGGAGGTCCACACAGTTGGCCGGTTCGCTGTCAGGCGGTGAACAGCAGATGCTCGCGGTCGCACGGGCATTGATGAGCCGTCCCACCCTTCTTTTGTGCGACGAACCGAGCCTGGGGCTGGCGCCCATCGTCATTGCCGAATTGTTCGACACGCTCGGTGCGATCAACCGCAGCGACGGAACTGCACTGCTGATCGTGGAACAGAACGCCGATCTCGCGATGAAACTCGCGTCGAAGGTCTTCCTGCTCGACGTAGGCACCATCGTCGCTGCCGGAACGCCCGAGGAATTTCGTTCCGACGACGTCGTGCGGAGCGCTTACCTCGGGTACCAGGAGTAAACGGTGACACTCTTTCTCGAACGACTCATTTCCGGATTGACCAACGGGTCGATCTACGCAATTCTCGCGCTGGCACTAGTGGTGGTGTTTCGCGCCACCGGCACGATCAACTTCGCTCAGGGCGAGTTGGCCCTGTTCACAACCTTTGTCGCCTGGTGGCTGACGACGATGTCCTGGCCGATCTGGTCGGCGATCGGAGCGGCCCTGGCTTTGGGGTTCCTACTCGGAGCATTGATGGAGCGTCTGCTCATTCGGCCGGTTCAGCGTCGAAGCGACATGGCAGTGCTGATCGTGGCACTGGGATTGTTCACCGGGCTCAACTCGTTGGCCGGAATGCTGTGGGGGAGCGATACCAAGATAATGCCGAGCCCGTTCCCCAACGGTCCCACCGACTACATCTCGGTGGGCGGTGCGCGCGTGTACGGCGACGCACTGGGCGTACTGGTGGCGCTCGTTGTCCTACTTGTGTTGATGTCCTTGCTCTTTCGCAAGACGAGAGTCGGTCTGCACATGCGTGCCGTCGCGGACAATGCCGAATCTGCCACTCTCGCCGGAGTTCCGACCAGCCGGATACTCGCAATCGGTTGGGGAGTAGCAGCTGCCATCGGTGCCCTGGCCGGTGTCCTGGTCACTCCGCTCTCGCCGCAACAACTCGGTCTCACGACCATGTTCCCGATCTTCATCGCAGCATCCGCCGCAGCGCTGTTCGGCGGCCTGGACAGTCTCGTCGGCGCCGTGGTCGGCGGGTTGACGATCGGTGTCCTGGAATCGATGCTCAGTGGCTACATTTCGGTCATCGGCGGTTCGCTGCAGCAGACATCCGCCCTGTTGATCATCGTGGTGATCCTCTTCGTCAGACCCAATGGACTGTTCGGTACCAAGAAACTGGAGCGGGTATGACGACGCTTGCCGAGAGAAATGAACCCACCGTCGCCGAAAAGGCAGTCAGGCGACCGCGGGTAGTGGTCGCCGGATCGACGTCGTACCGGATACTCCAGTTGGTTCTGCTGGTGGCTGCCGTGTGTGCGTTGCTTCTCGCGTCACAGAGCGCGCCGTTTCGCGTGGGGCAGTTCACGAGCGTCTTCATCATCGCGATTGCCATTGCGGGACTCAATATCGTCAGCGGATACACCGGACTTCTGTCCATCGGCCATTCTGCCTTCTTCGGCCTGGGCGCGTACACGACCGGCGTTCTGATCGCCGATCGCGGATACTCGCCGTTGACCACGATCCCGATGGCGGTCGTATTATGTTTTGTACTAGGGCTTCTCGTCGGTCTTCCCTCGTTGCGGATCAAGGGGCTGTATCTGGCTCTCGTGACACTCGCCGTCGCTGTTGCCTTTCCCGAGGTGATCCGCAAGACCGGGGATCTGACCGGTGGTGCCGCCGGAATGGTGGTTCGCGCAAATCTGCTCGTTCCGCCGAAATGGACGGGGTTGACCCGAGCCGACACCTACCTCTGGATCTTTTGGGTGTCGGTGGTGACTCTGGCGATCGTCATGCTCCTGATTCGCAATCTCGTCAAGAGTCGATTCGGTCTGGCTATGGTCGCGGTGCGTGACAACGAGATCGCGGCGAGCGCAAACGGCATCAACGTCGCGCGGGTCAAGATTCTCGCTTTCGGGCTTTCCGGCGCGATCACGGGCCTGGCAGGTTCACTGTTCACGATGTACATCGGCGCGCTCTCACCCGAATCCTTCTCGCTGATGAAGTCGATCGAGTTCATCACCGGACTGGTGTTGGGCGGAATCGCAACCCAATTCGGCCCGATCGTTGGGGCAACGGCAGTGGTGTTCTTGCCGTACTACACCGGAAGCGTCACCGACGGCCCCGTGTCGGGAGTGGTGTTCGGCGCGGTGCTGATCGCGATCGTGTTCTTGATGCCGGACGGAATCGTCGGACGGATCAACAGCGTGCTCCGACGGTTCGTCCTCGTGGTTCCCGCAGATCATCCCAAGTATCGCGAGGGTGAACCTCGCACCTGAGCGCCGTCTCCCTCGCCCACTCTCGTTTCCCTCAACTCACAGCAAGGAACTGGACGATATGAAAAGGCAGACCACGATTCCCGCAGTCATCGCCGCTGCGGCACTACTCCTTTCGGCCTGCGGAGGTAGCTCCGACGCAGAGAGCAACACGTCGACATCGGCCGGCGCAGTATCGGTCGACGACTGCAGTGATCCCAGCGGTGCCGCAGCGCCGATCACCGACAAACTCACGGTGGGATGGAGTGGGCCGACGTCCGGCCCTCTCGCCGATGCCGTCGGCAACGTGATCGAAGGAATGCGAGCACGGTTCGAGGTGGAGAACGCGGCCGGCGGCGTCGGCGGCGTCAAGCTCGACGTCGTGGTCAAGGACGATGCATTCTCCCCGGAGCGCGCCAAAGCCAACGTCGGAGAGTTCATTCAGAAGGACAAGGTCGACGTTCTGGGCACCTTCGGGGCCGGGCAGTTGAACGCCATCGCGGACGATCAGACCACTGCCTGCGTGCCGTTGCTCTTCGCGCAGGCAGGCATGCCCGAGTTCCGGGTCATCGAAGACTTCCCGTGGACCACGGAGTATCTACCGGATCCGGGCGTCGAGATGGAGGTAGTGGTCGAGAGCTTGAAGAAGAAGTATCCGAACGGCGCCAAGGTCGCACTGGCCACGAACCAGACCGAGTCCGGACAGGGAATCGCCAACGGCTTCAAGTCCGCGATCGAAGGAACCAACTTCGAGATCGCGGCGGAGGAGGCGCTGACCGACCCCAAGACGGCGGCTTCGACTCTCAAGGCCAGCGGCGCCGAGGTTTTGGTGGTCGCCGGTGTCACTACCGACTGCCTCGCGATCACTCAGGCGATCGGACGTGTCGGATGGAAGCCCGACACCGTGATTCAGCCGTCGAACTGCGTCGACGGTGCGACCCTGTATGCACCCGCCGGTGATGCTGCCGACGGGCAGCAGGTGATGGTGTGGCTCAAAGATCCCAACAACGCTCTCTACAAGGACGACGCGGCGGTGCGCGACTATCTCGCCGGTGCAGCGGCTCACGGTGCAGATTCCCCGACCAACAGCTACACCGTGAACGGCTGGGCCATCGGTGACCTGTTGGTGGACAACTTCACTCGGGCCTCTCAGTCATCCGACGGACTCTCACGTGCCACCATCATGAGTGCCGCGCGAACGCAGGACTACCACCCGCCGATGTTCATCGACGGAATCAAGTTCACGATGACCGCGGACCATGCGTTGGGAATCCTGGCCTTTCAGCCGTTCGAGTGGAATGCCGCTACTCAGGCGTTCGAGAAGCAGGGCGACGTGATCGACATTTCCGGCCGTTACGAGAACTGAATCGAGTGCGCGAATGAACAAGACACACAGGGGATTGCATCCTCGCGTCAAGGTGGACGAATACACCTCGAAAGGGTGGTGGTCCGACGAGACGATCGATCACGTGTTCCGGGTGCAGGTGCGGACCCGAGGGGACGAGCTTGCCGTAGTTGATCCGGCGAACCGCAGCGAGTTGTCCGGCGGAGATCCACGACGCCTCAGTTGGAACGAACTGGAGAGCGAAGTCATCTCGCTCGCTGCGCGCTTCACCGAGGCAGGCTTGGGCCGGGGAGACGTTCTGGGCGTTCAGATGCCTAACACCGTCGAACTGGTCGAGGTCTACCTTGCAGCGTGGTCGCTGGGGATCGTGGTCTCACCCTTGCCCATGCAGTACCGCGAACGTGAAGTGGAAGGAATGGCCAACCAGGCGGCGTTTGCAGCATTTGTCACCGTGCCCAGCTTCGGCGACAGATTCCCGGCTACGGAGATCGCTGCAATCAGATCCCGGATTGCCTCTCTGAGATCGGTATTCGTCTACGCTCCCGAATCAGAGCTTCCGGCTGAGCTTCCCACCGGCGTCGTGGGGCTGAGTCCTCGCGCAGCCACCGAATCGCAGCGAAGTGCTCTGGACAGACGAAACACCGAAGATCCGAACGACCCCAACGACGCGATGACGATCTGTTGGACCTCCGGAACCGAAAGCGAGCCGAAGGGGGTCCCACGTTCGCACTACGAGTGGCTGGCCATCTGCTGGGCCACGATCGATGCTCCCGACATCGTCGTCGACGACGTCCTGCTTAACCCGTTCCCGATGGTCAACATGGCCGGAATCAACGGAATGTTCCTGCCCTGGCTCCGCACGGGATGTGTACTGGTACAGCACCACCCGTTCGACCTTCGAGTGTTCCTCGGGCAGATCGAGGCCGAGCGGATTACATACACGGTAGCGCCGCCTGCTCTGTTGTGGATGCTACTCGCCGACGAGTCGATGCTCGCGGCGGTCGATCTGTCGAGCTTGACGCGGATCGGTTCGGGTTCGGTGCCACTGCAACCTCCGATGGTGCGGGGATGGCAGGAGCGATATGGAATCGGAGTCATCAACTTCTTCGGGTCCAACGAAGGCATCAGTCTGCTCTCCTCGCCTGCGGACATGCCGGATCCGGACGACCGCGCACGGTACTTCCCTCGTTTCGGTGTCGAGAACTTCCGCTGGAGCACCAGAATCTCGGACTGGATGGACGTTCGCTTGGTCGACGTGGTCACCGGCGAGGACATCACGGAAGTCGGGCACCCGGGTGAGTTGCGAATCAGCGGACCGACAGTCTTTGCCGGCTATCTCGGCGATCGGCCGTCACCGTTCGACGAACGCGGATTCCTGTGCACCGGAGACATCTTCGAGATTGCCGGTGATCACGGACAATTCCTCCGCTACCTGGATCGAGGCAAGGACCTGGTGATCCGCGGTGGAATGAACATCGCTCCAGCCGAATTGGAGGGGTTGATCGCCGAGCATCCGGCCGTCGCGGACGTGGCCGTCATCGGCGACCCCGACGAAGTGCTCGGTGAGCGCGTCGCAGCAGTGGTGACACTTCGACCCGAGACGGAACTCGAACTCGATGCTCTGGTTGCGTTCCTGAAAGACAAGCGCATCGCGTCGTACAAACTTCCCGAGCGGCTGGAGATTCGGAAAGAACTGCCGCGCAATTCGACCGGAAAGATCCTCAAGCGTGAGCTTCGACAGAAGAGTGTGGCATGAGTGTGATGAACGACAGTGACAAGCTTGCGTTGGCGCGTGAGATGTTCCAGGCGTGGGACGTCATGGACTGGGCACGCGTCGTCGACCTGTTCGCCGAAGACGGTGTGCTCCACAGCGTGATGCAGGAACCTCTTGTCGGCAAGGAGGCTGTAGCGGGCCGAATTGCATTGCTGGCAAGCAAGTGTGAACGGATCACCCTGAAGATCGAGTCGCTCGGCGTGATCGACGGCAGGGTTTTTGTACAGCGAGTGGACGATTTCCACTTCGACGGGACCCACGGCGTCGTTCCTGTTGTCGGAATCCTCAGCATGGCAGACGGGCTGGTCACAGAGTGGCTCGAATACTACGACCGTCCGACACTCTTGAAGGGAATGGGTCTTGTCTCCGATTTCGAATAGCGGGATTTCGAATAGCGGGATTTCGAGGAGCCGACTGCCGACGATCGACATCTCCTTGGGTTTGTGGCAGGACCGTCCGCCGCGGGAGGTGACCACTACTGCACGCCTCGCCGACAAACTGGGGTTCGGCCGAGTGTGGGTGGGGGAGATGGCGACGTACGACGCCTTTGCTCTGGCGACGTCAGTCGGCGCCGGCTTCGAGCACTCCGAGTTGGTGGTCGGCCCGCTCGCGGTGACGGTTCGTGATCCGGCGATGATCGCGATCGGGGCGGCGTCGGTAGCCGACCTGACCGGGCGTCACGTGTCGATAGCGTTGGGCACGTCCAGCGCTGTCGTGGTCGAAAAATGGCATGGGCGAAGCAGATCCGGGGCAGCACGTGCACTCGCGGAGTCAGCCTGCGCTGTGCGAGCGCTGATGAACGGCGAGCGGGGCGAAGTCGCCGGAACGGTGATGCGGACCAGTGGATACCGACTGCGACTTCAGCCGCCGGGTGGGCGGTTGATCGTTGCAGCTTTCGGAGACAAGGCCCTTCGCGCCGCGGTGGAGTTGGGCGACGAACTGGTGCTCAATCTGGTCAGCCCGGAGCAAGCGGGGCGCCTGATCGCACGGTGCAAGGAAATCGCGGCTGAAATGGAAACGCCAATGCCCCAGGTGTCGGTTTGGGCGCCGGCGGCCGTGGCAACCGAAGGCCCAACTCAGATGTCGATCGATCAGCTCAGACGTGGGCTTGTGCCGTATCTCGCTGCCCCCGGGTACTCGGACATGTTCGTGCGAGCAGGGTTTGCATCCGTGATCGAGGCAGCCAGTGCCGGGACCGCGCCTCGAGAGATCTTGAGTCAGGTCTCGGACGCGATGGTCGCGACAGTGGGAATCGTGGGAACCGCGGCCGATGCGCGCGAGCAACTCGAGGCGTATCGAGCGGTCGGTGTGGACACCGTCGTGGCCGTGCCTTCATCCACTGATTCGGATCCGGCCGGGCAAGTGACGATGGAACTTCTTGCCGAGATGGTATGACGAATCCCCGACGAACTTACTCTCAGGTAAGTTCGTCGGGGATATGTCGAATCGAAGGAGTTGCCGTGAGTGATCGTGTTCGTGTCGAGGTAGTGCAGTCGGTGGCGTACGTGACGCTGAACCGACCGGAGAAACTCAACGGTCTCGACCTGGACATGCTCGACGCGCTGGTGGACGCGGCTCGAACGATCAGAACTGATCGTTCGATCCGGGGTGTTGTTCTGCAAGGCGCGGGCGACGCATTCTCGGCCGGATTGGACTTCGCTTCTGCCGGCAAGCAGCCGAGCCGGATGGCCAAGGCCTTTGCGAAATTTCCCGGTCAGAAGACCAACCTCTTTCAACGTGCGTGCTGGGTGTGGCGCGAATTGCCCGTGCCCGTCATCGCGGTCGTTCACGGCCACTGCTTTGGCGGGGGACTGCAATTGGCGCTCGCCGCAGACTTTCGATTCACCACCCCTGATTGCACGTTCTCGGTGATGGAGGCGAAGTGGGGATTGATCCCCGACATGACCGGAACGGTCACGATGCGCGAACTCGCGGCGATGGACGTCGTGAAACGCCTCGCCATGACTGCTGAACTGTTCGATGGAAATCAGGCTCTCGAGTGGGGGTTCGTGAGCGGAGTCAGTGACAATCCGATCAAACCGGCACAGGAACTGTTGTCGCAGATCATGACTCGCTCGCCGGACGCCGTCGCAGCGACGAAGACGTTGCTGCACAAGACCTGGAACCGATCGCCACGCGGTGCGTTCTGGATCGAATCGCGGGTCCAACTGGCGCTGATGCGAGGCAAGAACCACAAGATCGTACGCTCCGCGAATACTGCGAAGACGTTGCCGGAGTTCGCCATTCGAAAGTTCGGCTGACAAACTCCGGCATCGCGACGCCGTGGGGCGTTCTCATTCAGGTCGATTACACCATCAGATCTCGTCCAGACCGGTCCTTGATGAGCATCGTGGCGACGAACGACACTGCGGCCAACAGGGCGAGATAGATCGAGATGGCAAGAGTGCCACCGGTCTTGCCGAGGAGCCATTGGGCGACGGTGGGAGCAAAGGCGCCGCCGAAAATGGTGCCGACAGCGTAAGAGATCGACGCGCCGCTGTAGCGGATCGAAGCTGGGAACAGTTCGGCGAACAATGCCGGTTGAGGTCCGTACGACAGTCCGAGTCCGACCGAGAACAGGATCATCGCCACGTAGATCCAGCCGAGATTGCCGGTGTCGATGAGGAGGAAGAACGGCACCGCGAAGAGGATCATTGCGAGGTTGCCGACGTTCATCACCGTGGTGCGGCCGCGCCGATCCGACCAGTAAGCGCCGATCATGGTGAAAACGCCCCACGTGACTGCACTTGCGAGCGTGGCAATCAGTAGTTCGGTCTTCCCCAGGCCGTAGGTCTTGGTTGCGTACGCGACGATGAATCCGCCGATCACCATGTAGCCGTTGCCGTTTGTGCCGATGAAGGAGAGGGCCGCGAGTACGACCTGCTTCGGGTGTTTCTTGAACAGAGTTCGGATAGGCGTGTTGCTCTCGGTGCGGCGTTCCTTGAGTTCGGCGAACACGGGTGACTCGCTGACCTTGCTTCGAATGTAGAAGCCGACGCCGATCAGCACGACGCTGAGCAGGAACGGCACTCGCCATCCCCAGGTGGTGAACTGTTCGTCCGTGAGGGTGAACGTGCACAGTGCCAAAACGCCGGTGGCGAGCAACATTCCGAGCGGTACGCCCATCTGGACGAACGCTCCGAAGAATCCTCGACGCTTGGTGGGTGCGTGTTCGACGGCAAGAAGAGCAGCCCCACCCCATTCGCCGCCCGTCGAGAATCCCTGCACGATTCTGAGAAGGATCAACAGGATCGGCGCCCAGATCCCGATCGAGGCATACGTCGGCAGCGCGCCGATGAGAACCGTCGCGGCCCCCATCATCGCCAACGTCGCGACCAGGACACGTTTACGGCCGAGTCTGTCGCCGAGATATCCGGCCACGATGGCGCCGAGAGGACGGAAGACAAAGCTGATGCCGACCGTGACGTAGGAGACGATCTGGCCTGCCGAGCCCATCGGCTTGAAGAACAGGTCGGCAAAGATCAGGGCTGCGGCTTGGGCGTAGATGAAGAAGTCGTACCACTCGACGGTGGTGCCGACCATCGACGCCATCGCGGCGCGGTCGTACTCCTTCGCGGCGGGCTTGGTGCCAGTTCTGGTTGTGGTCATCGAGCTACTTTCTGCCAGTCACGTGGTTCACCGGCGCGGTGAACTGCGAAGTCGGAACAGGGGAGAAACGCTGTTCGATCTGCGACGTTGCCGGTGTGCTCGGTGCATGCTTTTGGCTGACTCGGAGCGTTCCTGCGCGATCTCATTGTCGATATTGGCAACCGAATGATCGGTAGGTAATGAATTATGCAGAAGTGTGAGCGTCAACACAAGGGGTGCTGGAAAGGTCTGATTATCTGGTTCAGAGCATGCGAGAAATCAGTTGCTCAGGTGTGGAGCGACGCGGCGATCCGCAGATCGATTTCCCTGGCGCTGAGCAGATGGTCGAGGACGAGAACCGCACAACCGAGGATCCCGGATTGTGCGCCGTGGCTGACCGAAGCGATCTGAAGCTTTCGGGTGGCAAGCGCCGTTGCGTTGCCGTAGACGGACTCCCGAAGTCCGGCGAGGAAGAGCTCGTCTGCCTCGGCCATGTCGCCGCCGATGATCAGGACCTCGGGATTGAGGAGGTTTACCGCGCCGGAAATGACGTCGCCGATCAGTCGGCCGCTGCTTCTGATGAGCCGGCGGGCTTCGCTGTCGCCGTCCAGGGCGAGGCGGACAACGTCACGCACGTGCCCGACGCTTCGGCCCTGATCTCGGAGGGCGTGCACGAGAGCCCAACCGCTGGCGACGGTTTCGACGCAGCCGACATCGCCGCAGCGACACTTCATGCCCCGCGCTGCAGCGGTTTTGGTATGCCCGATCTCGCCGGACGCTCCGAGTGAACCGCGTTGGAGGATTCCGCCCATGACGATTCCTGCGCCGAGGCCGGTTGACGCCTTGATCATCAGGAGGTTGGGCGCACTCTCGCGTCGTTCGCTCAATTCGGCCAGGGCCATCACGTTGGCATCGTTGTCGGCAAACAGTGGCGCCGTGGTCACCGATGCCAGATAGGGGGCAAGAGCGACGCCGTCCCATCCCGCCATCATCGGAGAGTCGAGGCTCGCTCCCGCGGCGACGTCGACCGTTCCGGGAATGCTCAGTCCGATTCCGATGACCTCGGTAGGCGCGCGGTGGACCTGGGCCAGTAGTGACGAAAGATGCTCGGCAATTTCGGGCATCAGTTCGTCGGGGCCGACCCCGACCGACTTGTCGATGTCTTCTGCCGCGAGGATCGTGCCCGCCAGGTCGGTGACGGCAAGTTGTGCCCGCGATCGACCGATTGCCACGACGAGAACCACGCCGGACGAGTTCGCGAAGGTGAGAGTGGACGGCGGCCGGCCGCCCGTCGACGGGCCCTCGTCGTCATCGGCGATCAAACCAAGCGATTGAAGTGCTGCAACCCTGGCCGATACCGCCGTCCTGGACAGGCCGGTGAGCTTCCCGATCTCGCTGCGCGTGGTCGCGGAACCGCTGCGTATCAGCGTGAATACCTCTCCCGCGGTAGCCGGAGTCGTGGACGGTCGGGTCATTGTCCTATTCAAGCATTCCTCGTCGGTAACTTCAGCGTGCGAAAGTTGGCATACTTTGTCCACAAAAAGACGTAAGTAGGTCTTGTGAAAAAGCAGAAGTAGGCATAGTCTGTGTCTTGACTCACTGCCACGGGCGTCCGAGGAGACGAGTCGCAGTTTCTGTGAAGCAGGGCGCACAAACAGGGGAGAACCTGATGAGCCGCACCGATACACAAGAGATCGTCGAGTTCGCACGTAAGTGGCAGCAGTTCGACGGTGGACCTGACGAAGAGATCTTTGTAACCTTCGGCCTCGCCCCGGACGAGTATTTCCGCAGGCTGCAGGCAATTCTCGACGACGGCGTCGTAGCGCTGACTCCGCCGGTCACCGGCGAACTCGCAACGGTCTGTGCACATCGACTCGGCCAATCGGCCAGGCGTCGATAAGTCCGACCCGGCGTCAGCCCCGAGTCACCCGAATCCGTTTCACCCGAGTAAGGAATTGAGGTCGCCATCATGCACAAGCACCTTCCGATGCCGTACCCGACCGCCGAAGTGTGGGACTGGCAGCTGCAGGGAGCGTGCCGTGGGCACGATTCCGCGGTCTACTTCCACCCGGACGGCGAGCGTGGACACGCTCGCGAGAACCGTGAACGCAACGCCAAGAAGGTCTGCGCGACGTGCCCTGTACTCCAGCAGTGCCGCGAACACGCACTCTCCGTCCACGAGCCTTACGGCATCTGGGGTGGAATGACGGAGACCGAGCGCGCAGAATATGTGCGATCGCTGCGTAAGCGCAGCAACCGGATGCCCGCGGTCGCCAACGCGAGCTGACGGTCCTTCGGAAAGGACGCCAGTGTGACCCTCGTAGCCGGTATCGATTCGTCTACCCAGTCGTGCAAAGTCATTGTCCGTGATGCCGATTCGGGAGAACTGGTACGAGAAGGGCGGGCGGCCCATCCCGTCGGTACCGAGATAGATCCGACATGCTGGCTCGAGGCGATGGACAATGCAATCGCCGCGGCGGGTGGGCTCGGCGACGTCGCAGCGGTATCCGTCGGAGCTCAACAGCACGGCATGGTGTGTCTGGACAGCGGCGGCGAGGTCGTCAGGCCGGCGCTGCTGTGGAACGACACTCGTTCGGCGAAGGCTGCGATGGATCTGGTCGAAGAACTCGGCGGATCGAAGGCGTGGGCCGACGCGGTTGGCGTAGTTCCGGTCGCCGCGGTCACGGCAAGCAAGCTTCGATGGCTCGCAGATCACGAGCCAGGCAACGCCGATCGCACTGCCGCGGTGTGTCTTCCGCATGACTGGCTGTCCTGGAAATTGGGCGGGTCCGGTTCAATCGAGGAGCTCGCCACAGACGCGGGCGACGCAAGTGGAACCGGCTATTACGCTGCCTCGACGCGCGAATACCGTACCGACTTGCTGGCGTTGGCATTTCGCGATCGCACCCCCCATGTTCCCCGAGTTGCATCGCCGAACGACAAGATCGGAAGCACTGACCCCGGGGGAATCATCGGACCGGGTACGGGTGACAATGCCGCAGCCGCACTGGGTTTGGGAGCAGTCCCCGGTGACGTGATCATCTCGATCGGAACATCCGGCGTCGTGTCGGCTGTATCGGCCACCCCCACGCACGATCCCAGTGGAAACGTGGCAGGATTCGCGGACGCAACCGGTCTGCACCTGCCGCTCGTGTGCACTCTCAACGGCGCGCGCATTCTTGATGCGACGGCGTCCATTCTCGGTGTCGATCACGCCGAACTGTCCCGGTTGGCGTTGACCGCGCCCCTCGGAAACGACGGACTGGTCATGATTCCGTACTTCGAGGGCGAGCGGACGCCCAACCGCCCCGACGCCACGGGAGCAATGCACGGCTTCCGGCTGCAGAACTCGACGCCGGCGCATTTCGCGCGCGCCGCAGTCGAAGGGCTCCTGTGCGGCTTGGCCGACGGCGTCGACGATCTGGTTCGTCAGGGCGTCGAGGTGAAGCGAGTTCTCCTCGTCGGAGGCGGAGCGAAGTCTCGCGCTCTCTGTGAGATTGCGCCGGCAATTCTCGGAGTGCCGGTCGTGATCCCTGCTCCGGGTGAGTACGTCGCCGAAGGGGCATGCAGGCAAGCAGCATGGGCACTGTCCGGGAGCACGCAGCCGCCGGTGTGGCCGAAACCGGAAGAGCGACGATTCGACGCCGAACCAGCTCCCCACGTGCGCGAGCGCTACGCGTCGTTGCGCGAACTCACCGAAGGCGTCTGAGCGCTCCCTACAGAAGCCCGAACTTCCGCACTGCGTCGAGTAGCGCGTGCGGGCGTTCGGTCGTCGGCAGGGGATCGACGAGTGCGAACTGGCAACCGACGTCTCGGGCCGCGCCGTCGGCGACGTCGCTGTCACCGATCATCAGGGTCTGCGCCGCATCCACATCCAGCTGTGCCAGGGCGTATTCGAAGATCGCGGGTTCCGGTTTGACTGCACCCACCTCGAACGACAGGACGAACTCGTCGACCCAGACGTCCCAGCCGCGGTCGACGAACGCCGGACGGATGTCGAAGGCGATGTTGCTCAAGACGGCAGTGCGTACGCCCTTCTCCGACAATGACTTCAGGACCTCACCGGTATCCGGGTACGGCGACCACTGGTCCGGATCGACCAGCAGCGCGTAGAAAGCTTCGGCCCGAACCGGATCGGGCACTCCGGACTTGCTCAACACGTCGAGGTACGCCTGACGATGCAACTTCGGATCCCGGTCGCGGTTCTCCCACGCGTAGATCCCGGCTTCGTCCATCTCGACGGTTCTGCCCACCGGCGCGGTCATCCGACGCATCAACTCGGCTTGAGCGTGCACGTCGAGCGGATCGCCTTGATGATCGACGAGGTGCTCGGTCCAATCGTCGCTCTCCTCCAAACGGAAGAGGGTTCCGGAGAAATCGAACAGCGTCGCGGCGATATGTCCGTCTTGATGGGCCGTGCTGTCAGTGTTCACCTCGACAGGTTATCGGCGTCCGCTTTCCGATGCTTGATGTGAGCCAGTGCACGCGTACTTTGAGAGAGCACATTTTCCGAGGTTCCCCCGACGGGCACGATTTCGATGCCCCGGATGAACCGTATGACGAGGGGGATCCTCCGTGTCCGACCACGCGAATACACCAGACCTGACGAAGCCGTCCGGCGAAGACCCCCACCTCTCACGTCAGCTGTCCAACCGGCATATCCAGCTGATCGCCATTGGTGGTGCCATCGGCACCGGACTGTTCATGGGATCGGGCAAGACGATCTCGCTTGCCGGGCCCTCCGTGATCTTCGTGTACATGATCATCGGCTTCATGCTCTTCTTCGTCATGCGGGCGATGGGGGAGTTGCTGCTCTCGAACATGGCGTACAAGTCGTTCTCCGACTTCGCCGCGGATCTGCTGGGCCCCTGGGCGGGATTCTTCACCGGCTGGACCTACTGGTTCTGCTGGATCGTCACCGGCATCGCGGACGTCATCGCGATTTCCGGATACTTCAAATACTGGTGGCCAGGTCTCGCGGCATGGATACCTGCTTTGCTGACGATCGCGGCGCTGCTGCTCCTCAATCTCCCGACCGTTCGCGCCTTCGGTGAAACAGAGTTCTGGTTCGCGCTGATCAAGATCGTCGCCATCGTCAGCCTGATCATCGTCGGCATCGTCATGGTCGTCTCCGGGTTCACGGCGCCGAACGGTGCCACCTCGGGTATCGACAACCTCTGGAACGACGGCGGCATGTTCCCGACCGGATTCATGGGCTTCGTGGCCGGCTTCCAGATCGCCGTGTTCGCCTTCGTGGGCATCGAACTGGTCGGCACCACCGCCGCCGAGGCGAAGGACCCGGAGAAGAACCTGCCGAAAGCCATCAACTCCATCCCCATTCGTGTCCTGCTGTTCTACGTCGTTGCACTGACCGTGATCATCGCGGTCACTCCGTGGCGCGAAATCAGCGCAGACAAGAGTCCGTTCGTCGCCATGTTCACACTCGCCGGCCTCGGCATCGCTGCATCTGTCATCAACTTCGTCGTGCTGACCTCCGCTGCGTCTTCGGCCAACTCGGGTATCTACTCCACCTCGCGCATGGTGTTCGGCCTTGCGCAGGAGGGCGACGCACCGAGGGCCCTCGGCAAGCTGAACTCGCGCAAGGTCCCCGCGAACGCCCTGATGTTCTCCTGCATCTTCTTGCTGGCGTCGTTGATCCTGCTGTTCTCGGGCGATTCCGTGATCGAGGCCTTCACCGTCGTCACGACCATCTCGGCGCTGCTGTTCATGTTCGTGTGGACGATCATTTTGGCGAGCTACATGGTGTACCGGAAGCGTCGTCCGCACCTGCACGAGGCGTCGAAGTTCAAGATGCCCGGCGGCATCGTGATGTGCTGGGTCGTGCTCGCGTTCTTCGTCTTCATCCTCTGGGCGTTGACAACCAAGGACGACACCCTGCAGGCACTTGTCGTCACGCCGATCTGGTTCGTGGTTCTGGGTATCGCGTGGGCGATCATTCGTCGCCGACCCGCTCACCGGGCACGATACGACGCGTTCAAGTCAGAACTGGACGCCAGCCGACAGAACGGCGACAAATAGTTTTGGTCAAGATCGGGTAACGGTGGCGGCCGCCTTGATCAAACTGTTACATTCTTCGGCAGACAGAGGAGCGGGCTTCATCAGAAGGACGCTGCACGCCGACGACTGACGGAGTACACACTGTGGGAAACCACCACCGCACGGGCAATGACGATGTTGTCTTCGAGATCGATCCCGAGGCAGCAAGCGGCCGCCACCGCACCCCGTCGGCTGGCCCTGGTGCCGGTGTCAAGGCGGGTGTCGTAGCTGCGGCTACCGGTGCACTCCTCGTCGGTGCAGGCCAGATGGGTGCAGGAACCGCTGCTGCGGCGCCGGCAACACAGACCATCGCCGGCATCGAAATCCCGCAGGGTCTGCTCCCCGAGGGCGTTGTCGTTCCGGCTGAATTGGCGGCACTTCCCGCTCTCGACATTCCCGAGCTTCCCGATTTTGCTGCCGATCTCAACACGCAGGCACAGCAGTTCCTCGCGGGGATCAACCCCGGCACCTCTGCTCGCACCGTGCAGCCGGTGTCCGGAACGCTGACCTCCACCTTCGGTTCGCGCTGGGGAGCACACCACGGCGGTCTCGACATCGCGGCTCCGATCGGTACGCCGATTCTGGCTGCAGCAGACGGCCAGGTCATCGACGCCGGCCCGGCGTCAGGTTTCGGCCTCTGGGTTCGCGTCCAGCACGACGACGGCACGGTCACCACGTACGGCCACGTCAACGACTACCAGGTCAACGTCGGCCAGCGCGTCAATGCTGGCCAGCAGATCGCCACAGTGGGTAACCGTGGCCAGTCCACGGGCCCGCACCTGCACTTCGAGGTTGCCGAGAACGGCGCAAAGGTCGATCCCGCAGCGTGGCTGCAGGCTCGCGGCGTGGCTGTCACCTGGGTAGACAACTCGTAAAGAGAAACTTTCGGAGAACTGCGGTGGCGTCGGGAAATTCTTCCCGGTGCCACCGCAGTTCTCGTTTGTCGGTGACACCGGCCGGATAGCCTTCAGTGACGTTGATCGTCGAAGGGGGAATGCGCGATGGGTGCAGAAGTCACGGCGCGAGAATTCACGCGGGCGGACCGTAGGCTCTTTCGCAAGAAAGTGCGGTCATGCGTCGACGCCATGAAGCAGATGCTCGACGGTGGTGACTTCCGAGACGCCGTCGACAAGCCGGCGCCGCTGCTGGGCATGGAGATCGAATTCAACCTGGTGAACGGGGACATGGCTCCTGCGATGTCCAACCGTGAAGTGCTCGAATCCATCGACGACGCTGCGGTTTTCCAAACCGAGCTCGGACAGTTCAACGTCGAGATGAACGTCGAACCCGGCCCACTCACCGGTGATGCAACTTTCGAATTGGAAAAGAAACTGCGCGCCTCCCTCGACGTCGCAGACGCGCGAATCCATGCGCACGACGCCGAGATGGTGATGATCGGGATGCTGCCGACCCTGCAACTCGGGCATCTCGATCGAGAGTGGATCACCGCGAACCCGCGCTACGAATTGCTCAACGAGCAAATTTTCACCGCTCGAGGCGAGGACATCGAACTCGACGTCGAAGGTGTCGCGCTACCTGGCAGCGACGTGGAAATTCTTCGGGCCGATACCAATTCGGTAGTCCCGGAGGCGGCATGTACGTCCATGCAGTTGCATCTCCGCGTTGCGCCGGAAGAGTTTGCCGCGCATTGGAATGCCGCGCAGTGTCTGGCCGGCGTACAGGTGGCGTTGGCGGCTAATTCTCCTTTCCTGGCAGGCAAGGCACTCTGGCACGAATCGCGCATCCCGATCTTCGAGCAGGCGACGGACACAAGAACTTTCGAGCTGAAGAACCAAGGTGTGCGGCCGCGGGTGTGGTTCGGTGAGCGGTGGATCCACTCAGTGCTCGACTTGTTCGAAGAGAATTCACGTTACTTCCCGGCCCTGCTGCCTGACGTGTCGGACATCGATCCACTGGAAGTGCTCGCGGCGGGCGGGGTTCCGGAGTTGAGCGAGCTTCAGATGCACAACGGCACGGTCTATCGCTGGAATCGTCCGGTGTACGACTGCTCGGATGGCAAGCCGCACTTGCGTATCGAGAATCGAGTGCTGCCGGCCGGACCGACTGTCGTCGACATCATGGCCAATGCGGCCTTCTACTACGGCACAGTTCGGGCGCTGGTGAACGCGGAGCGGCCACTGTGGTCGCACATGTCGTTCCATGCGGCAGAAGAGAACCTGCACATCGGCGCCAAGTACGGACTCGACGCAACTTTGTACTGGCCGGAGATCGGTTGGGTCGGTGCCGACGAGTTGGTCCTGCGAAGGCTGCTGCCATTGGCGGACGAGGGTTTGGCGGACTTCGGATTGTCCGCCGCGGCCCGCGATCGGTATCTCGGCGTCATCGAGGGGCGGTGCCTGAATCGGCAGACCGGTGCCGCCTGGCAACGAGAGCACGTGGCGCGCGCGGAGGCTTCGGGCGCGGACCGCTCGACTGCGCTCACCGGAATGCTCCGCGGTTACGTCGAGAACATGCGGGCGGGAGATCCCGTTCACACCTGGTCCTGATTGCTCTGCTAATTCTCCTATCCGTCAACAGTTTCGGGGACCTAAGTCCCCGAAATGAAGAGGGGGCGACCCCAAAAAAGCCGGACAAGTGGGATGGTTAGAGTGAAAGTGGCTCGGTTACTTCTTCAGGAAGGTGGGCACATGAGTTCACGCGAACATAACAGTGTTGTTGTCGGAGTCGAGGGTTCGGACACTGCGTCCACTGCGCTCCGCGAGGCCGCGAAAATCGCCGCCCAGCGCGAATTGCGACTCGACATCATCCACGCTCTCGACTTCGCGCCTTACGGTTTCGGCGGACCGTACGTCGACGCGGGTGGGGTGTACGAATGGGTCGAAGAGGCGGGAAAAGCGATCTTGGCAGAGGCGGAACAATTCGCCCGTGAGATCGATCCGAAACTCGAAGTTCACACCGAAATCGCCATCGGCAGCGCAACTCAGTGGTTGATCGAGAGTTCGGCGCAGGCCAGGCGGGTCGTTGTCGGAGCGTCCGCTTCAGGCAAGGCGGCGACGGCAGTTCTCGGCAATACAGCGGTCGGTGTTGCCAGTCACGGCAAGTGCCCGGTCATCGTCGTGCGGGACCGCGACGGCGCAGTGCCTTCGGAGGGACCCGTCGTGGTCGGCGTCGACGGCAGTGCGCTCAGCGCGCAAGCAGTGGGCGCGGCATTCGAGGAAGCAGCGTTCCGCGGTGCCGAGTTGGTGGCGCTGCACGTGTGGAGTGACCTCGGTAGTGCGGCATTCGAAGACCCGAGGGCAGCTGCGCTTGCCCCGCAGTCTCTCGAAGAGGAAGAGCACGCAGTACTCAGCGAGAGCTTGGCCGGTTGGTCCGAGCAGTACCCGGACGTGAAGGTCCGGCGCGAGGTATACCTCGACAACCCACGAGGACGGCTGCTGGACTGGTCGGCAAAAGCGCAGCTTGTTGTAGTCGGCAGCCGTGGCCGTGGTGGATTCCGTGGCATGCTCCTCGGCTCGACCAGCAATACCCTGATCGCTTCGGCCAAGTGCCCCGTCATGGTGGTTCGCCCCGAAGAATCCTGACCTCTCCAAGTTCTCCCGCTACCCCGTTCGTTTCGGTCATCGAATACGAACGGGGTAGTCACATGAATGCGGACTCATGTTCCGTAGTGTTCGATGTGAGTTAGGTGTTCGATGGGAGTACCAAGGCTGTGTGCGCGTCGCACACGGCGGCAATCGTCTGGATTGGGGTTACAACGTGCGTATCGGTATGGGTTTGAACTACAGCGGCGGGTTCGCCGAAACCGTCGAAGAGGTCGGTGACCTGGAGAAGGCGGGCCTGGACATCGCCTTCGTTCCGGAAGCGTATTCCTTCGACGCGGTCAGCCAGCTCGGTTACCTGGCGGCCAAGACGTCGACCATCGAACTCGCTTCGGGAATCTTCCAGATCTACACCCGTACGCCCTCGTTGACCGCCATGACGGCAGCGGGCCTGGACTTCGTCTCCAACGGTCGCTTCGTTATGGGCCTGGGTGCTTCCGGACCGCAGGTGATCGAGGGATTCCACGGCGTCAAGTACGACGCTCCGTTGGGACGCACGCGTGAGGTCGTCGAGATCTGCCGTCAGGTGTGGCGCCGCGAGAAGGTCGAATACCAGGGCAAGTACTACCAGGTTCCGCTCCCCGCCGAGAAGGGCACCGGACTGGGCAAGCCGCTCAAGCTGATCAATCATCCTGTGCGTGAGCGCATCCCGATCCTGATCGCTTCGCTCGGACCCAAGAACGTCGAGCTGACGGCTGAGATCGCCGAAGGCTGGGAACCCATCTTCTTCCATCCGGAGAAGGCAGCAAGCGTATGGGGCGAGCCGATTGCGAAGGGCAAGGCCAAGCGCGATCCGAGCCTCGGCGAGCTTCAGGTGTACGCGTCGCCGGCCCTGGCCATCGGTGACGACGTCGACCACATGCTCGACTGGGTACGCCCGAGCCTTGCGCTCTACATCGGCGGTATGGGCGCCAAGGGCAAGAACTTCTACAACGACCTCGCGGTGCGATACGGCTACGAAGAGGCCGCCGAGAAGATTCAGGATCTCTACCTCGCGGGCAAGAAGGACGAGGCCGCAGCAGCGGTCCCGGACGAGTTGGTTCGCGCCGTGTCGTTGATCGGTCCCGAGAGCTACGTCAAGGAACGCGTCGCAGCCTTCGCCGAAGCCGGCGTCACGACGCTCAACGTCACGCCGTTGGCGGCCGATCGCAACGGCCGTGTTCAGCTGATCGAGAAGTTCCGCAAGATTTGTGACTGACCCTGCCGTGGGGGGGGGGGGGGGGGGGGCGGGGGGGGGGCCGGGCGGGCGGGCCCGCGGCGGGAGGGGGGGGGGCGGGGCCCCCCCCGGCGGGGGTTGACCCGCCCGCCCAGACCCCCCACCGTGTCGCCCCCCCGGGGCCGCCCCCAACCCCCCCCCCCCCCCCCCCCCCCCCCCCCCCCCGGCCAGGGCGGGTGATTCGGGATCTCTTGCGCACGAAACCCGATTTTCGGCGCTTTCATATGGGACTTTTTTCACTTCTGACCGGTCGGGTTCTTCGCCTAACGTGGATCGAGTAGCCAGGATTTGCGTGCGAATCCGGCACCGGTGGCCTCGTTGACGCCCGAAAGGGATGTTGGCGGGGCCGTTGCCGCAGTCCACCCGAACTCCGAATGTCCGATTCGGGACTCGCGTCGGCTGATGAATCCTTTTTGCCGTCATTGGGCAATAGTGTGAGGGCGAAGAGATTCTCTGGTCGATCGTGGAGGGACGAACATGAGTGCAACCAAACCCGTAGTCGTGGCAGTGGACGGCTCGGAATCGGCGTCGTCGGCTGTCGTCTGGGCCGCTCGAACGGCGGTGGCGCTCGGTCGTCCGCTGCATATCGCGACGGTGGTGCACATCCCCGCTTTCTACTACTCCGAGCCGTACCTCGCCGAGAGCTTCAAGGACGAACTTCGCCGCACTGCCACCGCTCGTCTGGACAGCGCGCAGATCCTCGCGCGGCATAGCATCGACGACGACCTCGAGATCGTCACCGAACTACTCGACGGCAGCGTCTCCGATCGCCTGATCGAATTGTCCAAGGGCGCGTACGTCATTGCGCTCGGGCCCCGCGGGCATGGTGAATTCACCGGATTGGTCGTCGGTTCCGCGACGGTGTCGGTGGTCTCGCACGGCGAATCTCCGGTTGCGGTAGTCAGGGGCCGGACGCTTGATGGTCGACCGCCGACCGAAGGTCCTGTCGTCGTCGGCGTCGATGGATCCGAAAGCAGCATCGAGGCAGTCGAGCATGCTTTCGAACAGGCATCCGCTCGGGGTGCAACATTGATCGCCGTCAACGTGTGGAGCGATGTGAGCGTGCAGCCCTCCCTGGGCGCCACCCCCGACGATCCACTGTGGAGCAGCATCCAGACAGGTGAGGAAGTTGTCCTTGCCGAGCAATTGGCTGGTTTCACCGAGCGCTACCCAGACGTCGTCGTCGAGAGAGTCGTCGCGCGTGACCGTCCGGTCCGCGTTCTCAGTGAATACGCGGAGACGGCGCAATTGATCGTCGTCGGCAGTCGCGGGCGCGGCGGATTCGCGGGAATGCTCCTCGGATCGACTAGTCGGGCACTGCTCCATACTGCGGATTGCCCGGTTCTCATCGTCCGGCACGTCAACAAGTGAAGAGAATGCATTCAATGACTTTTGAGTCCACCGTCTCCGGTACCGTTCGACGTGAGATGTCTTTTGGAGGGGTTCGATGACAACGCGGATATTCCTGGTCGACGATCACGAGATCGTCAGACGCGGATTGTTCGACCTACTCGGCGGGGTCGAAGACTTCGTGGTGGTGGGTGAGGCCGCATCCGTGGGAGAAGCATTGGCTGCGGTACCGCAGAGCAATGCCGACGTCGCGGTTCTGGACGTACGGCTGCCGGACGGCAACGGCGTCGAACTGTGCCGCGAACTGCGCTCGATGCTGCCCAACCTGCGCTGCCTGATGCTCACGTCGTACGCGGACGACGAGGCACTACTCGACGCGATCATGGCGGGCGCTTCGGGATTTGTCCTCAAACAGATTCTCGGAACCGATCTGGTTGCTGCGGTCCGCACAGTCGGGCGCGGCGGTTCACTGCTCGACAGTCGGGCGACGGAGGCGCTGATGCAGCGGATCCGTAGCGACCGCACCGCTGATCCGTTGGCCGAACTTTCCGATCAGGAGCGAGCAGTCTTCGACCTCATCGGAGAGGGACTCACCAACCGGGAGATCGGCGCGCGATTGTTCCTCGCGGAGAAGACCGTCAAGAACTACGTGACGCGTCTGCTCTCGAAGCTGGGCATGCAGCGTCGTACTCAGGCTGCGGTGCTGGCCACCGAAATCCGCAGCGGCAGTCGATAGGTCTACCGACCGGACTTCGGTCGATTCGAGTTGGTGCGCCCGAGCGGTACTCGCCAGAGCAGGCGTGCACCGCTCGGATCGTGGTTGACGATCGTGCACGTACCGCCGCAATGTTCGGCACGGCGCTCGAGATTGTGAAGTCCACTCTTGTGGAAGTCGGAGGGGAGTCCGACGCCGTCGTCCTCGATCGTGATCGCAAATTCGACGTCCGCGGTGACTGCGATGGTGATGTGGTGTGCGTGTGCATGCCGAAGGACGTTGCTCAGCCCCTCACGCAGCACAGCTTCGGCGTGCTGGTGGATCCCGGGATTCACCAGAGTGTCGATGGCGCCGGAGAATTGGACGCTGGGGGTCACGGCGGACTGTGCGGTGGCGTCGCCGATGACATCGAGGAGGCGTCGGCGCAGGCTCGACGAATCGGTGGCTGTGGGAGTCTGCAGATCGAAGATGGTTGTCCGAATCTCGCGGACTGTCTTGTCGAGTTGTTCGAGGGATCGTTTGACAATCGCGCGCGCCGACTCCGGGAGGGTCTCGTCCGGAAGCGTGCTCTGCAGGCTCATTCCGCTCGCGAACAGTCGCTGGATGACGTTGTCGTGCAGGTCTCGTGCGATGCGGTCGCGGTCCGCGAGAACCGACAACAGGCGTTGCGCCTTTTGTTTCTCGTCGAACTCGATTGCAACGGAGCCGAGTTCGGCCATCGACTCGATTCGGGTCAGTTCGTCGTGATCCCAGTGCGTGTTGGTCGAGTTCGACGCCACGATGACCGCGCCGACTACACCCGAGGCGACGCACATCGGTGCCACGACCGCACTTCCGGCCGACGGCACCAGTTCGGTGAGTGCACCTAAAGTGGTGAGTACCTGTAGCTTTCGAGTGCTCCGCACCACGTCGAACGGATAGGTCGTCGCTGGAATTCTGACTCCACGTGACGTGGTTCGGGCGCTGGCTGCAGCGTGAACCTGTGCGTATCCGTTCTCGCAGATCACCACGATCACGTCGTCGACGCCGGTCAGGTCCCGAACGCGACTGGCAAGAAGTTGCAGGCCGTCCTCGAGCGAGTCACCGGCCAGCAACCGCGAGCGAATGGCAGATGTTGCGGTGAGCCATCTTTCACGAGTTCGTGACTGCTCGAACAGCCGGGCGTTTTCCACAGCGATGCCGGCTGCGATGGCGAGGGCCTCGAGAATGACCTCGTCTTCTTGGGTGAACTCGGCTTTTCCGCGCTTCTCAGTCAGGTAGATGCTTCCGAACACCTTTCCTCGCATCATGATCGGCGCCCCGAGGAAGCTCTCCATCGGTGGATGATTCGCGGGGAATCCCACCGATTCGGGATGGTCGCCGAGATGCGCCACACGCAAAGTCTGCGGGTGATTCATCAGAACACCCAGAACGCCATGACCTTCGGGGAAATGCCCCATGGTCGCGCGTTGGGACCCGGAGATTCCCTCGTACACGAATTCCGAGAGCCCGCCCCCCGGCGCCGCAACCCCCAGGGCGCCGTAGCGGCAATCCAGAACCGTTGTCGCAGAGGTGATGATCCGTTGGAGTGTCAGGTCGAGATCCAGACCTGAACCGACCACCAGGACCGCCTCGAGCAGACGGTGGAGTGTCGGTATGTCTGCATTGGAATCGCCCAGGCGGTCGAGCAACTCGCCGAACGTGCGTGCCGGACTGTGACCCGATGCTTCGACCATGGTCGAAGCATATCGCCTCGCGGGACGTCAGCCCTCCTGACGGCGACCTTCCCACCACGACGACCAGTGATGCTTGATTTCGTCGAACTCGTCATCGCTCAGGTCGTAGGTGGTCAGCAGGATGGACATGCCTCCGTCTGGGCGCTGCGGAGTCACCGACTGGGTCGCGACAGAGAGTAGACCAGGGCCGAGATCTTCGACTGTCAACCCGAATTGGTGATCGGTGACGTAGTCGACGACGCCTTCGAAATAGTCGCCGGGAGCGATTGTCGCCGCGTACCGACTTCCCGCTTCCAAACCGATTTCGGTGAGCCCGAGGACGGTTGCCGCATTCTCGCCAGGGAGCAGCAGGCCGTCGAGATAGATGGTTCTTCGCTCAGCGAGTCCGTGGCGCTCCACTGCGAATCTGAGCAACTGGAGGAACGTCGTCCATCCCTCGGTGATGTCGTCGTACCAGTCGTCGTCGGCAGATTTGGCCGGCCGATCGATGCGGACGACCGTCTTGCCGTCTTGTTCGAGAAGTGAGAAGCGGTCACCGTTTCCGAGTTTCAGCGTCAGTGCTTCGGGATCGGCCTCAGCGGTGGAGTAGATCTGGGCGATTTCGTCGTCGAGACCGTCGTACTCCCAGCCGAACCAACGACGAATCAGCGACGGGTCGCGCAGGGCGGGCCACAGAACGGACGGGGCTGCGACGATGGACACTTCGATCACGGTTTCGCTCACCCGGAAGACGGTACCGACTTCAACCCTTCATGGCGACGGTGAGCAGAAATGCAACGTCTTCGAGCGCTTCGACGCTGTGGCGGTCGGCCGGCACGGTGAGGAAATCACCGGTGGATCCTTTCCACTGGTCGCTCCCACACACAAGATTCAGCTTCCCGCTCAGGACCAACAGTGTGGCTTCGCCCGGACTGTCGTGTTCGGCGAGGCTCTTGCCGGCGCTCAGTGCGATCACCGTCTGTCGCAGGCTGCGCTGGTGGCCGCCGTAGACGGTTTGTGAACTGCGACCGCTGGTCGCCGAGCCCGCCAGTTTCAACTGTTGGCGAGCGAGAGCGGTCAGTGACTTCTTGTCCATCGAAGACCTCTCGGAAGCGGTGAATGTCGTTCTTGGAGTATGACCGACTCACTCGCGAGGTGCCTCGTTATCGGCGGAAGTCGGTCAGCGCGTGTATTCCAGCCAGCGGAAGCGCAGCCCGCTCTTCTCCGAGGTCTGCCAAGGCTCGTCGGACTTCAGGTTCCATTCGGGGCCGATCTCGGGAGCAAAGGCATCACCGACGATGTCGAGGTCGACCTCGGTCACCAGGAGATGCGTCGCGAATGGCAGTGCAGCCGAATAAATTTGCCCGCCGCCGACGACAAATACGTCACCGTCCGGCAGTGCCAGGGCGTCGTCCAGCCCGTGGACTACCTCGGCGCCTTCGGCTTGCCATTGCGGATCGCGCGTGACGACGATGTTCCGACGCCCGCTGAACGGCCGGAACTTCAGTGGAATGGAGTCCCAGGTGCGCCGTCCCATGATCACCGGATGTCCCATGGTGACGCGTTTGAAGTAAGCCATGTCCTCGGACACGCGCCACGGGATCGTGTTGTCGACGCCGATGACGCCGTCGTGGGCCTGCGCCCAGATGAGGGTGACTGTGCGATCGGTCATCGTCAGACCGCTACCGGCGCTTTGATCGCGGGGTGGTGCTGATAATCGACGATCTCGACGTCCTCGAAGGTGTAGTCGAAAATGGAGTCGCGTTTGTTCAGCTTCAGGGTCGGCAACGGAAGGGGCTCGCGACCGAGCTGCTCGGTGACCTGGTCGACGTGGTTGTCGTAGATGTGGCAGTCGCCGCCGGTCCAGACGAACTCGCCGACATCGAGTCCGGCCTGCTGGGCCATCATGTGGGTGAGCAGCGCGTAGCTGGCGATGTTGAACGGAACGCCGAGGAACATGTCGGCGCTGCGCTGGTACAGCTGGCAGGAGAGCTTGCCGTCGGCGACGTAGAACTGGAAGAACGCGTGGCATGGAGCCAGCGCCATCTGCGGAATGTCGGCGACGTTCCACGCCGAGACGATGATTCGCCGCGAATCGGGGTTGGAGCGCAGGGTCTCGACGGTCTGCGTGATCTGGTCGATGTGCTCGCCCGAAGGGGTGGGCCAGCTACGCCACTGGACGCCGTAGACGGGGCCGAGTTCGCCGTTCTCGTCGGCCCACTCGTCCCAGATGGAGACGCCGTGCTCGTGCAGCCACGCCACATTGGAGTCGCCGCGCAGGAACCACAGGAGCTCGTTGACGATCGACTTGAGGTGGACCTTCTTGGTGGTGACGAGCGGAAAGCCGTCGGCAAGATCGAAACGCATCTGGTGACCGAAGATGCTGCGGGTGCCGGTTCCGGTTCGATCGGATTTGGCGGTACCCGTCTCCATGACGAGCCGGAGGAGGTCTTCGTAAGCAGTGGAGACAGTCACGGGAATCAGTCTAGGGCCTGCCTTGCCGTGGGGGGGGTTTTTAAACCCCCCGGGGGCAAAACACCCCCCCCCCCAAACCCCCCCCCCCCCGCCCCCCCACGGGGGTCGGGGGGGGGGTGGGGGGTGGCGCCCCCCGCCCGGGGCTGGGGCGCGCCGCGC